>NZ_JBIBJK010000001.1:0-234004 GCF_042958635.1 Streptomyces sp. NPDC007971
ACCCTGGTCGAGCTGTTCGGTCTCGCCCGCGAGCTGAACATCGACGCCGAGGGCATCGACATGGGTCCGTCCCCGACGGACGCCGCCCTGGCCGCGGACCTGGCGCTGCCGATCGAGGAGCTGGAGCTCACGGTCCGCTCCTACAACTGCCTCAAGCGTGAGGGCATCCACTCCGTGGGTGAGCTCGTTGCGCGTTCCGAGGCGGACCTCCTCGACATCCGCAACTTCGGTGCGAAGTCGATCGACGAGGTCAAGGCGAAGCTGGCCGGCATGGGCCTGGCCCTCAAGGACAGCCCGCCCGGATTCGACCCCACCGCCGCGGCTGACGCCTTCGGCGCCGATGACGATGCGGACGCGGGCTTCGTGGAGACCGAGCAGTATTAAGAGCTCGGGCCTCACGGTCCGATTTCGGGCGCGGGTACGCTGCTTGTCGCGCAGTTCCCCGCGCCCCTTCCGAGCAGGCCCCTTCGGGGCACTGCCCGGATCTCCGACAGACAACCGTCTGCTCGGATACTGACTCCGGTACCTGACACGGCCGGGGCAGACACACAGGAGAAGAACCATGCCGAAGCCCACCAAGGGTGCCCGTCTGGGCGGCAGCGCCGCGCACGAGAAGCTGCTCCTCGCGAACCTCGCGAAGTCGCTGTTCGAGCACGGCCGCATCACCACCACCGAGGCGAAGGCGCGCCGCCTGCGCCCGTACGCCGAGCGTCTGGTCACCAAGGCGAAGAAGGGCGACCTTCACAACCGCCGTCAGGTGCTCCAGGTCATCACGGACAAGAGCATCGTCCACACGCTCTTCACCGAGATCGGCCCGCGGTACGAGAACCGTCCCGGTGGCTACACCCGCATCACCAAGATCGGTAACCGCCGTGGCGACAACGCGCCCATGGCCGTCATCGAGCTTGTCGAGGCGCTGACCGTCGCCCAGCAGGCGACCGGTGAGGCCGAGGCCGCCACCAAGCGTGCGGTGAAGGAGGCCGAGGAGGCCAAGGTCGAGGAGACCAAGGTCGAGGACGCCGCCGAGGCTCCGGCCGAGGAGTCCAAGGACGCCTGAGGCTCTGCCTGACGCGGGAAGCGGGTTCGCCCTTCGGGGCGGGCCCGCTTTCGCGTACCGGGCAGAGGCCGGAGCTTGAGAGGATCTGTTTGTGAGTGAAGTACAGCCCGGTCACGTCCGTATCCGCCTCGACCTGTCGTACGACGGCTCCGGCTTCCACGGCTGGGCCAAGCAGGCCGGCGGGAAGCGGACCGTGCAGGGGGAGATCGAGGACGCCCTGCGCACGGTGACCCGGTCGAAGGAGACGTACGAGCTGACCGTCGCCGGCCGGACGGACGCCGGTGTGCACGCCCGCGGTCAGGTCGCGCACGTCGATCTGCCCGGGGAGCTGTGGGCGGAGCACCGCGAGAAGCTGCTCAAGCGGCTCGCCGGGCGGCTTTCCAAGGACGTGCGGGTGTGGAGCCTGACCGAGGCCCCTGCGGGCTTCAACGCCCGTTTCTCGGCCGTCTGGCGGCGCTACGCGTACCGCGTCACCGACAATCCCGGGGGAGTGGACCCTCTGCTGCGCGGCCACGTCCTGTGGCACGACTGGCCGCTCGACGTGGACGCCATGAACGAGGCGGCGCGGGCGCTGCTCGGCGAGCACGACTTCGCCGCGTACTGCAAGAAGCGTGAGGGCGCGACCACGATCCGTACGCTCCAGGAGCTGAGCCTGGCGCGCGACGCCGACGGGATCATCACCGCGACCGTCCGGGCCGATGCGTTCTGCCACAACATGGTGCGCTCGCTGATCGGCGCGCTGCTGTTCGTCGGGGACGGGCACCGCGGACCCGAGTGGCCCGGAAAGGTGCTGGCCGCGGGCGTCCGCGACTCGGCCGTGCATGTCGTGCGACCGCACGGGCTGACGCTGGAGGAGGTGGGCTACCCCGCCGACGAACTGCTGGCCGCACGGAACCTGGAGGCGCGGAACAAGCGCTCGCTTCCGTCGGCGGGGTGCTGCTGAGAGCTACTGGGCCGCGGCCGCCGAGGCCTGTGCCTCGCCACGGCGGTTGATCTGGCGGAAGGTGAACTCCGCCAGGTCGTCACCGGCGGAGAAGGCCTTCGTGTCCTTCTTGGTCACGTCCTTGCCGTTGAGGAAGCCGGTGATCGTGAAGTAGGCGTAGCGGCCGTAGGCGTTTCTCGTCGAGCGGCAGAACGCCCCGTCGCAGAAGGGCTTGACGCCCTTGCCGAACAGCGAGTGCACGATGCTCTGGTCGTTGGTCTGGGCCTTGGCCTTCGCCGCCTGGGCCGCGGTGTCGAAGACGGCCACGCCGACCGTGACCGCGGTGCCGCCGTCGGTGTAGGTGGCGCGCATCAGGCGGGTGCAGCCGTTGCCGGTGAGGACCTTGGGCAGGGTGCCGCCGGCGGCAGTGGCACAGCTCTTGGTGTCCGCCGTCGGGCCCTTCTTGTACACCGTGCTGCCCATGGTCAGCTGGGTGCCCGGGAACAGGCTGTCGGGGCTCAGCGGGGCGGTGTCCTTCTTCACGCTGGAAATGAAGTCCTTCGGGTCCAGCGGAGGCGGGGCGCTGGTGGGGGCGAAGGACGGCGCGGTGGCCGAGCCGCTCGGCAGTGCGGCGGTGGCGGGCAGCTTGGTGGGCTGACCGGAGGCCTTGTTGTCGCCGTTCGCGGAGACGACGGCCATCGCGACGGCGGTGCCGATCGCGATCGTGGCCAGCGCCCCGCCGCCTATGAACAGCAGCCTGCGGCGCTTGTTCCGTGTCTCCGAGGCCTCGGCGAGCGCGGCCCAGTCCGGAGTCCCGTCGTCGCCGCCGCTGCTCCAGGGCTGCTGGGAATGCGGTTTCCAGGGATCCCACTGAGACTGGGGTCCCCCCTGCCCGTAACTCATGGGGCGCATCTTAGACGGGGGCCGACGGGTGCTGGTGTGCGTCGGTCGGCATGCCTTGTTTGTCCGGCGTGCGGCCGTCGGCATGCCTCGTTTTGACCCGTCCGGGGGCGTCCAGGTATTCTGCCTCTTCGTTGTGTATTGGCTCGCTCGTTCTCACGCGAGAGGCCCTTACCTAGGTTCCCTGGAGCAGTTACCAGTGGGCGGCATACGGGCAGCGTTCCCGGCATATTTGTCGTCCCCAGCTGCACGATCGCTTCAGTGATGCCATGTGTCAGCACCCATCCCTGAAGAAGAAGGCTGCGAAGTGCGTACGTACAGCCCTAAGCCCGGCGATGTGACTCGTCAGTGGCACGTTATTGACGCTCAGGACGTCGTCCTGGGCCGTCTCGCCACCACCGCTGCGTCCCTCCTGCGGGGCAAGCACAAGCCGATCTACGCCCCCCACGTCGACACCGGTGACTTCGTCGTCATCATCAACGCCGACAAGGTGCACCTGTCCGGCAACAAGCGGACCCAGAAGATGGCGTACCGCCACTCCGGCTACCCGGGCGGTCTGCGCTCCGTCCGCTACGACGAGCTGCTGGACAAGAACCCCGAGAAGGCCATCGAGAAGGCCGTCAAGGGCATGCTCCCCAAGAACACGCTGGGCCGTCAGATGCTCTCGAAGCTGAAGGTCTACAAGGGTGACGTGCACCCGCACGCTGCGCAGCAGCCGGTGCCGTTCGAGATCACCCAGGTCGCGCAGTAAGTCCGGCCACCCCCTAAGACTGAAGAGAATCTGAGGAGAATCGTGGCCGAGACCACCGTTGAGCAGCCGGTCGAAGAGACTGAGCTCGTCGACATCGACAGCTACACCACCGAGTCCGAGGTTCCGGTGGAGGGTGAGTACACCTCCGAGTCCCTCGCCTCGCGCTTCGGCGAGCCCCAGCCGGCTGCCGGCCTGGGCCGTCGCAAGAACGCCATCGCCCGCGTCCGGATCGTTCCGGGCACCGGCAAGTGGAAGATCAACGGTCGCACCCTCGAGGACTACTTCCCGAACAAGGTGCACCAGCAGGAAGTCAACGAGCCCTTCAAGGTGCTCGAGCTCGAGGGTCGTTACGACGTCATCGCCCGCATCGCCGGTGGCGGTGTCTCCGGTCAGGCCGGTGCGCTCCGTCTCGGTGTCGCCCGTGCGCTGAACGAGGCCGACGTCGACAACAACCGCGGCCCGCTGAAGAAGGCCGGCTTCCTCAAGCGCGACGACCGTGCGGTCGAGCGCAAGAAGGCCGGTCTGAAGAAGGCCCGCAAGGCCCCGCAGTACAGCAAGCGCTAAACAGCAGCTGCCTGCTCGTACTCCGAACGCCCCGGCGGCACGCCACATGTGCCGTCGGGGCGTTCGTTTATCCCGGCCAAGGGCGTATAACGACACAAGACGCTCAACGGCTGGTGTGATCGGATGACCCGGCGTCTGCCACCATTCATGGCAGCCAGGACGCTTCCTCAGGAGGACACGTGGGACGACTCTTCGGTACGGACGGCGTGCGCGGTGTCGCCAACGCGGACCTGACGGCCGAGATGGCGCTCGGCCTGTCCGTCGCGGCGGCGCACGTGCTGGCCGAGGCGGGCACCTTCGAGGGCCACAGGCCGACGGCGGTGGTCGGACGGGACCCGCGTGCCTCCGGGGAGTTCCTTCAGGCGGCCGTGGTCGCGGGCCTGGCCAGCGCCGGTGTGGACGTGCTGACCGTGGGCGTGCTGCCGACGCCCGCGGTGGCGTACCTGACCGGCGCGCTCGGCGCCGACCTCGGCGTGATGCTCTCCGCCAGCCACAACGCCATGCCGGACAACGGCATCAAGTTCTTCGCCCGAGGCGGCCACAAGCTCGCCGACGAGCTGGAGGACCGGATCGAGGCCGTCTACGAGTCCCACCGCCACGGTGAGCCCTGGCAGCGGCCCACCGGTGCCGGCGTCGGGCGGGTGCGGTCGTACGACGAGGGCTTCGAGCAGTACGTCGGCCATCTGCTGTCGGCGCTGCCGAACCGGCTGGACGGCCTGAAGGTCGTCCTGGACGAGGCGCACGGTGCGGCCGCGGGGGTCTCGCCGGCGGCGTTCTCGCGGGCCGGCGCCGAGATCGTCACGATCGGTACCGAGCCGGACGGGCTCAACATCAACGACGGCTGCGGCTCCACCCACCTGGACAAGCTCAAGGCCGCGGTCCTCGAACACGGTGCCGCCTTCGGCATCGCGCACGACGGGGACGCCGACCGCTGCCTGGCCGTGGACCACACCGGTGAGGAGGTGGACGGTGACCAGATCCTCGCCGTGCTCGCGCTGGCGCTGCGGGAGCGGGACGAGCTGCGCTCCGACACCGTCGTCGCCACGGTCATGTCCAATCTCGGCTTCAAGCTGGCGATGGAGCGGGCCGGCATCCGGCTCGTGCAGACCGCCGTGGGCGACCGGTACGTGCTGGAGGAGATGAAGGAGCACGGCTTCGCCCTCGGTGGCGAGCAGTCCGGGCACGTGATCATCCTCGACCACGCGACGACCGGCGACGGCACGCTGACGGGCCTGCTGCTGGCCGCCCGGGTCGCCCAGACCGGCCGTACGCTGCGTGAGCTGGCCTCCGTGATGGAGCGGCTGCCGCAGGTGCTGATCAACGTCCCCGACGTGGACAGGTCGCGGGTGAGGACGTCCGCCGACCTGGCCGCCGCCGTCGCCGAGGCCGAGCGTGAACTCGGCGGGACGGGGCGGGTGCTGCTCCGGCCCTCCGGTACGGAGCCGCTGGTGCGGGTGATGGTCGAGGCGGCCGACATCGACCAGGCGCGGTCGGTCGCGGGCCGTCTGGCCGACGCGGTGAAGTCGGCGCTGGGCTAGTTCCGCGGGATGCCCGTCCGGGGCGGAGCCGTCTTCGGCCCCGGCGGCGCACGGCGGGGCCGAAGACGGCTCCGCCCCGGTTGCGTCACCCGAAGGAACGCAACTAAGAGTGCATGCGTGGTCACTGGTTGTTTCACTTCTGTAGAGGGGCCTGCCTGGCGCCCTGCCTCGACGGAAGAGAGCAGCACAGTATGAAGATCATGAGCAGCACCCTGAGGCGAGCGGCCGGTCCGGCCCTCGTCGCGGGTCTCGTCGTCGTTTCGTTCGCCACTCCGGCCGCCGCCCAGACACCGGGCTCCACGGCGTTCCGCATCTTCGGTGGCCTTGCCGGACTCCAGGCGCGCAGCGGCGTGCAGAACCAGGTCACGGCCACCGTGTCCGGCAGCAACCATCTGCTCCTCACGGACACCACGGGCGTCGCGATAGGTCCGGGGTGCACACGGGTGTCCGCCACCACAGCCGACTGCGGCAGCATCACCACCGTCAACCGGCTCGCCATCGCGCTGGACGACCAGAACGACACCGCCACGGCCGATGTTCCGGTCAACACCACCGTCGACGCCGGCACGGGCATCGACAAGGTGACCACCAACGGCGGCAACGACACGATCGGCGTGGAGGACCACGCCGGCGGTGACACGGTGAACTGCAACGGCGGCAACGACACGGTGTTCGCCGACCCCGGCGACAACATCGCCTCGAACTGCGAGCGGCGGCTCTAGGAGCTGCCCGCCCGCGAGGTGTACTCACGCTGCCCGGCCCGAAGACGCTTTTGGGCCGGGCAGCGGCGGTGCCTACAGCTTGCGCAGCCGCAGCCGCTGGACCTTGTGGTCCGGTCCCTTGCGGACGACCAGGCCGGCCCGGCCGCGGGTGGGAGCGATGTTCTCCACGAGGTTGGGCCTGTTGATGGTGCGCCACAGCGTGCGCGCGTAGTCGAGCGCCTCCTCCTCGGACACCTGCGTGTACTTGCGGAAGTACGAGTCGGGGTCCTGGAAGGCGGTCTGGCGCAGTTTCCTGAAGCGGTTGAGGTACCACCGCTCGATGTCCTCGCCGCTCGCGTCGACGTACACGCTGAAGTCGAAGTAGTCGGCGAGGCCGACCCGGGTGCGGCCGTCCTTGCCGGGCAGGGCGGGCTGGAGGACGTTGAGCCCTTCGACGATCAGGATGTCGGGGCGGCGGACGGTGAGCTTCTCGCCCGCGACGATGTCGTAGATGAGGTGGGAGTAGACGGGGGCAGACACCTCGTCCTTGCCGGCCTTGATGTCCGCGACGAAGCGGGTCAGCGCCCGGCGGTCGTACGACTCGGGGAATCCTTTCCGTGACATCAGGCCACGGGCCTGCAGTTCCTTGGTGGGCAGCAGGAAGCCGTCGGTGGTGACCAGTTCGACGCGCGGATGTTCCGGCCAGCGGGACAGGAGGGCCTGGAGCAGACGGGCCACGGTGGACTTGCCCACCGCCACGGACCCGGCGACGCCTATGACGAACGGGGTGCCGGACTGGGAGCCCTGCTCGCCGAGGAAGGTGTTCAGGGCGCCGCGCAGGCCGTCCGTGGCGCCGACGTAGAGGTTGAGGAGGCGGGAGAGCGGGAGATAGATGTCCCGCACCTCGTCGAGGTCGATGACGTCACCGAGACCGCGCAGCTTCTCCACTTCCTCGGCGGTGAGGGGGAGAGGGGTCTTGTCGCGCAGCGCGCTCCACTCGGCGCGGGTGAGGTCGACGTAGGGAGTCGCCTCCGGCCGGGACCGGTGGGCGCTCCGGGGCATCGAGGAGACCGGAGAGATCACAGTCCATTGTTAACGGAGTTTGAACAGGGTGGCGGGGTGGGGTGCGTCACGTGCGGGCGGGCGGGTGCGTGACGTGCGGGCTTGTGCGGGGCCCCGGCCGGGGGAAACGGCTGCAAGATCACGTCGGCGTCACGGATGGATACCGGGTGGTAATTGCGTGATCAACTGTGAGTCCGCTGTGTCTAAAGTGCAGGCAAAGATCCAGCGGGGCCGCCGCGGACTCCGACCGCTCCCCGTGGGTCGAGCGGATCGCAAGAGAAAGAGCCACTCACTTGAGACGTACCGTCCTTCGTCGCGCTGCCGTCGCCGCCTCCGCCGCAGCCCTCGCCCTGCTCGCCACCGCCTGCGGCGGTTCGTCCGGCGACAAGGGGGACGACGGCAGGGCGGCCCAGGCGGACAAGAGCGCCCCGGCGGCCCCCGCCAAGGCGCTGAGCGCCGCCGAGCTGGAGAAGGCCGCGCTCACGCAGGCGGACGTCAAGAGCGGCAAGGTCGTCACCAAGGTGCCGGCGCAGGACGACATCGCGCAGGACAAGGTCACGGCGGACGACCCCGCGTGCAAGCCGCTGGCCTACCTCCAGGTCGGCTCCTACGTCGGCAAGCCCGCCGCCACGGTGAAGCGGTCGTGGGCGGGTGACGCGAAGAAGCCCGCCGCGGGTGCGAGCGCCGAGGAGAAGATGCTCGCCCTCACCGACCGGTCGAAGACCGTCGAGACGCTGGCCTCCTACGACGACGGCGGCGCCGAGCAGGCCATGAAGGACCTGCGGGCGGCCGCGACGAAGTGCGCCGGCGGCTTCTCCTTCACCGTGGACGGCGAGAAGACCAAGGTCGTGAAGGTGACCACGGGCACCGCACCCGAGGGCGCGGACGAGGCGGTCGCCCTGACCTGGTTCGTCGACGCCGAGGAAGGCGTGAAGGCGCCGGTGAAGGGCGCCGTGGTGCGCAAGGGCGCCACCCTCGCCTACTTCCCGGTCCTCAACATCGCCGCGGCCGCCACCGGCAAGGACTTCGACTTCCCGACCGAGATCGTCGACGCGCAGATCGCCAAGCTCGGCTGAAAATGACCCGCCGGGGTCCTCGAACCCCGGCGGGAATTTCCGATTTCGGGCACGCGCCAGCCACTTCGAGCGGCTGACGGACCGTAGGCTGCGGCTCATGTGCGGAATCGTGGGATACGTAGGAACGCAGTCGGCCCTCGACGTCGTCATGGCCGGGCTGAAGCGGCTGGAGTACCGGGGGTACGACTCGGCGGGCGTCGCCGTGCCGGCGGACGGCGGGCTGGCCGCGGCGAAGAAGGCCGGAAAGCTCGTCAACCTGGAGAAGGAACTGGTCGAACGGCCGCTGCCCACGGGCTCGACGGGCATCGGCCACACCCGCTGGGCCACCCATGGCGGCCCGACGGACGCGAACGCGCATCCCCATCTGGACAACGCCGGCCGGGTCGCCGTCGTCCACAACGGCATCATCGAGAACTTCGCGGTGCTGCGGGCGGAACTGGCCGAGCGGGGCCACGACCTGGCCTCCGAGACGGACACCGAGGTCGTCGCCCACCTCCTCGCCGAGGAGTTCTCCGCCTGTGCCGACCTGGCGGAGGCGATGCGGCTGGTGTGCCGGCGTCTGGAGGGCGCGTTCACGCTGGTCGCCGTGCACGCCGACGAGCCCGACGTGGTCGTGGGAGCCCGCCGCAACTCCCCGCTGGTGGTGGGCATCGGCGAGGGCGAGGCGTTCCTGGCCTCCGATGTCGCCGCGTTCATCGCCCACACGCGCTCGGCGATCGAGCTGGGCCAGGACCAGGTGGTGGAGCTGCGCCGCGACGGCGCGACGGTGACCGGATTCGACGGCCGCCCCGCCGACGTCCGCTCCTTCCACGTCGACTGGGACGCCTCGGCCGCCGAGAAGGGCGGCTACGACTACTTCATGCTCAAGGAGATCGCCGAGCAGCCCAAGGCGGTCGCCGACACGCTGCTGGGGCGCATCGACCCGTCCGGCTCGCTCACCCTCGACGAGGTGCGCATCTCCCCGTCCGAGCTGCGCGAGGTGGACAAGGTCGTCATCGTCGCGTGCGGTACGGCCTTCCACGCCGGCCTGATCGCCAAGTACGCCATCGAGCACTGGACGCGGATCCCGTGCGAGGTGGAGCTGGCCAGCGAGTTCCGCTACCGCGATCCGATCCTGGACTCCCGCTCCCTGGTGATCGCCATCTCCCAGTCCGGCGAGACCATGGACACCCTGATGGCGCTCAGGCACGCCCGCGAACAGGGCTCCAAGGTCCTGGCCATCTGCAACACCAACGGCTCGACGATCCCCCGCGAGTCGGACGCGGTGCTGTACACGCACGCCGGTCCGGAGGTGGCCGTCGCCTCCACCAAGGCGTTCCTGACGCAGCTGGTCGCCTGTTACCTGGTGGCCCTGTACCTGGGCCAGGTGCGGGGCACCAAGTGGGGCGACGAGATCGGGGCGGTGATCCGGGACCTGTCGAAGATCTCGTGCGAGGTCGAGCGGGTGCTGGAGACCATGGAGCCGGTCCGGGCACTCGCGCGCTCGCTGGCCGGCAAGAACACGGTGCTGTTCCTGGGCCGGCACGTGGGCTATCCGGTCGCCCTGGAAGGCGCCCTCAAGCTCAAGGAACTCGCCTACATGCACGCGGAGGGCTTCGCGGCGGGCGAGCTGAAGCACGGGCCGATCGCGCTCATCGAGCAGGACGTGCCGGTGGTCGTGGTCGTGCCGTCGCCCCGCGGCCGGTCCGTCCTCCACGACAAGATCGTCTCCAACATCCAGGAGATCCGGGCGAGGGGTGCGCGGACGATCGTCATCGCGGAGGAGGGGGACGAGGCGGTGGTCCCGTACGCCGACCACCTGATCCGCATCCCGGCGACTCCGACCCTGCTGCAGCCGCTGGTGGCGACGGTGCCGCTCCAGGTCTTCGCCTGCGAGCTGGCCACCGCCCGGGGCAACGAGGTGGACCAGCCGCGCAACCTGGCGAAGTCCGTGACGGTGGAGTGAGGAACGGGGCGAACGGCCGTGTGCCGTTCGCCCCTCGGCCGGCCGCGGCGCCCGCCGGGCAACGGAACACCGGTCACGGCGAGGGCGGCCGGGAGCGGGAGCATGTCCTGATCGCGGGGCGTCGGGGCCTGGTGGGAGGAGAATTCCCGTGAGTAATGCGCACGTATGTGGACGCGTCGATCGAACTGGATTGAGGTGCTTTCGGCTTCGTCGCGCGTCGAATGTTCATGTGTAACCGGTTCCGCGCAAAGGGTTGCGGTTGTTGTTCGTGTATTCCCTGGCCGGCATCACGCAGCAGGGGCCCTGTCTTGTTGTTGATCTGATGTCGCGGCGTCGGTACAGCAAAACCAGGTTGCGGCACCATAATCCGGCCGGTGAGCGTCGGGCCATCCCCAAGAAGGCATTCACCTCGTGTTTTCCACCGTCTGCGTCATCGGACTCGGCTACATCGGCCTCCCCACCGCCGTCGCCCTCGCTGCCGGCGGAATCGATGTCATCGGCGTCGACGTAAACTCCGTCACCGTCGACCTCGTCAACGCCGGCCGTGTCCCCTTCGTTGAGCCCGACCTGGCCGCGGCGCTGAGAGGGGCCGTGGCAACGGGGCGTTTGCGGGCGACTGCGGTGCCCGAGGCTGCCGATGCCTTCGTCATCGCCGTGCCCACGCCGCTCCGGGAGGACCGCACCGCGGACCTGTCGTACGTACGTGCCGCCGCAGCCTCGCTGGCGGGGGTGCTCAAGAAGGGTGACCTCGTCGTTCTGGAGTCCACCTCGCCGCCCGGTACAACCGTGGAATTGTCCCGGTGGTTCGGAAAGAGCCGGCCCGATCTGACGTTCGCTCATGAGACGGCGGCTGTGCCGGACGTTCGGATCGCCTACTGTCCCGAGCGTGTTCTGCCGGGTCGCACGATGATCGAGATCGTGAGCAACGACCGGGTGGTGGGGGGTGTCAGCGAAGGCTGTGCCCAGCGGGCACGAGAGCTCTACGAGGTGTTCACCAGGGGGGAGTGCCTGCTCGCCGACGCCACGACGGCAGAGATTGCCAAGCTGAGCGAGAACGCTTTCCGGGACGTCAACATCGCCTTCGCCAACGAGCTGTCCGCAGTCTGCGATCAGCTTGGCGTCGACGTAGGGGACGTCATCGACCTGGCCAACCGGCACCCCCGCGTCGACATTCTGCGCCCCGGGCCGGGCGTCGGCGGGCACTGCATAGCTGTGGACCCCTGGTTCATCGTCTCCGCCGCGCCCCAGCAGGCGCGGCTCATCCGCCTCGCTCGCGAGGTGAACGACGAGCGGCCCGACCAGATCCTCAGCGAGGTCGTCCACACGGCCGCACGGTTCAAGGATCCGGTGATCGCCTGCCTCGGGATCGCCTTCAAGGCGAACATCGACGACCTGAGAGGGAGCCCCGCCCTGCACGTCGTCACGCAGCTGGCCGATCGCCAGGCCGGCCGGCTGCTGGTGGCGGAACCCCACCTCCAGGCACTCCCCGAGTCACTGGCACGCACGGGCAGGGTCGAACTCGTAGACGTCACTACCGCCGTGCGAGACGCGGACGTCGTCGTCCTGCTTGTGGACCACGATGCCTTCCGAGGGGTGAAGCGGACCGCGTTGCGCGGGAAGGCCGTGTTCGACACCCGTGACCTCTGGCGCTGATGCGCCGCCGGCAGCGAACTCCGTGGGCTGCGCGCACAGTCCCAGCCAGTGGCCGATCGCCTGTACCGCACGTTCCGCAGCGAGCCCGTCGCCGTACGGGTTGACGGCCCTCGCCATCGCTGCGTACGCCGCCCCGTCGTGCAGGAGCCGCCGCACCTCCTTCACTATGCGCTCACGATCGGTCCCCACCAGCCGAGAGGTGCCGGCCCTCAGGGCTTCAGGGCGTTCCGTGGTGTCCCGCATGACCAGTACCGGCTTGCCCAGACCTGGGCCCTCCTCCTGGACGCCGCCGCTGTCGGTGAGTACGAGGTGCGCACGGCTCATCAGATGGGCGAAGGCTCCGTAGCCGAGGGGTTCCGTGAGCCGCACGTTCTCCAGATGCTGTACCCAGGGCCGGATCGCCGTCCGCACCACCGGGTTGGGGTGCAGCGGTACCACAATGAGCAGGTCGGGCTCGCTTCGTGCGAGATCGGCAAGAGCGCCACCGATGGACTCCATGCCGTTACCCCACGCCTCCCGGCGATGGGCCGTCACCAACAGAACCCGGCGAGCCGTGTCGTCGAGGTCGGCGAGTGCTGGGTCCCCGTAGTCCACCCTGCATCCGACAGCCCAGCGCAGGGCATCGATGACGGTGTTCCCTGTGACGACGACGGATGACGGGGCGATGCCGTTCCGCAGCAGGTTGTCGCGGGCGTGACGGGTAGGCGCCAAGTGCAGGGACGCCAGTTGGGTGGCAAGCCGACGGTTGATCTCCTCGGGGAAGGGAGCATACCGATCACCGGTGCGTAGACCCGCCTCCAGGTGGACCACAGGGACGCGACTGTAGAAGGCGGCAAGAGCCCCCGCGAACGCGGTCGTGGTGTCGCCCTGGACCAGTACGGCGTCTGGAGCCTCCCGCTGCAGCAGTGGACACAATCCGTCGAGTACGCGCACGGTGATGTCGGCCAGGGACTGGCGGTGGGTGAGGATGTCCAGATCATGTTCGGCACGGATGCCGAACAATGCATGCACCTGGTCGAGCAACTCGCGGTGCTGGGAGGTCACCGTCACCATCGGGTGGAACAGCGGAGACTGGCGGAGCGCCTCGATCACGGGCGCCATCTTTATGGCCTCCGGTCTGGTCCCGTACACGACCATCAATCGCTTCATCCGAGTGTCCTTTCGCAGCGCCGGATTGCGCCCTGCTTCACGACGTCAGCTGCCGCGGTGTCCGGAACAGGAAGGCGCGCTCCATGTGTTTGAGCGATGTCCGGGAAACAGGCTGTGCGCAGACGGGCTGCACCACGTCGACCGGCGCCACGACGAGACCGGGTAGTCGAAGCCGCTGCCCTTCGCCAGAATCAACAACTGCGATGTGGAATTGCATGATCCGTCTTGGTAGGTGGCCACATCGAGCCTCTGTGCTGCGCTGCTGCTACGCATGCGCACCGCGGCCCAAATTCTTCCTCCCCGCTGAATGGCCGTACCGCAGGAAAAAACTCCTGAGCAATACTAGGCACGGGCTTGTCCCGCCTCCAACGCATGCAGTCGGCCGATCAGATCCGGGAGTTCGGCGCCGACGATCCGCGCACCCTGGAGACTCGCCACTACATCGCCTACCGGCTGGCCCGTTACGGCAACCCCCTCCACCCGGAGGTGATCAGAACCAGGTTCGGGCGTGCCCGGGTCATCGCCCGGACCGGCGACGTGGCGACGGCCGTGGCACAGATGCGTGAGGTGAGCGAGGACCGCGCGCGGGTGCTCGGCGAGGACCACCCCGACACGCTGGCCGCCCGGGCGGAGCTGGCCACCCTTCTCGCGCAGTAACCGTCGGCGCAGGCGGCTGACCGTAGGCTGCCCCCCATGAGCATCATCGGAGTCGGTATCGACGTCGCCGAGATCGATCGGTTCCGGGTGTCGCTGGACCGGACGCCGGGGCTGGCCGATCGGCTGTTCCTGGAGAGCGAGTTGCTGCTGCCCAACGGGGAGCGGCGCGGTATCGCCTCCCTCGCGGTGCGGTTCGCCGCCAAGGAGGCGCTCGCCAAGGCACTGGGTGCGCCGGGCGGCCTGCACTGGACCGACGCCGAGGTGTACGTGGAGGACACCGGGCAGCCCCGGCTGCGGGTGAGAGGGACCGTGGCCGCGCGGGCCGCGGAACTCGGGGTGCAGTCCTGGCACGTGTCGCTCAGCCATGACGCCGGGGTCGCGTCGGCCGTGGTGATCGCCGAGGGCTGAGCGGGCCGGGTGCGGGCACCGGCCCTTCCGGGGCAGACTCGGACCCATGCGTACTGCGTACAGCGTGGAGACGGTAAGGGCGGCCGAGCGGGAGCTGATGGCGCGGCTGCCGGACGGGGCGCTGATGCAGCGGGCCGCCGCCGGGCTGGCCGCCGCCTGCGCCGACCTGCTCGGGCGGGTGTACGGCAGCCGGGTGGTGCTGCTCGTCGGCAGCGGGGACAACGGCGGGGACGCCCTGTACGCGGGGGCGAGGCTGGCCCGCCGCGGGGCCGGCGTGACCGCCGTACTGCTCTCGCCCGGGCGCACCCACTCCGGTGGCCTCGCGGCCCTGCGCCGGGCGGGCGGGGCGGTCGTCGCTCCCGGCTCGGCCGAGGACGTGA
Organism: Streptomyces sp. NPDC007971; assembly: GCF_042958635.1. NCBI lineage: Bacteria > Bacillati > Actinomycetota > Actinomycetes > Kitasatosporales > Streptomycetaceae > Streptomyces > Streptomyces sp. NPDC007971. The sequence continues at coordinate 14,764 of NZ_JBIBJK010000001.1, forward strand.
TCGGGCGGGCCGACCTCGTCGTGGACGGCATCGTGGGGATCGGCGGGAAGGGCGGGCTGCGGCCGGACGCTCAGGCGCTCGCCGGCGCCGTCGATCGGTCCCGGGCCGTCGTCGTCGCCGTCGATCTGCCCAGCGGGGTCGAGGCGGACACCGGGGAGGTGCGGGGCACGGCCGTCCGGGCCGATCTCACCGTCACCTTCGGCACCCACAAACCGGGGCTGCTGATCGATCCGGCGCGCGAGTACGCCGGGTCCGTGCGACTGGTCGACATCGGGCTCGCACTGCCGCCCGAGGCCGAGCTGGAGGCGTTGCAGCACGCGGACGTGGCGCGGCTGCTGCCGGTGCCCGCGGCGGAGAGCGACAAGTACCGGCGGGGGGTGGTGGGCATCGCCGCCGGGTCCTCGCGGTATCCCGGGGCCGCCGTGCTCGCCGTCTTCGGGGCGTTGCGGGGCGGCGCCGGTGCCGTGCGGTACGTCGGGCCCGCGGGCGGCGCCGTCATCGGCCGCTTCCCCGAGACACTGGTCTCCGACGAGGGGCCCGCCAAGGCCGGGCGAGTGCAGGCCTGGGTGGTGGGTCCCGGCGCCGGGGACGACGCGGCCACCGTGGCGGAGGTGCTGGGCATCGACGTGCCGGTGCTGCTGGACGCGGACGGGCTGCGGCTGGCCGCGCGCGACGCGGTGCGCGGGCGTACGGCGCCGACGCTGATGACCCCGCACGCCGGGGAGGCGGCCGCGCTGCTCGGGGTGCGGCGGGAGGAGGTCGAGGGGGCCCGGCTGGCCGCGGTGCGCGAGCTGGCCGCCGTGTACCGGGCGACCGTGCTGCTGAAGGGGTCGACGACGCTGGTCGCCGACTTCGCGGGCGGCGCGGTGCGGGTGAACCCCACCGGGACGGGGTGGCTGGCCACGGCCGGCAGTGGGGATGTGCTGTCGGGGCTCGCCGGGTCGCTGCTGGCGGCGGGGCTGTCCGCGGTGGACGCGGGGAGCGTGGCGGCGTATCTGCACGGGCTCGCGGGGCGGTTCGCGGCACAGGGGGCGCCGGCGGGGGCGCATGACGTCGCCGCGCGGATTCCCGAGGCCTGGAGGGACGTCTACCCACCCGCCCGCCCGACCCGCTGACGAACGGAGGTCACCCCGCCCGGGCCACCGCCAGTCCTCCACGCAGGGATTCCGCCTCCACGCAGGGATGCCGTCTCGACGCAGAGATCCCCGTCTCACCCCTTCAAATACGCCAGCACCGCCAGCACCCGCCGGTTGTCCTCGGGGGACTGCTCGATCCGCAGCTTCGCGAAGATCGACGCGATGTGTTTGGCCACCGCGCTCTCGCTGATGTGCAGCGCCTGGGCGACGGCCGCGTTGGATCGGCCCTCGGCCATCAGGGCGAGGACCTCGCGCTCGCGGGGGGTCAGCGAGTCGGTGCGGCCCCGCTTCTCGCTGCGGGTCAGGAGCCGGGCGATGACCTGGGGGTCCATCACCGTGCCGCCGGCGGCGACCGTGCGCAGCGCGTCGATGAACTGGGCGGTGCGGGTGACGCGGTCCTTGAGGAGGTAGCCGACCGAGCCCTCGCCGGAGGCGAGCAACTCATGGGCGTAGAGCGGGTCGACGTACTGGGAGAGGATCAGGACCGGCAGTCCCGGGCGGCTGCGGCGGGCCTGAAGGGCCGCCTTCAGGCCCTCGTCGGTGTGCGTCGGCGGCAGCCGGACGTCGATCACCGCCACGTCCAGGTCCGTTTGCGCCAGTGCCCGGACCAGCGCGGGGCCGTTGTCCACCGAGGCGACGACCTCGCAGCCGTGCTCGCGCAGGGTGCGGGTCAGCCCGTCACGGAGGAGGAAGAGGTCTTCGGCGAGGACGACGCGCACGGGATCTCCAGGGTCGCGGTGGTCGGTCCGCCCGGCGGGCTGTGCAGGGCGAGCGTGCCGTCGAAGGTATCCAACCGGCGCCGCACGCCCAGCAGTCCGGTCCCGGCGGAGGCGTCCGCTCCGCCGCGGCCGTCGTCCGTGACGCTCACGCGCAGGTGTCGGCCGTCGTGGGCCAGGGCGATGTCCACCCTTGTCGCGTCGGCGTGCTTGGCCGCGTTGGCGAGGAGTTCGGACACCGCGAAGTAGGCCGCCGCCTCGACGGGCGCGGGAAGACGGGCCGGTGGCAGACGGGCGTCCACCGCCACGTCCAGATGGCTGTCCAGCGCCAGGGAGCGCACCGCGTCGGCCAGGCCCCGGTCGGCCAGGACCGGGGGATGGATGCCGTGCACCAGGTCGCGCAGGTCCTGCAACGCCCGTTCGGAGGCGGCCCGGACGTCCAGGAGGAGGGCGCGGGATCGGCCGGGGTCGCTCTCCAGCAGACGGGTCGCCTGGTCCAGGGTGAGGCCCAGGGCGACCAGACGGGCCTGGGCACCGTCGTGCAGATCGCGTTCGATGCGGGTGAGTTCGGCCGCGTGGACGTCCTGGGCGGCGGCCCGGGTGTCGGTGAGGCGGGCCACGCGCCGGGTCAGTTCGACGCTGCGCGGGGCGGCGAGGAAGCGGTGGGTGAGGCGGGCGTGCAGGGCCGTCATGACCGGCGCCAGGCCGAGGCCCGCCACGATCAGGGCCAGGCCCAGCAGCAGGGCCGTGATCATGGTGGCCGTGGACGTGACCGGTACGAAGGCGTACCAGTTGCCGTCGCCGAGCCGGCGCCAGACGAAGGGCTGGACCAGGGCGCCGAACACCCCGTACTCGACCAGCGCGAGCGGAAGAGCCGCCAGCAGCCCGCCCGTCCACGGCTCCAGCCACGCCCAGCGCAGATCGCGCCAGAATCCGTCGTCCCCGAGGACCGCGGCGCCGGCGCGGCGGGCCGAGGCGCCGTGCGGGAGGGGGTCGGGCGGGCTGAGGGGGCGTCCGCTCCAGCGGGCCGCCCGGGCGCGGTACCGGTCGGACAGCCGGCGCAGCAGCCCGGCCGCGGGCGGCAGCAGCCGGAAACCGACCCCGGCCGGCAGCAGCACCAGCGCCCCGCCCGCCAGCATCCCGGCACCGGCGACGAGAAACCCGTACAGCGACAGCAGCTGACACCGGCCGAGCGCGGTCCAGCCGTCTCTTCCGAAGAACCCTGCCCTCATGCCCCCGCCCCGTTCACCCCGTGGTCGCCGGGATCGTAACCGCCGGGCGCCGCAGGGAGCGTCGTATCCAGGGGGCCGCCGTCAGGGCGCAGGCCAGGCCGAAGAGCACCATCGGGGTGGCCCGGCCCGTCTCCTCGTCCATGAACAGCAGCATCCCGAGGTTCACCAGGGCGTGGAAGCCGCCCGCGAGGAGCAGACGGCGAAGGCCGCCGAGCCGTTCCAGGGCCAGGCCGAGGGTGACGGAGATCGCGACCGTCGCCAGCAGGAAGCCCGCCGCGTAGGCCGGGCTCTGCGCCAGCACCTGCACGTGCCACAGGCCCCACGCCAGCCCGACCGCCGCCGACGCGGCGAGCGGTCCGAAGCGGGTGCGCAGCAGGGGCTGGAGGAAGCAGCGCCAGCCGGTCTCCTCACCGCAGGCACCGACCAGTTGGGCGAGGGCGATGAGGAGGAAGGGGTGGCCGAGGGTGCGCGGGTCCGTGACGTGGGCGGTGTGCGTGAGCAGGGCGTACGGCACCGCCGAGAGGAGGATGACCAGGACAGGCACGGCGAGGAGCAGCCACGGGAGAGGGACGGCACGCCCCGGAGGAGAGGCCGTACGACCTGGGGGAGAAGTCGTACGCCCCGAGGGGTCTGCCAGCAGGCTGCGCGTCCGGGAGGGCCACAGCAGCGCCGCCGCGCCCACCCCCAGCGCCGGGCCGAACTGGGTCAGTTGGACGACCTCCGCAGGGATCCCGGTCGCCGGCTGCACGGCACCCAGAGCCCCGGCCGCCACGAAGGCGACCGCCAGACAGACCCCCGCCTGCGTCTTCCACCGCTGTCTCGTTCGCATGCCCTCGACGATGCCGGTCGGGCGGTACGCGCGGACTGCACCTGGTTGCCCAGGGGGCTGTACCCAGGTCCACCGTTCCCGGCGGCCGAGCGGGAGCGAGTCCTGATGCCAGGGCTCTTGCCCAGCCACGCGCCCCGAACGGGTGTGGGGGGGACACTCGCGAAGGTCGCGTATGCGCAGCACACACTCTCGCTCTCGTTCGCTTCCCCGCGGAGCGGTCCGCGCGTCCGGCGCCGGCAGACATGCCCCATCCCTGCCCCGCCCCTGGCCCGTCCCTGACTCGTCCCTGGCCCATCCCTGCTCGCCACGACCCGCTTGAGTTCGATCAAGCGGAGGCAGCTCCCAACCCCCGTGGGTGATCCCTCCGCGCGGCACCCCGGATCCGGCGGGCCCGGGCGATTGGCTGACTGCATGATCAGCAGACGAATCGCGTATCGAGGCGTCGCGGTGCTGCTCGCCATCGCGACCGCCCTCCCGGCGGCCGGAACCGCCGTAGGCGCCCCCCGGCCCGCAGCCGAGCCGGCGCCCCCGACCTCCGCTCCGGCTCCGGCCCCGGCCCCCGAACTGGTCCCCGGTGTCCCGCCCGGCCCGGGCAGGCCCTGGCAGATCGACACGCCCGACCAGGCGCTGCCGCCGAAGGTCTACACGCCCAGCAGGAGCGAGGACGCCGTGGAGCCCAAGGAGGCGGCTCCGGGGACGTACGACCTCATCGAGTACGTGCCGCTCGACGACGCCGTCGCGAAGGTGACGTGCAGCAAGCAGGCCGGGCCCTATCAGCGTCAGGTGGAGCGCTGGCTGAGGCGGAAGGCGGACGGCAAGCAGTCCTCGGCCGACTGCAAGGCCATCCGCGCCTTCCAGGTCAAGCACAAGATCAAGCCGGCCATCGGCTTCGCCGGCCCCGTCACCTGGTCGACGATGATGCTGATCTCGGCCAGGAAGAGTCCCAACGCGGCCAAGAAGTGCCCGGCCCGCTCCTACCGCGTCGCCTGTGTCGACCTGGACCGGCAGCTGACCTGGGTGCAGAAGGGCAGCAAGGTGGTGTTCGGGCCGGTCCCGATGCGCAGCGGGCGCCCGGCCCACGTCACCCGCAAGGGCTGGCACACCATCTACTGGCGGCACAAGAACCATGTGTCGACCCTCTACAACGAGCCGATGCCGTACGCCCAGTTCTTCGACGGCGGCGAGGCCTTCCACGCCGTCTACGGCACCATCTACACCACCGTCGGCTCCATGGGCTGCGTCAACCTCAAGCTCGGCGACGCGCGCAAGCTCTGGGACGTCCTGAAGAAGGGCGACCACGTCTACGTGTGGGGCCGGCGGCCCGGTAGCTAGGACTGCACCCGGGGCCGCCGCGGCCCTCTGAGAGACTGGGGGCGCCATGACTGAGACTGCTGCTGTGCCGACCGCGCCCCTGCGCGCCCGGGCCGAGATCGATCTGGCCGCCCTGCGCGCCAATGTGCGCGCGCTGCGTGCCCGCGCGAAGGGCGCGGCCCTGATGGCCGTCGTCAAGTCCGACGGGTACGGCCACGGAGCGGTGCCGTGCGCCCGCGCGGCCGTCGACGCGGGAGCCACCTGGCTGGGCACGGCCACGCCCGAGGAGGCCCTCGCGCTGCGCGCCGCCGGTCTGGACACACGCGTCCTGTGCTGGCTGTGGGTGCCGGGCGGGCCCTGGCGGCAGGCCGTCGAGGCGGACATCGACGTCTCGCTCAGCGGGTTGTGGGCGCTGCGGGAAGTGACGGAGGCGGCCCGGCAGGCGGGTCGCCCCGCCCGGGTGCAGCTGAAGGCCGACACCGGGCTCGGGCGCAACGGCTGCCAGCCCGCCGACTGGCCGGAACTGGTCGGCGAGGCCCTGCGCGCCGAGCGCGCGGGACTGGTCCGGGTCACCGGCCTGTGGTCCCACCTCGCCTGCGCCGACGAACCCGGGCACCCCTCCATCGACGCGCAGCTCGCCCGGTTCCGCGAGATGGTGGCGTACGCCGAGGAGCAGGGCGTGCGCCCCGAGGTGCGGCACCTCGCCAACTCCCCGGCCACGCTGACCCTTCCGGAGACCCACTTCGACCTGGTCCGTACCGGTATCGCCCTGTACGGCATCTCGCCCAGCCCGGAGCTGGGCACCCCGGCCGACTTCGGCCTGCGGCCGGTGATGACGCTCAGCGCCTCGCTCGCGCTGGTCAAGCACGTGCCGGGCGGCCACGGCGTCAGCTACGGCCACCACTACGTCACACCCGGCGCGACCACCCTCGGACTCGTTCCGGTCGGGTACGCGGACGGCATCCCGCGGCACGCCTCCGGCACCGGGCCGGTCCTGGTCGACGGCAAGTGGCGGACCGTCGCCGGGCGCGTCGCCATGGACCAGTTCGTGGTCGACCTGGGCGGGGACGAACCCGAAGTGGGGGCCCGGGCGGTGCTGTTCGGCCCCGGCGACCGGGGCGAGCCCACCGCCGAGGACTGGGCGCAGGCCTGCGGCACGATCGCGTACGAAATCGTCACGCGGATCGGAACGCGCGTTCCTCGCGTCTATGTGAACGGGGAACAAGAGGGGTAACCCCTTCAGGACGGGGCGCCTCGCGCTCCACCCCCCTGTCACCACCGGCACACCACGCACCACACCGGCACCACCTGTTTCATTCACCCAGCGAACTGCAGTACGGCAAGGAGGAGCGGACGTGAGCGAGAGCAGTGCGGAGGCCATGGCCGACGTCGTCGCCGCGGCGGCCGTCGCCTCCGCCGCGGGATCGGCGAACTGGCGCAGGGCGACCGGCATCGCCGGTGCCGCGATAGGCGTCCTCGCCGCGGGCGCGGCCGCCGGTGTGGCCATCGAGCGGATGACCGTCGGCCGCGGTATGCGCCGCAGGGCCCGGCTGGCGCTGGACTCGGCGGGCCCCTACGGTGCCCTGCGCGGCACCCCCGGCAAGGCGTACGCCGACGACGGCACGGAGCTGTACTACGAGGTCGACGACGTCGAACCCGACCCGGGTCCGCAGGTCTCCCCGCGCCGCCGCCGGCTCTTCGGCCGCAAGGCGCCCGCTGCGGTCACCGTCGTCTTCTGCCACGGCTACTGCCTCAGCCAGGACTCCTGGCACTTCCAGCGGGCAGCCCTGCGCGGGGTCGTGCGGACCGTGCACTGGGATCAGCGCAGCCACGGGCGGTCCGGGCGGGGCGTGGCCCAGACCCAGGACGGGGTGCCCGTCACCATCGAGGAACTCGGCCGCGACCTGAAGGCGGTCCTCGACGCGGCCGTACCGGAGGGGCCGATCGTGCTGGTCGGTCACTCCATGGGCGGGATGACGATCATGGCACTGGCCGCCCAGTATCCGGAGCTGATCCGGGACCGGGTCGTGGCCACCGCCTTCGTCGGCACGTCGTCGGGGCGGCTCGGCGAGGTCAGCTTCGGGCTGCCCGTCGCCGGCGTCAACGCGGTGCGCCGGGTCCTGCCCGGCGTGCTGAAGGCGCTCGGGCAGCAGGCGGAACTGGTGGAGAAGGGACGCCGGGCCACCGCCGACCTGTTCGCCGGGATCATCAAGCGGTACTCGTTCGCGTCCCGGGACGTGGACCCGGCCGTCGAGCGGTTCGCCGAGCGGATGATCGAGTCCACGCCGATCGACGTGGTCGCCGAGTTCTACCCGGCCTTCACGGACCACGACAAGACCGAGGCGCTCGCCTGTTTCGCGGACGTCCCGGTGCTGGTGCTGGCCGGGGTGCAGGACCTGATCACGCCCAGCGAGCACAGCGAGGTCATCGCCGACCTGCTGCCGGACGCCGAGCTGGTGCTCGTGCCGGACGCCGGGCACCTGGTCATGCTGGAGCACCCGGAAGCGGTCACCGACCGGCTCGCCGACCTGCTCACCCGCGCCGGGGCGGTGCCCGCAGGGGCTACCGTAAGTGGCTATGGAAGCACCAGCAGCACCGCACAACCCCGCTGAGACCCGGCTGACGATCACCTCCCCCGAGCAGATGCGGGAGCTGGGCCGACGGCTGGCCAAGCTGCTGCGCGCGGGCGACCTGGTGATGCTCACCGGGGAGCTGGGCGCGGGCAAGACGACGCTGACCCGTGGGCTCGGCGAGGGGCTCGGGGTGCGCGGTGCGGTCACCTCGCCGACCTTCGTGATCGCCCGTGTGCACCCCTCCCTCGGTGACGGGCCGCCCCTCGTCCACGTCGACGCCTACCGGCTCTCCGGCGGCCTCGACGAGATGGAGGACCTCGACCTGGACGTCTCCCTGCCCGAATCGGTGATCGTCGTGGAGTGGGGCGAGGGCAAGGTCGAGGAGCTGGCCGACGACCGGCTGCGGGTCGTCATCCACCGAGCCGTCGGCGACACCACGGACGAGGTACGGCACGTGACGCTGACCGGGCTCGGGCGGCGCTGGACGGAAGCGGACCTGGAGACGCTCACGGCCTGAGCCCCTGAGCCCCTGAGCCCCTGAGCCCCTGAGGCGCTGGGTGGACGGCGGACGGCGGGCGACCGGTGCCGGACCGGCGGGCGGAGAAGCGCCGGACCGGTAGGCGACCGGCGCCGGACCGTGCCGGGCGGGAGGGGGACCGGTCGAAGTCCCGCCGCCGGGTCGGCTGTCCGGCACGAGATCGGTGTCCGCCGACTTTCCGACAGGCCGTCGGCAACATATTGCGCAGGACGTCCCGGGCGTGGTCACATGGTATCCAGCCCGTGGTTAGGCGTGCCTAACTACGCCCGCCCCCGCTCGTCAGGAGGCGTCCATGCCCGTTCCCAGGCCCCCGGTGCAGCCGACCGAGCCGCCCGTGCTCGCCAGGTTGTCCATGCGGGAACTGCTGGCGTCGTGTGCGGCTGCGGACGTGATTTCCAGGCCGCCGGGTCCGGAGGGGGCGCGGGGAACTGCGCGACCGGCCACGACGGCGCCGCAGACGGCCGACGAGGTGTCTCGCCGGCTCCCGCGGAGCGCATGAGCGCCTAGCGGATCACCATCACCGGCACGCCGATCGTCGCGAACCTCCACATCGCGTCGCCGTCCGCCCGCGTCTCCCGGATGCCGCCGGTCTTCACCGACTCGGCGGCCCAGCCGGAGCCGGTGCCCACGGCCGCGCTGAAGCCGATCGTCACGCCGTCGATGGTGGTGAAGCGCACCACGTGCTCGATCGGGATGCCGTCCGTGCCGGTGGCCGCGTGGGTGCGAGAGGTGACCCAGTACTTTCCCGGCGGCGGGTCGACGGTGCCCGGGTGCACCCCGAAGCTGCGCTGCACCCGGCCCCTCTCGTCGACCAGCCAGACCCGGTCGTCGTCCACCGAGTACACGACCCGTTCACCCGTACCGGAGGCGTTCGGCAGGGCGCCCGGACTGCTCCGGTCGCGCGGCGCCTTGGTGGCCGCCGCCGAGGGGGACGCGTTCGTGCCGGGACGGCCTGCCAGGCCCGGCGGAACGGTCGCCTGCGCCTGGTAGGCGAGGAATCCCACGGTGCCGACGGCCGCGGCGGTGAGGCAGGCCACGATCCCCGAGCTGGTACCTGCCACGTGCACCGCCTCTGCTTCGTGCCATATGTCGTACTTCGTACAGACCGTAGCAGTCAGTCACGGTCCGCCCCGGACGGCCATGCACAAGGCGCGGGCGCCGTAGGCTGTTCGCGTGCTCTTGCTCGCTCTGGATACCGCCACCCCCGCCGTCACCGTCGCGCTGCACGACGGCACGGACGTCATCGCCTCGTCGAGTCAGGTGGACGCGCGCCGGCACGGAGAGCTGCTGCTGCCGGCCGTCGACCGTGTGCTCGCCGACGCCGGGCTCAAGCTCGACGCGGTCACCGGGATCGTCGTCGGCGTCGGGCCCGGCCCCTACACCGGTCTGCGCGTCGGTCTGATGACCGCCGACACCTTCGGTCTCGCGCTCGGCGTCCCCGTGTACGGCCTGTGCACGCTGGACGGCCTCGCCTACGCCGCCGACATCGAGAAGGGCCCCTTCGTCGTGGCGACCGACGCCCGGCGCAAGGAGGTCTACTGGGCGAAGTACGCCGACTCCCGCACCCGTCTGACCGGCCCGGCCGTCGACCGGCCCGCCGACATCGCCGAGCAGGTCGCCGGGCTCCCCGCGGTCGGCGCGGGTGCGCTGCTTTACCCGGACACGTTCCCGAGCGTCCACGAGCCCGAGCACGTGTCCGCAGCCGCCCTCGCCCGTCTGGCCGCCGAGAAGCTGGCCGCGGGCGAGGAACTGCCGGCGCCGCGCCCGCTGTACCTGCGCCGCCCCGACGCCCAGGTCCCCAAGAACTACAAGGTGGTCACCCCCAAGTGACTGAGTCGGCAACCCTTCGACTGCGTGAGATGCGCTGGTGGGACATCGACCCGGTGCTGGAGCTGGAGAAGGGCCTGTTCCCCGAGGACGCCTGGTCCCGGGGCATGTTCTGGTCCGAGCTGGCCCACTCCCGGGGTCCCGAGGCCACCCGCCGCTACCTCGTGGCCGAGGACGACGGCCGCATCGTCGGCTACGCCGGGCTCGTCGCCTCGGGCGACCAGGCCGACGTCCAGACGATCGCCGTCGCCCACGACGTGCAGGGCACCGGCCTCGGCGCCCGCCTGCTGACCGAGCTGCTGAAGGCCGCCAGCGCCTTCGAGTGCGCCGAGGTCATGCTCGAATGCCGGGTCGACAACGTCCGCGCCCAGAAGTTCTACGAGCGCTTCGGCTTCGAGCCCATCGGCTTCAGACGCGGCTACTACCAGCCGGGGAACGTGGACGCCCTGGTGATGCGCCTGACCACGGAATCCGGTGGCGGCTCCGCCGCGGGTTCCTCCTCCGCACAAGAAACCGAGACCAATGACTGACGAACCCCTCGTCCTGGGCATCGAGACCTCCTGCGACGAGACCGGCGTCGGCATCGTCCGCGGCACCACCCTGCTGGCGGACGCCGTCGCTTCCAGCGTCGACGAGCACGCCCGCTTCGGCGGCGTCGTGCCCGAGGTGGCGTCCCGGGCCCACCTGGAGGCGATGGTCCCCACCATCGACCGCGCGCTGAAGGAGGCGGGAATCTCCGCCAGGGACCTCGACGGCATCGCGGTCACCGCGGGGCCCGGCCTCGCGGGCGCCCTGCTCGTCGGCGTCTCGGCGGCCAAGGCGTACGCCTACGCGCTCGGCAAGCCCCTCTACGGCGTCAACCACCTCGCCTCCCACATCTGCGTGGACCAGCTGGAGCACGGCCCGCTGCCGGAGCCGACGATGGCCCTGCTGGTGTCCGGCGGCCACTCCTCCCTGCTGCTGTCCGAGGACATCACCTCCGACGTCCGCCCGATGGGCTCGACCATCGACGACGCGGCCGGCGAGGCCTTCGACAAGATCGCCCGCGTGCTGAACCTCGGCTTCCCCGGCGGCCCGGTCATCGACCGCTACGCGCGCGAGGGCGACCCGTCCGCGATCGCCTTCCCGCGCGGCCTGACCGGCCCGCGCGACCCCGCCTACGACTTCTCCTTCTCCGGTCTGAAGACGGCCGTGGCCCGCTGGATCGAGGCCAGGCGCGCGGCGGGCGAGGAGGTCCCGGTGCGGGACGTCTCCGCCTCCTTCCAGGAGGCGGTGGTGGACGTCCTCACCCGCAAGGCGGTCCGCGCCTGCAAGGACGAGGGCGTCGACCACCTGATGATCGGCGGCGGCGTCGCCGCCAACTCCCGGCTGCGGGCCCTCGCCCAGGAGCGCTGCGAGGCGGCCGGCATCCGGCTGCGGGTCCCGCGCCCCAAGCTGTGCACGGACAACGGCGCCATGGTCGCCGCGCTCGGTGCCGAGATGGTCGCCCGGGGCCGGTCCGCGTCCGACTGGGACCTGTCCGCCGACTCCTCCCTGCCGGTGACCGACCCTCACGTCCCGGGCCACGGACACGGACACGACCACGACCATGTGCACGAGGTCAGCAAGGAGAACCTGTACTCGTGACCGTCGCCCTGATGTGGGAGGCCCGGGCCGCCGAGGGGCGCGGCGAGGAACTGCTGGCCTGGGTGCGGCAACAGCGCCTCGCCCCCGAGCCGCCCCGCCGGGAGACCTTCCGGGCCCCGCAGGACCGGGTCCTCGTCATCACCTGGTGGGAAGCCCCGTACGACGCCACGCTGCCCGAACTGCCCGAGCCGGGGGGCGAGTTGGTGACCCGGGCGGTGCACCGCTGGCGGTTCGAGCAGGTCGGCGGGGAGCGGCCGGAGCGCTGATTGGCGCGAACGGCCGTGAAGGCGCTATGATCATCACACAGCGAACGGCCGGAAACCCGGTCCGGACGCAGTGCGTTGGTGGTCCAAGGAAAGACGTCCCGCTTCCTGCGGGGAGATGCAGGTGCAAGGCCTGCCCGGCGCTCCACATGAAGCCCCGCCCCCGGTTTCCCGGGGGCGGGGCTTCTGCGTTACGGCCGGCCCGCCCTCTGGGGCCGGACCGCCTCCGCCTCGGGGCCCTCCGGCTCGACCGCCCTGGCCCGCCGCTCCTGCAGGTGCGCGTACGCCATCAGGCCGAACAGGATCGCGAGCAGCACCGCCGACGAGCCGGCCGTGCCCAGGTCCAGGCCGCCCTTGGCGACCGGCTTGGTGAGGAAGTCACCCGCCGTGGCGCCCAGCGGGCGGGTCAGCACGAAGGCGATCCAGAAGAGCAGGACGTTCGGGACGGCCGGCGCCTTCATCAGCGCGAGCAGCACCAGCAGCAGGCCGGTCACGAGGGCTGCGCCGCCCAGGTAGCCGAGGCCCGAGCTGTCGGAGAGGAAGTCGCCCATCGAGGTGCCGAGGGTGTTGGAGACCAGGATCGCCGACCAGAACAGGGCCTCGCCCCGGAAGGAGACGATCTCCGTGATCTGGAAGGTCATCCCGCTCAGCTTCCAGCCGAGGAAGATCAGCAGCAGGATCGAGACCAGGATCGCTGCGCCCTCCGGGTAGCCGAGGCCGAGGCCCTGCGGGCCCCAGCCCAGCTTCGTGGCGCCGTTCGAGAGGTACTTGGTGCTGGCGTCCCGGTTCATGAAGTCGGACATCGTGGTGCCGGCCATGGAGGTCGACAGGATCACCGTCCAGTAGAAGAACGGGTTGTAGTGCGAGGAGCGGAGCTGGACCACCAGCGTCACCACGAAGACCAGGAACAGGGCGATGGTGGTGAGGAAGTAGCCGAGCTTCAGCGTCTGCGCGAACAGATCGCCCGCGGTCTCGCCCAGGGTCGTGGCGGCGATCTTCATGATCCAGAACGCCAGAGTGACCTCGGGCAGTTTCTTCATCACGGACTTCGTCGTCGTCAAGGGTGCTCCTGTCGGTTTGGGGGACCGTGACCCGACCCTGACAGCGGCAACCTGAACGCATCCTGAACGCGTGCCTCCCCGGGTCTTGCGGAAGCCGTCCGCCTGTGCTCGCCAGTTGGCTCAAGCCGTTCCCCCCGGGACACGCGGGGCGCAGGGCGGTGCCCGTACGGCCGCCACGATCGCGCGGCCGTACGGGAGTGCCCCGGCGGCCCGGCGGTGCGTGGAGCGACGTCCGGCTTCAACACCCCCCGGAGCGGCGGAGACCCGGTGCCCAGGGCGGTGCCGGGATGAGAAATTCCCAAGAAAACCGTCTCTCACTGCTTTCGCTAACAGTCCGCTAATAATTCGGACTTACGTTCCTGCCCGTGACGGGACACGAGGAGCAAGGTGACGCGGGCACAGGAGCGGGCCGGCGCTCGCGAGCGCTGAAGGCCGCCGGTCTCGCCCTGGCGGGATTCCTGGTGCTGGGCGCGGCCACGGCCGGCTATGCGTACTGGCACCTCAACAACAACATCAGGAGCGTCGACATCGACGGCGCGCTCGGCGACAACCGCCCGGCCAGGGCGCTGACCGGCCCGGCCGCGTCCGCCGCGGCCGCCGCCGCACCGCTGCCGACCGGAGCCCTCAACATCCTGGTCCTCGGCTCCGACTCGCGCAGCGGCAGGGCCAACCGGTCCCTGGGCGGCGGCGACAGCACCGGAGCCCGCTCGGACACGGCGATGGTCGTGCACATCGACGCAGGGCGGACGCGGGCGACCGTCGTCAGCATCCCGCGCGACACCCTGGTCACCCGCCCGTCCTGCCCGCTGTCCTCCGGGGGCTCGACGGCGGTGGCCCACGACTCGATGTTCAACAGCGCCTACGAGGTGGGCGGTCCGGTGTGCGCGGTCAAGACCGTCGAGTCGATGACGGGCGTCCGCATGGACCACTACGTCGAGGTCGACTTCTCCGGCTTCGCCAGGCTGGTGGACGCCCTCGGCGGGGTCACGGTCACCACCGGCCAGGACATCGACGACGACAAGAGCCATCTCCACCTCGAAGCCGGCACCCACCGTCTCGACGGCACCCGGGCCCTCGCCCTGGCCCGCACCCGGCACGGCATAGGCGACGGCAGCGACCTGGGCCGCATAGGCCTGCAGCAGAAGCTCGTCAAAGCACTCCTGGACCGGATGGCGGCCATCGACCTGCTCACCGATCCCGCCAAGCTCTACCGGGTCGCCGACGCGGTCACCGCCAGCCTCACCACGGACACCGGCCTGGACTCCCTGGGCGAGCTGACCGGGCTCGGCCGCAGCCTGCGGGGCCTGACCTCCGACCGGGTGAGGACGGTGATGATGCCGGTCGTCCCGGCGCCCTGGGACCCCAACCGGGTGGTGGCGAAGGAGCCGGCGGCGGACGACCTGTGGGCCTCCCTGCGCTGAGCGACACCCCGAGCGGCACGCGACCGCACGCCCGCGGAACACCGGGACCGTACGCTCGCTGAAAGCCGGGACCGTACGCCCGCGGAAAAAAACTTCGGGGAATTTCCGTGAGCGTGTCGAACCCGGGGTCTCCCGTTCGACGCATGGGTGAGCGGCGGGGAAAGGCCCCGCCGCCCTGCCGAAGGAGTCACCATGCCCCGCTACCTGTCGCTCGTGAAGATCGATGAGGCCTCCGCCCCCGCCGAGGGCCCCAGCGAGGAACTGATGCAGCGGATGGGCAAGCTGATCGAGGAGGTCACCAAGGCCGGCGTCATGCTGGACACCGCCGGGCTCACCCCCACGGCCCAGGGCACCCGGATGCACTGGGAGGGCGGGCAGATCTCCGTCACCGACGGGCCCTTCACCGAGTCCAAGGAGGTCGTCGGCGGCTACGCGATCATGCAGTGCAAGGACAAGGCCGAGGCCCTGGAATGGACCAAGCGGTTCCTGCAGGCCCACGAGGAGCACTGGACCGTGACCTGCGAGGTCCGGGAGATCGCCGAAGGCTGAACCCTCCTTTGCCCCGGGCCGCCCGGGGGTGTTGCATGGTGGGCTGTGGAACCACAGCCCACCGCGGCGCACGCGATCGAGACCGTCTTCCGCCTGGAGTCCCCGCGGGTCGTCGCCGGTGTCGCCCGGATCGTGCGGGACGTCGGCATCGCCGAGGAGCTGGCGCAGGACGCGCTGGTCGCGGCGCTGGAGAAGTGGCCCCGGGACGGCGTGCCCGACAACCCCGGCGCCTGGCTCATGGCGACCGCCCGGCACCGCGCGGTCGACCTGGTCCGGCGTCGCGAGACGTACGCCCGCAAGCTCGCCGAGATCGGCCGCGACCTGGAGACCACGGCTCCCTTCGAGGAGCCGGCCGACCCGGACGACATCGACGACGACCTGCTGCGGCTGGTCTTCACCACCTGCCACCCGGTGCTGTCCCCGGACGCCCGCACCGCGCTCACCCTGCGCCTGCTCGGCGGTCTGACGACGGCCGAGATCGCCCGGGCCCACCTGGTCCCGGAGCCGACGATCGCCCAGCGCATCGTCCGCGCCAAGCGCACCCTGGCCACGAAGAACATCGCCTTCGAGGTGCCGTACGGCCCCGACCGCGGGGCCCGCCTCGGCTCCGTCCTGGACGTCATCTACCTGATCTTCAACGAGGGGTACGCGGCCAGCGCCGGCGACGACTGGCTGCGCCCCGGGCTGTGCGAGGACGCCCTGCGCCTGGCCCGGGTGCTCTCCTCGCTGATGCCCAAGGAACCCGAGGTGCACGCGCTGACCTCGCTCCTGGAGTTCCAGGCCTCCCGTGCCGCCGCCCGCACCGGACCCGACGGCGCACCGGTGCTCCTGAAGGACCAGAACCGCCGCCGCTGGAACCGCATGCTCATCGCCCGCGGCATCCGGGCCCTCGGCCGCGCCGACGCGACGTCCACCGGCGCGCCCGGCCCCTATGCGCTCCAGGCGGCCATCGCCGCCTGCCACGCGCATGCGTACACCTACGAGGAGACCGACTGGCGGACCATCGTCACCCTGTACGGCCTGCTCGCGGCCCGCTCCCCGTCCCCGGTCGTGGAGCTGAACCGCGCCGTCGCCGTGTCGATGGCCGACGGACCGGCCGAGGGGCTGAAGCTGGTGGACGCCCTGGCCGCCGAACCCGCCCTGCGCGACTACCACTTGCTGCCCAGCGTGCGCGGCGACCTGCTGGCGCGCCTCGGGCGCACCGCCGAGGCCCGCGAGGAGTTCGTCCGGGCGGCGGGGCAGACCGGCAATGAGAGGGAGCGTGCGCTGCTGCTGAGCAGGGCCGCCGAGTGCGCGTCCTGAAACTTTCGCTCACGATGACCGGCGAGTGCACGTCCTGAACGCCTCGCTCAGGACGCCGGGTCGGCCGGGGCCGCCGGCCGCGCGGGAGCCCCGATCAGCATGGTCGGCGCCCCCGCGACCCGGGTGAGGAACACGGTCGCCGCGTGCGGACCCTGCGGCTTGACCTTCCTGCGCAGTTCCTCCGGCTCCACCGCCGACCCCCGCTTCTTCACGGTCAGCGTGCCGACCTCCCGCTCCCGCAGCAGAGCCTTCAACTTCTTGACGTTGAACGGGAGTTGATCGGTGATCTCGTACGCGGACGCGTAGCGGGTGGGGCGCAGCTCGTCGGCCGTGACATAGGCGATGGTCTCGTCGACGAGGCCGCCGCCGACCTCGTGGGCCACCTCCGCGACCAGATGGGCGCGGATGACGGCGCCGTCGGGCTCGTACAGGTACCGTCCCACGGAACGGACGTGGGGGTCGGGCAGGCCCAGGGAGCGCAGGGTGCGCGGTCCGGGCAGCAGGGTGGCCCGGACCAGGCCCGGCTCGGTGCCGAACCACAGCACCGCCTCCTTCACGTCCCCGCCGTCCGAGATCCACTCGGCCTCGGCCTCGGCGGGGATCGCCTCGTGCGGGACACCGGGGGCGATCTTCAGGGCCGCGCGGGGAGCCCCGAGGGCCGTGGCGACCGCCCACGACAGGGGTGGCGAGTAGGCCTCCGGATCGAAGATCCGGCCCCGCCCGCCGCGCCGTGCCGGGTCCACGAACACGGCGTCGTACCCGGCGGTGCTCACCTCGGTGACGTCCGCCTCCCGCACCTCGATCAGTCCGCCGAGCCCCAGCGCCTCGGTGTTCGCCCGTGCCGCGGCCGCCGTCAGCGGGTCCCGGTCCACGGCCAGCACCCGGATCCCGGCCCGGGCCAGCGCGATCGCGTCTCCGCCGATGCCGCAGCACAGGTCGGCGACCGAGGTCACCCCCAGCTCCTTCATCCGGCCCGCCCGGTAGGCGGCCACACTCGCCCGCGTGGACTGCTCGACCCCGTTCGGCGTGAAGAACATCCGGCGGGCGTCCGCCTCCCCGAACTTGGCCGCCGCCCGCTGCCGCAGCCGGGCCTGCCCGAGCGCCGCCGACACCAGCTCGGCGGGGTGGTCGCGGCGCAGCCGGGTGGCGACGGCCAGCTCCTGCGCGGGGTCGGTGTCGCGCACCTCGTCGAGGAGGGCGCGGCCTTCGGGGGTGAGGAGGGGAGCGAGGTCGTTCACCGGCTCATTGTGGGCCAGTCGGTGGATGCTGCGCCTCCGGCGGCCTGTCGGGCCGGGTTCGGGCCCCGGGCCTGGGAAGATCCGGCGCTATGCGACTAGTAGTACAAAATGACAAATCTCGGGCACGGCTCCGGACGGTCGCCCTTCGCTGCGGGGTGGCCGCGCTGGCCTCCGTCGCCCTCGCCTCCGGCTGCGCCGCCCCCGGCGCGGACTCCGGCGCCCATGCCCCCGCCCGTGCGCCCGGACACGGCGGCGCCCAGGCCCTGGACCCGCAGGCCCGCCGCGCTGCCGAACACGCCCGACTGGTCGCCGCAGCCCGGCACTGGAGACTGGACCGGGTACCGCTAGCGCCCCCGGCCCCGCCGGCCAGGAAGCCGCAGATCACCCCCCGCGACGGCTTCGAGGTGGACGGCCAGGAGGAGGAGAACCTGCCCCCGGTCTTCACCACCGTCCCCACCAAGCAGAAGGTCCTCTTCCTGACCATCGACGACGGCCACGAGAAGGACCCGGACTTCCTGCGCATGATGAGCGACCTGAAGATCCCCTACACGGCCTTCCTCAGCAACTACCTGGTCGAGGACGACTACGGGTACTTCCGCCGGATGCAGGCCGAGGGGCACACCCTCAACAACCACACCCTCACCCATCCGTACCTGCCCGGTCTGTCCTACGAGGAGCAGAAGAACGAGATCTGCGGCATGCAGACCATCATGAAGAAGCAGTTCGGCAAGGCGCCCACCGTCTTCCGCCCGCCCTACGGCGACTACAACGGCGACACCCTGCGCGCCGCGAAGGCCTGCGGGATCAAGTACGCGCCGATCTGGGACGAGGAGGTCTTCGTCGACCACTGGGAGTACCGCGACTGGGACCGCAGCCTGCACCCCGGCGACATCGTGCTCACCCACTTCCGCGGCCGTGACGACTGGGACGGCACGATGGTCGACGACATGCGCAGGTTCCTGAACAAGGTCACGCGCGAGGGCTACGCCGTGGCCCGCCTGGAGGACTACCTGTGAGGCGCGGGGAGCGGGGCCGTACGCGAGGGTTGCGGGCCGGGCTGGCCGCCGTCCTCGCCCCGGCCCTGTTCCTCGCCGGCTGTGCCCAGTCCGTCGACCCCATCGAACGCCTGGGCAAGAAGGCGGCGCAGGGGGTACGGCCGTCGAGCCCGGCCACAGGGGAGGCGTACCGCCGCTGGGGCCTGACCGCCCCCCTCGCCGCCCCGCCCAGCCCCCCGGTCCGCCTCCTGACGGCCCACGGGGCGGATCCCTCCCGCCCCCGGGTCGTGGACCACATCAGGACCACCGACAAGGTCGTCTTCCTCACCTACGACGACGGCGCCGAACGGGACCCCCGGTTCGTCGACATGGTCCGCGAACTGAAGCTGCCGGTCAGTCTCTTCCTCACCGACAGCGTCGTCGGCCCCGGGTACGGCCACTTCGCCCGCCTGCGCGCGGTCGGCGCCGACATCGAGAACCACACCCTCCACCACCCGGCGCTGCCCGGACTGCCGTACGCCGGCCAGCGCGCCGAGATCTGCGGCCAGCAGGACAAACTCAAGTCCCGCTTCGGCGTCCGCCCCCGTCTCTTCCGCCCGCCCTACGGCACCTTCGACACCACCACCCTGCGGGCGGCCGCCGACTGCGGCGTCTTCGCGCTCGTCCTGTGGCGCGCCGCCATGACCCCCGACGGCATCACCTATGTGCGCGGCGCCCAGCACCTGAACCCGGGCGACATCGTCCTCGTCGGCCCCGACGAGGCGACGGGTCCCACCCTCAAGGAACGCACGAGACGCCTGCTGCGCCGCATCCAGGCGCGCGGCCTGACGGTGGGCCGCCTGGAGTCTTACCTGTAGCAGTTCCTTCTCGGCGCCGTCAGGCAGCGATCGGCCCGTCCGGCGTTCGAGGACAGGACCCGTTCAGGACCGAAGCGGGGCCCGGGGGCGGCAGACCCCGGAAACGGCGGGGGCGACACCGGTCACCGAGAACCCCCGTCGCCCGGGATTCCGCCGACGCGCGGCACGGCATTGGCACTCCGCTTGACCGAGTGCTAATCGCGGTCATAGTCTCGGCTCTGGCACTCCCCCATGGAGAGTGCCAACAAACGCGACGGGCAGGTCCGGCACCCGCGACGACGGATCCACCTGGTCGCCACCTCAGACAGTTAACCCCGTGAGATCTCCGAAGGGGGAGGTCGGATCGTGACGACCACCAGCTCCAAGGTTGCCATCAAGCCGCTCGAGGACCGCATTGTGGTCCAGCCGCTCGACGCCGAGCAGACCACCGCCTCTGGCCTGGTCATCCCGGACACCGCGAAGGAGAAGCCCCAGGAGGGCGCCGTCCTCGCCGTGGGCCCGGGCCGCTTCGAGAACGGCGAGCGTCTGCCGCTCGACGTCAAGGTCGGCGACGTCGTCCTGTACAGCAAGTACGGCGGCACCGAGGTGAAGTACAACGGCGACGAGTACCTCGTCCTCTCGGCTCGCGACGTGCTCGCGATCATCGAGAAGTAGTCACCTCAAGCATTCCGCTTGAAGCTGCGCCCCTGGCCCCCGCGACCACCTGAGAAGCCGGGCGCCCGGGGCGCAGTTCTTTTTTCACCCACAGATTCCCGAGAGGGCTCCCGCTGTCATGGCGAAGATCCTGAAGTTCGACGAGGACGCCCGTCGCGCCCTCGAGCGCGGCGTCAACAAGCTGGCCGACACGGTGAAGGTGACGATCGGCCCGAAGGGCCGCAACGTCGTCATCGACAAGAAGTTCGGCGCTCCCACCATCACCAACGACGGTGTCACGATCGCCCGCGAGGTCGAGATCGAGGACCCGTACGAGAACCTCGGCGCCCAGCTGGTGAAGGAGGTGGCGACCAAGACCAACGACATCGCTGGTGACGGCACCACCACCGCCACCGTGCTCGCCCAGGCGCTGGTGCGCGAGGGTCTGAAGAACGTCGCTGCCGGTGCCTCCCCGGCCGCCCTGAAGAAGGGCATCGACGCCGCGGTCAAGGCCGTCTCCGACGAGCTGCTGGCCTCGGCCCGCCCGATCGACGAGAAGTCCGACATCGCCGCCGTGGCCGCGCTGTCCGCCCAGGACCAGCAGGTCGGCGAGCTGATCGCCGAGGCCATGGACAAGGTCGGCAAGGACGGTGTCATCACCGTCGAGGAGTCCAACACCTTCGGTCTGGAGCTGGACTTCACCGAGGGCATGGCCTTCGACAAGGGTTACCTGTCGCCGTACTTCGTCACCGACCAGGAGCGTATGGAGGCCGTCCTCGACGACCCGTACATCCTGATCACCCAGGGCAAGATCGGCGCCATCGCCGACCTGCTGCCGCTGCTGGAGAAGGTCATCCAGACCGGCTCCAAGCCGCTGCTGATCATCGCCGAGGACGTCGAGGGCGAGGCCCTGTCGACCCTGGTCGTCAACAAGATCCGCGGCACCTTCAACGCGGTCGCGGTCAAGGCCCCCGGCTTCGGCGACCGCCGCAAGGCGATGCTGCAGGACATGGCCGTCCTCACCGGCGCCACCGTCATCTCCGAGGAGGTCGGCCTCAAGCTCGACCAGGTCGGCCTGGACGTGCTGGGCTCCGCCCGCCGCGTGACGGTCACCAAGGACGACACGACCATCGTCGACGGCGCCGGCAAGACCGAGGACGTCCACGGCCGCGTCGCCCAGATCAAGGCCGAGATCGAGAACACGGACTCCGACTGGGACCGCGAGAAGCTCCAGGAGCGTCTTGCGAAGCTGGCCGGCGGCGTGTGCGTGATCAAGGTCGGCGCCGCCACCGAGGTGGAGCTGAAGGAGAAGAAGCACCGTCTGGAGGACGCCATCTCCGCGACCCGCGCCGCGGTCGAGGAGGGCATCGTCTCCGGTGGTGGCTCCGCCCTGGTCCACGCCGTCAAGGTCCTGGAGGGCAACCTCGACAAGGCTGGCGACGAGGCCACGGGTGTCTCGGTCGTCCGCCGTGCCGCCGTCGAGCCGCTGCGCTGGATCGCCGAGAACGCCGGCCTGGAGGGCTACGTCATCGTCTCCAAGGTGGCCGAGCTCGAAAAGGGCAACGGCTACAACGCCGCCACCGGCGAGTACGGCGACCTGGTCAAGGCCGGCGTCATCGACCCGGTCAAGGTCACCCGCTCCGCCCTGGAGAACGCCGCCTCCATCGCCTCCCTGCTGCTCACGACCGAGACCCTGGTCGTCGAGAAGAAGGAAGAGGAGCCGGCCGAGGCGGGCCACGGCCACGGTCACGGCCACGCCCACTGACGCACCCCGCCAGTGACGCACCTCGGCACCGAGGAGCACTGAGGCCCGGCACCCCTTGGGGGTGCCGGGCCTTCGCTCCGTCCGCAGCCGCGCGCGGTGCGGCACTCCGGTTCGCCGGCGCGTGCGGTGCCCGGTTGCCCGACGAGTGAAGTGCCTGCTGCGCCGGTGCGTGCAGTGCCTGGATGCCCGGTGCCCGGTCCTCCAGTGCGTTCAGTCTCCTGGTTCCCCGGCGCGTTGCGCGTCTAGTTCTCCAGTGCGTCCAGCGCCCCCAACTGCCCGAGCAGCCCGAGCCGGTCGTACTGCCACCAGCCCTCGCGGATCTTGCCGTGGCCGTCGAAGCGGAAGACGGTCGTCCCGGTCATCGACACCTGGCGGCCGGTGTTGGGCAGGCCCATGAACTCGCCGGTCTGGATGCCGTGCCAGGTCCAGCGGGTGCACACCCGGTCCCCCTGGGTGATCTGGTCCTCGGCCGTGAAGGTGTAGTCGAAGGCGCTGCGCCACATCTCGATCTCACGGCGCATGTTGTCCAGCCCGAGGGTGTCCTGCTCGTTGGCCGGATCATGGTCGTGGTAGTTCTCCGCGAGCAGGTCGTTCAGCGGCGGCAACGGCCCCTGGACCGCGATCGTGTCGAAGAACCGGCGGGCGGTGGCCGCCTGCAAGGGCTCGTCGCGCACCACGTCCAGATCGGTGAACGTCGGCATCCCGTCGCACAGGGCGAGCATCTCCCGGAAGATCGTGTCGGTCTCCGGCAGCTTCGAGTTCCGCATCGCCTCCTCGTACGACGGGAACTCCACGATCTCGATGACATGCGTCGCGTCCGAGCGGTCCGTGCCGACCACCGCGTGCGTCGCCGTCCTCTTCCCCCTGGTCTTCTCGACCCACTCGTCCATCAGCCGGTTCATGTCGTCGAGCCGGCTGGTCCTGCAGTCGATGAGCTGTACGAACGTCATGGCGCCGCCTCCCGGCCCCCTGGGTCCGGATCCGTCAGGCCCATTTTCCCACCGGAACGCGGACGCCACCCGTCCTACTGGGGCCCGTACTTGCGCCCCGTCCGCGAGCTGATTCCGCCCATCACCCCGCGCGGGGCGACCTTCACCAGACCCATCAGGGCCTTGTACCGGGGATCCGGGACGGACAGTGTCTTCCCGCGCGCGAGGTCGGCCAGGGCCGCCGAGACCAGCTTGTCCGCGTCCAGCCACATCCAGCCGGGGATGTTGTCCGTGCCCATCCCGGCGCGCTGGTGGAACTCGGTGCGCACGAAGCCGGGGCACAGTGCCATCAGCCGCACCCCGCTGCCGGCCATGTCCTTGGCCGCGCCCTGGGTGAACTGCACGACCCAGGCCTTCGAGGCGCCGTAGGTGCCCCGGGGCACGAAGGCCGCCACCGACGCCACGTTCACCACCCCGCCGCGCCCGCGCTCGCGCATCGCCTCGGCCGCCGCCGAGGTCAGCCGGAGCACCGCCTCGCAGTGCACCTTGAGCATCTTCAGCTCGTCGGTCATGGACACTTCGAGATAGCGGCCCTTGTTGCCGAAACCAGCGTTGTTGATCAGCAGGTCGACCGGGTTCTTCCGGTCACCGAGCCGGTCGGCGACCGTCTCGATGCCCTTGTCCTCGGACAGGTCGGCGGTCAGCACCTCCGCCTCCACGCCGTGCCGGTCGTGCAGCTCGGTGGCCTGCTCGCGCAGCCGTCTGCCGTCCCGCGCCACGAGGACCAGGTCATGCCCGTCAGCCGCCAGCCGCCGCGCGAACGCGGCGCCGATTCCCGCGGTCGATCCCGTAATCAGAGCCGTTGTCATGGACCAAGGGTAGTGACCCGGACCGACAGCGTCCGCTGTCCGTCCGCCGGCCGGTGACGGCTCCTCAGCGGCTCTGTCCGGCGACGTACTTGCGCGCCGCGGCCAGCGCCTCGCTGTGCAGTGCGTCGCCCGCGGCGAGCAGCCGCGGCAGCAGCTCGCGCTCGGTGGTGACCGCACGGAACTGCATCGCCGCCGTCACACCGTGGTCCGGACGGTGCACGATCTCGACCGGGTCGCCCGCCCGGATCTCACCCGGTTCGACCACCCTCAGGTAGGCCCCGGTCGCGCCCTTCCGGGTGAATCTCTTCACCCAGCCCCGCTCGCCCAGATGGCCCTGGAACGTACGGCACGGAATCCGCCCCGAGGTCACCTCCAGGACCACCTCGGAGCCGATCCGCCAGCGCTCGCCGATCAGCGCCCCGGACACGTCCAGGCCCTCGGTCGTGAGGTTCTCGCCAAAGCAGCCGTGGGCCAGCGGCCGGCCCAGCTCCCGCTCCCAGGCGTCCAGGTCCTCGCGCGCGAAGGCGTACACCGCCTGCTCGTCACCGCCGTGATGGCGCAGGTCGCACACCGCGTCCCCGGCGATCCCGCTCCCGGCGACCCCCTTGGGGCCGGGAGCCGTCACCCGCACCGGACCCTCGACCGGCCGCTTGTCGATGCCCGTCACGCCGTGCGCCTGGTCCGTGTACGGCACCGGCTGCGGACGGCCCACGTTGACCGAGAGAAGCTTCATGTCAGCACGGTACGGGACCGCACCCCAAAGCGTCGACGCAGAATTGTGAACCGCACCCAAGTCAGGCTTATGCTCGAAGGGTGATCGAGGCCCGTCATCTCCGCGTCCTGCGCGCCGTCGCCACCACCGGCTCCTTCTCGGCGGCGGGGCGCGAGCTGGGCTGCACCCAGCCCGCCGTCAGCCAGCAGATGAAGGCACTGGAGGCCTCGGTCGGCACCCCGCTGCTGGTCCGCAGCGGCCGCGAGATGCGTCTGACCCAGGCCGGCGAGGCCCTCGTCCGGCACGCCTCCGGAATTCTCGCGGGGCTCACCGCGGCCGAGGAGGAGGTCGCCGCCATCGCAGGCCTCAGGGCCGGCCGGGTCCGGCTGGTCTCCTTCCCCAGCGGCAGCTCGACCCTGGTCCCGACCGCCCTGGCCGCCCTGCGCGCCGCGCACCCCGGCACCCGCGTCTCCCTGGAGGAGGCCGAGCCCCCGAAATCCGTCGAGCTGCTGCGCGAGGGCGACTGCGACCTCGCGCTGGCCTTCCGCTACGAGGGCGCACCGGCCGCCGAGGAGTGGGACGACCTCGTCGTACGGCCCCTGCTGACGGACCGGCTGGTCGCCCTGGTGCCCGAACGGCACCGGCTGGCGCGCGGCGAGTCCGTCGCCATCGGGGAGCTGGCCCAGGAGCCCTGGATCGCGGGCTGCCCGCGCTGCCGCGGCCAGCTGGTGGAGGTGTGCGAGAGCGCCGGCTTCACGCCCCGCATCGACTTCGCCACCGACGACTATCCGGCGGTCTTCGGTCTGGTGGGCGCGGGGCTCGGCGTGGCGGTGCTGCCGCAGCTCGCGGTGGAGTCGGTGCGGCCCCGGGGGGTGCGCACGGTGGCACTGGAACCGCTGGTGCGGCGGCAGATCGTCGCCCTCACCCTGCCCGACCTGGCGCAGGTGCCGGCCGTCGCGGCGACGCTGGAGCAACTGGCCCGGGCGGCCGGCCGCGCACAGGGGGCGCCGGCAGGGGTCCGGTCCTAGGGGCCCTCGACAGCAGCCGGGGCGTGCGTGGGCACGTCCGGGCTGGAGTGAAGAAACGTTACTTCAGGCGTTCGGGGCGGTGCCCCCGCCGGTGGTGGATGCCGACACCAGGCGGTTGCGCGCCCGTCCCATCAGCTCTTCGCGCTCGTCCTCGGTCAGGCCGCCCCAGACGCCGTACGGCTCGCGAACCGCCAGCGCGTGCGCCGCGCACTCCGCACGGACCGGGCACCTCATGCAGACCTCTTTGGCCGAGTTCTCGCGAGCGCTCCGAGCCGCCCCGCGCTCGCCCTCCGGATGGAAGAAGAGCGAGCTGTCGACCCCGCGGCAGGCGGCCAGCAGCTGCCAGTCCCACAGGTCAGCGTTCGGTCCGGGAAGGCGGGAGAAATCTGCCATTACGTGACCCCTTGTAGCCGTTCTGGGCGGATACGGTGCCAACGACCGTACATCTCCGGTCTAAGGAGATGAAAATATGACTCATTGCGAATCTAGCTCCAGACACTGTGAAACGGGAGCAAAAACGACTAAATGGGGCATAGGTTGTGATGAAAAGTTGAGGGTCTGTCGGGCATGTCTCCACCGTGTCGGGGCCCTCACGTAGAGTGCCGAAGATGGCACGCGGCCCCGTAACTCTTTCGAGTGACCGTCGTTGAGAGTGCGGAGGCGGTTGAAAACACAAGCGCTCGGGCAGGCGTCCGAGACGGTCGACCGCACAGGTGACGATTCCGTACCAGCCTGGAGGCTCAAGGTGACGCGCATCAGCTGGGGAGGGCGGTCATGACATCCGTCCTCGTCTGCGACGACTCCCCGCTTGCCCGAGAGGCGCTCCGCCGCGCGGTCGCGACCGTGCCCGGCGTCGAGCGCGTGACGACGGCGGCCAACGGCGAGGAAGTCCTTCGCCGCTGGGGCGCCGACCGCTCCGACCTCATCCTGATGGACGTACGCATGCCCGGCCTGGGCGGCGTCGAGACCGTGCGCCGGCTGCTGTCCGCCGACCCGGGCGCGCGCATCATCATGCTCACCGTCGCCGAGGACCTCGACGGTGTGGCGCTCGCGGTCGCCGCCGGCGCCCGGGGCTACCTGCACAAGGACGCTTCGCGTGCCGAGCTGCGCGCCACCGTGACGCAGGCCCTCGCCGACCCGACCTGGCGCCTCGCCCCGCGCCGTCTGCGCTCGGCCGAGATGGGCGCGGCGCCCACCCTCACCGCGCGTGAGATCCAGGTGCTGGAGGGCATGAGCCACGGCCGCTCCAACGCCGAGATCGGCCGCGAGCTGTTCCTGTCCGAGGACACCGTCAAGACCCACGCCCGCCGGCTCTTCAAGAAGCTCGGCGCCTCGGACCGGGCCCACGCGGTGGCACTCGGTTTCCGCTGGGGACTGGTCCGGTAGCTGGTGCACCGCACCGGGGCTGCGGTCCGTCACCCCGGGATCCCCGCCTGCCCGGACGCAGGCGGGGGCGGGCGGACCGCGCGCGCCGCGGCGCGCGGGGCCGTGGCAGCCGGGACCCGCCGCGGCGCCCTGCACGTGTGGCGCATCCCACCCGCCCGGAGTCCCTGGACGTCCGCCCGGAGTGGCTGGACACCAGCTCCGAGCCACTGCATGCCGGTACGGCCTGCAGCTGCACGGTCCGCTCGGCGGGACGAATCCCCCATGTGGCTCCCTCCGGGCTCCATGCTGTTCCCGCCGACCCCGGACCGGCGTGTCGGCAGGGTTTTCGGGGTGGCGCGGGGGAGGGGAGACGGGGTGCGGGGGGTGTTCGTCGCCGAGGCGCAAGACGGCCCGCCGGACGCCCGCTGCTCGTTTCGCCGCGGATGCCGCATCCTTGAGGTGTGGAGTCTCTCGGGGACGAGTCGGTCGAGCGGAAGGGGAGGGCGCAAGGGATGAGTGCCGGCGCACCTGCTCATAACGCTTCGGTGCACAACCACGAGCACGATGCGACGGACCGGATGGGCACAAGGCACCATGGACCGATGCGCGACGACGAGGCGGGCACGGCCCACGGGGCGATCGGTGCCCTCGTGCATCGTGCGGTGGAGGGGGATGAGCAGGCCACGCACGACCTGCTCGCCCATGTCCACCCCTTGGCGCTGCGCTACTGCCGCACCCGGCTGTCCCGGCTGCCCGGCGACGCGCGCCACTTCGTCGAGGACCTGGCCCAGGAGGTCTGTGTGGCGGTCCTCCTCGCCCTGCCGCGCTACCGCGACACCGGCCGCCCCTTCGAGGCCTTCGTCTTCGCCATCGCCTCGCACAAGGTCGCCGACCTCCAGCGCGCCGCGATGCGCCACCCGGGTTCCACGGCCGTCCCCTCGGACGAGATGCCGGAGCGCCCCGACGACTCCCTCGGCCCCGAGGAGCGCGCCCTGCTCAGCAGCGACGCCGAGTGGGCCAAGAAACTGCTGGCCAACCTCCCCGAGAACCAGCGCGAACTGCTTCTGCTGCGCATCGCCGTGGGCTTGACCGCGGAGGAGACCGGGCAGATGTTGGGAATGTCACCAGGAGCGGTCCGGGTCGCCCAGCACAGGGCGCTGAGCCGCCTGAGGGCACTCGCCGAGCAGTAGGCGACGCACGTCGCGCCGCGACGACTGTCGGCCACGACGGCGCAAAACAGCGGTACCGGGCCCGCATCGGCCCGCCCCGGCACCTCCCGCGCCGCCCCACCTGAACGGGCGTCCCCACGATTCCGTACGAACATACGAAGCCTGAACTCACTCGGAACCGTGGAATTTGCTAGCGGCGCTTCCCGTTAGCATGGACATCCGCACCGATCAAGGCCATTTGGGGAAGGTGTCATGACTGCAAACGTCGACGGAGTGCCCGGTAAATTCGCGACACTCGGGCTGACCTACGACGACGTGCTGCTGCTGCCGGGCGCATCCGAGGTGCTGCCCAACGCAGTCGACACCTCGTCCCGTATCTCCCGCAACGTCCGGGTCAACATCCCGCTGCTGTCGGCGGCGATGGACAAGGTGACCGAGTCCCGCATGGCGATCGCGATGGCCCGCCTGGGCGGCGTCGGCGTGCTGCACCGCAACCTCTCCGTCGAGGACCAGGTCAACCAGGTCGACCTGGTGAAGCGGTCCGAGTCCGGCATGGTCACCGACCCGATCACGGTGCACCCGGAGGCCACGCTCGCCGAGGCGGACGCCCTGTGCGCCAAGTTCCGCATCAGCGGTGTCCCGGTCACCGACCCGGCCGGCAAGCTGCTGGGCATCGTCACCAACCGCGACATGGCCTTCGAGAGCGACCGCACGCGCCAGGTGCGCGAGGTCATGACCCCGATGCCGCTGGTCACCGGCAAGGTCGGCATCTCCGGGCCCGAGGCCATGGAGCTGCTGCGCAAGCACAAGATCGAGAAGCTTCCGCTGGTCGACGGCGAGGGCGTGCTCAAGGGCCTGATCACGGTCAAGGACTTCGTCAAGGCGGAGAAGTACCCGAACGCCGCGAAGGACACCGAGGGCCGGCTGCTGGTCGGTGCCGCCGTCGGCGCCAGCCCCGAGGCGCTGGAGCGCGCCCAGGCGCTCGCCGAGGCCGGTGTGGACTTCCTGGTCGTCGACACCTCGCACGGCCACAACAGCAACGCGCTCAGCTGGATGTCGAAGATCAAGTCCAGCGTGAACGTCGACGTCATCGGCGGCAACGTGGCCACCCGTGACGGCGCCCAGGCGCTCATCGACGCCGGTGTGGACGGCATCAAGGTGGGTGTCGGCCCGGGCTCGATCTGTACCACCCGTGTGGTCGCCGGCATCGGCGTCCCGCAGGTCACCGCCATCTACGAGGCCTCCCTCGCCGCACGCCCGGCGGGCATCCCGCTGATCGGCGACGGTGGTCTGCAGTACTCCGGCGACATCGGCAAGGCGCTCGCCGCAGGTGCGGACACGGTCATGCTGGGCAGCCTTCTCGCCGGCTGCGAGGAGTCGCCGGGCGAGCTGATGTTCATCAACGGCAAGCAGTTCAAGTCGTACCGCGGCATGGGCTCGCTGGGTGCCATGCAGTCCCGTGGCCAGGGCAGGTCGTACTCGAAGGACCGCTACTTCCAGGCCGAGGTCACCTCCGACGAGAAGCTCGTGCCCGAGGGCGTCGAGGGCCAGGTGCCCTACCGCGGCCCGCTGTCCAACGTGCTGCACCAGCTCGTCGGCGGCCTGCGCCAGACCATGGGGTACGTGGGCGCCGCCACCATCGAGGAGATGGAGTCCAAGGGCCGCTTCGTGCGCATCACCTCCGCGGGCCTCAAGGAGAGCCACCCGCACGACATCCAGATGACGGTCGAGGCGCCGAACTACAGCAACAAGAAGTGACGCGCACACGCGCGTGAAAGTGACACGCACGCGCGTGTGAAGCCGTGCAAGGGCGGTCCCGGAGCATCCGGGGCCGCCCTTGTCGTCCCCGTGGAGGGTCGCTGCCGTGCCCGTCGGCGATACTGGAAGACGCTGCAAGCATCAGGGAAAGGCCAAGACGTGACTGAGATCGAGATCGGGCGCGGCAAGCGCGGCCGCCGGGCGTACGCCTTCGACGACATCGCCGTCGTCCCCAGCCGCCGTACGCGGGACCCGAAGGAGGTCTCGATCGCCTGGCAGATCGACGCCTACCGTTTCGAGCTGCCGTTCCTGGCCGCCCCCATGGACTCGGTCGTCTCCCCGGCCACCGCGATCCGCATCGGTGAGCTGGGCGGCCTCGGCGTGCTGAACCTCGAAGGCCTGTGGACGCGGCACGAGGACCCGCAGCCGCTGCTCGACGAGATCGCCGAGCTGCCCGCCGAGCAGGCGACCCGCCGCCTCCAGGAGATCTACGCGGCGCCGATCAAGGAGGAGCTGATCGGCGCCCGCATCAAGGAGGTGCGCGACGCCGGTGTGGTCACGGCGGCCGCGCTCTCCCCGCAGCGCACCGCCCAGTTCTCCAAGGCGGTCGTGGACGCGGGCGTGGACATCTTCGTCATCCGCGGGACGACGGTCTCCGCGGAGCACGTCTCGTCCTCGCACGAGCCGCTGAACCTGAAGCAGTTCATCTACGAACTGGACGTCCCGGTGATCGTCGGCGGCTGCGCCACCTACACCGCCGCCCTGCACCTGATGCGCACCGGCG
This sequence comes from Streptomyces sp. NPDC007971, assembly GCF_042958635.1. Lineage (NCBI taxonomy): Bacteria > Bacillati > Actinomycetota > Actinomycetes > Kitasatosporales > Streptomycetaceae > Streptomyces > Streptomyces sp. NPDC007971. The sequence goes on from NZ_JBIBJK010000001.1 coordinate 45,250, forward strand.
CGGCCGGTGTCCTGGTGGGCTTCGGCGGCGGCGCCGCCCACACCACGCGCAACGTGCTCGGCATCCAGGTCCCGATGGCCACCGCCGTCGCCGACGTGGCCGCCGCCCGCCGCGACTACATGGACGAGTCCGGCGGCCGCTACGTGCACGTGATCGCGGACGGCGGTGTCGGCTGGTCCGGCGACCTCCCGAAGGCGATCGCCTGCGGCGCCGACTCGGTGATGATGGGCTCCCCGCTGGCCCGGGGCACGGACGCGCCGGGCAGGGGCCACCACTGGGGCATGGAGGCGGTCAACGAGGAGCTGCCCCGCGGCCAGAAGGTCGACCTGGGCACGGTCGGCACCATCGAGGAGATCCTCACCGGCCCGTCCCACACCCCGGACGGCTCCATGAACTTCTTCGGCGCCCTGCGCCGCGCCATGGCCACCACCGGCTACAGCGAGCTGAAGGAGTTCCAGCGGGTCGAGGTGACGGTGGCGGACTCGCAGCACAAGCGGTAGCCCGTACGACGTGAAGGGGCCGGTCGCCCGGGGAGGCGGCCGGCCCCTTTCGCATGCCCGGACGGGCCTGTGGGGGCGCGCGGGGTGGCGTGGGGGCGTGCGGTTGCCTTCGGGGTGAATACGGGCTGGTGAGCAGGGCCGAGGGCGATAGCGTCCCTGTCCGGCGCCCCAGGTTTCCGAGGCGCCCCCTTCCAAGGACTTTGTTCCGGACCCCGGCTGCTCGGGGCCCGGCCCGATCTCCAACGGACCGTCCACCGGGCTACTGGGCGGCGTCGTGGAAGGGGGCGCCGATGGGTCGCCACCGCAAGCCCACCCGCTGGGACCGGATCCGTCTGTGGACGGTGAAGTGCCGGAGGAGATGGGTCTTGCGAATTTTCGGATGGTGAGCGGCCGCCCCCACAGAAACTAGGGGCGGACACTCCGTGATCCATCCAGGAGCCTGCCGCAGTCAGCCCCTGCGGTGGGCTCCACCTTGTCGGCCGGATGGTGGGCGGCCGCCCCCACAGAACCTAGGGGCGGACACTCCGTGATCCATCCAGGAGCCTGCCGCAGCTAGCCCCTGCGGTGGGCTCCACCTGTTTCCGTAAGGTACCCGTGGTGCGTCCCGCGTGCCACCAGCACCGGGGCCCGGCCCGCCCGCGCGCCCCCCGCTCACAACCGGTGCGCCGCCCCCGTGGGTGTGGCCCCCCGCGTGTCCAGCAGCAGCTGTGCCTTCACCGACAGGCCCTGCAGGTCGTACGTCCGGTGCTGCTGGAGCAGGATCGTGAGGTCGGCGTCGGCGGCGGCGTCGTAGAGGGAGTCCGCGCGCGGGACCGGGCGGTCCAGGACGTTCCAGGACGCCGCGTGCGGGTCGTGGTAGCTGACCGAGGCGCCCAGTTCCATCAGCCGGACGGCGATCTCCTGGGCGGGCGTGCACTGCAGGTCGGCGACGTCCGGCTTGTAGGTGACGCCGAGGAGCAGGACGCGGGCGCCGCGGGCGGACTTGCCGTGTTCGTTGAGGAGGGTGGCGGCGCGCTGGATGACGTAGCGGGGCATGCGGCTGTTGACCTGCTGGGCCAGTTCCACCATGCGCAGGCCGCGGCTCGCGTGGCCGGTCAGGTCCTGTGCCACCCCGTAACCGCCGACGCCCGGGCCCGGCCGGAACGCCTGGAAGCCGAACGGTTTCGTCTCCGCGCAGCGGATCACGTCCCACAGGTCGACACCCAGCTCGTGGCAGAGGACGGCCATCTCGTTGACGAGCGCGATGTTGACGTGCCGGAAATTGGTCTCCAGCAGCTGCACGGTCTCCGCCTCGCGCAGCCCACGCGCGCGTACCACCTTGTCGGTGAGCCGCCCGTAGAAGGCGGCGGCCGACTCGGTGCAGGCGGGGGTGAGCCCCCCGATGACCTTGGGCGTGCCGGCCGGGGTGCGGTCGCGGTGGCCGGGGTCGATCCGGCTGGGCGAGTAGGCGAGGTGGAAGTCGCGGCCGGCGCGCAGTCCGGAGCCCTTCTCCAGCAGGGGGCGCAGGACGTCCTCGGTGGTTCCGGGGAGCACGGGGGACTCCAGGATGACCGTGGTGTGCGGGCGGAGCCGTTCCGCAAGGCTCCGGGCGGCCGCCTCCAGCTGGCCGAGGTCGAGCCCGCCGTCGGCGCCGCGCGGCGTCGGTACGCAGAGCACCGCGGTGCGCACCCGGCCGAGCTGGGCCGGGTCGGTGCCCGGCCGGAAGCCCCCGGCATGCATCCGGCGCAGCTCGGAGGGGCTGAGGGAACTCGCCTCCGGGCCGGTGGCGAACCCGATGGTCGGGATGCCTGCGGCCACGGCGGCCTGCGCGAGCGGCAGGCCGTAGGGACCGAGTCCGATGACGGCGAGGTCTGCGGGCATGGAGGGGGCCGTCCTTCCGAGTAACCGAAGCGGGACCGATGCGCAACCGCTGTGGACGGGTTGAGAGAGCGCACTGTCACACTAGGAGTAAATATGACCGTTATGCGGGATTGTGTTCGTGTGTCTTCCGGCAGTTGTGCGCGAGTTGTCCACAGGTTGAAAGCGCGTGGTGGCTGAAGTCGGGCAAGCCGGTCAGAATTTGGGCATGGGGAGGGGATGAACCGGGCTTCGCCCACCGGGTGCGGCCGACGCGAGCGAGTCGTTCGAAGCGGGAGGCAGCGGTGAGGACAGCGACACTGGGCCCGGCGCAGCGGGCCGAGGCACTTGCGGCGATGGCGGAGCGCGAACTGGACGTGCTGGTGGTCGGAGGCGGAGTGGTCGGCGCCGGCACGGCGCTGGACGCCGTCACCCGCGGCCTGTCCACCGGACTGGTCGAGGCCCGCGACTGGGCGTCCGGCACGTCCAGCAGATCCAGCAAGCTCGTCCACGGCGGCCTGCGCTATCTGGAGATGCTCGACTTCGCACTGGTCCGCGAGGCCCTCAAGGAGCGCGGCCTGCTCCTGGAGCGGCTCGCGCCGCACCTGGTCAAACCCGTGCCCTTCCTCTACCCGCTGCAGCACCGGGGCTGGGAGCGGGCGTACGCGGGCTCGGGCGTGGCCCTGTACGACGCGATGTCCATGGCCCGCGGCCACGGCCGGGGTCTGCCCCTGCACCGCCACCTGACCCGCAGTCACGCCCTGCGCGTCGCCCCCTGCCTGAAGAAGGACGCCCTGGTCGGTGCCCTGCAGTACTACGACGCGCAGATGGACGACGCCCGGTACGTGGCGACCCTGGTGCGCACGGCGGCGTCGTACGGCGCCAAGGTCGCCAACCGCGCGCGTGTGACCGGATTCCTGCGCGAGGGCGAACGGGTCGTCGGCGCCCGGGTGCAGGACGTGGAGGGCGGCGGGGAGTACGAGATCCACGCGAAGCAGATCGTCAACGCCACCGGCGTGTGGACCGACGACACGCAGGCCATGGTGGGCGAGCGCGGCCAGTTCCACGTCCGCGCCTCCAAGGGCATCCACCTGGTCGTGCCCAAGGACCGCATCCACTCCACCTCCGGCCTGATCCTGCGCACCGAGAAGTCGGTCCTGTTCGTCATCCCCTGGGGCCGGCACTGGATCGTGGGCACCACCGACACCGACTGGGACCTCGACAAGGCCCACCCGGCGGCCTCCAGCGCCGACATCGACTACCTGCTGGAGCATGTCAACTCGGTGCTGGCCGTCCCGCTCGGCCGTGACGACGTGCAGGGCGTGTACGCGGGGCTGCGCCCGCTGCTGGCCGGCGAGTCCGACGCGACCAGCAAGCTGTCCCGCGAGCACACCGTGGCGCATCCGGCGCCGGGGCTGGTGGTCGTCGCGGGCGGCAAGTACACGACGTACCGGGTGATGGCGAAGGACGCCGTCGACGAGGCGGTGCACGGCCTCGACATGCGCGTCGCCGACTGCGTCACCGAGGACATCCCACTGCTCGGCGCCGAGGGCTACCGGGCCATGTGGAACGCCCGGGCGCGGACCGCCGCCCGCACCGGACTGCACGTGGTCCGCGTGGAACACCTGCTGAACCGGTACGGCTCGATGGCCGAGGAACTCCTGGACCTCGTCGCCGCCGACCCGTCCCTGGGCGAGCCGCTGCAGGCCGCCGACGACTATCTGCGCGCCGAAGTGGTGTACGCCGCCTCGCACGAGGGCGCCCGGCACCTGGACGACGTGCTCACCCGCCGGACCCGTATCTCCATCGAGACCTTCGACCGGGGCACCCGCAGCGCCCGCGAGGCGGCCGAGTTGATGGCGCCCGTCCTCGGCTGGGACAAGGGCCAGATCGAGCGCGAGGTCGAGCACTACGAGAAGCGGGTCGAGGCCGAGCGCGAGTCCCAGCTCCAGCCGGACGACCAGACGGCGGACGCGGCACGCCTGGGGGCACCGGACATCGTGCCGCTGTGACCGCGTGCCCTGTTCCGCCGCGACGGGCCCTGCCGCCGCGACGGATCGGCGGCGGATCGCGGCGGCACATCGCGGCGGCACATCGCGGCGGTGCCGGACCGTGGGCGGCCGACAGGTGAGGGCAGCCACCATCACTCGAACGAGTGCTCCGGTCCGGGATATCTGTTCGTGCCCCGGTCGTTCCTCAGGTGTGCGGGTTGAACTCGGCTGCGGGCGGGGCCGGTTCGGTCCGGGTATCCGTGGTCGCGTTTCGTGTTCGTACGGAAGGTGAGGAGGTGTCGGTGCCCGGGGCCCCTCTCTCGTCGGGGCCCGTCATTCCGGCAAACGGAATTATTGCTTCAGCGGGTTCGCCGGTGCGCGGAGGCCCGCGGGCGCCCAGGGGCACCCTGGGCGCCGGGCACTTGTCGGGTGAGAGACAATGGAGGCTCTGTCAGGGCGGGTTGCATGAGGGGACGCATGTCGGAGGCGGAGCGGGCGGGGACATCCCGTCAGGAGACTCGTCGGGACAAGGGCGAGCGTCGTCTCCTCGCCGGGCGGTACCGGCTGGGAGACGTGCTGGGCCGGGGCGGCATGGGCACGGTGTGGCGTGCCGAGGACGAGACCCTCGGCCGGACGGTCGCCGTCAAGGAACTGCGGTTCCCGTCGAACATCGACGAGGAGGAGAAGCGGCGCCTGATCACGCGCACCCTGCGCGAGGCCAAGGCGATCGCCCGGATCCGCAACAACAGCGCGGTGACGGTCTTCGATGTGGTCGAGGAGGACGACCGGCCCTGGATCGTCATGGAGTTGGTCGAGGGCAAGTCCCTGGCCGAGGTCATCCGCGAGGATGGCCTGCTGAAGCCCGGGCGGGCGGCCGAGGTCGGTCTCGCCGTCCTCGACGTGCTGCGCTCCGCGCACCGCGAGGGCATCCTGCACCGGGACGTGAAGCCGTCCAACGTACTCATCGCCGACGACGGCCGTGTCGTCCTCACCGACTTCGGCATCGCACAGGTCGAGGGCGACCCGTCCATCACCTCCACCGGCATGCTCGTCGGCGCCCCGTCCTACATCTCCCCGGAGCGGGCCCGCGGCCACAAGCCCGGCCCCGCGGCCGACCTGTGGTCCCTCGGCGGCCTGCTGTACGCGGCGGTCGAGGGCGCGCCGCCGTACGACAAGGGGTCGGCGATCGCCACGCTGACCGCGGTGATGACCGAACCCCTGGAGGAGCCCAAGAACGCGGGTCCGCTCAGGGATGTCATCTACGGCCTGCTCAGCAAGGACCCGGCCAAGCGGCTCGACGACGCCGCTGCCCGGGCCATGCTCAACGCGGTGATCCACGCGCCCGAGCCGGAGCCGATGGACGCCACGCGAGTGGTTCCGCTGCCGGCGCCGCCCGGCGGGCCCGAGGGCAAGCGGGGCGAGGAGGCCGGGGAGAAGCTGCGCGGCGCGCTGCGGTCGGTCCGCAAGGCGGCCGGTGCGGCCGGTGCGGCGGCCGCCGCACGCACGAAGAACGCGGGCGGTGCGGCGGGTGCGTCCACCGGAACGGCGGCCGGTTCCTCCGTCGGCAAATCCGTCTCCAAAAACCCCGCCGGTACCCCCGCCGCCGGTACCTCCGCCGCAGCCTCCGGCAAGGGCTCGGCGTCTGCCGGGGCCGGGGGCGCGAAGACGCCCGGCAGGACGACCGGTCCGACCGGTCCGACCGGTCCGACCGGTCCGACCGGTCCGACCGGTCCGACCGGTCCGACCCAGGGTGCCGCCGGAGCGCCGAACTCCAGCGCGAACAAGCCGAGTTCCGGCTGGCCCGTGATGCCGCCGCCGGACCTGGACCTGCCGCCGCGGCCGGTGCCGAGGGCGCCGCTGACCGACGTGGTGCCCAGGCGGACGCTGGTGATCATCGCCGTGGTCGTCGCCCTCGCGGTGCTCGGCACGGTGCTGGCCTTCGCGTTCAACGGCGACGACCGCAAGGGCGACAAGGGCAGCGGCCGGAACAGGACCGCGGTCAGCACCGGCCCGTCCACCAAGGAGGACAAGGGGACTTCGGGCAAGCCGGACAGCGGGGCGCGCACGGACGAGGCCTCCGGGGCCGGCGCGAGCCCCTCGGCCGACGACTCCGGCTCCGACTCCGCCGACGACTCCGACTCCGGCGACGACTCCACCGCCTCCGGCTCCAAGGGCGGCGGGAGCGCGCCGGCCGTCTCCACCCGCAAGGGCGGTCAGGGGTATTCGATCGGGCTGCCCAAGGGGTGGTCGTACCGGTCCACCGACGGCGCCGGTGACCGCTACACGGGGCCGGGCGGGCAGAAGCTGCTCGTCGGGTGGACGAGCTCGCCCAAGGACGACCCGGTTGCGGACTGGAAGAACCAGGAGGGCGCCATGGTGCTCTCCCAGTACCACAGGATCCGCATCGAGAAGGCGGACTACCACGGCTGGAAGACGGCCGACTGGGAGTTCACCCACGTCGACGGCGGCACCGAGTACCGCTCCATCGACCGTGGTTTCGTGGTGAACGACCACCAGGGCTACGGGCTGATGTACACCGCGAAGGCCGCGGACTGGAACGGTGAACTGCGCAAGGACACCTGGAAGACCCTGACGGAGTCCTTCGAGCCCAAGAAGTGAGCAGTGGGCTCGGGGAGCTGACGGGCTGACGGACGGTACGAGTGGGAGGGCGGATCCGAGCACTCGTACCGGATCGGGGAGCACGGATCCGAGTACTCCCGAGTACTCGTACCGGACCGGGGAGCGGGACCCGGCGCCGAGGCGTGTGAGGTCCATGTCCGTGGCGTCCGGCTACGGTTGAGGCCGTGGGAATCCGTCATCCCCTCAATGCGGCTCGCCTCCGGCACGTATCGTGAATGATTGCGGACCGTACGCAGCGGGATGTGGATACGGAACGGGCCGTAAGGGAACGGATGTGAACGGCAGGCGGCCGGGGGAGGCAACGTGGACGACTATGCGGGCCGGGTGCTCGCCGACCGCTACCGCCTGCCGCTGCCGCCCTCCGACGAGTACGAGCTGACCGAGACCCGGGCCTTCGACACCTACAGCGGCCAGGAAGTGCTGGTCCGTCAGGTGCCGCTGCCCGAGGTCGTCGAGGCCGAGGTGCTCGACGCGGAGGGGCTGCCCGACGGGTTCACCGCCCGTGAGAGCGCGGGCCGCAGGGCCCCGGCGGCCCGTACGGCCACCCGCCGGCCCTCGGACCCGGCGGTGCGGCGCGCCGTCGAGGCCGCGCAGGCGGCGGCCCGCATCCCCGACCATCCCCGCCTGGACCAGGTCTTCGACGTCTTCGCCGAGGGCGGCTCGCTGTGGATCGTCAGCGAGTGGGTGGCGGCGCGCCCGCTGTCCGCACTGCTCGCCGAGCAGCCGCTGTCGCCGTACCGGGCGGCCGAGGTCGCCTCCGATGTCCTCATGGCGCTGCGCGTGCTGCACGCCCACGGCTGGGTGCACCGCAACATCACCGCCCGTACCGTCCTCGTCTGCGACGACGGCCGGGTGATGCTGACCGGCCTCGCGGTCGGCGCGGCGGAGGAGGCGCTGTGCGGGTACGACCCGGTGCCGGCTCCGGACGGGCCGGAGGGTCACGACGGGCCCGCGGGAGCCCTCGGACCGGGCGGCGGGCCCGGTGACGGCACCGGCGGCGGGCAGCAGTTCGACGGCTTCGACGGGCGTGGTGCCCGGGGCGTCGGGGGTCCGGCCGGTGCGGTGAGCGCCGGGGCCCTGGCCGCGGGACCCGCTGCCTCGCCCGATGCCGATGCCGATGCCGATGCCGATGCCGACCCCGAGGCCGCACGACGGGCCGCCATCCGGGCGCGGGCGGCAGGCGGACTGCCGGTGCCGGGCGCGAACGGGCCTTCTGGCGGGCCTGCCGCCCCCGCACCGCAGGGGCGGCAGGCCCTGGAGAGCGGGGAGGACATCCGTGCCGCGCGGGCCGGGGCCATCGCCGCCTACCGGGCGGGGGCCCGGGCCGCCGCCCGGGTCCAGGAGACCGGGCAGAACGGCCGCGCCGCCCTGCCCTCGGCCCGCCCGCCCGCCGAGGGCGACCCCGGTGCCACCCGCGCCGGCGGCACGGGGCAGCAGCCCTACTCCACCGGGCAGGCCACGTCCCCGCCCGGCCGGATAGCCGACCCGTACGGGGTGAGCGGCACGCCGTGGCACGGAGCCTCGCCCCGCACCGGTCCCGGCGCCCCTTCGACCGCGCCCGGCGCCGGGGGACAGCGGCCGGGCCTTGCGGCCGGTGGCAGCCGCCCCGGCACGACGCCCGGCGCCGCTCCGGCCGACCGTGCTGCCGTCGCCCCGGGCCGGACGCCGCAGGTACCCGCGGGGGTGGCTCCCGCGCCTCTCCCCGCCCAGGTGCATCCGGCCTCCCACTGGGACGGACCGGGCGCCGGCGACGCCGTACGCCGGGGGCCGGGCACCGCGCTGGCCGCCGAGCGGGCGCGGCAGGTGCGGATGACCGTGGTGGGGCCGGTGACCGAGCGGTGGGCGCCGGAGCAGGCCGGGCCCGTGCACGAGAACTGGCAGCTGGCGGCCCCGATCGGGCCGGCCACCGACCTGTGGGCCCTCGGCGCCCTGCTCTTCCGGGCCGTGCAGGGACACGCGCCCTACCCCGAGGAGTCCACGGCCGAGCTGGTCCAGCTGGTGTGCGCGGAACCGCCCGCGTTCGCCGAGGAGTGCGGGCCGCTGCGCCCGGTCGTGGAGTCGCTGCTGCGCCAGGACCCGACCGACCGGCTGGACTTCGAAGAGCTGAGCGGGTGGGTGCGTTCACTGGTGCGGTCCGCACCCGAACCGGACGCAGGCACCCATGTCGTCCCCGTTCCGCCCGCCGACCCGAACCGGCTGCCGATCGTCCGGCGCCGCGGCGAGCTGGTGCGGCGGCGGCGCGCCGGGCTGCCCGCGGCCCACGGCCGGCACAAGCGGGCGCGGGAGGGGGAGCGTTCCCCGCGCCGTCTCGGCCGGACGCTGCTCGTGCTGATCCTGCTCCTGCTGGCCGGCGCGGTCGCGTACGCCATGCTGTTCATGCCCAGGCAGGGGGAGAGCGGCGCGGCGGGCAGCGAGCGCACCGGCAGCGCCGGACAGGCGAGCCCCTCCCGCACCCGGCAGCCCACTTCCGGACAGTCCGCGGACGGCACTCCCTCGGCGTCCGCGCCCGCCACCGAGACGCAGACCGGCGGCGGTCCCTCCGTCGCCGACGGGTTCACCCTGCGTACCGACCCGGAGGGCTTCCAGATCGCCGTTGCGAAGGGCTGGGACCGTACGCCCAAGAACGGCAGCGGCCAGGTGGTCTATGCGCACGGAGGCTACGAACTGCTCGTCGTGCCGGGCAGGGACAGCGCCTCGGAGGGCGGCAGCGACCCGATGGTCTACCAGCGGGACAAGGAGCGCGAGCTGCAGCCGTACCGGAACTCCAGCTGGGCCACGGCGACCGGCCTGAGAACCATCACGGTGGGTGGACGGACCATGGCGGAGGGGCAGTTCACCTGGACCGACGGGCAGGGACGCGACCTGTACGTGCGCAACCTGGCGGTTCTGCTGAACGGCCGCTACCACGTGATCCAGGTCCGCGGCCCGGAAGCCGAGCGCGACGAGGTGACGCGGCTGTACGAGCAGGCCACGGCGACGTACCGCTACACGGGTTGAGCGCCCCGTATACGGGGTGACCGGTACTGGCCGATTCCGGCGGCGACAACCGTCACAGTGCTGTCACCTTGGTACCCCCCTGGTTCCCTGTTTGCATACCGGTCCTTAGTCTGACCCTGTCAAGAGCATTGCGGGGCAACGTGAATCAGATGCAGGGCCTGCTGATAGCGGGCCGCTACCGGCTTGTCGATTCCATCGGCAGCGGCGGCATGGGCCGGGTTTGGCGCGCACACGATGAGGTGCTGCACCGAACGGTAGCCATCAAGGAGTTGACCGCTGCGCTCTACGTCTCCGACAGCGACCAGGCGGTCCTGCTCGCCCGCACCCGGGCCGAGGCCCGCGCCGCCGCGCGCATCAACCACTCCGCCGTCGTCACGGTCCACGACGTCCTCGAACACGACGGCCGCCCGTGGATCGTCATGGAGCTGGTCGAGGGCCATTCGCTGGCCGACGCGGTCAAGGAGCGCGGCCGCATCGAGCAGCGGGAGGCCGCCCGGATCGGCCTGTGGGTGCTGCGGGCGCTGGGCGCGGCGCACTCCGCCGGGGTGCTGCACCGGGACGTCAAGCCCGGAAACGTCCTGCTCGGCCGGGACGGCCGGGTTCTGCTCACCGACTTCGGCATCGCCCAGATCGAGGGCGACACCACCATCACCCGCACCGGAGAGGTGGTCGGCTCGGTCGACTACCTCGCGCCCGAGCGGGTGCGCGGCCACGACCCCGGCCCGTCCTCGGACCTGTGGGCGCTCGGCGCCACGCTGTACACGGCGGTCGAGGGCCGCTCGCCCTTCCGCCGCACCTCGCCGCTGAGCACCATGCAGGCGGTCGTCGAGGAGGAGGCGCAGGAGCCCCGGCACGCCGGTCCGCTCGGACCGGTCATCGCCGCCCTGCTGTGCAAGGAGCCCGCCCAGCGGCCGAGCGCCCAGCAGGCGGAGCAGATGCTCGCCGAGGCGGCGGAGGGCCGCCGCCCGTACTCGGCCCAGGAGTTCGTCCCGACCCGGAGCTCGGTCGTGCACACGAGCGGCGACTCCGGCACCCCCGCGTCCGGTCACGGCTCCGCGGACACCACCCCCGGTCACGGACCCGACTCCGCGCCCGGCATGAGCCGTACCGCGACCGGGCCGACGGCCGTGGGGCCCACGCCCGTGGGCCCGTCCGGACCGGCAGGCAGGCGGGCGGGCGGCTCGGGGGCGGCACGGCCCCGGCGCCGGCTGCGCACCCTCGCGCTCGTCGTCGCCTTCGCGGCGGTGCTCGGCGGTGCCGCCGCCATCGCCTACCAGGAGATGAGCGGCGGCTCGGAGCAGAACACCGGGACGAGCGGGGGCGCGAACCCCGCCACGACGTCGCCCTCGGCGAGCAGCGGCGCCACGCCGGGTGCCGACGGGGGCATGCCCGCCTCGTGGAAGCCGTACCACGACCCCTGGGGCTTCACCGTCTATCTGCCCAAGGGCTGGTCGCGGAAGGCCGTCGGCCTTCCCGGCGACATCAGGCAGGTCGACTACTCGCCCGACGGCGGCAAGCACTTCGTGCGCATCGCCATCGACACCAACCCGGACTTCGCCACCCCCCTGGACCACCAGAAGGACCTGGAACAGCAGCTCCAACGGCTCGCCAATTACCACCAGGTGACCATGGAGGAGAACATCTACCGCGACTGCAAGGGCGCGCGGTGGGAGTACACCTGGAACGCGCTGGCCAAGGACCCGCCCTACGTCGCCGGGCCGCGCCACGCCGTCGAGGAGACGTACTTCTCGCGGGAGGGCGCCGAGTACGCGATCTACATGTCGACTCCGGAGAAGGACTGGGCGAAGACGAGCAAGCAGTTCAAGTGGGTGCTGCAGAGCTGGCAGCAGCCGCAGTAGGCGCACCGGTCGGCGGACCGCAGGAGTGACGCCGGGCGACGACCGGATTTGGAGGACGCCGGCGTCCTCTGGGGCATGATGGGCTCATGGGGACCGAGGGCGCCGACTTCCGGTTGATCGCGGGCCGTTACCGCCTGGAGGCACGCATCGGGCGTGGCGGCATGGGCATCGTGTGGCGGGCGAGCGACCAGGTGCTGGGCCGGCTGGTGGCGGTCAAGGAGCTGGCCCCGGACGATTCCCTCGCGGACGACGACGCCCGTCGCCGCCGTGACCGCAGCTTTCGCGAGGCGCGGGCGGTCGCCCAGCTGCGCGACCCGCACATCATCGTCGTGCACGACGTGATCGAGCACGACGAACGGCCCTACATCGTCATGGAGTTGATCGAGGGCGGCTCGCTCGCTGACCGTATCGCCGCCGACGGCCCGCTCGACGCCGTCCAGGCCGCCCGGATCGGCATCGACCTGCTGAGCGCGCTGCGCACCGCGCACGCCGCCGGGGTGCTGCACCGGGACATCAAACCCGCGAACGTGCTGATCGAGTCCGGCACCGACCGGGTCGTGCTCACCGACTTCGGCATCGCGCAGGTCGCGGGCGCCACCACACTCACGGAGACCGGTTCGTTCGTCGGCTCGCCCGAATACACCGCCCCGGAGCGGATGTCGGGCATGCGCACCGGGCCGGAGTCCGACCTGTGGTCGGTCGGGGCGCTGCTGTGCGCGGTGCTCAGCGGCGAGTCGCCGTTCAGGCGCGACTCGCTCGGCGGCATCCTGCACGCCGTCGTCGCCGCCGAGATCCGGCCACCTGCACAGGCCGAGCCGCTGCTGCCCGTCGTACGGGGCCTGCTGGAGCGCGACCCCGACCGGCGGCTGGGCGGGGTGGAGGCCGAACGGATGCTGCGGACCTTCCTGGAGACGGGCCGCACTCCGGACGCGCCGGGCGCACCGGGCGCCGGCCGCACGCCCGGAAGCGATGACTCCAGGGGCCGTACGCCCACGACCCCCTACACGCCGACCGAGCACGACGTACCGCACCAGTCCCTCGCCGCGCCGGCGCCGACCGCCGAACAGCTCCCGCCAGTAGGCCGGTCCGCGCGCGGTGCGCTGGTCGCCGGGCTGCTCGTGGCCGCGGTGGCCGGGGCGGGCGTCTCCGCGGCGGCCCTGCTGCTGAAGGGCGGCGACGGTGGCGGCGGCACACCGGGCGGTACGGCGACCGGCCCGCCGGCGCGGACGAGCGTCTCGCCGTCCCGGCCGGCCGGGAGCGCCTCGCCCTCCCCGACGGCCACCACGAGCCGCGCGGCCACACCGGGCGGCACACCGGCGGCCTCCCGCACCCACACCGCTCCCTCCGGTTACCGCACCGCCAGGGATCCGGCCGGGTTCTCCCTGGCCGTGCCGCAGGACTTCACCCGTGACCAGCAGGGCGAGCGTGTCTTCTACCTGTCCGCGGGGCAGACCTTCCGCCTCGGCATCAAGGTCGCGACGCCCGAACCGGGCGGCTGCGTCGCGGTGATGAACCGGGCGGCGGCCGACGGACCGGGCACCAACCCCGGCTACCACGACGGCCGGGTCACCGGGACCACGCACGCCGGACATCCGGCCGCGCTCTGGGAGTTCACCTGGGACGGCTTCAGCGCCGCGGAGGGCCCCCGCCACACCTACGACCTGTGCTGGCAGGAGCGCGGGCGGATGTACGACGTGTGGGTGTCGGCACCGGTCGGGAAGGTACGGGAGGCGCGCGAGTACTTCGACGTGGCCGTGGACACCTTCTCGGTCACGGCTTCGTGACCGCTTCGCGTTCGCTGTGGCTCCGGGCGCACATGGCGCGATATGGATGAACCATGAGCAGTGACGGGGGAGTCGGCCGCACGGCGGATCACATGGTGGGCCGCACGGGGGACCACGGCGCGGATCACGGTGCGGATCACCACACGGGTCACACGGCGGGCCACATGGGAGATCACAGCGCGGATCGCACGGCCGACGACACGACGAGTTTTGTTCTGCAACCGCCCCGCCCCGGCTCGACGGGTCCGCGGGAGCCTGCGGCGCCGGTGGCGGAGTCGATACCGGCACCGGCACCGGTAACGCCTGCGCAGGCCCCGCAGCCCCCTGCGGTGCCCGCGCAGGCGGCCCAGGACCCTGGAGCCGGGCGGCTGATAGCCGGTCGGTACCGGCTGCTGGCCAAGCTCGGCCACGGCGGCATGGGCACGGTGTGGCGGGCCAGGGACGAGACGGTGGACCGCGAGGTCGCCGTCAAGGAACCCCGGGTGCCGGACCACCTTCCCGAGCGTGAACGGGCCAACGCCTACGAGCGGATGCGCCGCGAGGCGCGCGCCGCGGCCCGGCTCGACCACCCGGCGGTCGTCGACGTGCATGACGTCGCGGTGGTCGACGACCGGCCGTGGATCGTGATGGAGCTGGTGCACGGACGCTCGCTGGGCGGTGCACTCCAGGAGGGCACGCTGGACGCGCGGGAGGCGGCCCGGATCGGTCTGCAGGTGCTCGGCGCGCTGGAGGCGGCGCACGCGGCGGGAGTCCTGCACCGGGACGTGAAGCCGGACAACGTGCTGCTGGGCCGGTACGACCGGGTCGTCCTCACGGACTTCGGCATCGCGCAGATCGAGGGCGAGACGAACCTGACCGAGACCGGCGGCTTCGTCGGCTCGCCCGAGTACATCGCGCCGGAACGCGTGCTGGGCCGGCGGCCCGGCCCGGCGAGCGATCTGTGGTCCCTGGGCGTGGTCCTCTACACGGCCACCGAGGGCGTCTCCCCGTTCCGCCGCAGCAACACCCCGGCCACCCTCCAGTCCGTCCTCCACGCGACCCCGGCCGCGCCCGCCGCCGCACGGGGCCCGCTGGCCGACGCCATCAACAGCCTGCTCCACAAGGACCCCGCCCGGCGCCCGACGGCGGCGCAGGTCAGGGCCCTGCTGGAGGCGGCCGTGAACCCTCCGGCGCCGGAGCCCACCCAGCGCGTGCAGGTCACCGCACCCGTCGGCCGTTCCCGGCGCCCGGGCCGCAAGGCCTGGGTGGCCATGGGGGCGGCCGTGGTCGCGGCCGCCGCGGCCGGATACCTGGTCCTCGCGGACCCCTTCGCCGGCCCGCTGCCGGACGGCTGGGCGAAGCGGGCGGACGCCCGGCTGGGTGTCACCCTCGCCGTCCCCGCGACCTACCAGGCCGGCCACCCGGACAAGGACGCCACCGACCGGACCTGGGTGTCGTACACGGACTGGAGCGGCGGCATCTCGATCGTCCTGGACCTGACCCGGAAGTCGGACGACTCGCTGAACGACATCAAGAGCAACGCGGTGGCCCAGATGCGGGCCGACGACGAGAAGTTCAAGACCGAGGGCGAGTACCAACTCGACATGCCCAAGGGTGCGAAGACGCACCCGGACGACAACGCCGAGTACCACGGCAGGCAGGCCGCGAAGAACACCGTCGCCTACACGACCGAGGACAGCCAGAACCCGCGCCCCCGCGAAGTCCAGATCTTCTACTACCGGAGCAAGTCCGGTGACCTGTACCGGCTCACCGTCGGCTATCCGGGCAAGGGCGACTTCACGGCCCGGGGCCGCGAGGTGGCCGAGTCGGCCATCGCCAACCTGGACATCAGCAAGCCGTGATGACGGTGGCCGCGGTGGCGGTCGCGGGTCTGGGGATCAGGACGCCGTGACGATCGTTGCGGTGGCGGTCGCGGGTCTGGAGATCTGCAGGCCGTGGCGGAGGCGGCGGTCGTGGATCTGGACCTCAGGAAGCCGTGACGGCGGGGCGGGCGGCCCGGGCCCGCTCCCGGTACCGGCCGGGCGTCGTCCCGAACTCCCGGCTGAAGGCGTGCGAGAGGGCGTACGGACTGCCGTAGCCGGCCTCCCGGGCCACCGTGGCCAGCGGTACGTCCGAGTCGCGCAGGCGGGTGGCCGCGAGGGTCAGCCGCCACCAGGTGAGGTAGGCCATCGGCGGGCGGCCGACGAGGGCGGTGAAGCGGCGGGCCAGGGTGGCGCGGGAGACGCCCGCCTCCGAGGCCAGGCGGTCGGCCGTCCAGGGGGCCGCGGGGTCGGTGTGCAGGGCGCGCAGCGCGGCCGATGTCGCCGGGTCGCTCAGGGCCGCCGGCCACACGCCGGCCGACGCCTGCGTCGTCCAGGCCCGGATCATGTAGATCAGCAGGAGGTCCAGCAGGCCCGGCAGGGCGAGCGCCGACCCCGGCCCGGTGCCGGTCAGCTCCCTGGCGAGGAGGTCCACCGCGGCACGCAGTTCGGGATGCGCCCCCGTCCGGTTGCGCAGGTGCACCGTCTCCGGCAGCTCCGCCGTCAAGGGATGCGCCCGGCTGTGGTCCAGTCGGTACTTGCCGCACAGCAGCTCCACCTCGGGTCCGCCCCCGGGGAGCCGTACGTCCGTGTCCCGCACCTCCTCGAACGGCACCGCACGCCGCGCCTCGGCGGGCGCCGCCCCGGCGTGCGCCAGCACGTGTCCGGCCCCGCGCGGCAGCAGTACGACGTCGCCCGTGCCCAGGTCCACCGGATCACCGCCGCCCTGTGGCAGCAGCCGGCAGGCGCCGCCGAGAACGACATGGAATCCCGCGCCGTCGTACGGCGCCAGCCGCACGCACCAGCGGCCGCTCACCCGGAGCCTGGTCGAGGAGGGCCGGCCCACCCGGATCGCGGAGATCGCATCGCTCACCACATCCATGAGACGTCAGCGTATTCGCTCGCGCCGGACGAGCATTGGGATGCTCATCCCGGACTTCTACGGTCGATGTCATGACGGAAGAAACCGTGCAGAGGTTCATGATCGGGGACGTCGAGGTCCACCGTGTCGTCGAGTGGCAGGGACCGTTCGCGCCGGCCCGGCAGCTCGTCCCGGACTGCGGTCCGCAGGTGTGGAAGGAGCACGAGGAACACCTCGTGCCCGGCCACTGGGAGCCCGGCGCCGACCTGGCCGTGTCCGCGCTCCAGACCTGGGTGGTGCGCAGCGCCGGGCGGACGGTCCTGGTCGACACCGGCGTGGGCAGCGGGCGGGAACGGCCCGGGAGCCCCATGTTCCACCGGCGCCGGGGCGACCTGCCGGGGCGGCTGCGGCAGGCCGGCGTGGACCCGGGGGACGTCGACGTGGTGGTGAACACCCACATCCACGCCGATCACGTCGGCTGGAACACCCAGGACGACGACGGCTCATGGGTACCCACCTTTCCGCGCGCCCGTTACCTCCTTCCGGCCCCGGACGACCACCATTTCGGGCCCGGGGGCGGCTACGGCGGCGGAGCGCGCGTGGACGACCGGCTGGTCTACGAGGACAGCGTCGCGCCCGTGCACCGCGCCGGGCAGGCCGTGGTGTGGGACGGCGAGTACCGCATCGACGAGCATCTCGTCCTGGAGGCCGCCCCCGGCCACACCCCGGGATCCTCCGTGCTGCGCCTCGCATCGCGCGGCGAGCGGGCCGTGTTCGTCGGTGACCTGCTGCACAGTCCGGTGCAGATCCTGCGCCCCGAGTGCAGCAGCTGCTTCTGCCTCGACCCGCGGCAGGCGGCCGGGACCCGGCAGCGGGTGCTGGAACGCGCCGCCGACGAGCGCGCCCTGGTCGTCCCCGCCCACTTCGGCGGCGGAGGCGCCGTGGAGGTGCGCAAGAGGCATGCGGGACACGGGGGATTCAGTCTGCACCGGTGGGCCGCGTGACCGTCCGCTTCGACAAGGGCATGGTGCGCACGGTACTCATGTGACATGAGTGCAGACGGCGAACTCCCGCCCGACGGACGTCTGATCGGCGGGCGCTACCGGCTGGTCGAACGCATCGGGTCCGGCCCGACCGGCACCGTCTGGCGCGCCACGGACGAGCGGGGGAAGGGGCAGGTCGCCGTCAAGGAGCCCGCGCTGCCCGCCGATCCGGCCGACGACGAGGAGAGCCGGCGCGTCGCACACCGGCTCTCCCACGAGGCCCGGGCCGCCGCACGGGTGCACCACCCCTGCGCCGTCACGATCCACGACGTCGTCGGCGAGGACGGAGTCCCGTGGATCGTCATGGAGTTGGTGGAGGGCGAGTCGCTGCGGGAGATCGTTCGGCGCGGCCCGCTCCCGCCCGCCGAGGCCGCCCGGGTCGGGCTCGCGGTCCTCGGCGCGCTGCGGGCCGCGCACGCCGTCGGGATCGTCCACCGGGACGTCAAACCCGCCAACGTCCTCGTCGAGTCCGGGACCGGCAGGGTCGTCCTCACCGACTTCGGGACCGGGCACGGACACACCGAAGAGGCCCCCGCCGCATTCGTCGCCCCGGAGCGGGCCTCGGGTCCCGGCGCCGGGCCGGCCTCCGACCTGTGGTCGCTGGGCGCCCTCCTCGCCGCCGCCGTCGAGGACGCGCAGTCGGGCCCCCTCGGGCCGCTGCTGGCGCGGCTGCTCGCGCGCGAGCCCGAGGCACGGCCGGGCGGGGAGGCGGTCGCTGAGGCGTTGGCGGCCCTCGCCGGCGAGGGCACCGGGCCAGGGGCGGCTCCCGCGTCCGGCGCCGCTCCGGCGAGCCGGTTCGAGCGGGGGGCGGCAGCGGCGTCCGCGCGCGACGGTGCGCCGCGGCCGGGGCGGACGCAGGTGACCGCCCCCCGGCCCCTGCCCCCCGAACCCACCCCCGCCGCCACCTCCACGCCCGCCGCCACCTCCACGCCCGCCGCCACCTCCACGCCCGCCGCCACCTCCACGCCCGCCGCCACCTCCGCGCCCGCCTCCACCTCGACCCCTGTAGCCGTGCCCGCTCCGGCTTCGGCTCCCGCTCCCGCTTCGGCTTCCGCTCCCGCCGAGGCCCCCGCCCCCGCCCCGCAGGCCCGTCGCCGTACCCCCCTCGCCGCGCTCGGTCTCCTTCTCGCGAAAAAACCCGAGGCCGAGTGATCGTCACCCTGCCAAGCCCCTGATCAGCGCATTTGCTGCCAGTGATCACTGGCGTTGTGTGAGCACTCGGTGAATCCCCGTTACCGACGGGTACCCAAAGCTTTCGCCGCGGCATACCCTGCGCGTCATGACGGACTCGCAGGCCCCGGACATCACCGGCACCAACCCCCTCGCGCCCGCCCCCGAGGGCGTCCGCACCGCCGCCGACGTGGTCACCCCCGAGCTGGTGGCCCAGCTGACCAAGGGCGTCGTCGGCTCCGGCCGTACCGCCAACCACACCCCGTTCACCGGCGAGAAGCTGGCAGACCTGCCCGAGTCCACGCCCGAGGACGTCCTCAAGGCCTTCCAGGCCGCCCGCACCGCGCAGGCGGTGTGGGAGAGGACGCCGGTGCGGCAGCGGGCCGCCGTGCTGCTCCGCTTCCACGACCTGGTGCTCGCCCGCCAGGCCGAGGTCCTCGACCTCATCCAGCTGGAGACCGGCAAGGCCCGGCTGCACGCGCACGAGGAGGTGCAGGCCGTCGCCGTCGCGGCCCGCCACTACGGCCGCAAGGCCCCCGCCTACCTGCGACCCAAGCGGCACGCCGGCGCCATGCCGACCCTGACGAAGGTCACCGAACTGCGCCACGCGCGCGGGGTCGTCGGCCAGATCGCGCCCTGGAACTACCCCCTGGAGCTGTCCGTCGGCGACGCGCTGCCCGCCTTCGTCGCCGGCAACGCGGTCGTGATGAAGCCGGACACCGAGACCTGCCTCACGGCGCTGTGGGCGCGCGACCTGCTCATCGAGGCCGGGCTGCCCGCCGACGTCTTCCAGGTCGTGCTCGGCGAGGGCCCGGTCGTCGGCCCGGAGGTCGTCCGGCACGCCGACTACGTCTCCTTCACCGGCTCCACCCGCACCGGCCGCGAGGTCGCCCAGGGCGCCGCCGCCCGCCTCGTCGGCGTCTCCCTCGAACTCGGCGGCAAGAACGCCATGCTGGTGCTCGACGACGCCGACATCGAGAAGGCGGCCGCCGGCGCCGTACGCGCCTGCTTCTCCTCCGCCGGCCAGCTCTGCATCTCCATCGAGCGGCTGTACGTCCACGAGTCCGTCGCCGACGCCTTCCTGGAGCGCTTCGCCGCCCGCACCAGGTCCATGCGGCTCGGCAACTCCCTCGCCTACGGCGCCGACATGGGTTCGCTGGTCGGGGAACGGCAGCTGAAGACCGTCGAACGGCACGTGGAGGAGGCCGTCGCCAAGGGCGCGAAGGTTCTCGCGGGCGGCGTGGCCCGCCCGGACGTCGGCCCGTACTTCTTCGAGCCCACCGTCCTCGACGGCGTCGAGGACTCCATGGCCGTCTGCGAGGAGGAGACCTTCGGACCGGTCGTGTCGATCTACCGCTTCAGGACCGACGACGAGGCGGTCGAGCGCGCCAACTCCACGCCGTACGGCCTGAACGCGTCCGTGTGGACCAAGGACGCCCGCCGCGGCCGTGACGTCGCCTCCCGGCTGCGCACCGGCACGGTCAACGTCAACGAGGGCTACGCGCCCGCCTACGGCAGCGTCCAGTCCCCGATGGGCGGCATGAAGGACTCCGGCCTCGGCCGCCGCCACGGCTCCGAGGGCATCCTCAAGTACACCGAGGCCCAGACGGTGGCCCAGCAGCGGCTGCTGCCGATGGCGCCGTCGCTGGGGATGGACGACGAGAAGTACGCCCGGTTCATGAGCCGCAGTCTCCGGCTCATGAAGGCGTTCCGTTTCAGGTGACCGACCCAGGGGCGCGGGGAACTGCGCGACAGGCCACCACCCACCCGCAGCCGAAACTCAACGAGGAGTGAACGTGCCCCAGGACGCTTACGACTACGACGTCCTCGTCGTCGGGTCAGGCTTCGGCGGATCCGTGTCCGCCCTCCGACTCAGCGAGAAGGGCTACACGGTGGGCGTCCTGGAGGCCGGCCGCCGCTTCGCCCGCGACACGCTCCCGAAGAACTCCTGGGACCTGAAGAACTACCTCTGGGCCCCGAAGCTCGGCATGTTCGGCATCCAGCGCATCCACCTGCTGGGCAATGTGATGGTGCTGGCGGGCGCAGGCGTCGGCGGCGGCTCGCTCAACTACGCCAACACCCTCTACGTCCCGCCGAAGGCCTTCTTCGACGACCCCCAGTGGCGGGACATCACCGACTGGCAGGAGGAGTTGAAGCCGTACTACGACCAGGCGCAGCGCATGCTCGGCGTACGGCTCAACCCGACCATGACGCCCTCCGACGTGCACCTGAAGGCGGCGGCACAGCGGATGGGCGTCGGTGACACCTTCCACCTCGCGCCGGTCGGCGTCTTCTTCGGCGACGGCGCGGACTCCGACGGGACGGCGAAGGCGAAGCCCGGCGGTGAGGTCGCGGACCCGTACTTCGGCGGGGCCGGCCCGGCCCGCAGGGCCTGCACCGAGTGCGGCGAGTGCATGACCGGCTGCCGGCACGGCGCGAAGAACACCCTCAACGAGAACTACCTCCACCTCGCCCAGAAGGCGGGCGCGGTGATCCACCCGATGACGACGGTCGTGTCCGTCACCGACGACTCGCGGGGCGGGTTCGCGGTGGCGACACTGCCGACGGACCGGAAGAAGAAGGGCGAGGGGCGGCTCTTCACCGCACGGCGGATCGTGATCGCGGCCGGGACGTACGGCACCCAGACCCTGCTCCACCGCATGAAGGCCGGCGGGCAACTGCCGTACCTGTCCGCCCGCCTCGGCGACCTGACTCGCACCAACTCGGAGGCGCTGGTCGGCGCGCAGACCGACAACCGCCGCTACCGCAGGGCCACCGGGGAGCCGAAGGCCGACTTCACGCGCGGCGTCGCCATCACGTCCTCGATCCACCCCGACGAGAACACCCACATCGAGCCGGTCCGCTACGGCAAGGGCTCGAACTCGATGGGTGGCCTGTCGATCCTCCAGGTCCCCTACGCCGAGGGCTCCTCGCGCGTCCTGGCCTGGCTGGCGAACGCGGCCCGCCACCCCGTGATGCTCGCCCGCTCCCTGTCCAACCGGCGCTGGTCGGAGCGGACCATCATCGGCCTGGTCATGCAGTCGCTGGACAACTCGCTGACCACGTACCTCAAGCCGTCGGGGGTGGGCAGGGGGCTGCTCACGGCCCGGCAGGGCCACGGCGCGCCCAACCCCAAGCAGATCAAGGCCGCCTCCCAGGCCGCATCGGTCCTCGCCACCGAGATCAACGGCTTCGCGGGCAGCAACGTCGGCGAACTGATGGGAACCCCGCTGACCGCGCACTTCCTGGGCGGCTGCCCCATCGGTGACTCCCCTCGAACGGGCGTGATCGACCCGTTCCACCGCCTCTACGGCCACCCCGGCATCTCGGTGGTGGACGGCGCCGCGGTCTCGGCCAACCTGGGCGTGAACCCCTCGCTGACGATCACCGCGCAGGCCGAGCGGGCCATGTCGTACTGGCCGAACAAGGGCGAGGAGGACCCGCGTCCGGCGCCGGGAGCGGCGTACGAGCGGCTGAAGCCGGTGGAGCCGCGCAACCCGGTGGTCCCCGCGGACGCGTTCGGCGCGCTGAAGCTGCCGTTCCTGGGGATCCCGACGGTGCCGCCGAAGAAGCTGTAGCCGCACCGGCACCGGCGCGGGGGAGCGGAAAGCGACGGCCGGACCGGGAAGAGCGTCGGGTGAGAGAGACGAGTGAAAAGCGACGAGTGACCTGCGTCCCCCTCCGAACGCAGGTCACTCGCTCCTTACCGTCGTCTTGATCCGGCAGCAGGTTTGATCTGTGAGGGCCTCTGACGGTTGCCTCGCCCAGCCCCATTTCTCTGTGAGGTGTGTCACTCATTGCGGCTGTGCCGGGTGCGCCGGGCGTAGCGAGCGAGGCGGGTGAGGCGCACGTGGCGAGCGTGCCGGATGTGGCGGGCGCGCCAGGCGAGGGGGCGTGCCGGGCGAGGCGGGCATGCCGGGTGTGCCTGTGGGGCGCGACGAGCGCGGCGAAAGGGCCCCGCGGGACTTGAGCCGCGGGGCCCTTCTTTCGTCAGCACCGGCGTCAGGGCAGCGCCGGTGCCCGGGAAGCGGCGCAGGGGGGGGTGCGCCGCCGGCTCTGTGGTCTCGACCTCTGGCGGACAGGCGGGTGTGGCAATGCCGTTGCCTGTGCAGGGACTTGGGGGCTTCTACGCATCGTGCTGGATGGCGGAGGCATCCGCAACCGTTTGACCCGGCACTGGTGCATTTTTGCAATTTTCCGCCGGTCGGCCCCGGGCGTCCCCGGAGCCGACCGTTCTCAACGGTGACCGGGCTGCTGTCCCCTGCCGTCCGGTCACTTCCCTGGAGCGAGGTCCCACGACGCACGGCACGACCCGTACGTCTCATCGCTCCAGCGAGCCACGCGTGGTTCTCTCGGACCCGCCCCTGGCTGGCACGGACAACCGTCTCAACGAAGCGGTGCACGGACCGGTCACGCGCCGTACGGGTGAGACCGGGACCGAACTCAGATGCGACCCCGGCACAGCTCCAGCAGGGCCATCGCGAGCGCGGTGCCCGGCTTGCCGAGGGCCTCGCGGTAGCGGCCGAGGATCTCCATCTCGCGGGAGAGGTGCACACGCCGGCCGCCCGAGGCGATACGGGTCTCCTGCACGACGGTGGACACGGCCGTCCGCTCCTGGATGAGGCCGATGATCCGGTCGTCGAGCGCGTCGATGCGCTCACGCGCGTCGGCGATGGTCTGCTCCGCGCCGGTGGCCGTGGTGGCCGTGGTGGCCGTGGTGGCCGTGGTGGCCGTGGTGGCCGTGGTGGTTGCGGTGGTTGCGGTGGCCATGTCGGGGCTCCTCGGGAGGTGATCGGTGCAAGCCCCGGAACGACAGTCCCCGGAAAACGACAGGCGCCCCGGGCCTTGTCGGCCCGGGGCGCCTGGGAAGTCGCTTGGCGTCAGCTCAAGCAGCACGACCATGGCAGCCGGCGGGCCGGTTGCCATAGGTAAAGAAGCGGGTCGTCTGCGTAAGCATGGGCCCAGTATTGCACGACCCCCTGCCCCCTGCCCGCCGACCGCCGACCGCCGCCCCCCCGTCCGCCGTCCGCCGTCCCCCGTCCGCCGAGCCGACCGAGCTGCCCGAGCCACTGGGCCGAGCGGAACCCGGTTCTCCGGTCCCGTCGAGCAGGGCGGGGCGGTTGCTTTTCGGTCGGGCGGGTCGGGCGGGTCCGGTCGGTTCTGGGCCCACCGGGCCGGGGGTGGGGAGGGTGGTGGGCGGGCGGAGGCCGGTCGGTCGGGGGCGGGGCCCCGGGAGGACGGCGAGGGGTCCGACGCCGGCCCCGTTAGAATCGGTAGTACAGACCCCCGCCCCACCGCCGGAAGGCACCCCGTGTCATCAGCGACTCCCGCTGCCGCCACCCCCGACACCGTTCTGGTCGTCGACTTCGGCGCGCAGTACGCCCAGCTCATCGCCCGTCGCGTCCGCGAGGCGCGGGTCTACAGCGAGATCGTGCCGAGCACCATGCCGGTCGCCGAGATGCTCGCCAAGAACCCCGCGGCGATCATCCTCTCCGGCGGCCCCTCGTCCGTGTACGAGGAGGGCGCCCCCCGTCTCGACCGCGCGATCTTCGAGGCCGGCGTCCCCGTCTTCGGCATGTGCTACGGCTTCCAGCTGATGGCGCAGGTCCTCGGCGGCACCGTCGACAACACCGGCGCCCGCGAGTACGGCCGTACCGACCTGCACGTCTCCCGCACGTCCTCCACCCTCTTCGAGGGCACCCCGGCCGAGCAGCACGTGTGGATGTCGCACGGCGACGCCTGCTCCGCCGCCCCCGAGGGCTTCACGGTCACCGCGTCCACGGACGTCGTCCCGGTCGCCGCCTTCGAGGACGACGAGAAGAAGCTCTACGGCGTCCAGTACCACCCCGAGGTCATGCACTCCACGCACGGCCAGCAGGTGCTGGAGCACTTCCTGTACCGCGGCGCGGGCCTGACCCCGTCCTGGACCACGGGCAACGTGATCGAGGAGCAGGTCACCGCGATCCGCGAACAGGTCGGCGACAAGCGCGCGATCTGCGGTCTGTCCGGCGGCGTGGACTCCGCCGTCGCCGCCGCCCTCGTCGCCCGTGCCATCGGCGACCAGCTGACCTGCGTGTACGTCGACCACGGCCTGATGCGCAAGGGCGAGACCGAGCAGGTCGAGAAGGACTTCGTGGCCGCGACCGGCGTCAAGCTGGTCGTCGTGGACGCCGAGGAGCGCTTCCTGACCGCGCTCAAGGGCGTCTCCGAGCCCGAGGAGAAGCGGAAGATCATCGGCCGCGAGTTCATCCGCGTCTTCGAGCAGGCGCAGGCCGAGATCATCGCCGACGAGGGCCCCGCCGTGGAGTTCCTGGTCCAGGGCACCCTCTACCCGGACGTGGTCGAGTCCGGCGGCGGCACCGGCACCGCCAACATCAAGTCGCACCACAACGTCGGCGGCCTCCCCGAGGACCTGGAGTTCCAGCTCATCGAGCCGCTCCGCAAGCTCTTCAAGGACGAGGTCCGCATGGTCGGCCAGGAGCTCGGCCTGCCGGAGGAGATCGTCCAGCGCCAGCCCTTCCCGGGCCCCGGCCTCGGCATCCGCATCGTCGGTGAGGTCACCAAGGAGCGCCTGGACCTGCTCCGGGACGCCGACGCCATCGCCCGGGAGGAACTGACCGCCGCCGGCCTCGACCGGGCCATCTGGCAGTGCCCGGTGGTCCTGCTCGCGGACGTCCGCTCGGTCGGTGTCCAGGGCGACGGCCGCACCTACGGCCACCCGATCGTCCTGCGCCCGGTCTCCTCCGAGGACGCCATGACCGCCGACTGGTCGCGGCTGCCGTACGACGTCCTCGCCCGCATCTCGACCCGGATCACCAACGAGGTCCGGGACGTCAACCGGGTCGTCCTCGACGTGACGTCGAAGCCGCCGGGCACCATCGAGTGGGAGTAGTCCCGCTGCTGGTGAAGGTCACGTCCGCCTGAGAGTGCGCACCGGCTCTCCGGGCTTCCAGACCTGGGCGACCAGATACGTGTCGTCCTCGACGTAGGTCCGTACGACCTCCGTCGGCTCGGTGCGGAAGAGGTGGAACGGCTGCGGCGGTTCCACCTCTTTCACGTACGCCCCCTTCACCGCCGCATCGACGACCTCGAAGGCCCGTCCGGCGACCCGGACGTCCCCGCCGTCCGTCCCGGTGTCCTGCCCGGGGTTGGCCTGGAGCGCGAAGCGCGGGTCACGGAGGAGGTCGAGGGCCTTGAGGGAGTTCGGCATCATGCCGAGCCACAGCTCTCCGTCCAGGAAACGGACCTCCAGAGCGCTGGTGCGCGGGGAGCCGTCCCTGCGCAGGGTCGCGAGGACGTGATGGCGGTGGGCGCCGAAGCGCTCCTCGGCGATCTCCGCCAGTTCGGGTGCTGCGGTGGTGAAGGCTGCCCAGTTCATACGTGCCAGTCTCATCGGCAAACCGGACAACCTCTGTCGTGTATTCGCTGCGTACGTCATCTTTACAAAACAGCTCTGCCTTTTTGTGCTGACCGGCGGTAACTTCCGGCCCGTACAGACATTCACCGCTGGAGGACCTATGCACGGGCCCACCCCGCCCCTGCCGCTGCCCACCGACCAGCTGCAGTTCGCCATGCCGCCGATGTACGACTCGGTCGAGGACGAACGCCGGCACCGCAAGGAGCGGCTCGCGGGCGCCCTGCGGATCTTCGGGCGCGCCGGATTCGAGGACGGGGTGTCCGGACACATCACCGCGCGCGACCCCGAATTCACCGACTGCTTCTGGGTGAACCCCTTCGGGATGCCCTTCCGGCACGTCACCGTGAGCGACCTCGTCCTCGCCAACCAGGACGGACAGGTGGTCGAGGGCCGCTACCACGTCAACCAGGCCGCGTTCACCGTGCACGCCCAGGTGCACGCCGCCCGCCCCGACGTCGTCGCCGTCGCCCACTGCCACTCCGTGCACGGCCGGGCCGTCGCCGCACTCGGCGACCTCGTCGACCCCATCACCCAGGAGAGCTGCGCCTTCTACGAGGACGTGGCGCTCTACGACACCTACACCGGCGTCACCGTCGACGCCGAGGAGGGCCGCCGCATCGCCGACGCCCTGGGCTCCCGCAAGGCGCTCGTGCTGCGCAACCACGGCCCGCTGACCGTCGGGGACTCGGTGGACGCGGCGGCCTGGTGGTTCCTGTCCCTGGAACGGTCCTGCCAGGTGCAGTTGATGGCCAGGGCGGCCGGCCGCCCGGTCCTCATCGACCACAAACAGGCCGTAGCCACCCGCGAACAGCTCGGCGGCGACCTGGTGGCCTGGATCAACTACCAGCCGCTGTGGCAGGACATCAGCCGCAGCGAACCGGACCTGCTCAGCTGAACCCTCTGAGCACCACCGCCTTGGCCATCGCGAACTCCTCGTCCGTGAGCACCCCGTCCCGGTGCAGCTCGCCCAGCTCCCGCAGCCGGCGCAACAGCGCATCGTGGTGGCCGGCCCCGTCGTGGCCGGCCCCGTCGTAGCCGGTCCGGTCGTGGTCCGCCCGCTCCCGGTCCGCCTGCGCCGGCACGGTGGCCTGCGGCCGGTCGCGGAGCGCGGACACGGCCCCGCCCCGGGCGGAGGGGTGCGGCAGCCGGGCGGTGACGGCCGCCGCGACCAGCGCGGTCAGCAGATCACGCCGGACGCTGCCCCACAGGTCGAGGGTGTAGGGGTCGCGCTCGGGCGGCAGCTTGGAGAACACCGTCTCCCGGGTCACGAACCGCAGGAAGCCGTCCTCGTAGCCGGAGTTGGGCAGCCACTCGACCTGGACCAGGTCGCCGAGCGCGATGATCCGTGGGCCGGTCGCGCGCTTGACCCGGTCGGAGCTGTCGGCCCAGTCGATGCGCACCTGGGTGCCGTCGAAGGAGACCGTACCGTCGGAGGACCGCACCGAGACCGGCACCGGCGGCCCCGCCAGCAGATAGGCCGTCGTGGGTTCCTTGGGGACCTCGTCGAGCAGCAGCGCGCGGCGGATCTCCTCGGCGACGTATTCGGCGACCCCGGAACGGTCCGCGTCCACGGTCAGCCGGTAGGGATCGGCCGCGTCCGGCAGCCGCCCGCCCGTCGCCTGCAGCAACGGGTCCGCGCCCTCGCGCAGCCGCATGCGCAATCGCCCGTGCCTGCGCTCGGGTTCGTAGACGACGCCCGAGACCGCGTCTAGGGGGACCGAGATCTCTCCGTACGTCTGCCGGAACAGCGGTACCGAGCGGTGGAGTCCGGGGGCGATCCGCACCGTGCTGCCGTCGAACGCCCAGGTGCCGTCCCGCTGGATGATCTCGGCCATGGGGAGATTCTCCCAGCCGGGTCAACACAAAGGCCCGGACTTCACCCCCCGTGACCCGGTCCGGCGGACCGGGGCCGCTCCGCGTAGGGCACAATTCGCTGTCGTCGCAGGGGAGTTGCACGGCTGCGGGACGGCCCGAGGAGCGGGCCGCCGGCCGTGTCTCGGGTCGTGGGGAAGGCGGGCGTCGGGCGTGGCGGTGCGGGAGGCGGGGCAGGGCACGGCAACGGGTGCCACCGGGGCACACGGCGGCGGCTGCACCTGCGGGGACTGTCCGCACGGGGCCCGCGAGGGACACCGGCGGGCCGTCGCCGCCTTCCTGCGCACACGCGACGAGTTCGCGGCCGGGCTGGGCCTGCCGGCGGCCGTGGCGCACTCCGCCTCCGCCTCCCGCCAGTGGGTCTCCGAGGAGCTGACCCAGCAGGCGGAGGAGGTCGCCGACCGCGGCCGCGCCGAGGGCGAGGTGTGGCTCGCCCGGCTGTGGCGGCGGACCGTGTACACGGTGTGGGGCGCGGTCGTCGTGCTGCTGCTCACCGAATCGCTGACCGCGGTCGGCGCGGGCTGGACCAGCGCGCGCACCGCCGGACTGCTCGCCGCGCTCCTGGTCGGGGGCGCGCTGAGCGCCGCCTCCTGGTTCCACCGGGCGCGCGGTGGGGTGCTGGCGCCGGTGATCGGCGAGGACAACCGGCTGTCCACCTCCCGCACCGTGGCGGCCGGCTGGGTGCTGGTCGTGGCCTACGCGGTCCTCGTGCTGGCGGGCCGCCTGGCCCTCGCCTCCGAGCACACCGAGCGCGACGCGCTGATCTCTGGTCTCGACCTGGCGCACGGGGCGGGCGTGGTGACCGTGCTGGCCGTGGTGTGCGGCATCGCCGTGCTGGTCCGCCGGGTGGTCGGGCTGCGCATCCTCGCCCAGCGGGTGCAGAAGGTGCCCGCCCACCGTCCGCGCGCCGCCGACCTGCTGACCGACGACGCCGGCCGGGGTGCCTTCGCCGACCTTCAGTACGTCGTCATCAGCGCCGTCGCCCTGCTGTTCGTCGCCGTACGGCTGGCCCGCCGTCCCGACGAGCTGCCCGACCTGCCCTGGGGGCTCGCGGTCGTGGTGCTGATCTCGGCCGCGACCTACCTGGCCGGCAAGTACGCCGAGGGCGGCCGTCCGGTGATCCTCTCCGTGGTCCGCGCCCGCGAGCCCGGCGACCTGGACGGCCCGATCCGCACCGGTGACGACATCGAGATCCGCGGCACCGGCTTCGTGCCGCCCGGGGCCCAGCACGCCGACCGCCTCTCCCGCATCGTCGTGCGCATCGGCGCGGTCGACGTCCAGGTCCCGCTGGTCCCCGTCACCGGTGGCTTCCGCAACCCGACGAACACCGTCCTGACCGTGCCCGTACCGGCCGAGGTGGAGCCCGGTGCGGCGGAGGTACAGGTGATCACCGCGGCCGGGGTGGCGACCAACCGGTGCATCATCGAGGTGACGGAGTAACCGCAGTCGTCGGAGCGACCGATGAGCGACGACGCGACGGCGCGAAGTGCGGCGGTGCGACGACGCTTCGTCCGTCGTACCGACGGCCCCCACCGGCAGCTCGCGCGAGCGGTGGTGGAGCGGGCCGTGCCTTCGCTCGTACAGCGGGCCGGGATCCGGGAAAACGTCCGGGAGGGGATTGAACGCACCCAGCCCCCCGTGCGTATCGTCGAATGGGGGGTCCGGCACGATGGGCGAGAGGCGGGCTTGAGCGATGACTCACGGCATTCGGACGGACACACACACCTCCTATCTGAACGGCGGCAACGACTGGAGGGAACTCGCCTCCCGCTTCGCCCTCCTTCCGCTACGCATCTTCCTCGGCGTCACCTTCATCTACGCCGGCCTGGACAAGCTCACCGACAGCGCCTTCATGAAGTCCGCAGGCGCCGGCTCGCTCGGCGACACGATGCGCGCGACCCGTGACTCCGCCGCCATCCCGGCGCTGGTCGACCTGGCCCTCAAGAACCCGGTCGGCTTCGGCTACGCCATCGCCTTCGGTGAACTGGCCGTCGGCATCGGCACCCTGATCGGCTTGTTCGGCCGCCTGGCCGCCCTCGGCGGCGCTCTGATCTCGCTCAGCCTGTGGCTGACCGTGAGCTGGTCCTCCACGCCCTACTACTACGGCAACGACCTCGCCTATCTGATGGCCTGGCTGCCCCTCGTCCTTGCCGGAGCCCCGTACTTCTCCGTGGACGCCGCCCTGCGCGCACGACGGCGACAGCGCAGCAGCGGCTACCGCTAGCCGGCCGCCCGGAGAGGCCCCGCGCTCACCGCGGCGGCCGGCCGCTCCGGGCGTGCTCCGACCGCTCCGGGCCTGGGCCGACGGCTCTGCGCGTGGGTCGGCCGTCGGTCGGCGGCTCCGGGCCGACCGCTCCAGGCGTGGGTCGGCGGCTCCTGGTGTGCGGCGGGGATTGCGGGTATGGGCCGGGCGCCGCTGACGCCGCGCCCTTCAGCTGCTTCTCGCCCCGGTGCGCCGGCGTATGCCCCGCGTCACGACCGCGGTTGCACCCGCCAGGAAGAGTCCGCCCACCACGAGCGGGACGATCAAGAACCAGGGGGTCTCCCACAGACCGGCCGCGTCTCCGGCGTACACGGTTCCGGCGGTGGTGAAAACGAGACCGGCGACCAACTTCCCGGGCTGGAACTCATGACGCAGCACGGCTGACCTCCACCTGTCCGACGCCGACCCGCAGACCGATCTCCAGCGTCCCCGCGTCCTTGCCGCCCTTGACCGATGACAGCGTCACGGTCCTGTGCCTGCCCGGCTGCACGTCCACGTCCCTCCTGTTGTCGCCGGGCAACCTGATGTCGCCCACTCCCACGTCGATCTTCATCCGCACCGCCGCGTCCGACGGCACGATCACCTTCAGTTGCCCCGCACCCACCTCGGCGTCCGTGGTCACCGTCCGTCCGCCGGCGGGGTGCACACGGGTCAGGTCCAGGGTGCCGACCCCGGTGCCGAGTTCGTACGCGGGGCGCACGTCCGCCGTCGCGGCCGGGGCCCAGGACGCTCGTCTCCACTGGGTCGTGATGTCCTTGGGCAGAGCCGTCGCCCCTGCGAGGAGCGCCGCCGTGACGATCGCCAGGAACACCGTCATGGCCCCCGTCCGCCCCAGGAACGCGCTGCACGCGATGCCCAGGCCGAAGACCCCCAGCGCACAGGCCAGGCCGGTCTGCAGGGTGGTGCCCAGCGGGTGGGTGTCCCAGGTGAGCCCGGTACCCAGGCCCCCGGCCAGCAGGGCGAGCAGGAATGTCCAGCCGCCGATCCAGCGGGGCCCGCGCGGTACGGGGGGCTCGGTGCGCGAGGGGCGCGGGGAGCCGCCGTGCGGCCAGGGATCGGCGATCCCGATGTCGATGGCCGGGACGAGGTCCCGCTCCCGGGCGTCGCCGGGGCCCCACAGATAGCCGGTGCCGCCGACATGGCTGCCGTCCTTGACTATCGGGTCCCGCCACCACGAGGGGTAGTAGGTGGCGATCGGCGGTGCCTGGGCCTCCGGCGGGGCGTCGGCGGCGGCCTGGGCGGTGATCGGGTCGGGGCTGTGGGCCCCGCGGTGCCGCGACCAGTACCCGGCGCCCGCCAGCAGCAGGGAGAGCACCACGGCGAAGGCCAGCACCCCGCCGTTCCTCAGCATGGTCAGGAAGATTCCGCAGCCGACCAGGGCGAACATCACGGCCGCCAGGGCCTGGCCGTCGACCCTTCCCGTCAGCAGCTTGCGGACCTCGTTCTCCTCTTCCTCCTCGTACGGAACGAGCAGCCAGGCGAAGCCGTAGAAGATGAGGCCGAAGCCGCCGGTTGCGGCCAGCACGGCGAGG
This sequence comes from Streptomyces sp. NPDC007971, assembly GCF_042958635.1. Lineage (NCBI taxonomy): Bacteria > Bacillati > Actinomycetota > Actinomycetes > Kitasatosporales > Streptomycetaceae > Streptomyces > Streptomyces sp. NPDC007971. The sequence goes on from NZ_JBIBJK010000001.1 coordinate 77,034, forward strand.
GTGATCCGGAAGATCACCGGATCCATGTCGGTCTGCCGTCCGAGCCCGGCACACACGCCGGCGATCATCTTGTGCCGGCGGTCGCGCCGGAAGCGGTGGGGACCCTCGGCGGCGTCCCCTTCCTCCGTCTCCTCCGACGCCACCGATCTCCCGGCTCGAGTCGCACCGGCCGTACTGGATGTACTGGGTGCACCGGGTGTGCCGGCGCGGGTGTTCCGCCGGCCGGTGTCGGCACCCGTGGGCTGCTCACCGGCAGCGGTGCCGGTGGCTACGGGCGCTCCCGCCGCAGCCCTCGTCGTCTCTGCCGTCTCTGCCGCCCCTGTCTTTCCCGTCGCGGCGGGCGCGGCATCCGTCGGTCCGGTGCCCGGGGCCGGGCGCGGGCCGGGGCCGGGTCCCGGACCCGTCGCGGCGTGCTCGTGATCCGTCATGTGTCCATGGTGACCGCCCGGTGGGTGCGACGGCAGTCGGGATGACCCTGGGCGAACCCTGAGATCTGCCCCGAGGCGGGGCGGGGAGGTGTTCGAGCCCTGTCCGGCAGGCCGTTTCGAAAGGGAAGAGCGGCAGGTGAGGGAAGATCAGGGGAGACTAGGGGGCCGACCCTGATGCCTCGCCCCCGCGGCCGTGTGACCATCGATGGCATGCCGGAAGCCGCATCACTGTCACTCGACGACCCGCAGCCGCCGCGCAAGCTCTACCGCAGCAGCGACGGCCGCTGGCTGGGTGGAGTGGCGCGGGGCCTCGCCGGGCACCTCGGGCTGCCCGTGATCTGGGTCCGGCTCGCCTTCGTCGGCCTGTTCATGGCCAACGGACTCGGAGCGCTGCTCTACGCCGCCTTCTGGTTCTTCGTCCCGCTCGGCGTCGGCGGTGTCGGCGAGCCCAAGCCGCCGACACTGGTCGGCACCGAGACCTCGCCGGACGGCCGCCGCAGACTGGTGACCCGCAAGCCGGACAAGGGCCAGATCGTCGCCCTGCTCCTCATGGTCATCGTCTCCGTGGTCTTCGTGGGCAGCGTCAACCTGACCAGCGCGGCGAAGGCGTACCTGCTGCCCGCCGTCCTGGTCGCGGCCGGTGTCGCCCTCGTCTGGCGCCAGGCGGACAACGCCCGCCGGGCCCGCTGGGTGGAGGTCGGCAGCCGGCGGCGCACGCTCAGCCTGCTGCGGGCGGGCGTCGGCGTCCTGCTGGTGACAGCCGGTGTCTCGGCCATCTTCGTCATGCAGGGCTCGGCCGCACACCTCGGCGCCGTCCTCCAGGCCGCCCTCGCCGTCCTGGTCGGCATCACACTGCTCGCCGGCCCCTACCTGGTCCGTATGACCCAGGACCTGTCCGAGGAGCGCCTGATGCGCATCCGCGCCCAGGAGCGTGCCGAGGTCGCCGCGCACGTCCACGACTCCGTCCTGCACACCCTCACCCTGATCCAGCGCAACGCCGACAACGTGAACGAGGTGCGGCGCCTGGCCCGCGCACAGGAGCGCGACCTGCGTACCTGGCTGTACAAACCCGAGGGCACCGGCAAGGACGAGGCCGACGAGCCGGACACGGTCGCCGAGGCGGTACGGCGCAACGCCGCCGAGGTCGAGGACAAGCACGGAGTGCCCATCGAGGTCGTGGTGGTGGGCGACTGCCCGCTCGAAGAGCGGACCGCCGCACAGATGCAGGCCGCGCGCGAGGCGATGGTGAACGCCGCCAAGTACGGTGGCGAGGGCGGAGCAGTCCAGGTCTACGCCGAAGTCGAGGGAAGGACGGTCTTCGTGTCCGTCCGTGACCGCGGTCCGGGATTCGACCTCGACTCGATACCCGACGACCGCATGGGCGTTAGAGAATCGATCATCGGCCGCATGGAGCGCAACGGCGGCACCGCACGGCTGCGCAGTGTGCCGGGTGGCGGCACGGAGGTCGAGCTGGAGATGGAGAGGGTGGAGAAGACGTCATGAGCGACGCGACCGAGGCGAGCGGTACGGCGGGAGCGGCGGAGGGGGCCGGGTCGGGACCCGCTGCCGGCGGCCCGGGCGGGCGCCACGTGCGCGTGGTGCTCGTCGACGACCACCGCATGTTCCGCACCGGAGTCCAGGCCGAGATCGGGCAGACCGCCCAGACCGGCGTCGAGGTGGTCGGCGAGGCCGCGGACGTCGACCAGGCGGTCACGGTCATCGCCGCGACCCGGCCCGAGGTGGTCCTTCTCGACGTGCACCTGCCGGGTGGCGGCGGGGGCGAAGTGCTGCGCCGGTGCGCGGCGTTGATGGCGGACGCCGAGCGGCCCGTCCGGTTCCTCGCGCTGTCCGTGTCGGACGCGGCGGAGGACGTGATCGGTGTGATCCGCGGCGGCGCCCGTGGCTATGTCACCAAGACCATCACCGGCACCGACCTGGTCGACTCGATCTTCCGCGTGCAGGAGGGGGACGCCGTCTTCTCCCCGCGTCTGGCCGGGTTCGTCCTGGACGCGTTCGCGTCCACCGACGCCCCACCGGTCGACGAGGACCTGGACCGCCTGACCCAGCGGGAGCGTGAGGTGCTGCGGCTGATCGCCCGTGGCTATGCCTACAAGGAGATCGCCAAGCAGCTGTTCATCTCGGTGAAGACGGTCGAGTCCCATGTCTCGGCGGTCCTGCGCAAGCTCCAGCTCTCCAACCGCCACGAGCTGACGCGCTGGGCGACTGCCCGTCGGCTGGTCTGATCCGGCTCCGACGGCCGCTCTCACGCCACCGGCTCTGGCCACTGGCTCACACCACCGGCCCAGGCCATCGGCTCACGCCACCCGGGTGGCCCCGGCGAACGGCATCAGGTCGACGGGGGCGAGCCGGACCGGTGCCGACGGGTTCGGGGCGTGGATCATCTGGCCGTTGCCGACGTAGATGCCGACATGGCTGATGCCGGAGTAGAAGAACACCAGGTCGCCGGGCTGGAGTTCCGAGCGGGAGACGCGTCGGCCCGCGTTGATCTGGGCGTACGTGGTGCGCGGCAGGGAGATGCCGGCGGAGTGGTAGGCCGCCTGGGCCAGGCCCGAGCAGTCGAAGGCGTTCGGGCCGGTCGCGCCCCAGACGTAGGGGCTGCCCAGCTTCTGGTAGGCGTAGGCGACGGCAGCCGCCGCCCGGGTGTCGGGGGCGGCGACGGACCCGGCGTGCTCCAGGGCCGCCCGGGCGTCGGAGGCCGACCGCGAGGCACGGCCCGTTGCGCCGCCGTCGCCGGTGACCCGGGCCTGCTGCGGCGGTGTGAGCCGTGCCAGCAGCCTGCGCGCCTCCGTCAGCTTTGCGGTGATGGTCCGCTTCTGCTGCCGCAGTTCCGTCTGCCGCGCCCGCAGCGACTTCACCTCGATGCGGGCGGCGCCGCGCAACTGCTCGATCTCCCGGAGCTGTTCGCGCACCCGCGTCACCGCCCCGGCCTGCCGCGCGTCGGCTCGCTCGGCGAACGCGGCCCCCTCCAGGTACCGGTCCGGGTCGCTGGAGAGGGCGAGCTGCCATGCGGGGTCGATCCCGCCCTGGCGGTACTGTGCCGTCGCGTACGAACCCAGTGCGTTCCGGGCCGCGTTGAGCCCGTTCTGCTTGCGGGCGGTCTCGTCCCGCAGCGAGTTCAGACGTCGTTGGGCCGTGTCCGCCTTCTCCTTCGTGCCGTCGTACTTCTCGGTGGCGGCCTCCGCCTCCTGGTACAGCTTGTCCACCTTGGTCTTCACCTGGGCCGGCGTCAGCTGTGGCTCGGCGTGTCCCGTCCCGTCGAAGGCCGTCGCGCCGGCTGCGCCCGCCAGGGCGAGGGTGGCGGCCGTGCGGACGGTGGTGCCGCCGAGCGAGCGCTGGCGGGGCTTTCGGTGCGCTGCCACCTGGACCGTCACGTCCTTCCGTCGGACTTCTGTGCCCCGAGCGGTCGATGCGTCCGGCGGCGGCCCGTACAGGGGGAGCGGGCCGCCGCCGGATTTCTCGGGGGTGGTGGCCGCGTGCCGCCCCTGACCCGGGCGGCGGTGGGGAGCCGGTCACCTGGGGGAGGACGCTAGGCCGGACTGTGACAGGCAAGTAACGCACTGTACGGAACTGGCTGCGACAGATCGCGCCGTGACGGTATGTGACCGAATTGCTCGCCTGGAGTCGCCCTCTTCACGCAGCGTGGTGACCGATGTGCGGAACGGGGAACACACGGGGGCCGTGGGGTGCTATGGGGCGCATATATGCAGGGCCGGCACATGCTCCGGGGGCCCGGTGACCTGAGCCCTGGGAGCCCCTCATTAGGCTCCGGGCTCATGGACGTACTCATCCATCTCTTCGTCGGCCTGCACATCATCGGCATCGCGGCCCTGCTCGGCGGTTTCCTCACCCAGATGAAGGCGATGGGCCGGGGCACCGCCCGCTTCGTCCCCGGGATGCTGCACGGCGCGCTCACCATGCTGGTCACCGGTGTCGCCCTGGTCGGTCTCAACCAGGCCGACGACCACCACGTCAACACCATCAAGATCGGCGTGAAGCTGGCCCTGCTGATCGTGATCCTCGGGCTGGTCTACGTGCAGCGCGACGAGGAGAAGGTCGACAAGCGCCTCTTCGGGCTGGTCGGCCTGCTGACCACGGCGAACATCTTCATCGCCGTGCTGTGGACGTGACGCTCAGCCCGCTCGGCTGATCCCGGCGCGGGCCGCGAGCGCGGCGCCCGCCGCGACCACGAGCCAGGCCGCCACGGCCACCCACACCAGCACCCGCCCCGGCCCTGTCAGCCATGCGCCCCCGACGGCGGCCACGACCGACAGCGTGGCCGCCGCCGTCATTCCCATCGGGAACACCGTCGCCCACCGCCGGGTGTCGTAGCCCGGCCGCGGCCGGACCGCCTCGGCGGCCAGCAGCACCACGTACCAGGCCAGGTCCAGCACCAGCAGCACGACCGTCGTGTCACGCAGCACACCGCGGTCGTCGTCGTTCCAGAGATACAGACGCGCGCTGTCGGCGGACAGCAGCCTCGCCCCCGCCAGCGCCGAGATGGCGAGCGCCCCGCCCGCGATCCACTGGTCCCCGGGCCCCTCCAGGACCTGCCGCAGGTCGAAGTGCACCAGGGCGAGCCCGTAGAGGACCAGGCCCAGCCAGAACAGCACCATCGCGGCGCGCGCGAGCCATGCGGTCGTCGTGGCCGCGGCCAGGGTCGCGGCCAGCACCGCGAGCCCCTCTGTGGCCACACAACACAGGAACACCGCCCCTGGCATGCGCGGCCGCCAGTGCCGTACGACGAGCACCAGCAGCGGTGGCCAGAGCAGCGCCGCCAGGGCCAGTGACGTCTGCGCGAGATGCTGCAGGCCGAGCGCCGAGATCCGGGTGCCGAGGACCGTCGTGGCGGCGACGGCGGTGAGCGCGCCCGGGCTCCGGGCCTCGGTCACCCACCGCTCCCACTGCCCCACCAGCCGTACGGCGAAGTGCGCAGCGAGCGCCACCCAGGCGATGCAGGCGAGCCACAGGAAGACCCGGGACAGCGTCTCGGCGCCTGCCAGGTGCAGGTCCACCGACACGATGCCGGTCGCCATCACGGCGGCCCCCGCCGCCGGCGGACGCCCCGCCCACCACGCACGCAGAGCCGAGATGCCGGGCATGCGCCCGATGCTAGGCAGCCGGGCGGCCCGCGGGGGGAGGGCACGCGCGCGTGGGGCTCGAAAAGAGCACGGGCCGGGAGAGCGTGGGTCGGGCAGGTACGGGTCGGGAGGAGGGCACCGGTCAGACGGGCCGCACCACGCTGTGCACGACCGATTCGCCCCACTGGTAGACGGGCTCCTCGCGGACGCACCCGCCGGGCGTCGGGGCGTGGACCAGCTTGCCGTCTCCGGTGCAGATGCCGACATGGCTGCTGTCGCCGTGGAAGAAGACCAGATCGCCCGGCAGGAGGTCGGCGAGGGGCACGGGGGTGCCCGCCCGGGCCTGGTCGCGGCCGGTGCGCGGGAGGGCCACACCGGCGGCTCTCCAGGCGGCCTGGGTCAGGCCGGCGCAGTCGTAGGAGCCGGGGCCACTGGCACCGGACACGTACGGCTTGCCGATCTGGGCACGGGCGAAGGCGACCGCCTTGTCGGCCCGGCTGGCGTACGAGCCGACGGATCCGGTGGACCCGGTCGACCCGGTGGACCGCGACCCGATGGATCCGATGGACGATGAGTCGGCGGATGCCGTGGACGGCGATCCGGTGGATCCGGTGGACGGCGACCCGGTCTCCTGCCGTGCCCGTGCCCGCCGCCGCGTCGGCTCGGCCGTCTGCCACGTGGCCTCTTCCCGGTCCGGCTGCTCGGCCGTCTGCCATGCGGCCTCCTCCCGGTTCCACTGCCCGGCCGAGGCCGGCTGCGCGTTCTCCTGGGCCGTGAGCCGTGACAGCAGGTCGCGCGCGGTGACGAGCTTCTTCTGGACGGCGGCCTTGGCCGCCTTCACGTCGTACGGTGCCGCCGAAGTCTCGGGGCTCGCCTCGGGGGCCACGCCGGGGTCCACGTCAGGGGTGGCGTCGGGGTCCGCGGTGGTCCGCCCCCGCTCGGCCGCGTCCTTCACACGCGAGGCCAGCCGCTTCATCACCCGGTGCGGGGCGAAGTGGTCCTGCGGAAACTCCGCGAGGAGGGCGGTCGTGTCCGGGGCGGTGGCGAAGGAACCCAGCCCCTCACGGGCCTTGGCGAGCCGGCCCGGGCGCCGGGCACTCTCCTCGGCCAGGGCGTCCGCCTTCCCCTGCTGCCGGCCCGCCGGCTGCTCCTCGGCCGCCGCGTCGGCCCGGCGGTAGAACTCGTCGACCTTCTTCTCGATCTCGGCCGGGCTCGGACGGCCGTCGAGTGCGGGGACGGCCTCGGCCGTCTGGGACAGGACGGCCACGGAGGTGATGGCGGCGGTGGCGAGAGCGGGTGTGCGGACGCCCGCTCCGAGGGCTGTGCCGGGGCGCGGCTTGCGGTGCGACGCCAAGGGAGGCGACTCCTTCCAATGGGCCGCCTACCGGGTTAGCTGTCGGGTTCGGGCGGGTGGTTCGGAAGGGTTGCCCTACGGCTTCGTCCCGGACGGGAGTCGGCCGATTCACCCCAGGATCGGTGGGTCCCCGGCTCCGGCGGCCATGTGGAGGCGTACCGGACTCGGCGGAGGCCGCAGCGCTCGGCGACGTTCGCCGGAAGGGGGTCGTGCGGCCTGACCGCAACCTAGCCAACTCGTGTGACTCCTGTGAAGGTTGGAGTGTCATATGTCCGATACATTTCCGTGACCTGAGGCCGTTTTCATACAGGCGTGACAAGACGCTCTCGCAGCGTGAGGGGCAATCGGCGCGGAGCGGAGTGGTGATCGACTCTCCGGGACCGTGTCCGATAGCGGGTGCCTGCGGGGGCCGTGTTCCCGGGACGGCGACCGGTTGTCGGTGCGGCACCCTAGACTCGGAGAGCGATGAGCAGCCTCTTTGACGACAGCTTCCTGGCGGACCTCCAGCCCCCTCGCGGGAACGACGAGGAACCCCCGCCGCCGCCCGAGGACGATCACGCTCCGGAGTCGCTTCCGGGCGATCTGTTCGGCGGGAAGTTCGACGTGCCGCCGGACCGGGACGCCTACTACCGCGACGGAGCCCCGCGCCCCGCGATCGACGCGGCAGCGCTCCTGGAGGGGCTGAACGAGAACCAGCGCGCCGCGGTCGTCCACGCCGGCTCGCCGCTGCTCATCGTCGCCGGCGCGGGCTCCGGCAAGACCCGCGTGCTCACCCACCGCATCGCCCATCTGCTCGCCGAGCGGAGCGTGCACCCGGGTCAGATCCTCGCGATCACCTTCACCAACAAGGCCGCGGGCGAGATGAAGGAGCGCGTCGAGCAGCTCGTCGGCCCGCGCGCGAACGCGATGTGGGTCATGACCTTCCACAGCGCGTGCGTGAGGATCCTGCGGCGCGAGTCCAAGAAGCTCGGCTTCACGTCGAGCTTCTCCATCTACGATGCCGCCGACAGCAAGCGCCTGATGGCCCTGGTCTGCCGCGATCTGGACCTCGACCCCAAGCGCTTCCCGCCCAAGTCCTTCAGCGCCAAGATCAGCAACCTGAAGAACGAGCTGATCGACGAGGAGGACTTCGCCGCCCGGGCGGGCGACGGCTTCGAGAAGACCCTCGCCCAGGCCTACGCGCTCTACCAGTCGCGGCTGCGCGAGGCCAACGCGCTCGACTTCGACGACCTGATCATGACGACGGTCAACCTGCTGCGCGCCTTCCCGGACGTGGCCGAGCACTACCGCCGCCGCTTCCGGCACGTCATGGTCGACGAGTACCAGGACACCAATCACGCCCAGTACGCCCTCGTGCGCGAGCTGGTGGGCACCGGCGAGCGCGCCGCCGTGGACGTCGACGTCCCGCCGGGCGAGCACGACCTCCCGCCCGCCGAGCTGTGCGTCGTGGGTGACGCGGACCAGTCGATCTACGCCTTCCGGGGCGCGACCATCCGCAACATCCTCCAGTTCGAGGAGGACTACCCGAACGCGACGACGATCCTGCTGGAGCAGAACTACCGCTCCACGCAGACCATCCTGTCCGCCGCCAACGCGGTCATCGAGCGCAACGAGTCCCGCCGCCCCAAGAACCTGTGGACCAACGCCGGCCAGGGCGCCCGGATCACCGGCTACGTCGCGGACACCGAGCACGACGAGGCCCAGTTCGTCGCCGACGAGATAGACCGCCTCACGGACGCGGGCGAGGCGAAGTCCGGGGACGTCGCCGTCTTCTACCGCACCAATGCGCAGTCCCGTGTCTTCGAAGAGGTCTTCATTCGCGTCGGCCTGCCCTACAAGGTCGTCGGCGGTGTGCGCTTCTACGAGCGCAAGGAGGTCCGGGACGTCCTGGCCTACCTGCGCGTCCTCGCCAACCCCGAGGACTCGGTGCCGCTGCGCCGCATCCTCAACGTCCCCAAGCGCGGCATCGGCGAGCGCGCGGAGGCGATGATCGACGCCCTCTCCCAGCGCGAGAAGATCAGCTTCCCGCAGGCTCTCAAGCGCGTGGACGAGGCCTACGGCATGGCCGCGCGCTCCACCAACGCGGTCAAGCGGTTCAACACGCTGATGGAGGACCTGCGCACGATCGTGGAGTCCGGGGCAGGACCGGCGACCGTCCTGGAGGCGGTGCTCGAACGCACCGGCTACCTGGCCGAGTTGCAGGCCTCCACCGACCCGCAGGACGAGACCCGTATCGAGAACCTCCAGGAACTCGCGGCCGTCGCGCTGGAGTTCGAGCAGGAGCGCGGGGAGGACGAGCAGGGCACGCTCGCCGACTTCCTGGAGAAGGTGGCGCTGGTCGCCGACTCCGACCAGATCCCCGACGAGGACGAGGAAGGCTCCGGCGTCATCACGCTGATGACCCTGCACACCGCCAAGGGCCTGGAGTTCCCGGTCGTCTTCCTGACCGGCATGGAGGACGGCGTCTTCCCGCACATGCGCGCCCTCGGACAGACCAAGGAGCTGGAGGAGGAGCGGCGCCTGGCGTACGTCGGCATCACGCGTGCGCGGGAGCGGCTCTACCTCACGCGGTCGGCGATGCGCAGCGCCTGGGGCCAGCCGTCCTACAACCCGCCCTCCCGCTTCCTGGAGGAGATCCCGGCCGCCCATGTGGAGTGGAAGCGGACGGGAGCGGTCGCACCGGTGTCCTCCGGTCCGGCCTCCGGGATCGCGGCCTCGCTCTCCTCGTCCCGCTCGCGCTCGTCGGCGGCGGGCGCGTCCGGGTTCGCCACTCGGCGGGCCTCCGAGAAGCCGGTGGTGTCCCTGGCGGTCGGCGACCGGGTCACCCACGACCAGTTCGGGCTCGGGTCGGTCGTCGCGGTGTCGGGCACGGACGACAAGGCCCAGGCGACGATCGACTTCGGGGACGGCAAGCCGAAGCGACTGCTGCTGCGGTACGCCCCGGTCGAGAAGCTGTAGACGCAGCGAGCCCCGCCGGTCCGGCGGGGCTCGTCGCGTACGGGGCAGGTGCGGGGCTCGTGCAGGGCGCCGTCGTGGCAGGGCTCAGGTCGGGTCCAGGCCGTGGCTGCGCAGCCACGGCAGCGGGTCTATGGCCGCCCCGCCCGCAGGCCGCACCTCGAAGTGCAGATGCGGGCCGGTGGAGTTGCCCGAGTTGCCGGAGTAGGCGACCGGCTGGCCGGCCTTGACCGTCGTGCCGGAGGCGACGCGGTAGCTGGAGAGGTGGCAGTACCAGGTCTCCGTGCCGTCCTTCGCCGTCAGGATCAGCATGTTGCCGTAGGCGCTGTTCCACTTGGTGGAGACGACGCCGTCGGTGGCGGCCATCACCGTGGTGCCGTAGGAGACCGGGAAGTCGATGCCCGTGTGCACGGACATCCAGTTCACACCGGCCTGGCCGAAGTACGCGCTGAGGCCCTTCTGCGTGACCGGCAGAACGAACTTGGGACGCATCCGTTCCTTGAGCGCAGCCTCCGCGGCGGCCTTCTTCTTCTCCAGCGCCTGCTGGGTCTTGAGGTCGATGCGGTCCTGCGTACGGCTCGCCCGGTCGGCGAAGTCGTCGGCGCCGGCGGACAGGGTCCGGAGCTGGTCGTCCAACTTGTTGTTGGCGACGGACGGCTTGACCGCGTGCGCGTCCGGGGCGGAGGCGGTGGTCTCGTCCGAGCCGCCGGTCAGGCCGCCGACGGAGGCGGCCGCGATCCCGGCGACCCCCATCACACAGGCCGAGGGCACGGCGATGGTGAGCAGTGCGGACCGCTTGGGGGGCGTACGGCGCCGGGAGCGCGCCGCGCTGCGGGAGCCCGCGCGGGACGCCGTGACCGGGGAGAGCTCTTCCTGGTCCTCGAGCAGGGACGGCACGGCGGGCATCTCGCCCGTGGCGCCCGGCCCGCCGTCATCGGCCGGCGATGCATCGAACCCGCCGTCGTACTCGCCGAACTCCGCGGCGGCGGGGTTCTCGTACGCCACCTGCTGGAAGGCGCTGGTCTGCTGCGCGTCGCCGACCTGCTCGAACGTCGCCGTGGCCTGCTGGTCGAACGGTTCGGCAAGCTGGTCGTGCGCCACGGCCGAGCCGTCGGAGTTCCACTGGGTGGCGTCGTAGGCGCCCGTGTCGAAGGTCTGGGTGCCCCACTCCCACTGCTGGGTGGGGGCGGCTCCGGCGGACTGGTCGGGCTGCAGCCAGGCGCTGGCGTCCCACTGACCGCTGATGTCGTGGCCCGTGGCCTGCGCGGGGACCGTCCAGGCCGTGGAGTCGTACACGCCCGAGTCGTAGGCGGCGTGGTGCTGGGCCGCGTAGGGGTCGTAGTTCAGGGTCTGGCCGGTGCCGGCCTGCCACTGGGTGGTGTCGTACGCACCCGTGTGCTGCTGCTCGCCCGGGAGGCTGCCGAAGAGAGGGTCGGTGCCGAAGGCCGTGGTGGCGCCGGCCGCGGACGCAAAACCGGTGGCGTCGTAGCTGCCGTACGTGGTGAGGTCGTCGTAGGGGACTTCCTGTGCCCCGTACGGCGCGTAGTGCGCGGCGGAGGCGGCGGAAGCCGGAGCCGGGGTGGTCATGGTCCCCGACGGGTGACGGTCGTTCACCAACTTCTCTTTCGCCTCGACAACAGGGGCTGCCAGAGCAGTGCGGCGACTGTACCCGCCGGTATGCGGGCGGGACAATCTTCGGCTGGTTTCGCGTTGGACCGAAACGGGCATTCGGCCGTGATTCGGGGGACGGCGGACGCGAGTTTGGCCTTGTGTTCGAGTGATGTTCGATGTCCGGTGGCGGTGCGCCGGCTGTACCCCGGCTGTGTCCCGCGTGTGCGGGCGCCCTCGGGCGGCCCCCGGCAGTGCCCTCCTCCCCGTGCTCAGCCCACCGCGCTCAGGTCCCCGCTCCTCAGGCCCGCCTTTCGGGGCATCGCCCTCAGGCCACCGTCAGGCCGTCGGCGCGCCGGCTCTCGGAACGCGCGATGTCGAGGGCCTCGCGTATCCCCGCCGCAACGGCCGGGTGCACCGGCAGCGCGAGATGTCCGATCCCGGTGACACGGACGTTGTGCGCGTCCAGGTCGGGGTGGTCGATGCAGGCCGTCTCCAGCGGAACCATCACGGAGTCGAGGTCGCTCCAGAAGCTGACGAACCGCGTACGGCAGCCGGGCGCGGGCCGGGTCAGCTCCTCGATCAGCTCCGAGTCCGGCCGCATCTGCCGCACGATCGGATGTGCGCTGGCCAGCGGCACCGCCCGGGTGCCGGAGTGCGGGGTGCCGAGCGTGACGAGGGTGCGCACCCGCAGATCGCCGCCGAGGCACTGCGCGTAGTAGCGCGCGATCAGTCCGCCCAGGCTGTGCCCCACGATGTCGACCCGGCTGCTGCCGGTGCGCTCGCAGATCTCCTCGATGTGCCGGCCCAGCAGCTCCGCCGCCTTGCGTATGTCGCAGGTCAGTGGGGAGTAGTTGAGCGAAGTGATGCGCTGCCTGCCGTTCTGTGCGAGATTGCGGCGCAGCAGGACGAAGACCGAGCGGTTGTCGATGAACCCGTGCAGCAGGACGACCGGCGGGGCGGTCCTGCCGGGCAGCCGGGTGGCCCCCTCCTGCGCCGGAAGTGCGGGAATCCGGCGCTCCTGGGTGAGACCGGTCGGATAGAGCACCAGGTGACCGGCGAGGATCGCGGCTTCCAGTGCGGTCGCCTTGAGGAGGGCCAGGGAGAGGTCGGCCAGTCTGCCGGGCCACAGGCGCCGGTAGAACGGGAGGAAGAGTGGCAGTACCCCGGTGACCTTCATGGGCCGACCTCCTGTCGGCACGCAGGGGGACGGCTCGATCCCCCGTGTGCCCTCATGTCCCACCGTGTGATTTCCCCCTCGCTCCGCACCGTAAAACCGCCGGTTGCGGGATGCTGGAGATAACGTTCGTTCACTTGCCGACGGGTGACGGAACGCGCCGGATGTGCGGTACTTGTCGGTACGGGCGGAAGCGGTCGCTTCCGTGGTCGCTTGATGGAGGCAGTGATGGGTGTGGCAGCCGGTCCGATCCGTGTGGTGGTGGCCAAGCCGGGGCTCGACGGTCACGACCGCGGGGCCAAGGTCATCGCGCGGGCGCTGCGCGACGCCGGCATGGAGGTCATCTACACCGGGCTCCACCAGACGCCGGAGCAGATCGTCGACACCGCCATCCAGGAGGACGCCGACGCGATCGGTCTGTCCATCCTCTCGGGCGCCCACAACACCCTCTTCGCGGCCGTCATCGACCTCCTCAAGGAGCGCGAGGCCGAGGACATCCTGGTCTTCGGCGGCGGCATCATCCCCGAGGAGGACATTGCGCCGCTGAAGGAGAAGGGCGTCGCGGAGATCTTCACGCCGGGCGCGACGACCGGGGCGATCGTGGAGTGGGTACGGGAGAACGCGCACCAGCCGGCTGCTTCCTGAGGCTGAGCCGGGCCCATCCGGGGCCTGGCCGGTTCCTTCCGGGGCGAGCCGAGGCTGTCGGTGGTCGGGCTGAGGCCCTCGGTGGTCGGGCCGATGCCTCGGCTGTCGAGTCGGCGGTGCGCTGAGCTGTCGTGGTGGCCATGGGGGCGCTCCCGGCCGCTGCGCCCGGGCCACCGCTCCGGAAGCGCTGCGCCCGGACCACCCCACTGAAGCACTGCTCCCGGGTCACCGCTCCTGGGGCACTGCTCCCGGCCTGGACGACCCCGTCCTCAAGCGCCGGACGAAGAGTTCTCACCGGACGGGCTGTTCCCGTCGGCCGGTGCCAACTCGTCCGCCATCGCTGCCCGCAACCGCAGCGTGCTCATCAGGCGCTGGAACGCCTCCGCCCAGTACCCGCCGGCCCCCGGTGACGCGTCCTCCCGTTCGTCCGGTATCGCCAGCAGGCCGTCCAGGCGCGCGGCCTCCGCCGGATCCAGGCAGCGCTCGGCCAGTCCCATCACCCCGCTGAAGCTCCAGGGGTAACTGCCCGCGTCCCGGGCGATGTTGAGGGCGTCCACCACTGCCCGGCCGAGCGGTGCGGCCCAGGGCACCGCGCACACTCCGAGCAGCTGGAACGCCTCCGACAGGCCGTGCGTCGCGATGAAACCCGCCACCCATGCGGCCCGTTCGCCGTCCTCCAGTGCGGCCAGCAGCTTCGCGCGCTCCGCCAGGGAGACCGCCCCCGGGCCGCCGGCCTCCGGCGCCGACGGCGCCCCGAGCAGTGCTCTCGACCACTCGGAGTCCCCCTGCCGCACCGCTGCCCGGCACCAGGCGGCGTGCAGCTCACCCTGCCAGCCGTCGGCCACCGGCAGCGCCACGATCTGCTGCGGGCTGCGCCCGTCGAGCCTCGCGGGCCAGGCTCCGAGGGGCGCCGCCTCCACCAACTGGCCCAGCCACCACGACCGTTCCCCTCGGCCCGTGGGCGGTTTGGCCGCCACGCCGTCGCGCTCCATGCCCGGATCGCACTCGTGCGGTGCCTCCACGACGATCGCCGGAGCAGCCTCCGTGCGGTCGACGGCCACGCAGGCCGTGGCCCGCGCCGCCATCCGCCCGGCGAGCGCCGAGCCCGGCAGCGCCGACAACAGCTCCGCCGCCGTCGCCCGGACGTTGCGGCTGCGGTCGCTCAGGACCTGTTCCAGGAACGGCTCGTCCTCGGGCGACAGGCCCGTACGCAGCGAGTCGAGGAACATCAGCCGGTCCTCCGCCCGCTCCGTCGCCCAGGTCGCCGTCAGCAGTTCCCGTGCGGGAGCGGGTGTACGGGCCCGCAGCGCGGCCAGCAGGGCGACCCGCTCGGCGAACAACCCCTCCTGCCACAACTGTTGTACGGCCTCGTCGTCCTCGGTGTCCGGCAGCGCCGTGCCACCGCCGGGCGCCGAGCGCAGGGCGAACCGCCAGTCCCCGTTCAGCCGGGCCAGCCACAGCGCCCGCGGCCCCGCGAACGCCAGCGCCGCCGGCCGCAGGTCCGTACGGCCCCGGGCGGCGTCCAGCAGGGCGGGCAGTGCCTGCGGGGGCGCCGCGTACCCGTGGGCGTTGGCCGTCGCGAGCCATTGCGGGAGCAGCTCCATGAGATCCGGTGAGCTGCCCCGCCGGCCTCCGCCCGCGCCGCCGGAACGGTCGGCCAGCAGCATCGTGAGCCTGCGGGCCGCGGCAGGGGGCAGCGCCGGACGCGGGTCCTCGGGGGCACGCTCGGGCCGCCGCGCCGCCCGGGCGGGCCGCAGCCCCGCCCGCCGCCGTACGGTCGCCATCGCCGCGGCATCCAGCAGCAGTACCGGAGCCTCCCGGCCCGAGACGCCGGGCGCCGGTGGGCGGCGGTCGGTGCCGAGGAGCGCGGTGGTCACGAGGTCCTCCCAGGAGGACGGGAACGGGGAGCCGCCGGAGCCCTCGGGGGCCGCCGGCCCGGATCCGCCTGCGGTGTTGTCGGTCGTCCGGGCGTCGGGTGCGGTCGAGATTGCGTCCATCACGTTCCCTTCCCTTGGTGTCCCTGCGTCGTCGGACCGGGCAGCTCGCGTCCTTGAGTCGTCGGACCGGGCAGCTGGTGTCCTTGAGTCGTCGGACCGGTCAGCTGACCGGTCAGCACAGCGTCACCGGCTCACCCGGCCCCTGGGGCCACGCCGTCAGCGGGGTGAACCCGCGGTGGCCGCACTCGCCGAAGACCGTGACGGGGGCGCCGCCGGAGAGGGCGACCAGCCGCCACAGGCCCGGGCGGGAGCGGGCCGCCGGGGTGAGCGGCAGCGCCGAGTCCTCCTCGGCATCGGCCAGTTGCCACCCGCCCGGCTCTGCGTCCGGCGTCGGAACGACCCCGGCCAGCGTGACCGGAACGGAGTCCAGCCAGGGGTCCTCGCGCAACGCCTCGCCGTAGCGGGCCATCGCCTCGGCCGTGCTCACGCCCGGCGGGCGGAGCGCCGCCGGTGCGGGCGGGGCGTACTGCTCACCCAGGGCCGCCCGTATCTGCCCGGCGCCCGGGAACAGGGACAGGTCGGCCTCCAGCACCAGGCCGACCGGCAGCGACAGCTCCGGAGCCCGGCCCGCCGCTCCATAGGAGAGGAGGAGCCGGGTGTGGCCCGACTCGGCGCCGTGGAGCCATGCCCGACGCGTCGTGAGTTTCGGGTCCACCGAGTCGTACTGGGCGAGGACGAGCCAGCGGTCGCGCACCGGCGGGCCGTCCGCCGAGGCGGGCAGGCCGAGTCGGGAGCGGATCGTGGCCGCGAGCGCTCCCGGCAGCCGGTCGCGACGCAGCCAGCCCTGGTCCAGGAGGTGCACCAGGGCGCACTCCTCCAGCAGGCGAGCCGGCCAGCCCGGCCCGGAGGCTGGGATCGCCCCCAACTCCCTGACGCGGGACGCCAGTCCAGGAGCCTGCGCGTCGACCATGCGCGCCGCCGTCTCGTCCCACAGCTCGTACCCCGCCTGCTCCGCCGGGGCCAGGCCGCCGCGCAGCAGGTCGGCCAGACGCTGCTCCAGCTCCGTCGCACCCGCCGTGACCCGCTCGGCCCGGCGCTCCGCCCGGCGCCGCGCCGCCTCCGGATCGGCGGACCCGGACGCGGAACCCCCGCCGCTCTCCGTCCGTCCGGTCTCCGCGCGCCGGCGCCGGCCCGCGAGCCACTGCTCGGCCCAGTCCGGCGGCTCCGCCACCGCCGGCACCGCGCCGCCGCCCCCGTCCGCCCACAGCAGCAGCAGTCCGAGCGCGTGCTTGCACGGGAACTTCCGGCTCGGGCAACTGCACTTGTACCCGGGTCCGGCGGCGCCCGCGAGGTCCACCACCGTCTGGTACGGCCTGCTGCCGCTGCCCTTGCACAGTCCCCACAACGCCCCCTCCCCGCTGCCCGCCCCGGACCACGGCCCGGCCGCACCCAGCTTGCTTCCCGCCTTGCGTGACGCGGCGTCAGGCGCCAGTGCCAGCACCTGCTCCGCGGTCCAGCGCACCCCCTGCTCAGTCATGCCACCGACGGTAGGTCCCGCCACTGACAATCGGTCTGGCGAGTGCATTTGTGCAGGTCCGAGCGATTGTCAGTGGCGTGGTGCACGGTGGATGCCAGATCCGAACCGGCCGAGCTGGAGGGGACCTCAGCCATGACTGTGTCCGTGGATACGACATCCGTCGAAGCGAACGGGGGCCAGGAGGCGCAGGCGCTGCGACCGCACGCCGAGCACGCCTTCGCCGCCGAACTCGCCGCGCTGGCCGCCCAGGACGACCGCCCGCGTCCGGCCCGCTGGAAGCTGTCGCCGTGGGCCGTGGCGACGTATCTGCTCGGCGGCACCCTGCCGGACGGCACGGTGATCACCCCGAAGTACGTGGGCCCGCGCCGCATCGTCGAGGTCGCCGTCACCACCCTCGCCACCGACCGCGCGCTGCTCCTGCTCGGCGTGCCCGGCACGGCCAAGACCTGGGTGTCGGAGCACCTGGCGGCCGCCGTCAGCGGCGACTCGACGCTGCTGGTGCAGGGCACGGCGGGTACGCCGGAGGAGGCGATCCGCTACGGCTGGAACTACGCGCAGCTGCTCGCGCACGGACCCAGCCGCGACGCTCTGGTGCCCAGCCCCGTGATGCGGGCCATGGCCGACGGCATGACGGCCCGTGTGGAGGAGCTGACCCGCATCCCGGCCGATGTGCAGGACACACTGATCACGATCCTGTCCGAGAAGATCCTGCCGATCCCGGAGCTGGGCCAGGAGGTGCAGGCGGTCCGTGGCTTCAACCTCATCGCCACCGCCAACGACCGCGACCGCGGCGTCAACGACCTCTCCAGCGCGCTGCGCCGCCGCTTCAACACCGTGGTGCTGCCGCTTCCGGAGAGCGCGGATGCAGAGGTCGACATCGTCACGCGCCGCGTCGAGCAGATAGGCCGCTCCCTCGAACTGCCGGCCGCGCCCGACGGCATCGAGGAGATCCGCCGGGTCGTGACCGTGTTCCGTGAGCTGCGCGACGGCATGACCGCCGACGGCCGGACGAAGCTGAAGTCGCCCAGCGGCACGCTGTCCACCGCGGAGGCCATCTCCGTCGTCACCAGCGGCCTGGCGCTGGCAGCCCACTTCGGTGACGGGGTGCTGCGCCCGGGCGACGTCGCGGCCGGCATCCTCGGCGCCGTCGTCCGCGACCCGGCTGCCGACCGCGTGATCTGGCAGGAGTACCTGGAGACGGTCGTCCGTGAGCGCGACGGCTGGAAGGACTTCTACCGGGCCTGCCGGGAGGTGGGCGTATGAGCGGCGACTCCACCGGCGCGGACGACTCCTCCTGGGGACGGCGCAACGCCTGCGGACCCCTGCTGCTCGGCGTCCGGCACCACGGGCCCGGGTCCGCGCGCGCGGTGCGGGCCGCCCTGGAGGCCGCCCGGCCCGCCGTCGTGCTGATCGAAGGACCGCCCGAGGCCGACGCGTTGATCCCGCTGGCCGCCGACCCGGACCTGCGGCCGCCCGTCGCCTTGCTCGCCCATGCCGTGGACGAACCCGGCCGCTCGGCGTTCTGGCCACTGGCCGAGTTCAGCCCCGAGTGGGTGGCCATCCGCTGGGCCCTGGAACAGGGCGTCCCGGCCCGCTTCATCGACCTGCCGGCCACGCACACCCTGGCCTGGCAGGGGGAGGAGGAGTCCGCCTCCGCATCCGGACCCGCCGCCGCACCCGCGGCGCGGGAGGCGGAGCCCGCCGAGAGCGCAGAGGGCCTCGCGGACACCCGGAACGCCGGGAGGACGACGAACGCCGAGGACGCGGAGGGACCCGAGAGCAACGAGGACGCGGAAGGCTCCGCGGCCGACGAGGACACGGAGATCGCCAGGGGCAACGGGGACGCCGAGAGCCCCCGGGGCCTCAAGGATGCGGAGAGCCCCGGAAGCCTCAAAGACACGGATGGACCCGGGGAGGGCAGGAGGGTCGAAGGGGGTGACGGCGTCGGGGGCGCCGAGGACCACGTCCGGGTCGACCCTCTCGCCGCGCTCGCCGGGGCCGCCGGGTACGACGATCCCGAACGGTGGTGGGAGGACGTCGTCGAGCACCGCGGTCCCGGCCGCCGCGACCCCTTCGCGCCGTTCGCCGCTCTGGAGGAGGCCATGACGGCGCTGCGGGAGCGGTACGGCGTCGGCGGGCGGCCCCGGGACCTGGTGCGGGAGGCGCACATGCGGCTCCAGGTGCGGGCGGCCCGGCGCGAGTTCGGCGACGCGGTGGCGGTGGTGTGCGGGGCCTGGCATGTGCCCGCGCTGCGGGAGAAGGCCGCCGTCACGGCCGACCGGGCACTGCTGAAAGGGCTGCCCAGGCTCAAGGCCGACCTGACCTGGGTGCCGTGGACGCACCGACGGCTGGCCCGGTCGAGCGGGTACGGCGCCGGGATCGACTCGCCAGGCTGGTACGGGCATCTGTTCCGGGCGCCGGACCGGCCGGTGGAGCGGTGGCTGACCAAGGTGGCGGGACTGCTGCGGGAGGAGGACCGGGTCGTCTCCTCCGCGCACGTCATCGAGGCGGTACGGCTCGCAGGGACCCTCGCGGCGATGCGCGGGCGCCCGCTGCCCGGCCTGAGCGAGATGACGGACGCCGTACGGGCGGTGATGTGCGACGGCTCGGACGTACCCCTGGCCCTGGTCCACGACCGGCTGGTGGTCGGGGACGTGCTGGGGGAGGTGCCGGAGACGGCACCGGCGGTGCCGTTGCAGCGCGACCTGGCCCGGGAGCAGCGCCGGCTGCGGCTCAAGCCGGAGGCCCGCGAGCGCGAGCTGGAACTGGACCTGCGCAAGGACACCGACGCCGGCCGCAGCAGGCTGCTGCACCGGCTGCGGCTGCTCGGCGTCGGCTGGGGCGAGCCGGTCCGGTCACGGGGGAGTACGGGCACCTTCCGGGAGACCTGGCGGCTGCGCTGGGAGCCGGAGCTGTCGGTGCGGGTCGCCGAGGCGGGAGTGTGGGGGACGACCGTGCTCGCGGCCGCGACGGCCAGGGCCGAGGCGGACGCGACGGCCGCGGGGGCCCTGGCCGACGTCACCGCGCTCGCCGAGCACTGTCTGCTGGCCGGGCTGCCGGACGCGCTGCCCGTGGTGATGCGGATGCTCGCCGACCGGGCGGCGCTGGATACGGACGTCGGCCACCTCGCCCAGGCCCTGCCCGCCCTGGTCCGCTCCCTGCGGTACGGCGATGTGCGCGGCACCGACACGGGCGCCCTGGCCGGCGTCGCGGCGGGCCTCGCCGAGCGGGTCTTCGTCGGCCTCCCGCCGGCCTGCGCCGCCCTGGACGCGGACGCGGCGGAGGAGATGCGGGGCCATGTGGACGCCGTGCACACGTCGGTGGGGCTGCTGTCGGAGACCCTGTCCGGCGCCGCGCCCGCCGGGCACGGGGACCTGCGCCCCCGCTGGCGGTCCGTGCTGCGGGCCCTGGCCCTGCGGGACACCGCGCCCGGTGTCGTCCGGGGACGGTCCGTGCGGTTGCTGCTGGACGACGGCGAACTGGGCCCCGAGGAGGCGGCCCGGCTGATGGGGCTGGTGCTCTCGCCGGGGACACCGCCCGCCGACGCGGCCGCGTGGATCGAGGGTTTCGTGGGCGGCGGGGGCGGCACGCTGCTGGTCCACGACGAGCGGCTGCTCGGCCTCGTCGACGCCTGGCTGACCGGGGTGCCCGCGGAGGCGTTCACGGACGTGCTGCCGCTGCTGCGGCGCACGTTCTCGGCGTACGAGCCCGGAGTGCGCAGAACCCTCGGCGAACTGGTGCGGCGTGGGCCGGAGGACACGGCCGGCGCGGCCGTTCAGGGCAGCAGCGCACCCGGCTTCGCCGCGGAACCGGACACCGGGCGCGCCGACGCCGTACTCCCGGTGCTGCGGCTGCTGCTCGGCCTGGACGCGCGGCAGCCGCAGGAGACGACCGAAGCCGACAGCTACGCGGGGGTGGGCACATGACGACCTGGCCGAGGACCGACGACATCGGGACCGACGGCGGCGACCCCGCCCGGGAGCGGCTGCGGCGCTGGCGGCTGGTGCTCGGCGGCGACCAGGCCGACGGCACCGGATGCGCCCTGTCCGGCCGCGACGCGGCGATGGACGGCACGCTCGCCGCGCTGTACGGCAAGGGGGACAAACCGCAGGCAGGACGGGAGCGTTCGGCAGGGCTCGGTGCCTCGGCGCCATCAGTGGCCCGCTGGCTGGGCGACATCCGCACCTACTTCCCCTCCTCCGTCGTCCAGGTCATGCAGCGCGACGCCATCGAACGGCTGGGACTGGCCGCCCTGCTGCTGGAGCCGGAGATGCTGGAGGCGGTCGAGGCCGACGTCCACCTGGTCGGCACGCTGCTCTCGCTCAACAAGGCGATGCCGGAGACGACGAAGGAGACGGCACGAGCGGTCGTCCGCAAGGTGGTCGAGGACCTGGAGAGACGGCTCGCCACGCGCACCCGGGCCACCCTCACCGGCGCCCTGGACCGCAGCGCGCGCATCAACCGGCCGCGCCATCACGACATCGACTGGAACCGCACCATCGCGGCCAACCTCAAGCACTACCTGCCCGAGTACCGCGCGGTGGTGCCGGAACGGCTCATCGGGTACGGGCGAGCCGCGCAGTCCGTGAAGAAGGAGGTCGTGCTCTGCATCGACCAGTCGGGCTCGATGGCGGCGTCCGTGGTCTACGCGTCGGTGTTCGGGGCGGTGCTCGCCTCCATGCGGTCGATCAGCACCCGGCTGGTCGTCTTCGACACGGCGGTCGTGGACCTCACGGACCAGCTCGACGACCCGGTGGACGTCCTCTTCGGCACTCAGCTAGGCGGCGGCACGGACATCAACCGGGCGCTCGCCCACTGCCAGTCGCACATCACCCGCCCCGCCGAGACGGTGGTCGTACTGATCAGTGACCTCTACGAGGGCGGTATACGCGACGAGATGCTCAAACGGGTCGCGGCGATGAAGGCGTCCGGGGTGCAGTTCGTGGCCCTCCTCGCGCTGTCGGACGAGGGAGCGCCCGCATACGACCGGGAGCACGCGGCGGCGCTCGCGGCGCTCGGCGCACCGGCCTTCGCCTGCACGCCCGATCTGTTCCCGGAGGTGATGGCGGCGGCGATCGAGAAGCGGCCCTTGCCGATACCGGACACCGTGTGACGGCGGGCTGCAAAAGGGGCATGAGTACCCATCGGTAACAGGGGGCTTGCGCTACCTCGGTCCGCCCGTGCGAGGATCGACGCCGAGCAAGCCCTGCAAGCCCCGCAAACTCACACGGGACGTGCGCTCGCCTTCCGCCGACCTGAGAAAGCTCAGCCTCTTGACCCTGTCAGCAGCCCTGTTCGGTACCGCTGTACGCGCGCTGCGTACGGTGTCCGGGCGGCGCACGCTGCAACTGATTCTGCTGGTCGGCGGGTTGTCGCTGCTCGGGCTCCTCGGCGGGCAACAGGCCCACGCGGCCGAGGGGACGCCGGTGGCCCCGGCACACACGATGCACACGATGCACGCGGTGCACGCGATGCGCACGGTGCACGCGGTGCACGCGGTGCGCACGGTGCACGCGGTGCGCACGGTGCACGCGGTGCACGCGGTGCACGCGGTGCACGCGGTGCACGCGGTGCACGCGGTGCATGCGGTGCGCTCGATCACCGGACAGCAGGGCGCGGCACCAAGTGCGGCACGCAACGCGGCACCGGAAGCTGTAGGGGATGCCGTAGCGGATGCCGTACGGGACGGAACGCGAGACGCGGTACGGGACACGGTGGGCACGGCAGGCGCGGCAGGCGTGGTCACGGAACGGGTCGTCACACCCGTACGGGACGTCGTTCACGTCGCGCGGACGGCGGCCCCCCGCGCCCTTGAGGAGCCCCGGGCCGAGGCGCCGGCGCTGCCCGCCGCTCCCTCCGTGCCTCTGCCGAAGCTTCCCGGGGTGTCCGAGCTGCCCGCGGATCCGGTGCCCGTACCGGTCGGCCCGGAACCCGGGACCCACCGGCACGGCGGTTCGGCACCGGCGCCGGCGCCGGGCAAGTCCGGTCACAGCGACACCGGTACGGGGTCCGGTACGAAGGCCCGTACCGCCGTGCCCGCGCGGCCGCATGCCCTCGCGTACGGGCCGGGCTTCACGCGCGTCTCCGCGCAGTCGGCGGTGCACATCCGCGCTCAGCGCACCGCCGTACCCGTCGACGCGCCCGCTCAGCCGGCGCCCGGCGGCGACACGGAGGGTGGCAAGCAGACGGCCGACGGCTCCGCCTCCCGGCACGGTGACGCACAGGCCGTCACCTTCGACGGCCGGGCGCCCCTGCGGCTCCTGTCCGGCGCCGCCGCGCGCGCCGACGCGCCGGGAACCCTGGAACGGCACAGGGACATCCCGGTCTTCCCCGGCTAGGCAGCAGACCCCTCCTCCCCGCCACTGAGCTGTCGCGCGGGGGCGGAACAGGACTGCCCGCCCCGCCGGATCCGCCGGACTCCCCGGCGCGCTCCGGACGGAACCCCAGCCGTTTCCGAAGGATTTGACGCACACATGAACAAGAACATCCGCCGCTCGATCGTGATAGCCGCCGGTGTCACCGGCGCATGGGCGCTCGGCTCGGCCGCGGCCAGCGCCGACGAGCTGTCCACCCCGGCCGTCTCCGTACCCGACACCGACACCGTCACCGGTGCCGCCACCACGGACACCAGCACCGGAATCGACACCGGAACTGACACCGGAACCAACGCCGACACCGTCGACGGTGTCCTCGCCGACGTCCACGACACTGTCACCGGCCTCACGGGTACGGCTGCCGCAGCCCACTCGGCGCCGTCGACGCCCACGTCCGTCTCGGACACCGTGGCCAGGACGCGGCAGCAGGCGCGGACCGTCACCCGTTCGGCCGATCGCGCGCGCGGTGATGCCGCCGCGAAGGTCCCGGCCGCCGCGAAGATCAGGGGCGGCCAGGCCGTCAACGGCGCCCGGGCCGCCCGCGCGGCCAAGGCGCAGGCGGAGGGCAGCCGGACCACCGCCACCGGCATGGCCGCCGCCACCACCGCCGAGGCCGCCCAGGCCGCTCACCCCGTGACCCACCTCGCCGGGCCCTCCACGCCCGCCTCCCCGGACGAGATCGACTACCTCTTCGGCCCTCTGTCCTCCTTCGCCCCCGAGGTGGAGGAGGCCCTGGCCGCTGCCCAGAGCAAGTTCCAGGCCACCCAGGCGGCCGCGCGACTGCGCGCCGAGGGCATCGAGGGCGCCGTACGGACGACGGCACACCAGAGCGTGGCCGGGGCGCAGGACCGGACCGCCGGTGCGGCCGGCCTCGCGGGCGGCGCGGCGGCGCGGGCGACCGGCGCCGCCGAGACCGCCGTCGGCTCCGTGCCCGCGCACGTCACCGGTACGGCCGACGGCGTCGAGCAGCGGGTCGTCGGCACCGTGCGGGCCGTGCCGGGCACCGTCACGCCGGTCGTGGGCGAGACGACGGCCGCGACCGTGCCGCCGGTGGCCTCCGCCGCCGTGGCGGGCGCGCTGCCGGTGGCCGACGGGACGGCGGCAGGTGCGACACACACCACGGGGCGCACGGCGGCAGGCGCGACGCGTACCGCCGGGCCCGCCGTGGCGGGCGCCCGCGGCACCGCCTCGGTGGCGGTGTCGGGTGTCCACGGGACGGTCATGGGCGCCGTGTCGGGTGTCCACGGGACGGTCATGGGCGCCGTGTCGGGTGTCCACGGGACGGCCACGGGCACCGTTTCCGGCGTCCACGGCGTCGCCGCGAGCGCCGCGGGCGATGCGTACTCCGTCGACGGTGGGCTGGTCGCGGACGTGCCTGCGTACGCCGCCGGGCCGGTCGGGCAGGTCGCCCATGACACCGCCGACGCCGTGCTGCCGCCGGTCGCCGGGACCGCCGTGCACGGGGTCGCACCGGTCGCGGGGCATGCCGTGGCGGACGCGGGGACGCTCGCGTACGGCGTGACCGACGACGTCCGGCCTTTCGCGGGCGGGGTCGTGGGCGCCGTGCCGCCGCTCGCGCACGGGGTCACCGGGCAGGCCGGTGCCTTCGCGGAGGGCGTGGCCGGCCGGGCGGGCGTGTTCGCGGTCGGAGCCACCGGTTCCGTACGGCCGGTCGCCGACGCGGTGACCGGGACGGTGCTGCCCCTCGTCGACAGGGCGAGCGGGACCGTGCGGCCGGTCGTCGGCGGCGTGACCGGATCCGTGCGGCCGGCTGTCGAGGGTGTCGGCGGCAGCGCGGACGGGCTGGTGTACGGCGTGGGCGGGGACGTGCAGCCCTTCGTCGGCGGGGTCGTGGGCGCGACGGGGCCGGTCGCGGAGCAGGCCGGGTCCTTCGCGTACGGCGTCGCCGGCACGGTCCGGGTGGCCGGCGGTCCGGCGGCTGCGCATGCCGCCACCGGTGCCGGAGCAGTGGCCCGGTCCGCGACTCCTGGCCACGTCCAGGGCCTGGCGTATGAGCACGGCGCAAATACGCACGACCTTTACGCGCACGGCCTCTACGCACACGACGTTTACGCGCACGACGTTCCTGCGCACGACGTTCCTGCGTACGGCGCGTATGCGCACGGTGTGCAGCGCGACGTGCAGGGCGACGTGCATCGGGGCATTGAGCAGCGGGGCGTGCAGCAGCAGGACTGAGTGTCCCGGAAGAACTCCGCGGGGTGACCGACCCGGACGGCCGAATGCCGTCGGCCCGTTCGGCCGGGCCCCGCGGGACAGGGCGGCTGGTCCCCATTGGGGTGGGGATCAGCCGCTTCGGCCCCTGTAGGGCCCAACAGAGGCCTCACCGGGTCAACCCCAGCCCGGTGAGGCCTCGCCTGTGCGGCACGCCGTGCCAGTAAGCGCGGCATCATGTGACAGGTATCACCGCTCAGGTGTGACCCCCTGATTTAGAGAGCCCATGCGAGCGGCGATAACCTGCGAGACGGACATGCCGCGCGCTCGGACACCGTGTGCGCCTCCCTAGTGACAGCGGACGTCACGTTGCCCTTCGCGGCACGCCCACGCATCCAACGAACCGCGAGATCACTGATAGGGACGGAAGCGCGTGGACCTGTTCGAGTACCAGGCGAGGGACCTCTTCGCCAAGCACGATGTACCGGTGCTGGCCGGTGAAGTCATCGACACGCCTGAGGCGGCGCGCGAGATCACCGAGCGGCTGGGCGGCAAGTCTGTCGTCAAGGCGCAGGTGAAGGTCGGTGGTCGTGGCAAGGCCGGCGGCGTCAAGCTGGCTGCCTCCGCGGACGAGGCCGTCGCCCGGGCGACGGACATTCTCGGCATGGACATCAAGGGCCACACGGTCCACAAGGTCATGATCGCCGAGACCGCTCCGGAGATCGTCGAGGAGTACTACGTCTCCTTCCTCCTCGACCGTGCCAACCGCACCTTCCTCTCCATCGCCTCCGTCGAGGGCGGCATGGAGATCGAGGAGGTGGCGGCCACCCGTCCGGAGGCCGTCGCCAAGACCCCGATCGACGCCATCGACGGCGTGGACGAGGCCAAGGCCCGCGAGATCGTCGCGGCCGCCAAGTTCCCGGCCGAGGTCGCCGACAAGGTCGCCAACGTCCTCGTGAAGCTGTGGGACACCTTCATCAAGTCGGACGCCCTCCTCGTCGAGGTCAACCCGCTCGCGAAGGTCGCCTCGGGCGAGGTCATCGCCCTCGACGGCAAGGTGTCGCTCGACGAGAACGCCGAGTTCCGCCACCCCGAGTACGCGGAGCTGCACGACAAGGACGCGGCCAACCCGCTCGAGGCCGCCGCCAAGGCGAAGGGCCTCAACTACGTCAAGCTCGAGGGCGAGGTCGGCATCATCGGCAACGGCGCCGGTCTCGTCATGAGCACCCTGGACGTCGTCGCCTACGCCGGTGAGAACCACAAGGGCGTCAAGCCGGCCAACTTCCTCGACATCGGTGGCGGTGCCTCCGCCGAGGTCATGGCGAACGGCCTGGAGATCATCCTCGGCGACCCGGACGTCAAGTCCGTCTTCGTCAACGTCTTCGGCGGCATCACGGCGTGCGACGCCGTCGCCAACGGCATCGTGCAGGCCCTGGAGCTCCTGGAGTCCAAGGGCGAAGAGGTCACCAAGCCGCTGGTCGTCCGTCTGGACGGCAACAACGCCGAGCTGGGTCGCAAGATCCTCGACGACCGCAACCACCCGCTCGTGCAGCGCGTGGACACCATGGACGGCGCGGCCGACAAGGCCGCCGAGCTGGCTGCTGCCGCGAAGTAAGGGACGAGGTCACAGAAAACCATGGCTATCTTCCTCACCAAGGAATCCAAGGTCATCGTCCAGGGCATGACCGGCTCCGAGGGCCAGAAGCACACCAAGCGCATGCTGGCTTCCGGCACGAACATCGTCGGTGGTGTGAACCCGCGCAAGGCGGGCCAGACCGTCGACTTCGACGGCACGGAGATCCCGGTGTTCGGGTCCGTGGCCGACGCCGTCGAGAAGACCGGCGCCGACGTCACGGTCATCTTCGTCCCGGAGAAGTTCACCAAGGACGCGGTCGTCGAGGCCATCGACGCCGAGATCCCGCTGGCGGTCGTCATCACCGAGGGCATCGCGGTGCACGACACCGCCTCCTTCTGGGCGTACGCCGGCAAGAAGGGCAACAAGACCCGCATCATCGGTCCGAACTGCCCCGGCCTGATCACGCCCGGTCAGTCGAACGCCGGCATCATCCCGGCCGACATCACCAAGCCGGGCCGCATCGGCCTGGTCTCGAAGTCCGGCACGCTGACGTACCAGATGATGTACGAGCTGCGCGACATCGGCTTCTCGACCTGCGTCGGCATCGGTGGTGACCCGATCATCGGCACCACCCACATCGACGCGCTCAAGGCGTTCCAGGACGACCCCGAGACCGACATCATCGTCATGATCGGTGAGATCGGTGGCGACGCCGAGGAGCGGGCCGCGGCCTTCATCAAGGAGAACGTGACCAAGCCGGTCGTCGGCTACGTCGCGGGCTTCACCGCGCCCGAGGGCAAGACGATGGGCCACGCCGGCGCCATCGTGTCCGGCTCGTCCGGCACCGCCCAGGCGAAGAAGGAGGCCCTGGAGGCCGCCGGTGTCAAGGTCGGCAAGACGCCGACCGAGACGGCGAAGCTGGCGCGGGAGATCCTGAGCGCCTGAGCTTCCCAGCTGCACGTCGGTGGGCCCGTTCCCTTTGCAGGGGCGGGCCCACCGCCGTTTCCACCGGTCCGCGCCACGCGGGTACCGCCGCGCCCCCCCGTGCCGCCGCCGGCGAGTTCCCCGGGCTGTGGAACGCCGGGGAGGCGCGACCGTCCGTGCGTGCTCACGGCGCGTCAGCGTGCCGTCGGTGCAATGCGTTCCGGCCCGTTCGCCGTGGCCCGGTGCAGCTTGGTGCGCAGGGTCAGGTCGTCCTGGGACAGGGGGCCCAGGGCCGGTGGCGGGGGAACGCCCTGTACGGCCTGGGCCGGGGCGATGGGCGGTACGTAGTGCGTGGGAGCCGTGCGCAGGGTCAGTGTCGTCGCTCCGACGATCGTGACCGTGAAGGCGATGGCCGCCCGGGTCCAGAACGCGCTCCGGCGCTCGCCGCAGGTCCGCACCGTCGGCGGCTTGGCGGCGCGCAGGTGCTCCGTGGCGGCCAGCTCCGCGAGCCGGCGGTGCAGAGCGGCCGGGTCGGCCACCTCCGGCACCAGGGCGGCCACGGCGGCGCGCGCGTGGGTCAGGCGCATCGCCGCCGCCGGGGTGCTCGCCTCCGTCTCCGCCGCGGTCTCCGGCAGGTCGAGCCCGACGCCGTCGTACAGCACGAGCGTGCGCCGGTACGACGGCGGCAGCTCCAGCAGGGCGTGCAGCAGCGCGCGGTCGTCGGGATCGGCGGGCGGGGGTTCCGGGGAACGGTGGCGCGGACGGAACCGGTGCCAGGGGGAGAGGGCGCACTCGTACGCCAGCGACCGCACCCACCCGGCCGGGTCCCGGTCGCGGGCCACCTCGGGCCAGCGTTGCCAGGCGAGTTGGAAGGCACGCTCCACGGCCTCCCGGGCCAGCTCCCGGCGCCCGGTGAGCAGGTAGGTCTGCCGTACGAGGGCGGGGGCGCAGAACGCGTACAGCGCGTCGAAGGCCTGAGCGGGTGTCAGGGCGTGCGCGTCCTGAGTCTGTGTCAGCGCCCCGGACTCGCGGGCGCGTCGGCGTTCCTTCGGCGATGGCAGCCGGTCGACAGGGCTCTCCGTCACAAGACACCCCTTCGTACGAAAAAGAACATAAACATATATTGAGCGACACATCGGGGGTTCGCCTGTTACGACGGGAAAGCGCGTGTCGTTGGGAGCATGGCGGGCGTGACCCTGATGACCGCTCGCCGCATGCTGCTGTCGTTCCTGCTGCACCGGATGCGCAACCGCTCGCCCGGGCTGGGCGAGAGCTTCGTGGGCGGCGCGGTCGCCGCGGGGCTCGGACTCGGCTCGCTCGCCGTGCTCGTTCTCGCGCTGTGGGTCAGCTCGCCGTACCCCGACAGCGGGCCGGGCGGCGCACTGCACATCGCCGCCGCGCTGTGGCTGCTGGCGCACGGGGTCGAACTGGCCCGCACCGAGACGCTCTCCGGCGTGCCCCAGCCGGTGGGCCTGACCCCGCTGCTGCTCCTCGCGGTGCCGGTGTGGCTGCTGTACCGGGCGGCGCGGGACGCGACCGACGTGTCCCCCGAGCCCGACGGGCCGCCGCCGGTCCTGGCGCGCACGGCGTGGACGGGGGTGGTCCTCGGCTACCTGACGGTCGGCGTCGCCGCCGCGCTGTACTGCTCCGCCAGTGAACTGCGGCCCGAGTGGGGCTGGGTGATGGTGTGCCTGCCGCTCGTCGCCGCGGGCGCGGCGGCGGCCGGGATCTGGTCGGCGCACGGCTGCCCGAGCGAGCCCGTCCTCGCCCTGCTGCGGGCGCTGCCGGGTCCGGCACGGCGGCTGCTGTCCGGGGCGGACGCGGGGGCACGACTGGGCGCGGCCGCACGGGCCGCGGTTGCCGGGACGGCGGTCCTCTTCGGGGGCGGGGCCGTGTTGCTCGGGGTGTCGCTGGTCCTGCACGGGGAGGCGGCGCGGGTGTCCTTCGTGCAGCTGACCGAGGGCTGGACCGGACGGTTCGCGGTGCTGCTGCTCGGGGCCGCGCTGATCCCCAACGGGGCGGTGTGGTCGGCCTCCTACGCCCTCGGCCCCGGCTTCGTCCTCGGCACCGGACACCTGGTGCAGCCGCTCGTCTCCGACCCCGCGCCGCTGTTGCCGCCGTTCCCGCTGCTCGCGGCGGTACCGGACGCGGGTGCGGGGACACCGCTGAACTGGGCGGCGGGACTGGTGCCGGTGGCGGCCGGGGTGACGGTCGCGTGGTTCGTGGCGCGGGCGGCCGTGGCACGCGATGAGCAGCCGGAACGTGCCGCCGAAGGGACGGCCGAAGGAAGGCCGGGTGGGAAGGCCGAAGGAAAGCCGGGCGGGAAGGCCGAAGGGAAACCGGGTGGGAAGGCCGAAGGGAAACCCGGCGGGAAGACCGAAGGAGAGGTCGAAGGGCAGGCTGGAGGAAAGGCCGAAGGGACGTCCCACGGGGCCGCCGGCAGGGCGGTCGAGGTGGGGCAGGTGCAGGTGCAGGTGCGCTGGTCGGCACTGCGGACCACCGGGGTGCACCTGATGGCCTCGCTCGTGTGCGCGGCCGCTTTCGGCCTCCTCGCCTGTCTGTCCGGCGGCTCACTGGGTGCGGCCGCGCTGGCCCGCTTCGGCCCGCTGTGGTGGCAGAGCGGGCCGGCGGCCGGGCTCTGGGTCGCGGTGATCGGGATGCCGGTGGTGCTCGTGGTGCGAGCGTGGCGAATGCGGGGCCGGCGGGCCCGGGTCACGGTTCCCGGACAGGGGACGGAGAGCGTGGGCAAGGCCGCGACGGCGACCGCGCAGGAGAGCTTGCAGCAGGGTGCCGGGGAGAAGGCGGGGAAGGGGCGGGCCCGTCCGGAGCCCGGTTCCACCGGCGCCGAGCCGGACGAGGCCGAGCTGTACGACTTCCTGCCGGCCGCCGACCCGTTCGCCTCGGCCTGGCACGACGACCTCCCCCGGACCTCCCGCAGGGCGGCCGTCCGCGAGGCCTCCACACCTGAGGCCTCGACGTCCCAGGCCTCCCCACCTCCGGCCCCGACGCCTCAGTCCTCGACGTCCCCGTCCTCGACGTCCCAAGCCCCGACGTCCCAGGCCTCCGCGCCCCCGGTTTCGCCCGCCTCGCCCGCTCCGTCCGACGGCCCGGCCGCACAGGATCCGTCACCTGCCCCGGCTCCGCGGGATCCGTCACGTGCTCCCGCCCCGCAGGAACCGTTGCCCACCCCGGCCCCGCAGGAACAGTCGCCGCCGCCCCCGGCCCCGCAGGAACCGTCCCCCGCCCCGGCACTGCCGGATCCATCACCTGCGTCGGGCCCGCCGGCGGACGCGCCCATGCCCGCCGGTGCGGAGCAGTCCGCCTCTGCCGACCGGCCGTCCCTGCCGAGGCCGTCACCTCCGACGGACGCCCCTCGCCCGCCCGCCGAGCCACCCGACTCACCGGGCACCCCGTAGGCCTCCCGTGGACGGCGCACCCCAACGAATGCGCGCACCCGAAGGCTGCACGCACCCCAACGAGAGCGTGCACCCCACGCGCACGCCGCCCCAACAGGAGCGCGTGCCCAAACCCCCACGCACGCCCCACCGAACGAAAGCGTGCACCCCACCCCACACGCGGACTCCAACGCAAGGGCGCACCCACCCCAGGCGCACGCCCCGACGCATGCGCGCACCCCACCCCGCACACACCCCGCACATCCAGGCGCGCGGGCCCCGGATCCGGCGTGATCCGCCGGACCGGAGCGGCCTGGGCGGCCCTAGCTGTTGCCGACGCCCAGGACGCCGCGCAGCTCCTTCGGCAGCAGCTGGTCGCAGGACTGCTTGGCCTCGTGGGTCAGGGCGTCGCTGACGCAGGTGTAGTAGTCGCGGTAGACGAACTGCACGGCGAAGGACGTGCCCACCAGGGCCAGGGCCAGGGCGGCCGTGACCAGGCCGCCGATCGCCGCCGTGGTCTGGGGACGGGCGCCCGCGGGGGCCGCCGGGCCGGCCGGGGTGTTCGGGGTGTCCGGGTCGGGGGTGCGGGGCTTGGCGCGCAGGGCGCTGATGCCCCAGTACACGGCCAGCGCACCCAGCAGCAGAGCCACGTACGGCCAGCTGAACAGGACGAAGAAGACGGCCCACATGCCGGACAGAAGCGCATAGCGGGCGCGGCGCTGGGCCGGGTCCGTCGGGTCCCAGCGCATGCCGGGCCCGCCCGGGCCGCCCGGGCCTCCGGGGCCGCCGCCGGGGCGCTCGCCGAAGCCGTCGGGGGAACCGCCGGGCTGGCGGTCGCTCCACTGGCTGCCCCAGTGGGAGCCGCCCCCGGAGCCGGACGATCCGTCGGGGTGGCGGGGCTGCCACGGCCGGTCGGGTGTGCCCTCGGGCGGTGGCGCGAAGGGGTTGTCGTCCTGCTGCTCACCGCTGCGCCGGTCGTCGTCCTGCCCGCCCGTGGGCGCCTCGGGCGGCGAAGCCGGCCGTTCCCGCAGCAGCACGGAGCCACGCTCGCCCCCCTGGGCCGGGCGCGGGGGGAACGTGAGGAGTCGCAGGCTGCGATCGGGCATCAAAAGAGCGTCTTCCCCTAGGTGGATACGGCAGTCCGACGAGAGCTTCCACCCCGTGAACGCGCCGCACGGCGACCACGTTCCCGAGGCTGCTCGTTCTCGATACCTCCCGAACGCTACCTTCCGGCCACGCACCCGTCCCGTGGGGGCCTTCCGCAGTGCCGGTATCGTTGCTGGCGGTCGGCCGCTTCGTAGACTTCCCCGTATACGGGAGTGCGATGCATTCGTACGACTGTACAAACCGCCGGCCGGACACCCGCTTCCCCGAGAAAGGGCCCCACCGTGGCCGCCACCCCCGCTGGCCCAGCGGCCAAGCGCCTCGTCGTGCTGGTCTCCGGATCCGGCACCAATCTGCAGGCGCTGCTGGACGAGATCGAGCGCACCGGAGCCGGCTCGTACGGTGCGCGGATCGTCGCCGTCGGGGCGGACCGCACCGGTATCGAGGGGCTCGCCCGTGCCGAGCGGGCAGGGCTGCCGACCTTCGTGTGCCGGGTGAAGGACCATGCGACGCGCGAGGAGTGGGACGCCGCCCTCGCCGGGGCCGTGGCCGGGTACGAGCCCGACCTGGTGGTCTCCGCCGGGTTCATGAAGATCGTCGGGAAGGAATTCCTCGCGCGCTTCGGCGGGCGGTTCGTCAACACGCACCCTGCCCTGCTGCCCAGTTTTCCCGGGGCTCACGGCGCGCGGGACGCACTCGCGTACGGCGTCAAGGTCACCGGCTGCACCGTCCACTTCGTCGACGACGGCGTCGACACCGGCCCGATCATCGCCCAGGGCGTGGTCGAGGTCCGGGACGAGGACGACGAGAGCGCGCTGCACGAGCGCATCAAGGAAGTCGAGCGAAGGCTGCTCGTCGAGGTCGTGGGGCGGCTCGCCCGCAACGGCTATCGCATTGAGGGACGAAAGGTAGTTATCCAGTGACCGCCACCGCCGAGAGCACCAAGCGGCCCATTCGCCGGGCGCTCGTCAGCGTCTACGACAAGACCGGCCTCGAAGAC
Source organism: Streptomyces sp. NPDC007971 (assembly GCF_042958635.1). Classification (NCBI taxonomy): domain Bacteria; kingdom Bacillati; phylum Actinomycetota; class Actinomycetes; order Kitasatosporales; family Streptomycetaceae; genus Streptomyces; species Streptomyces sp. NPDC007971. The sequence goes on from NZ_JBIBJK010000001.1 coordinate 110,319, forward strand.
CTCGCGCGCGGCCTGCACGACGCCGGTGTCGAGCTGGTCTCCACCGGGTCCACGGCCGGGCGCATCGCCGGCGCCGGCGTCCCCGTCACCAAGGTCGAGGAGCTGACGGGCTTCCCCGAGTGCCTGGACGGCCGGGTCAAGACCCTGCACCCGAAGGTGCACGCCGGCATCCTCGCCGACCTGCGTCTGGACAGCCACCGCGAGCAGCTCGCCGAGCTGGGCGTGGAGCCGTTCGACCTGGTCGTCGTCAACCTCTACCCGTTCCGCGAGACGGTCGCCTCCGGCGCCTCGGACGACGAGTGCGTCGAGCAGATCGACATCGGCGGCCCGTCCATGGTGCGCGCAGCCGCCAAGAACCACCCGTCGGTGGCCGTGGTGACCAGCCCCGAGCGGTACGCCGACGTCCTCGCCGCCGTGCAGGCCGGCGGCTTCGACCTCGCCACCCGAGGGCGTCTGGCCGCCGAGGCCTTCCAGCACACGGCCGCCTACGACGTGGCCGTCGCCTCCTGGTTCGCCGCCTCCTACGCCCCCGTGGACGAGTCGGGCTTCCCGGACTTCCTCGGCGCCACCTACGAGCGCAAGAACACCCTGCGCTACGGCGAGAACCCGCACCAGGACGCCGCCCTGTACGTCGACGGCCATGGCGGCCTCGCCGACGCCGAGCAGCTGCACGGCAAGGAGATGTCGTACAACAACTACACGGACACGGACGCCGCCCGCCGTGCCGCGTACGACCATGACGAGCCCTGTGTCGCGATCATCAAGCACGCCAACCCCTGCGGCATCGCGGTCGGCGCGGACGTCGCCGAGGCGCACCGCAAGGCGCACGCCTGCGACCCGGTGTCCGCGTACGGCGGTGTGATCGCCGTGAACCGCCCGGTCAGCAAGGAGATGGCCGAGCAGGTCGCGGAGATCTTCACCGAGGTCATCGTGGCGCCGGACTACGAGGAGGGGGCCCTGGAGGCCCTCGCCAAGAAGAAGAACATCCGCGTGCTGAAGGCCCCGAACGGCCCGTGCAACCGGCTGGAGGCCAAGCAGATCGACGGCGGTGTGCTGCTCCAGGCCACCGACCGGCTCCAGGCCGACGGCGACGACCCGGCCAACTGGACGCTGGCCAGCGGTGAGGCGCTCACCGGCGAGGAGCTGGAGGATCTGGCCTTCGCCTGGAAGGCGTGCCGCGCGGTGAAGTCCAACGCGATCCTGCTCGCCAAGGACGGCGCCTCCGTCGGCGTCGGCATGGGCCAGGTCAACCGGGTCGACTCCTGCAAGCTCGCCGTCGAGCGGGCCGGCGAGGAGCGGGCGCGCGGCTCCTACGCGGCCTCCGACGCCTTCTTCCCCTTCCCCGACGGCCCCGAGATCCTCATCGGCGCCGGCGTCCGGGCGATCGTCCAGCCGGGCGGCTCGATCCGTGACGAACTCGTCGTGGAGGCCGCCAAGAAGGCGGGCGTGACCATGTACTTCACGGGCACGCGCCACTTCTTCCACTGATGCCGCCGGGCGGGACCCCAGGGGGTCCCGCCCGACGCACGCCGACGGCCTCCGGCCCTCCCCCGAGGGAGCCGGAGGCCGTCGCTCCTCCTGCCGGATCAGCAGGGGCGCAGGGACCAGATCGGGTCCCAGGTCGCGGTGCCGGCCTGGTAGGCCGTCGACGTCCAGCGGACACTGCCGTCCTGGTTGTAGAACCTGGCGACCGTGCCGGGCGTCTGGTTGTTGGTGAACGGGCCGTCGCCGGTCCAGTTGTGGACGTCCCAGCTCTGGCACTTGTAGAAGTCGAACTTGGTGCCCTTGACGATCATGCACAGGTGACCGTAGGCGCAGTCCAGGTCCCTGGCGGCGGCCTTCCCGCGCGGGGCGGCGGTGAGGGTCAGGCCGTCGTACCGGACCGTGTCGGCGGTGACCTTCAGGGGCTTGGGGTGCCCCGCGAGCACCTGGTCGGCCGTCCGCTGGAGGGCGGTGACCCGGGTTCCGTCCGGGACGGCGGCGGTCGCCGCGACCGTGGAGCCGGCGAGCAGGGCGGTGGCCGCGACGAGCAGCGCGGCGGGCTTGGCGATGTTCACGTGTTCCCCCATGTGAACGACGAGTTGGTCACTCCGTCGTGGCGGAGTGGTTCCACCGTCCCAGCGGCGCCCGCCCGCCGGTACCTCGGAAGTCTCAGGGTCACTTCTTTCCCGGGGGCGTGTACTCCTTGAGGTAGTGCGCGACGCGGGCGCCGTAGGTGCGGTACTCCGGGGGGACTCCGCCCGCGTCGTTCACCCTCTTGTACGAGGTCCGGTATCCGGCCGCGGTCAGCACTTGCCTGTCGCCGGGCAGGCCGGCCTTCAGATGGGAGTCGATGTAGCAGAGGTAGCGGCCCATGGCCGGGACGGACACGGAGGGGGACAGCGGCGGCGTGGGCGTCGCCGACGCGGGGACGCCGTCGTCCCGCATCCACCAGCGCAGTACCGCGGGGGTCCAGCGGGCGATGCCGTACTCCTGCTTGCCGGGGTCGAAGAGATTCGGGTCGAAGTCGCTCTCGGCCTTCAGCATCGCCGCGACGAGTGCGGGCGAGACGTCGGGCCGGGCGCAGGCGTGCGCGGAGTCCACGATGAGCTTGCGGTAGACCACCGGGATGCCCCTGTCGGTGCGCAGTTCGGCGGCGCCGTAGGCGGCCTGGGTGACACCGTGGGTCCGCTCCTGGGACCGGTCGCCGCCGTTCCCGGCCCAGCTGCTGATGCCGTAGCCGAGGGCCGCGACGGCGACGGTGGCGGCCGCGGCACCGGCGATCACCGCCGGCCGGCGTCTGCGGCGCGGGACCAGACGGGGCAGGCGCGGCGAGCGGCCCGTACCGGCGGCCGCCTCGACGCGGCGCAGCAGCGCCTGGGTGGTGATGCGCGCGGCGTGCGTGCGCGCCAGGCAGTCACGGACGATCTCCCGCCAGGCGTCCGGCAGTTCGGTGGACAGGCGCAGCTCGTCGGCGCCGCGGGCGTAGGCGGCCGCCGCGTCGCGGCGGGCCGTGGGGGTGCCGCCGGAGAGCGGGAAGGAGCCGGTGAGGACGAGGTGGGCGAGCACGCCGAAGGCCCAGACGTCGGCGGACGGGCGGATCCGCCGCCCGCGTTCGCCGATCTCCGACCACAGGAGCTCGGGCGGGGTGTAGTCGGGGGTGGAGAAGGCCGGGGTGTAGGCGTGGGTGCCCTCCAGCTCGGCGGCCATGTTGAAGTCGGCGAGCCGCGCCGAGCCGTCCGCCATCAGCAGCACATTGGCCGGTTTCAGGTCCCCGTGCACCCAGCCCGCCCGGTGCAGCTGGGCCAGTCCCTCGCAGACCTGCGCGAGCAGGGCGGGCCCCGCGGCCGGGCGGGGGGACGCGGCGAGCAGGGCGGACAGGGAGCCTTCGGCCCGTTCCAGGACGAGGACGGTGGCGCCGTCGAGGTCGGGGTGCTCCGGGTCGTCGACGACGAGGGTCTCGTACATCCGGATCAGCCGCGGCCGCCTGAGCCGGCGGTGCAGGTCGATCTCGCGGTCGATGAGTTCGCGCAGGTGGGCCAGCTGACGCGGGGTGCCCGTGCCGGTGGGCAGGAACTTCAGGGCGGCGGTCCGGGGCGGATCGCCGCCGCCGGTGTCCGCCTCCGCCTCCGGGACGCCGGCGCCGGTACCGTGAGCCCACCCGCGCTCGGTCTCCCGGGTCTCCGCGTGCTCGGCCTTCCGTCCCCGCCCGGGCTCGGTCTCCCGGGTCTCCGCGTGCTCGGCCTTCCGTCCCCACCCGCGCTCGGTCTCCCGGGTCTCCGCGTGCTCGGCCTTCCGTCCCCGCCCGGGCTCGGCCTCCCGGGTCTCCGCGTGCTCGGCCTCCCGAGCCTCCGCACGCCCGGCCTCGCGGGTCTCCGCAAGCCCGGCCTCCCGGCGCCGGCGTGTCCCCGCGGCGGGCCGGTCGCCGGTGCGCCGGCCCGCGTACACGCTGCCGAAGGCGCCCGTCGCGATCGGCTCGCGCACCTCCCAGGCGCCGACCCGGTAGCCCCTGGGCACCGGCACGGCGAACGGTTCGGTCACCGCGCCGCCCGGCTGGTCGACGCGGACAGCACGACCAGGTCGTCCTCGCGCACCAGGTCGAAGCGGAGCGCCAGGGAGACCAACGACTCCTTCTTGCCGTTGAGGCGCGGACCGGTGTCCGCGGTCTCCGGGCCCGGCTTGAGACGCAGCTTCACGGCCAGGTAGTCGATGTTCCACTGCACCGAGGTGCGCGAGGCGGCCGGCCAGGCGGGGCGCAGCCGCTCCACGACCTGGTCCACGGTGGGCAGCGGGGCGTGCGGGTCGCCGCGCAGCCGCGGTTCGCACAGGGCGGCCAGGACGGCGAAGTAGCGCTTGGTGCGGTCGACGGAGAAGGCCGGGGCGGTGGTGTCGCCGTCCGCCGGGCCGCCGTCGCGCAGGTAGTCGTGGCGCGGCGCCCACACCTCGATCGTCAGCAGGTCCCCGGCGGCGGGCAGCACGATCCGGGAGAACTCGAACGGGACGGGCGCGTCCAGCCGGCCCGGGCCGACCTTGATGTGCTCGCCGGCGCCCTCCGGGTTCTCCACGACGTACGTCTGGTGCGCGGAGAGGTTGCTCAGTATCCAGAAGGCGCCCTGGGCGCTCAGCTCGCCGGCCCGGCGCGAGACCCCGTCGTGCGGGATCGGCAGGTCGTTGCCGGGCGCCCGCCCGAAGGTGAGGCGCTCGCCGGGGGCGAGCCGGATCCGGGCGCGGTGGTTCCGGTCCTCCGGGGTCGGCGGAGGTACGACGATGATGCTGTACAAGGTGCGTCTCCCCGTGCCTGACGGCTGCCCCGGCCGGAACGGCTACCCAGCCAGACTAGGCGGACACACGAGGGCCGTGTCTCCCCTGGACGGGTGAGACACGGCCCTCGACGGTGAATGGCGCGAACTGTTCTGTCGCGTGGCGTGCGTCAGTTCTGGACGACCATGGTGCTCGCGGCCTTGTCGTGCCAGCCCTGCTGGCGGCCGGACTTGTCCCAGAACGGGGACAGGTAGACGAGCAGCTGGCCGATGCCGCAGACGATGCTGCCGACCATCGGGATGATCCAGCGGATGAACGCCGAGCCCAGACCGGGCTTCTGGCCGGTGTCGGCCTTGACCACGCGGATGCCCACGGCCAGCTTGCCGAGGGTCGCGCCGACCAGGCCCGTCATCAGCCACTCGTAGAGCAGGCCGAAGAGCGCGAGCACGCCGAAGATCGCGCCGAACTTGGACACGAAGTCCGAGCTGGCGTGGTTGATGCAGGTGTTGTAGTCGACGGCGCCCGGGTCGCACTTCTGGGCGTCGCCCGCGAAGGAGGCCACACCGCCGGCGATCAGGATGCCGTAGATGACACCGAAGACGACGCCGTCGATCACGCGGGCGCCGAAGCGGCGGCCCATCGTGGCGACGCGCGGACCGGCACCGCCCGGGTACCCCGGCTGCTGCGGGTAGCCGTAGCCCTGCTGCGGCGGCACGCCCGGCGCCTGCGGGTAGCCGTAACCGGGCTGCCCCTGCTGCGGGTAGCCGTAGCCCTGCTGGGGATTCTGGGGCTGTCCGTAGGGGTTGTTGGGCGAGCCGAAACTCATGGCGGATTTCCTCCGTTGATGCTGCGGGGACGACGCGGAAGGCACGGAGGAACGTCAGGATCTGAGCGGTTTGCCCCCCAACCGGACCGCGATACTGCGGCGCTCATGGTCGTAGGAAAGGCTGATTCTTGTCCAGCCGGATACAGAAGGTGTTGTGCAAGTGCAACATCGTCGATCAAGGACGGTCAGCCGGACGGGAAGCCGGGGAACGGCCCGGGGCCACCCGGATTGGAACCGGGAGCCGGTCATCCGCGAGGATGGTGTCATGACTGCCCAGATTCTCGATGGCAAGGCCACCGCAGCCGCGATCAAGACCGATCTGACCGCCCGCGTGGCGGCGCTGAAGGAGAAGGGCGTCACGCCCGGCCTCGGCACGATCCTGGTCGGGGACGACCCCGGCAGCCAGAAGTACGTCGCCGGCAAGCACCGCGACTGCGCCCAGGTCGGCCTCGCCTCCATCCAGCGTGAGCTGCCGGCCACGGCCACCCAGGAGGAGATCGAGGCGGTCGTCCGGGAGCTGAACGAGGACCCGGCCTGCACCGGCTACATCGTCCAGCTCCCGCTGCCCAAGGGCATCGACGAGAACCGCATCCTGGAGCTGATGGACCCGGCCAAGGACGCCGACGGCCTGCACCCGATGAACCTCGGCCGTCTCGTCCTCAACGAGCCGGCGCCGCTGCCCTGCACCCCCAACGGCATCATCTCCCTGCTGCGGGCCCACGGCGTCGAGATCAAGGGCGCCGAGGTCGTGGTCGTCGGCCGGGGCGTGACCATCGGCCGCCCGATGCCGCTGCTGCTCACCCGGCGCAGCGAGAACGCCACCGTGACCCAGTGCCACACCGGCACCCGTGATCTGGCCGCCCACCTCAAGCGGGCCGACATCATCGTCGCGGCCGCCGGCTTCCCGCACCTGATCCGCGCCGAGGACGTCAAGCCGGGCGCGGCCGTCCTGGACGTCGGCGTCTCCCGCAACGCCGAGGGGAAGATCGTCGGCGACGTCCACCCGGACGTGACCGAGGTGGCCGGCTGGATCTCCCCGAACCCGGGCGGCGTGGGCCCGATGACCCGCGCGCAGCTGCTGGTCAACGTGGTCGAGGCGGCGGAGCGCAGTGCCGGCTGAGAAGACCCCCGGCACCGGACCGGCCGCGCGCGATGCGATCAGCGCTCCCGACCACGAGGGGCGGCCGCGGCGGGTCACCCGCCGCTTCCCGCTGTTCACCAAGGACACCGCCCGCCCCGAGGGCGGCGGCCGGGCCGCGCCCGGCGACGCCCCGGCGCCGGCCCGGCAGTGGCCGATGCTGGTCGTGCTCGGCGGGGTCGCGCTCGGCCTGCTGCTGACCGCGCTCGACGTGTTCCGCTACGGCACCCTGCTGATCGGCGCCGCGCTGCTGGCCGGCGCGGTCATGCGCTTCATACTGCCGAGCGTCGGCATGCTCGCCGTGCGCTCGCGCTTCACGGACGTCGCCACCTACGGGATATTGGGCCTCATGATCGTCCTGCTGGCGATGACGGCCCAGCCCAAGCCCTGGCTGGAGATCCCGTTCCTGAAGGACACGCTGCACTTCACGCTTCCCAAATAGCACCGCCCCACCGACGGTGGCCCGCGCCTCCCCCGGGGGCGCGGGCCACCGGTCTGTCCCCCGTCGCCGACGCTACGGCCGTCCGCCCCCCGCCGCGTCCCCCTACGGGCCGACCTCCTCCGTCGGACGGCTGAGGTAGTCGTCGTCCGCCTGCAACTTGCGTGGTACCGCGGCCGGTTGACTCCCCGGCTCCGCCTCGGGCGTTACCCTGCGGCGATGCATCCGAGGACCCCTCGCCCGCTCGTCGTGGACACGCTGATCGCGGTAGCCATGGCCGTGGTCGCCGTCCTGCTGGGACGGGAGTCGCGGTCGCAGGGGTGGCCGGATCTCGACACCCGCGCGTACGTCCTGGTCGCCCTCGCGCACCTGCCGGTGGCGCTGCGCGGCCGGTGGCCCGTCGGCGTCTTCGCGGCCGTCCAGGCGGCCGCGCTCGTCCACATCACCCTCGGCTACTGGCCGGTGGTGTGCACCTTCGGCTCGATGCTGGCCCTCTACACGGTCGCCTCGGTCCGCGCCCTGCGCACCGCACTCGTCTGCGCGGCCTGCATGACCGCACTGTGGGCGTACGCCGGGGTGGTCAGCCACACCCCGTCCATGGCCTCCGTGCTGGGGCAGGCGCTGCTGTACGGCTCGGTGCTGGTCTGGTTCGGGCACCTGGCCCGCCGCTCCGCCGAACTGACCCGGCGGCTGCACGCGGAGCAGGCCGAGCGGGCCCGGCGCGCGGTCGCCGAGGAACGGGGGCGGATCGCCCGGGAGTTGCACGACGTGGTCGCCCACCACATGTCGGTCATCTCCGTACAGGCGGGCCTGGCCCGCTTCGTCTTCGCCTCCGACCCCGGCAAGGCCCACGGGGCGCTCGGCACCATCGCGGACACCAGCGGCGAGGCCCTTCAGGAGCTGCGGCGCATGCTCCAGGTGCTGCGCGAGGAGGACCCCGAGGCCCCCGAGGGCGCCCCCATGCCGACCCTGGCCCGGCTCGGCGACCTCCTGGAGCGGGTGCGCTCCGGCGGCCTCCCCGTGGACCTGGCCGTCGAGGGCACCGAACGGCCACTGCCGCCCGGTGTCGAACTGTGCGCCTACCGCGTCGTCCAGGAAGCCCTCACCAACGTCCTCAAGCACGCGGGCACGGCGAGCGCACGGGTGGAACTGCGCTACGGGCCGAACGACCTGACCGTCCGTGTCACCGACGACGGGGAGGGGGTGAATCCGGCCAGAGTCTCCACGGGCGCCGGACACGGCTTGATCGGCATGCGCGAACGGGCCAAGCTCTACGGCGGGACGATCAGCGTCGGCCCGCGCGCCGAGGGCGGCTACCAGGTACAGCTGACCCTGCCCACCTCGGCCACGAACACACGGCGGGGGGACGACCGTACGCGATGACCAGAGTGCTCGTCGTCGACGACCAGTTCCTCATCCGCGCCGGGCTCGTGGGCCTGCTGGACGCCGTGCCCGGATTCGAGGTGGTGGGCGAGGCGGGCGACGGCGAGGAGGCCGTGCGGCTCGCCGCCGAGGTGCGGCCCGACGTGATCCTGATGGACATCCGGATGCCCGGCACGGGCGGCATCGAGGCCACCGAGCGCATCCTCGCCCAGGCCGACGGACAGGCCCCCCGGGTGCTCGTGCTGACCACCTTCGACCTCGACGAGTACGTGTACGGGGCGCTGCGCGCCGGGGCCGCCGGGTTCCTGCTGAAGGACTCCGGGCCCGAGCGGCTGCTCGCCGCGATCAGGGCGGTCGAGGGCGGCGACGCCCTGTTCGCGCCGAGCGTCACCCGCCGTCTGGTCGAGTCCTTCACCCGCCCCTGGTCCGCCGCTCCCGGGGCCGTGGACCCGCCGCCCGACCTCGGGGTGCTCACCGCGCGCGAGACCGAGGTCCTGCGGCTCACCGCCCGCGGCCTGTCCAACCTGGAGATCGCCGACCGCCTCTACATCAGCGAGGCCACCGTCAAGACCCACCTCAACCGCACGATGACCAAGCTCGAACTGGGCAGCCGGGCCCAGGCGGTGGTGGTGGCGTACGAGACGGGACTGGTCGTCCCCGGCTGCTGAACCCCCGGCAGGGACCGCGCAGAACAGCGGCTCGTCCCCTCCCCCGAGCAAGGACGAGCCGCCGCCGAGAGCCAGACTCCCCGCTGTGAACGGCCTGTTCAACGCCCCTCTGCACGCTGTGGCACGGAGGTGACCGTTCCGCTACGGTGTCCGCGCCCTGCCACATGTGTCGCCATCGTGTCGATGTCCCGACGAAACGGGGATACGGTACGAAGACCCCGTGGAATCAGGGGCACGGCGGGCGGAGCCGATGCTCCTGTGCGCCCCCGCTCCGGGAACTGGGATCCTTAGTCAGCGCATCTCTGTGGGTAGCCAGAACGGGGCCGTGCCGGTACGTGACCACCGGTCCGGCACGGGGCCACGTGCGGGACAGGCGCGGAGAACCAGGAGCACGACGGGGGGAAGGTGGGGGGAAGCAATGCCTCGATGGAAAGGCTTGCCGGATGAGCTGGATCCGCAGATCAAGGAATTCACGAGCCAGTTGCGCCGGCTCGTGGACCGCAGCGGCCTGAGCATCGCGGCGCTGGCCGACCGGACCGGCTACAGCAAGACGTCGTGGGAGCGTTACCTGGGCGGCCGGCTCCTCGCACCCAAGGGCGCGATCGTCGCGCTCGCCGAGGTCACCGGCACCAATCCGGTCCATCTCACGACCATGTGGGAGCTGGCCGAACGCGCCTGGAGCCGGGCGGAGATGCGGCACGACCGGACCATGGAGCAGATCCGTATCTCCCAGGCGCGGGCCGCGCTCGGGGAGTTCGGGGCGGCCGAGGCCGAAGAGGCGAGCGGAACCAGGACCGCCCGCAAGGGCGCCGGTGCCAACCCGACCCCGGGCATCGCCGGCCCCGCGGGGGTGTCGCCGACGATCCCGCCACAGCCGGCGCCCTCCCCGCAGCCGGCGGTCCCCTCCCGGCCGACGGCCTCCGAGGCCGACGAGCAGGAGAACACGGAGAGCCCCGAGGCCTCGCCCGGCGTCAACTCCTGGGGCCTGGCCGGCTACGAGGGCCCCTCGAACGCGACCGGCCGTCCCGGTGCCGGGGCACGGCCCTCCGCCACGCCGGCCGCTTCCGGCTGGTCGCCGGGGGCGCCAAGTGTGCCCGGTGCGCCGGGTGGGCCGGCTGTGCCGAGTGCGCCGGGCGAGCCGGGTACGCCAGGTGCCCAGGGCGTGCCAGGTGTTCCGGGTGCGCCGGGTGTGCCGGGTGTGCCGAACCCCTTCGACGCGCAGCCGCCGGCCCAGCGGTCCGGCACCGGTCCCTCGGGCGGGAAGTCCGGCGGCAGGACCTGGCTGACGATGTTCCTGGCGGGCGCCGCCGGTGTCCTCGTCGTCGTCGCGGCCGTCTTCTTCTTCACCCACCACGGCGGCGGCAAGAAGCCGGCGGCGGCCAAGTCGCCGTCCCCGACGGCCCGCACCAGCCTGCCCCCCGGGGTCAAGTGCAGCGGCTCCGCCTGCGCGGGCAAGGACGCGGAGGCCATGGGGTGCACCGGCGACCTGGTGACCACCGCGCAGACCGCCACCATCGGCACCACCACCCTGGAGGTCCGCTACAGCAAGGCCTGCGGCGCGGCCTGGGGACGGATCACCGGTGCCACCCGGGGCGACCAGGTCCGGATCTCGGTCGGCAAGGTCCGCCGGACGGGGGACATCACCGAGGTCGGGGACACCATCGCCTACACGCCGATGGTCTCCGTGAAGGACGCCGCCGAGGCCAAGGCGTGCGCGACCCTCGCCTCCGGGCGTACGGGATGCACGAAGTAGAACGGTCGTGAAGCGGGCGGGCCGTGAAGGGAGCGGGGCCTGGAGCGAGTGGGGCCGTTCAGTGAGTGAGGCCGTTCGGTGAGCGGGGCCGTGGAGTGGACGGGCCTGTGGAGCGAGCGGGGTCGCGACCTGAGCCGGGGCGCGAAGCAACGGGGATCACGAATCAATTCGGGTGGAATTCGGGATTCGGGTGCATGGCCCGCCGGATCCTGGGCACGCGAACCGTACCCCCACGGGATCCGGTGATCCGGTACCCCCCTAGGCGGCCGTCCTCGTCCTCCTCTCCCGGACGGGCGGCCGCCTTTCAGGTGGCGGGCCCGGGATGCGGGATCCGCCCGGAGGGTCCGGCTTGTGGGCTGAGCCACATGACCCCGGACGTCTCGCATGCCGGATGCGCGATAGCCTGACCGCTGGATTCTCTTGACGCCAAGAGATCGATCATCCGCCGGGGCAGTGACGCCCCACCGCCAGCTGTCATACGGAGAACGCCATGACCCGCACTCCCGTGAACGTCACCGTCACCGGCGCGGCCGGCCAGATCGGTTACGCCCTGCTCTTCCGCATCGCCTCCGGCCAGCTGCTCGGCGCGGACGTGCCGGTCAAGCTGCGTCTCCTGGAGATCACGCCCGCGCTGAAGGCGGCCGAGGGCACCGCCATGGAGCTGGACGACTGCGCGTTCCCGCTGCTCCAGGGCATCGACATCACGGACGACCCGAACGTCGCCTTCGACGGCGCCAACGTAGCCCTGCTGGTGGGTGCCCGCCCCCGCACCAAGGGCATGGAGCGCGGCGACCTGCTCTCCGCCAACGGCGGCATCTTCAAGCCGCAGGGCAAGGCCATCAACGACCACGCCGCGGACGACATCAAGGTCCTCGTCGTCGGCAACCCGGCCAACACCAACGCCCTGATCGCCCAGGCCGCCGCGCCGGACGTCCCGGCCGAGCGCTTCACCGCGATGACCCGCCTCGACCACAACCGCGCGCTGACCCAGCTCGCGAAGAAGACGGGCTCCACGGTCGCCGACATCAAGCGCCTGACCATCTGGGGCAACCACTCCGCCACCCAGTACCCGGACATCTTCCACGCCACGGTCGCCGGCAAGAACGCCGCCGAGGTCGTGAACGACGAGAAGTGGCTGGCCGACGACTTCATCCCGACCGTCGCCAAGCGCGGTGCCGCGATCATCGAGGCCCGTGGCGCCTCCTCCGCCGCCTCCGCCGCCAACGCCGCCATCGACCACGTGTACACGTGGGTCAACGGCACCGCGGACGGCGACTGGACCTCCATGGGCATCCCGTCGGACGGCTCCTACGGCGTCCCGGAGGGTCTGATCTCCTCCTTCCCGGTCACCGTCAAGGACGGCACGTACGAGATCGTCCAGGGCCTGGACATCAACGAGTTCTCCCGCGCCCGCATCGACGCCTCCGTCAAGGAGCTCGAGGAGGAGCGCGAGGCGGTCCGCGGCCTGGGCCTCATCTGAGTCCGCCTCCGGCCGCTCTCCACAGCGCGCCTGCACGGGCCCTGTTCCGGTTTCGTCCGGAGCGGGGCCCGCGCCCGTTTTCGCCGCTACTGTCAAAAGCAGTGCAGGCAAGGGTGATTCGGGGGGTTCGTGATGAGTGGCTGGAGCGGCGGCCGGAACAGCGAGGAGGGGCGCGGGGGCGGGCCCGCCGAGGACAGAGGCCGGGCGGCCTGGTCGCCCGGGGGCACCCCGCCGCCCTGGGCCTACGAGGAGACCCGGACGACCCCCGTGCCGCCGCCCGCGGACCCCGGCCCCGCCGCAGTCCCACCGCCTCCGCCCCCGCCCTGGGCCGCCGCCACCCAGGCGGGCGGCCCACCCGTGGCGGCTCCCCTCCCCGCCCACGCCGGCGGCACGCCCGCGGCGGCTCCCGCACCGTCCTACGATTCCCGGCGCGCCCGGGGCGGCCGGCTGATCGCCCTCGTGACCGCCACGGCCCTGGTCGGCGCGGCCGCCGGCCTGGGGGTCTGGTACCTCGGCCGGGACGACGGCGGCGGCGGTTCCCCGTCGGCAACCGCCGCAGCCGGCGGTGTCACCGTCTCCACCTCCACCTCGGCCTCGGTCCCGGCCTCTTCGCCCCCGGCCGGCACCACCGCGTCCGGCGCCTCCCCGTCCGCACCCGGGGTGTCGGCGCGGCCTCCGGCGGGCTACCGCCTCGTCCGCGACCCCGTCGGCTACACCCTCGCCGTCCCCGAGGGCTGGACCAGGCGGCAGGAGCAGGGCGAGAAGGCGGCCGTGGTCTTCTACGACTCCCCGTCCGACGGCCGGCAGCTGCAGATCTTCGGGCTGGCCGAACCCACCGTGACCGAGTCCCTGGACCTGGCCGAGAACGACCCGGGCTACGGCTACTCCCACCGGCCCGGCTACCGGGCCCTCGCCCGCCGCTCCGGAGCGGACTGGGCCGAGCTGACGTACCGCTACGACGACCGGGACAAGGGGGCCCGCCGGGTGGTGGACCACCGTTTCCGGGCGGCCGACGGCACGCTGTACGCGATCCGCGCGAGCGGCCCCGAGAGCCTGTCCGACGGCCTGGTCCGCAGGCCGCTCACGACGGCACTGGCGTCCTTCTGCCCGACGGCCACCGGGTGCGCGTAGCGGGCGCGCCGGTACCGTGCCGTCCCGCTCCACCCCGCGCTCATTTCGTCCCGCGCACTTTCCGCGGACCGCCCGCTCCGTCCCGTGCTCTTTGCGTCCCGTGCTCTTTCCCTGGGGCGTCCGCTTCCGGGGGCCCCGGACGTCCGCGGTGAGGCCGGGGCTCAGGAGCGCGCCGAGCGCGACAGCACGCGGTCGGGGCCGGACGCGACGGAGTGCGAGCGGGCCCGGCCGCCGTATCCGACGACCACCAGCGCCGTCGCGGCCAGCACCACCAGGGCGGTCGTGCGCAGGGCCGGGCCCATGCCGCCGGCGAGGTCCGCGTGGGAGGACAGGACGGTCCCGGTGACCGCGACGCCCAGGGCCGCGCCGGTCTCGCGGGCGGTGGTGCCGAGGCCGGAGCCGAGGCCCGCCTGGTGGGGCGGGAGCGAGGTGACCACGCCGAAGGTCAGGGCCGGCATGGACAGGCCGGTGCCGGCCGAGATGACCAGCAGCCAGCAGGCGTACACCGCGTAGGGGGTGCTCGCGTCGACGGTGGAGACGCCGAGCAGGCCGAGGCCGATCAGGGCGAGTCCGGTGCCGATGACCGCGCGGGGGCGGTCCGCCCAGCGGCCCGCCAGCCTCTGGGAGAGTGCCATCCCGAAGGGCAGCGGCAGGATCGCGACGCCGGTGACGGCCGCGCCGAAGCCCTTCAGCTCCTGCAGGTACTGGGAGTTGACGAAGAAGAGGGAGAACAGGCCGAAGAATCCGGTGGCCGTGCCGAGGGAGGCGGCGCGCAGCCGGGAGGAGGCGAAGACGCGCGGGTCGAACAGCGGGGCGGCCGAGCGGAGCGCGTGCAGGGTGAAGGCGGCGATCAGGAGCGTGCCCGCGGCGAAGGCGCCGAGGATGCGAGCCGAGGTCCAGCCGTGGGCCGGGCCCTCGATGATGCCGGACAGGACCGCGACCAGGCCCGCGGTGAGCAGCACGGTGCCGAGCGGGTCGAGGTTGCCGGAGGCGGAGCGTTCGGTGCGTGGGGTGGTGACGGCGACGGCGGCGGCGAGCACCGCGGCGAGCGGGACCATCACCGCGAACAGGGCGCGCCAGGACAGGAACTGGCCGGCCAGCCCGCCACCCAGGTTGCCCGCCGCGCCGCCCAGGCCGATCGACAGCGTCCAGGCGGCCATCGAACGGGCCCGGTGCTCGGGTCCGGACAGCTGCATCAGGATCGACAGGGTGGCCGGGGTGATCAGGGCCGCACCGGCGCCGGACAGCCCCCGGCCCGCGATCAGCACGGCCGGGCCGGTCGCCAGCGCGCTGGTGGCGGCGCCCGTCGCGAACAGACCGAGCCCGGCGAGCAGCGCACCCTTGCGGCCGTGCCGATCGCCGAGCGCGCCCGCCGGGACGAGGAGACCGGCGAAGACGATGACGTACGCGTCGACCGTCCACAGGATCTCGCTGTGCGAGGGGTGCAGCGACGACGAACTCAGCTGGGGTATCAGCAGGTTGATGGCGGCGACCATGCTCTGGGCGACCAGGACACAGGCGCACAGCGCAAGGAGTGTCGAGCGTTTCGGGGCGTGCGAGGGCACGGCTCCTCCCGGGAGCTGGGCGGTTGGTGGGGGATGCCCTCTCACCGTAGGCTCGCCCTTGACCTGCTTACCAGTGCAACCTTTGCAAGGGATGGTTGCGTATGACGCAATCCGCGGGGCTGGACCTGAATCTGCTGCTCGCGCTGGACGTTCTGCTGGAGGAGCAGAGCGTGCAGGGCGCCGCCCGCCGGCTGCACCTGTCCGAACCGGCGATGAGCCGCACCCTCGGCCGGATCCGCAAGGCCCTCGGCGATCCCGTCCTCGTCCGGGCCGGCCGCCGCATGGTGCCGACGCCGCACGCGCTGGCCGTGCGGGCCGAGGTGAGCGCGGTGGTGGAGCGGGCCCGGGCCCTGTTCGCGCCGGGCCGGGACGCCGATCTGCGCACGGTGACCCGGACCTTCACGATCCTCGGACACGACGCGATCGCCGCGACCCAAGGTGCCGCCCTGTTCGCCCGGGCCGCCCGGGAGGCGCCCGGCATCCGGCTCCGCTTCCTGTCCGAGAGCCACGTGGACGCCCCGTTCCTGCGCCAGGGCACCGCCGATCTGGAGATCGGGGTGATCGACACGACCGCGCCCGAGGTGCATGTGGAGATGGTGTACGAGGAGCGCATGCTGGGTGTCGTGCGCGCCGGGCATCCGCTGCTCACCGGGGAGCTGACGCCCGAGCGGTTCGCCGGGGAGGCGGGTCACCTCATCGTCTCCCGGCGTGGCAGGCACCACGGGCCGATCGACGACGCGCTGGCCGAACGGGGCCTGAAGCGCGAGGTGGTGGGGAGCGTGGGCACCTACCCGGCCTCGCTGTTCGTGCTGCGCGAGACCGACCTGATCGGACTGGTCACCTCCTACGGCCGCTCGATGGCCGCCACCCTCGGCCTGGTCACCTTCGAGATCCCCTTCCGGCTCCCGCCGGTCAAGGTCGGCATCGCCTGGCATCCCCGCCACGACGCCGACCCCGCCCACGCCTGGCTGCGTGGGTGCGCACGGGAGCTGATGATCCCGGAGCCGGCCGCGCGGCGGTGACCGGGTGCGCCGCCCGGGCGGGCTGCTCAGCGGCGGCGGGTCCAGGAGGTGGCGAGTGGAGCGGCGCGGTAGCCGGGGACCGACGCCGCGCTGAGGTTCCGTGCGACCGCGGCCGGCTCGACGGGTGCGGGGGCCACCTGCACGCAGGCGGTCTTCGGTGGCGTGGTGCTCTGTCCGAACCGGCAGGCCACGCCGGTCAGCTTGATGGCGATGTAGTCGGCGATCTGCGCGCCGAACTGGATGGGTTTGCCGTTGATCTTGATGTCACCGACGGTGAAGCCCTTGTCCGGGGGTACCTCGTAGACGAACCGCACGGGGCGGGTCGCGTCGCCGCGCTGTCCGGTCCAGTAGTCCTTGGGGTCGGAGCCGTCCGGGGTGGCCCAGCCGTCCGTGGCCAGTCTGTCGAAGTAGAGACCGACCGGGTCGGCGAGGGAGACGTCCGCCTTCTGCCGGGCGAGGGCGTTGACGGCTCCTCCGATGTGCGGGTCGCTGTTGCGCTCGGGCTCGCCGTACTTGCTGCACTGGACGAGTTCCTGCTCGGTGGTCAGCTCGTGGCCGTCGACGACCCGCACGATGGTGGCCGCGGCCGCGAGTTCGATCTCGGCGCCCAGGGTGTTGTTGGACTGGATCAGATGCATGGCGCCGTGCGTCGTGGAGTCGTTCCACCGGTTGCGGGGGTTGTAGGTGCCGGTGGCACCGAAAAGGTCGCTGCGCCGGACGTCCGGGCTGATGTGCGTCCGGTAGAGCTCAAGAACCTTGTCGGGGTTCGACTGGGCGAGCAGATGCCAGTACTCGGGGCCCTCGCAGGTGAACATGACCTTGGTGATCTTCCCGGCGGCATTGCGGGTGACGCTCCACTCGCAGTACTCGTCCTGGACGTCCCGGCTGGCGTCGGCCCGCTGCCACCGCTGGGCATCGGCCAGGGACTGGAGCCTGACCAGACGGGGGAAGGCCGTCCAGGTGACGGTGGCCTCCCGGGCGTCGGCCGCCGTGTCGGTCCTGGTGAGGTTGTAGAACTGGCCGCGAGGGCTGTCGTTGAGCACCTCATGGGGATCGGGGCCCGCGATCGAGCTGTCGACCCGGTCGCCGATGAACATGTTCCAGGCCTTCAGGCCGGTCTCGTCGAGATCGTCCAGGTGGCCCGGCGGGCCGTACGAGGCGAGCGTGCTCATGGGGCACTCCTTCGCTGAGAGGTGGCCGGGGACGGGCGGGCCGCGGAGGGCGGCGGCTGTCAGGAGGCGGGCGCGACCATGCCGGCCTCGCTCATCCTGAGCCGCGGGGCGTCCGCAGGGATGTTGGTGGTCGGCAGCGTCAGCTCGAACTCGTGGAGCCGCATCGCCTTGAAGTCGCGGCGGCGGGACTCCGCCAGCCGGACGTAGTCGTCGAAGCCGGAGGGCTCGCGGATCCGTCGGCCGACGTGACCGAGGTAGTCGTCGATCCGCCGGGCGAAGGCCTTGGGCCAGGCGTCCTCGGCCAGAGCCCAGTCGGCGGCGAAACGGCCTTCAGGGCTGCCGGGCGGCAGACTCGTGGCGGCTTGAAGGATCGCCTGCGCGATGTGGTCCTGCAGTTCGGTCACGGCGGTCGGCGAGGTGGGGACATGGGCCATCAACTGCCCGCTGACGGGGCTGAAGACCGGGTTGGTGAAATCGGCCATGAGCGCGCAGGCGGCGAACCTGGGTGTGATCAGGCCCTGTTCCACCATCTGCCGTACCACGTCGTTGTCCTCGCAGGCCGCCTCCGGTACGACGAACGCGAAGAAGCTGTCCCCCGGCTGGGAGAAACCGCTGCTCTTCTCCTCCAGGGCGAAGTCGAAAGCCGCCAGGCTCGCCACGTAGTGGGCGGCCGGCGCCATGGGAGGAACGGCGGCCGTGACGGGCAGTTCGAGATCGCCCAGAAGCGCGTCGCTGTTCAGCCAGAAGCCCGGGGGCAGCAGCAGATCACCGCTGGAGGGGCTGATCGTCGAACTCTGGGTCGCCGTACTGGCCAGGTTCACGGTGGTCGTGGTGAACAGATGGCGCATCAGCTGCTCGGGATGCTCCACGGTGCCGTCCTGCGTGACGGCTGCCAGGCGGGCGGCCGTCCAGCGGCCGATCAGCGCACGGACGGTCAGTTCGAGGTTCTCCGCGCCGATGACCTGCTGGTACAGCGGATCGTTCCGGAAGGGGTCGTCCGGGGCCAGCCGAATCGTCGCCGCCTGGGACTCCCAGTTGCTCCAGGGCGCCTTCAGCTCCTTCATCACGGCGCTGCCGTTGATGTGGCTGTCGAAGCAGCCGTGGCCGCGGGAGCCGGGGGCGAGAGCGGACCACGAGTTGCCTGCCCACACCCACACGGGGCTGATCCGCATGTAGTAGTTGAAGACCTTCGCGGCCGGATCCCAGGCGGCAACCTGCAGAAACGTCGCGGCCGGGTCCTCGTTCGCCCCCGTGCTCACCAGCAGGTCCACGTCGCGGCCGGTGGCGGCGCGAGCGACGGCGAACCGCATGGCGCGCGGCAGTCCGGAGGCGGAGCCGGGCGGAATCTGCCCGGCCTCGCCGACCAGATAGACCGACTGGTTCTCTTGCGTCGCCGGCTCGGGCAGCCCCGCGAGGAGATCCTGCACCGTCAGCGGGAAGGTGCCCTTGCGGAAGAACAGTGCGGCCATCGGATCGCTCAGCTCCGCCAGCTCCTGGACGTCCAGCGGACGGGCCTGCTGGTCGACGCCCGCCACGAAGCGGTACAGCCTCGGTGCTTCCCGGTCGTGGGAGTCCGCGTCGTCCAGGGCGGCCATCACCGCGCGGCCGGCGGTGCGTCCGGTTCCGGGCGGGGAGCCGCGGGCCGGTGCCGTGCGCGCCTGCTGGAACCAGGCGGTTGCCCGGCGATGCTCTCGTGTGCCGTCCACCGACTCGGCCTTTCGTCGCTCACAACTGCCCAGCGAGGGGGGAGCGGTGTGTCAGGGGGGCTTGAGTGCCTCGCACTCCATGACCAGTCTGCCCCGCCCGAGGATGTGACGCATCCGTAGCCGTGGCGGACCGCACACGTGGGCGGTGGTGGCCGCACGGACCCGCCCGTGCAGAGGGAGGCGCCCGGGCCTCGGGAGGAAGGGCTTGGTGTTGCCGGCGTGGTGACGGGAATCGGAGGGGCGGAAGGTGCCGGTTCCCGACCTCGGCGGATCGGCCTGCGCCGGCGTATGGACCGAGATGGCGCGGCATTGATCGACAGCCCGTTTTTGTCCGTTTTCGACCGCATTTTCAGTGACGCGGCGCACTTTCGGTCGTCGATTGCGCATGCGGTCCGCCCCGCGGGGCAGGCGGTGACGGTCCCTGACTGTGACACGGCTGTGACACAGGGGCACTGAACAGGAACGGAAGGCAATACCGATCATGGCGGACACAACGGAACGACCGGCCCAGGCGACCATCCACGCGGGCGGCGAATGGCTGGAGGCGATCTCCGGCGCGACGCGCGAGATCCTCGACCCCGCGGACGCCCGGCCCTTCGCCGTGGTCGCCGAGGGTGACGAGAAGGACGCGGAGCGGGCGGTGACCGCGGCCCGGCAGGCGTTCGACCAGGGCACCTGGCCCGGCACCCCGGTCGCCGAGCGCGCCGCCCTGCTGCGCCGCGTCGCCGACCTCCTCGTGCGCGACCGCGAGGAACTCGGCCTGCTGGAGAGCCGGGACGCGGGCAAGACCGTCGAGGAGGGGCGCATCGACATCGACTGTGTCGCCGACGCCTTCCGCTACTTCGCCGACCTGGTCGCCGCCGAGGCCCCCGGCCGGGTCGTCGACGCGGGCTCGCCCGACATCCACAGCGTCGTCGTCCACGAGCCGGTCGGCGTCTGCGCCATGATCACGCCC
Source organism: Streptomyces sp. NPDC007971 (assembly GCF_042958635.1). NCBI lineage: Bacteria > Bacillati > Actinomycetota > Actinomycetes > Kitasatosporales > Streptomycetaceae > Streptomyces > Streptomyces sp. NPDC007971. The sequence goes on from NZ_JBIBJK010000001.1 coordinate 130,297, forward strand.
TGGAACTACCCGCTGCTCCAGGCCAGCTGGAAGATCGCCCCGGCGCTCGCCGCCGGCAACACCTTCGTCCTCAAGCCCAGCGAGATCACGCCGATGACGACCATCGCGCTGATCGACCTGCTGGCCGAGGCCGGCCTGCCCGCCGGTGTCGCCAACCTGGTCACCGGCCCCGGCCACACCGTCGGCGCCCGCCTCGCCGAGCACCCCGGCGTCGACCTGGTCTCCTTCACCGGCGGCCTGGCCAGCGGCACCAAGGTCGCCCAGGCCGCCGCCCCGACCGTCAAGAAGGTCGCCCTCGAACTCGGCGGCAAGAACCCCAACGTGGTCTTCGCCGACGCCTGCGCCACCGAGGAGGGCTTCGACACCGCCGTCGACCAGGCCCTCAACGCCGCGTTCATCCACAGCGGCCAGGTCTGCTCGGCCGGCGGCCGCCTCATCGTCGAGGAGTCGGTCCGCGACCGCTTCGTCACCGAACTCGCCCGCCGCGCCCAGCGGATCAGGCTCGGCCGCGGCACCGAGGACGGCGTCGAGTGCGGCCCGCTCGTCTCCGACCAGCAGCGCACCAAGGTCGAGGGGTACGTCGCCTCCGCGCTCGCGGAGGGCGCGGTGCTGCGCTGCGGCGGCAAGCGCCCGCAGCCCGCCCCGGAAAGGCCCGAGTCCGGCTACTTCTACGAGCCGACCGTCCTGGACCGCTGCCACCGCGAGATGAAGGTCGTCCGCGAGGAGGTCTTCGGACCGGTCCTCACCGTCGAGACCTTCCGCACCGAGGAGGAGGCGGTGTTCCTCGCCAACGACACCGAGTACGGCCTTGCCGGCGCCGTCTGGACCGCCGACGCCGGCCGCGCCCGGCGGGTCGCGGGACGGCTGCGCCACGGCACCGTCTGGATCAACGACTTCCACCCCTACCTGCCGCAGGCGGAGTGGGGCGGCTTCGGCAGGAGCGGCACCGGCCGCGAACTGGGGCCGGCCGGGCTCGCCGAGTACCGCGAGACCAAGCACGTGTACCAGAACCTCGCGCCGAAGCCGGTGCGCTGGTTCGCAGGCTGAGCCGCCGACCCACCCCGGCCGACCCCTCTTTCTGGAGTACCACCCGATGTCCCACCCCCTGTCCGAGAACACGCACACCTACGACTACGTCGTCGTCGGCGGCGGCACCGCGGGATCCGTCATCGCCTCCCGCCTCACCGAGGACCCCGACGTCACCGTGGCCGTCATCGAGGGCGGCCCCAGCGACGTGGACCGCGACGACGTGCTGACGCTGCGCCGCTGGATGGGCCTGCTCGGCGGCGACCTCGACTACGACTACCCGACCACCGAACAGCCCCGCGGCAACTCCCACATACGGCACAGCCGCGCCCGCGTCCTCGGCGGCTGCTCCTCGCACAACACCCTGATCTCCTTCAAGCCGCTCCCCTCCGACTGGGACGAGTGGGAGGCGGCGGGCGCCAAGGGCTGGGGCGCCGTCCCCATGGAGGCCTACTTCGCCCGCCTGAAGAACAACATCGTCTCCGTGGACGAGAACGACCGGAACGCCATCGCCCGCGACTTCGTGGACGCCGCACAGTCGACGCTCGGGGTACCCCGCGTCGAGGGCTTCAACAAGAAGCCGTTCACCGAGGGCGTCGGCTTCTTCGACCTCGCCTACCACCCGGAGAACAACAAGCGTTCCTCCGCCTCGGTGGCCTACCTGCACCCGGTCATGGACGAGCGCCCCAACCTGCGTATCTTCCTGGAGACCTGGGCGCACAAGCTGGAGCTGGACGGCACCCGCGCCGAGGGCGTGCACGTGCGCACCAAGGACGGCGAGGAACTGCTGATCCGCGCACGCAACGAGGTCGTCCTGTGCGCCGGTGCCGTCGACACGCCCCGCCTGCTGATGCATTCGGGCATCGGGCCCCGGGGGGACCTGGAGGCGCTCGGCATCCCCGTCACGCACGACCTGCCGGGCGTCGGCGAGAACCTGCTCGACCACCCCGAGTCGGTGATCGTCTGGGAGACCCACGGGCCGATCCCGGAGAACTCCGCGATGGACTCCGACGCGGGCCTGTTCGTGCGCCGCGACCCCGGCCACGCGGGCCCGGACCTGATGTTCCACTTCTACCAGATCCCGTTCACCGACAACCCGGAGCGCCTCGGCTACCAGCGGCCGGAGTTCGGCGTCTCGATGACCCCCAACATCCCCAAGCCGAAGAGCCGCGGCCGCCTCTACCTGACCAGCGCCGACCCGTCCGTGAAGCCCGCGCTGGACTTCCGCTACTTCACCGACGAGGACGACTACGACGCCAGGACCCTGGTCGACGGCATCCGCATCGCCCGTGAGATCGCCCGGTCCGAGCCGCTCGCGGGCTGGCTCAAGCGCGAGGTCTGCCCGGGCCCGGAGGTCGTGGGCGACGCCGAGCTGAGCGAGTACGCCCGCAAGGTCGCCCACACCGTGTACCACCCCGCCGGCACCTGCAGGATGGGCGCCGCCGACGACCAACTCGCCGTGGTGGACCCCGATCTGAGGATCCGCGGTCTCGACGGCATCCGCATTGCCGACGCCTCCGTCTTCCCGACCATGACCGCCGTCAACCCGATGATCGGGGTGCTCATGGTCGGGGAGAAGGCCGTCGACCTGATCGGAGGTGATGCGCGATGACGCTCACTGTTCCCACCCGTAAACCCCCCACCACCGGCACCCCCGTCTTCTCCGTGGACGGCCTGTGGAAGGTCTTCGGACCGAAGGCCGACCGCATCCCGGCCGACCCGGAACTCGGCGCGCTGAGCCCCGCCGACCTGCGCTCCCGCACCGGCTGCACGGCCGCCGTCCGGGACGTCTCCTTCGACGTGCGCAAGGGCGAGGTCTTCGTGGTGATGGGCCTGTCGGGCTCCGGCAAGTCCACCCTCGTGCGCTGTCTGACCCGGCTGATCGAGCCGACGGCGGGCACCATCGCCATCGACGGCGAGGACGTGCGCGCCATGGACCGCGCCCGCCTGCGCGAACTGCGCCGTCACCGCGCCGCGATGGTCTTCCAGCACTTCGGCCTGCTCCCGCACCGCACGGTCCTGGACAACGTGGCCTACGGCCTGGAGATCCAGGGCGTCGGCAAGGCGGAACGGCGTGAGCGGGCTGCCGAGATCGTCAGGAAGGTCGGCCTGGAGGGCATGGAGAAGCGCCGCCCCGGCCAGCTCTCCGGCGGCCAGCGCCAGCGCGTCGGACTCGCCCGCGCGCTCGCCGTCGACCCCGAGGTCCTCCTCTTCGACGAGCCGTTCAGCGCCCTCGACCCGCTCATCCGGCGCGACATGCAGGACGAGGTGGCCCGCCTGCACCGCGAGGAGGGCCGCACGATGGTCTTCATCACCCACGACCTCGCCGAGGCCCTCAAGCTCGGCGACCGCATCGCCCTGATGCGCGACGGCGCCGTGGTCCAGCTCGGCACCCCCGAGGAGATCGTCTCCTCCCCGGCCGACGACTACGTCCGCGAGTTCGTCCGCGACGTCCCGCGCGAACAGGTCGTCACCTGCCGCACGGCCATGCGCCCCATGTCCCCGCAGGACGCGGCGGACGGCCCCGCGGTCCGCCCCGATGCCCCGGTGGCCGAGGCCATCGAGGCAGTGGCCCGCGCGGGCGCCCCGGCCCGGGTGATGGACGAGGGCAAGTGCCTCGGCGTGGTCGGCCACGAGCAACTGCTGGGCGTGGTGGCCGGTGTGGCCGCGGACGCGGACTCCGCGCTGCCCCGTCCCCGCACCAGCCCGGAGGACGTCTGATGGCAACCCTCACCGTCCCCACCCCCCGCAGACTCCCGGTCCTCAGGAACCGCGCGGTGGCCAAGCTCCTCCTGCTCGCGCTCGCCGCCGCGGTCCTCGTCCCCCCGATCAACGCCCACTGGGGCGGCGGGGCCTGGCCGCACGCGCTCACCGTCGACCTCTCCAAGCCCCTGGCCGACGCCAGCAACTGGGTGATCGACAACCGCGACAGCCACCCCCTGTTCCTCTACTTCTTCGGCTACATCAGCAACGCGGTCGTCCTCTCCGTACGCGCCGTGTACCTCACGCTGCTCGCGGCGGGCTGGACGGGCGTCACCGTCTTCGGTGCCCTCGTCGCCTGGCGGGTCGCCGGCGTCCGCCTGGCCGCCGGCACGGCGGCCGCCTTCCTGGCCTGCGGCGCGCTCGGCATGTGGGTGCCCACCATGCAGACCCTCGCGCTGATGGTCGTCGCCGTCCTCGCCTCCGTGGCCGTCGGCGCCGTGCTCGGCCTGGCCGCCGGTCTCTCCGACCGCCTGAACCGCGCCCTGCGCCCGGTGCTGGACACCATGCAGGTGCTCCCGGCGTTCGCGTACCTCCTCCCCGTCGTCCTGGTCTTCGGCATCGGCGTCCCCGCGGCCGTCCTCGCCACCGTCGTCTACGCCGCCCCGCCGATGGCCCGTCTCACGGCACTCGGTCTGCGCGGCGCCGACCCCGAGGTCCTGGAGGCCGTGGAGTCGCTCGGCGCCACCGGCCGGCAGCGGCTGCTGACCGCCCGCATCCCGCTGGCCCGCAAGGAGCTCCTGCTCGGCCTCAACCAGACGATCATGATGGCGCTGTCCATGGCCGTGATCGCCTCGGTCATCGGCGCAGGCGGCCTCGGTGACCGCGTCTACCAGGCGCTCGCCTCCGTCGACGTGGGCACGGCCCTCGCGGCCGGCATCCCGATCGTGCTGCTGGCCATCGTCCTGGACCGCGTCACCGCGGCGGCCGGGGACGGCACCGACGCGAGCGACCGCCCCCGCACGATCGGCCGGCTCTACGCCCTCGGGGTCACCGTGGTGCTCGCGCTGGCCGCCCGGCTGCTCGGCGCCCTCGACTGGCCGTCCGGCGCCACCCTGGACATCGCGGGGCCGGTGAACACCGCCAAGGACTGGATGGTCGACCACCTGTACTCGGGTGTCCCGGTCGTCGGCGGCACCGCCGAATGGGCGGGCCACTTCACCACCTGGGTCCTGGACCCGGTCCGCAGCGGTCTGCAGTGGCTGCCCTGGTGGGCGGTGCTGCTCATCGTCGCCGCGCTGGCCTGGGTGATCGGCACCTGGCGCACCGCGCTGACCGCCGTCCTCGCGATGGCCGCGATCGGCGTGCTCGGGGTGTGGGAGCCGTCCCTCGACACGCTCTCGCAGGTGCTCGCGGCGGTCGCCGTCACCCTCGTCCTCGGCTTCGCCACCGGCATCGCCGCCGCCCGCAGCGACCGCTTCGAACGCGCGCTGCGCCCGGTCCTGGACGTCTTCCAGACCATGCCGCAGTTCGTGTACCTGATCCCGGTGGTGGCCCTGTTCGGGGTCGGCCGGGCCCCCGCCGTCGCCGCGTCCGTCGTCTACGCCCTGCCGGCCGTCGTCCGGATCACCGCGCAGGGTCTGCGCCAGGTCGACCCGGCCGCGCTGGAGTCGGCGCGCTCGCTCGGCGCCACCGGCCGCCAGCAGCTGTGGCAGGTCCAGCTGCCGCTCGCCAGGCGGTCGCTGCTGCTCGCCGCCAACCAGGGCGTCGTCCTGGTCCTCGCCGTCGTCATCATCGGCGGCCTGGTCGGCGGCGGTGCCCTCGGCTACAACGTCGCCTTCGGCCTCGCCCAGGGCGACCTGGCGACCGGCCTGGTCGCCGGTGCGGCCATCGTCTGCCTGGGCCTGATGCTGGACCGGGTGACCCAGCCGACCGAACGCCGCGCGAGGGAAGGAGCCTGACATGCGCATCCGTACGACTGCCGTGGCCGCGACCGCGGTCCTGGGCTCGCTCGCGCTGCTGACCGGCTGCGGCGCCGCCGACATGACCAAGCAGGCCTCGCCGTTCGCGAACGCCCAGGGCTCGAAGACGGTCACCCTGTCCGTGCAGTCCTGGGTGGGCGCCCAGTCCAACGTGGCCGTCGCCCAGTACCTCCTGGAGCACAAGCTGGGCTACCGCGTCGACACCGTCCAGGTGGACGAGGTGCCCGCCTGGGACGCGCTCAGCCAGGGCCGGGTCGACGCGATCCTGGAGGACTGGGGCCACCCCGACCAGGAGAAGCGGTACGTCACCGACAAGAAGACGATCGCCCACGGCGGCGACCTCGGGGTGACCGGGCACATCGGCTGGTTCGTGCCCACGTACCTGGTGAAGCAGCACCCGGACATCACCGACTGGAAGAACCTGAACAAGTACGCCTCGCTCTTCCGCACCCCGGAGAGCGGCGGCAAGGGCCAGCTGATGGACGGCTCCCCGTCCTACGTCACCAACGACAAGGCGCTGGTGAAGAACCTGAAGCTGGACTACCAGGTCGTCTTCGCCGGTTCCGAGGCGGCGCAGATCACCCAGATGAAGCAGTTCGCCAAGGAGAAGAAGCCCTTCCTGACCTACTGGTACTCGCCGCAGTGGCTGTTCAAGAAGGTCCCCATGACGGAGGTGCAGCTGCCGCCGTACAAGGAGGGCTGCGACGCGGACCTGGCCAAGATCACCTGCGCGTACCCGCACACCCCGCTGCAGAAGTACCTCAACGCCGACTTCGCCAAGTCGGGCGGCAGGGCGGCGGCCTTCCTGAAGAAGTTCAGGTGGACCACCGAGGACCAGAACGAGGTCTCGCTGATGATCGCCCAGCAGAAGCTCTCACCGGCGGACGCGGCGAAGAAGTGGGTGAACAGCCACCCCTCCGTGTGGAAGCAGTGGCTGTCCTGAGCGGGTCGGGCGGAGCCCGCAGGCGCTGTCCCGAGCCGGTCTAGCGGAGCCCGTCGGCGATCTCCCGCAGGGCCTGGGCGGCCCGCCGCTGGAGCCCCGGCCCGAACGTGATCCGAGTGGCCCCGAGTCCGCCGAGCCCGGCGGGCGAGGGGCCCTCGCCGTCCAGGCGGGCCAGCATGTTCAGCGGGCCCTGGATCCCGGACCGCAGCAGGGGCAGCAGGTCCGCCGGGGCGAGGATCGGGTACACGCAGTCCGCGCCCGCCGCCCGGTACAACGCGGCCCGCTCGATGGCCCGTTCGGGGTCGCCGTCGCCGTGCACGAAGGTGTCGACGCGGGCGTTGACGAACAGCCGGTCCGCGGCGGCCGAGCGCACCTCGGCGAGGAACTCGGCCTGCTCCCGCGGGTCCTTGAGGGCGCCCCCCGCGGAGTCCTCCAGGTTGCAGCCGACGGCGCCGGCCTCCAGCAGCCGCTCGACCAGCTCCTTCGGCGCGAGCCCGTAGCCGCTCTCGACGTCCGCCGACACCGGCACGTCCACCGCCCGCGCGATCCGCGCCACCGCCGCGAACATCTCGTCCGCCGGGGTCGCGCCGTCCGCGTACCCGAGACAGGCGGCGACGCCCGCGCTCGGCGTGGCCAGCGCCGGGAACCCGGCCTCCTCGCACACCCGCGCACTGGCCGCGTCCCAGGGGCCGGGCAGGACGAGCGGGTCGCCCGGAGCGCGATGCAGATGCAGCGCGCGGAACACATCCACCTTGCTCACGGCTGGTACCCCCCGGGCGTGACGCGACGGCTGACCATGAGGCGGTTCCAGCCGTCGATGACGGTGATCAGACCGATACGGCTCACTTGTACTGCCCGGGCTGGTAGTGCCCCGGGGCCATCCGGGTGGTCACGCCGAACCGGTTCCAGGCGTTGATCACGGTGATGGCCGCGATCAGCTGGGCCAGCTCGGCCTCCTCGAACTGCTTGGCGGCCCGGGCGTACACCTCGTCCGGCACGAAGCCGTCGGTGAGCACGGTGATCGCCTCGGTCAGCTCGATCGCCGCCAGCTCCTTCTCCGTGTAGAAGTGCCGCGACTCCTCCCACGCGCTGAGCTGGACGATCCGCTCCACGCTCTCGCCGGCCGCGAGCGCGTCCTTGGTGTGCATGTCGAGGCAGAACGCGCAGTGGTTGAGCTGGGAGGCACGGATCTTCACCAGCTCGTACAGCTCGGGGTCCAGGCCATTCCTGGCGGCCGAGTCCAGGCGGACCATCGCCCGGTAGACCTCCGGCGCGTGCTTGGCCCACTGAAGCCGCGGGGCGTGCTCGGCGGCGTACTCCACGGGTTCCGGCGAGGTGTTCTGTGCACTGTTCATGTCTTCGACCCTAGGAGCGAGGCAGCCCAGGAGTATGGTCCATTTCCATGGCGAATCCATGGGCCACTTTGGGCGTCGACCTGCACCTGGAACCGGCCGGCTCCGGCGGGCTGCGCCGGGGCCTGACCGACGCGCTGCGGGAGGCCGTGCGCAGCGGCCGTCTGGCCGGCGGCACCCGGCTGCCCTCCTCCCGGTCCCTCGCGGCCGACCTCGGCATCGCCCGCAACACCGTCGCCGAGGCCTACGCCGACCTGGTGGCCGAGGGCTGGCTCACCGCCCGCCAGGGCTCCGGCACCCGGGTCGCCACGGGGGTGCCCCGGCTCGGGCCGCGGGGGAGTGGCACCCCCTCGCCGGCCCGGCGCCGCGAGCCGGGCGAGCCCGTCCACAGCCTCGTCCCCGGCACCCCCGACCTCGCCTCCTTCCCGCGCACCGAGTGGCTCAAGGCCGCCCGCCGCGCCCTGGCCACCGCCCCCTTCCACGCCCTCGGCTACGGCGATCCGCGCGGCCGCCCCGAACTGCGCACCGCCCTCGCCGGCTACCTCGCCCGCGCCCGGGGCGTGCGCACCGGCCCCGACGCGATCGTGATCACCGCGGGCTTCTCGCACGCCCTGCGCATCCTCGGCCCGCTGCTGCGGGCGCGCGGGGTGCGGTCGGTCGCGGTGGAGTCGTACGGCCTCGACGTGCACCGGGGCCTGCTGCGGGACGCGGGCCTCGCCGTCCCGGCGCTGCCCTACGACGACCTGGGCACGGACCCGGGCCCCCTGGGCGAGGAGGGGGCGGTCCTGCTCACCCCCGCCCACCAGTTCCCGATGGGCACGCCGCTGCACCCCGACCGGCGGGCCGCCGTCGTGGACTGGGCGCGGCGCACCGGCGGGCTGGTCCTGGAGGACGACTACGACGGCGAGTTCCGCTACGACCGCCAGCCCGTCGGCGCCCTGCAGGGCCTCGACCCCGACCGGGTCGTGTACCTCGGCACCGCGAGCAAGTCCCTCGCCCCGGGCCTCAGGCTCGGCTGGATGGCGCTGCCGCCGTCCCTGGTGGAGGAGGCGGCCGCGGCCAAGGGACAGATCGACACCTGCGGGGTGCTGGACCAGCTGACGCTGGCCGAGTTCCTCGCCTCCGGCGCCTACGACCGCCACGTCCGCTCGGCCCGGCTGCGCTACCGGCGCCGCCGGGACGCCCTCGCCGCGGCCGTCGCCGACCGCGCACCCGACGTCCGGGTCACCGGCATCGCGGCCGGCCTGCACGCCGTGCTGCGGCTGCCGCCCGGCACCGAGCAGTCGGTGATCCAGGCCGCCACCTGGCAGGGCCTGGCCCTGCACGGCCTCGCCTTCCACCGCCACGAAGAGGCTGTCGCCGAGCCCCTGGACGCGCTGGTCGTGGGGTACGGGACGCCGCCGGACAGCGGGTGGGCGGGCGCGCTGGAGGCGTTGTGCAGGGTGCTGCCGTAGGACGCCGAGGGCCGTCCGGGAGACGCCCGAGCCGGCCGCGTCATCCGCTGACGTCGCCCCGACCGCGCCGGCCGACGCACCGACCACCCCACAGGGCAGCCTCTAGGATGAGGCATGACCTCGAACTTGACGCATTCCGGGACAAGTTGGGCCCGACGGCGCGCAGCGGTCCTGGCTTCCCTGCTGGGTGCGGCGGCTCTCGTATGGACCGCGGTCGCGCTGAGCGTGCACGCGACCGGCTCGGCCACACCGGACCCCGACAGTGTGACCGACGCCGATCTGGCCCGGCTGGGCGCCGTTGTGATGGCCGTCGTCGCGGCAGTGGCCGCCGGGCTGTGGGGGCGCCACTGGGCGGCCATGCGCCGGCCGGTGACCGGCGGAAGCCGGGCGGGGGCGGCGCTCGTCGTCTCCGCCGTCCATGCGGCGTTCGTCCTGCCGGTGATCGGGTTCGCATCCTGGCAGTGGAGTGTCCCGGCGATCCTGTTCACGGGCGTGGTGCTCGCGGCGGGTGTGCGGGAGGCCTACGGGGTGACGGCACCGGCCGGCGCCCGCACGGACTCGCCGGTCCCGGCGTCCGCCTGACGACGGCTGTACGGCACGGCCGGACGCGGACCGCCCGGGCGGCACCGGACGGTGTTTCTGCGGAGTAGAAGTCGGTGCACGACCGGTGGTGAGCCGTTGCTCAGCTTGCCGCTGGACGACGGCCGACGAGTCCGAGCAGCCGCTCCAGGGCGGGAGAGCCGGCGGAGATCTCGACCGCCGGGGCGAACGAAGTCCTCGGCCGGTCGTCGGACGGAGCTCCGGTCGGGATCACCGCCGCGACCTTGAGCGAGTGGCGGACGAGGTCGGCGTCCGGATCGTAGGCGACGCCGATGCTCTGAGCGACGTCCCAGCCGTGGACCACGCAGTCGAGCACGTGCATACCGAGCGCGATCCGGCCGGGAAAGAACCCGAACTCCCTGATCTGGAGCGAACGGTCCAGGACGTCCTCGGCGAACGCCCTCGTCATGGCGTCGGCCGAGTCGAGGTACGCCCGGTGAGGATCCTCGCCCAGGTCGCCCTGGTCCCAGGCCCGGAGGTCACCGGTGACGCCGGATGCGGCGGCTGCGAAGCCGAGGTTCTCGCTCACCTGGTGGCGGAGCAGTCCGTGCAGTGTCCAGTCGGCACACGGCGTTGGAAGACGAAGCTGGTCCGGGCCGATCTGTGCGATCACCGCTCCCAGGGTGGCAAGGGCGCGGCGGTCCAGTTCCCTGATATCCACGGCCGCGACGTTAGCCGCGCCCCCGTTTTCGGGCCACTCGTTTTCGGAGGCGCTCCAGCCTGTCCCGACGGCTGTCGGGGGCGAACGTCGCCTGAAGCGCACCAGGTTCCGGCCGGTCGCGAACGCTGCCTGACGCGGCGCTAGCCGGAGGATGCGGGCGATTCAGGGGAGGGCGGAAGGGGGTCGGCCACGAACGACCCGCGCGCACGTACGGTCACTACCAATCCGCTGTCCCGAAGGATGTCCAGAGCGCGGCGGACGGTACCCGGACCGACTTTGTAGTCGTGCGTCATCGTCAGTTCTCCCGGCAGTCGGGTGCCGGGCGGGTACTCGCCGGAACGGATCTTCCGCTCAAGGATGGCGGCGAGCTGCTCATAGACGTACTGCGGTGAGTCGGGGCTGATCTTGTCCACGATTCGACCGTAGAGCGCCACTCCCTACCGCGCATTACCTACTACTACTGCTAACTACTACCTACCACTACCCACTACTGCCGATACCTGGGTAAGGTTCGGAAGGAACAAAAACGCCCCGGCGGGAAGGGTGAGAGCTTCCGTGCCGGGGCTGAGCCGACTGAACAGGAGTCGACCTGTGCGCAGCCTACTGGCCGCGATCCTGAGCCTCTTCCTGCCTTCCCGCGGAGCGCACCGCTCCGCCGAGCCGCCGCCCCGCATCGCCTGCCCGTCCGCCCCCGCGTTCCGGCTCGCCCCCGCGCGTCGGACGAGGCCGCCGTACCCGGCGGACGTCATCGCTGCCGACGGTCTGCCGCTGGTCCGGCCCTACGTCGTCGTCTGGGAACGCGAGCGTGACGAACAGGAGCGGCGCTACTACGCCCCCTGGGAGGTCGCCGTATGAGCGCGTCACCCCTGCGCAGCCTCGGCGTCGATCCAGTAACCGGCAAGGAGGCACTCGCTCTCGTGCGCCCCGGCGGTCTCCTTGAGGCGCTGGCCGACGCGCACGCCCTGGAGGCCTGCGCCGTCCTGGTGGCGGTCGTCGGTGCCGTGCTGGAGGCGGGGGAGGCGTCGGACGCCGAACTCGCCGCCTTCGTACCGCCGTTGCACGCGGCGCTCGACGAATGCGTCGGCGTGATGGTGCGCAACCGGTAAGGGCCGACGGAGCCGGGAGGCCGGAGGGTGGCCGCCGGGCGGTCCGTGACTACGGGGCCACCCGCGCGACCCCTCCCGTCTCCAGGGCCGCCCAGAGGGCACCGTCGGGCCCCAGGGTGATGCCGTGCGGTTCGGACGACGGTGACGGCAGGTCGTACGCGGTGAACTCGCCGCTCGCGACGATCCGGCCGATCCGGCCGGCTCCCCATTCGGTGAACCAGCAGTCCCCGGTGCGGGCCGCGACAATGGCGTGGGGCTTGGCCGTGCGGTCGGGGAGCGGGAACTCCCTGATCACGCCGTCCACCGAGATCGTGCCGATCTGCCCCGCGGCGATCTCGACGAACCACAGGGCCGTGCCGTCACTGGTGATGCCCACGGGCCCGGCGTTCGGCGTGGGCAGCGGATGGATGACGGTCTCGCCGTCGACGGTGATGCGGCCGATCGCATGCGCCTGGTTGAGGGTGAACCACAGGGCTCCGTCAGGGCCCGTGGTGATCGCCGAGGGAAAGCCGCCCGTGACGGGGAGAGCGAATTCGGTGATCTCTCCCTCGACGGTGATGCGGCCGATCCGGTCGGTGTTCATCTGCGTGAACCACATCGCGCCGTCCGGGCCCGCGGTGATGCCGTACGGCCCGCTGCCGGGTGTCGGCAGGAGGAAGGAGCCGGCTTCGCCGTCCGTGGTGACGCGGCCGATCCGGTGGTCCCGGGACCGGGTGAACCACAATGCCCCGTCCGGCCCGGGGGTGATGACCATGGGGGCAGAGTCGGGGGAGTCCAGGGGGAGTTCCTCGACCTCGCCGTCGAGGGTGAGCCGCGCAAGGCGACCGGCGTGCACGAGAGTGAGCCACAGGGCTCCGTCAGGGCCGGCCGCGATGCCGTAGGGCCCGGCCTCCTTGTCCGCCACGCGGATCTCCGTGGCGGCCGGGACATCGGAAGGGGGCACGGCAACTCCTTGCGGGACAGGCATAGATCAGCCACCGCACCCTGCCCAGGGGAAGACGTCAGGCGCAACTGCTTTCGCGCAGGGCGGCCGGACGGCGCCGGGACGAGCCCTGCGCCGTCGTGGTCGCCCGTCGGCGGGGCGGCCGGCTTCAGGCTTCTTCCGCCACCGGCGCCTCCCCGAACCGTGCCAGCGCCAGTGCCCCCGCCACCGCGACCGCGAACCCGAGCACCGCCAGCCAGGCCAGCCCCTCCCGTGTCCGGTCGCCGAGCCAGATCACGCCGATCGCCGCCGGGCCGATCGTCTCGCCGATCACCAGGCCGGCCGTCGCCGTCGTCACCGAGCCCCGCTGCAGGGCGGTGGTCAGCAGCATGAAGGCGGCGCCTCCGCCGATCACCAGGGCGTAGGCCGCCGGGTTGGTGAACACGTCGGCCGGCCGCAGCGAGTCGATCAGGCGGACCGAGACCTCCACCACCCCGAACCCGAAACCGGCCCCGAGCCCCAGCACCAGCGCCCGCATCCGCCCCGACAGCCGTCCGCCCAGCAGGGCGAGCACCAGCATGCACAGCGCCGTCGCGAGCATCGCCCACTTCAGCGCGTCCGAACCCTCCTGGTCCCCCTCCGGCCCGGCGGCCAGCGCCAGCATCGCGAGCCCGGCGCACACCACGCCCACCGCACCCCACTCCGTGCCGCTCAGCCGTACCCGCAGCAGGCGCGCCGCGACCACCGCCGTCACCGCCAGACTCGCCGCGAGCGCCGCGCCGACCGCGTAGATCGGGATCGAGCGCAGGGCGGCGATCTGGAACAGGAAGCCGAGTCCGTCCAAAGCGAGTCCCGCCAGGTACCGCCACTGCCTGAGCGCGCGCAGCAGCAGTGCCGCCTCGCCGCCCCCGCCCGTACCGGCCTCCCGGGCAGCGATCGCCTGCAACACCGTCGCCGTGCCGAAGCAGACCGCCGCGGCCAGAGCACACACCATTCCAAAGAGCACGAAGTGACTCTAGGTGAGGGGTGAACGGGCAACCCACCCTGGTGTCCGCTTTTACCGGTCTCTAGGCTGGCCGCCGAAAACAGGCCACGGCCGACGCGGGCCGCGGCCAGGACAGGCCACGGCCGACGCAGGCCACAGTCAACGGGGGAGACACCACCATGGACACCGCACGCCGACGCCTTCGCTCCGGAGCCGTCCTCCTCGGCGGTATGGGCCTGCTGGCCACCGCCCTGACCGCCTGCTCCTCCGCCCCGGACAAGCGCTGCGTCGACCGCGGCAGCTACCGGTTCGGCAAGGGCTACAAGATCGTCTCCGACAAGAACTGCAAGACGACGAAGCTCTCGAAGGTCTCCGTGAACGGCGCCTGGTACTACGGCGGCAAGAAGAAGGGCTCCTGGGTCGACAGCGGCTCCTTCACCAAGCCGCACAAGAGCTCCGGTTCGGGCCACTCCTCGAACGGCGGCAGCTACCACAGCGGGGTCCACCGCGGCGGCTTCGGCGGCGGCCACGGCAGCTCCGGCGGCTGAACCCAGGGAGCCGATCATGGAGCGCCGCACGACCACCCCGCGCCCCGGCTGGCAGCAGACCGTCGAGGCGCAGGGGCTCGTCTACCCACTGACCCGCCACCCCGACGGCGAGCTGCGCCCCTACTGGGACGAGAGCGCGTACTACGTCTTCGGCCTCGACGAGATCGAGAGGCTGGAGGAGACCGTCGAGGAGCTGCACCGGATGTGCCTGGCCGCGGCCGGGCACATCGTGGCGAAGAACCGCCTCGCCGACCTCGGCATCACCGACCCGCGCATCGCCGAGGCCGTCACCGAGGCCTGGCACCGCCGCGCGGAACTGCCCTCCGTCTACGGCCGGTTCGACCTCCGCTACGACGGCACCGGCCCGGCCAAGCTCCTGGAGTACAACGCCGACACCCCCACCTCGCTGGTCGAGGCCGCCTCCCCGCAGTGGTTCTGGATGGAGGAGCGCTTCCCCGGCGCCGACCAGTGGAACTCCCTGCACGAACGCCTCGTCGACGCCTGGCGGGTACAGGCGGAGCTGCTCCCGCCGGGCAGCCCCCTGCACTTCGCCCACTCCTCGGCCGACGAACTCGGCGAGGACCTGATGACGGTCGCCTACCTGAAGGAGACCGCCGAGCAGGCCGGCCTCGACACGGACTGGATCTCCATGGAGGAGATCGGCTGGGACACCCTCTCCGGCCGGTTCGTCGACAACCGGCTCCGGTTCATCCGCGGCATCTTCAAGCTCTACCCCTGGGAGTGGCTCACCACCGACCTCTTCGCCGGGCACGTCCTCGACACCCTGGACAACGGCGGCGGCACCGGCAGCACCCTGTGGATCGAACCCGCCTGGAAGATGCTCCTGAGCAACAAGGCCCTGCTGGCGATCCTCTGGGAGCTGTACCCCGGCCACCCGAACCTCCTGCCCGCCTACCTGGACGGCCCGCGCGAGCTGGCCGGGGCGGGCGGCTACGTCGCCAAGCCCCTGCTCGGCCGCGAGGGCGCCGGGGTGAGCGTCCACGAACCCGGCGCACCCGCGGTCGTACGGGACGAACCCTGCTGCTACCAGCAGCTCGCCCCGCTGCCCGCCTTCGACGGCAACCACGTCGTCCTCGGCGCCTGGGTCGTCCGGGACGAGCCGGCCGGCCTCGGCATCCGCGAGTCCTCGGGCCTGATCACCGACGAGTACGCCCGCTTCCTGCCCCACGTGATCCTCTAGGCCCCCAGGACCGCCCGCAGCTGGGCCAGCCCCCAGTCCAGGTCCTCCTCGGAGATGACCAGCGGCGGGGCGATCCGGACGGTGAAACCGTGGGTGTCCTTCACCAGGACACCCCGGTCCATCAGCCGCTCCGAGATCTCCCGCCCGGTGCCCACCTTCGGGGCGATGTCCACGCCCGCCCACAGCCCGCGCCCCCGCACCGCCGTCACCCGGCCCGTACCCGGCAGGGACCCCAGCTCGCGGTGGAGCCGCAGCCCCAGCTCGGCCGACCGCGCCTGGAACTCGCCCGAGCGCAGCATCGCGATCACCTCCAGCGCCACCGCGCAGGCCAGCGGATTCCCGCCGAACGTCGACCCGTGCTCGCCCGGCCGGAACACACCGAGCACCTCCGCGCTCGACACCACCGCCGACACGGGCACGATCCCGCCGCCCAGCGCCTTCCCGAGCACGTACACGTCCGGGACGACCCCCTCGTGCTCGCACGCGAAGGTCCGCCCGGTCCGGCCCAGACCCGACTGGATCTCGTCCGCGATGAAGAGCACGTTCCGTTCGCGGGTCAGCTTCCGCACCCCGGGCAGATAGCCCTCCGGCGGCACGATCACCCCCGACTCGCCCTGGATCGGCTCCAGCAGCACGGCGACGGTGTTCTCGGTGAGCGCCGACCGCATCGCGGTCAGGTCCCCGTACGGAACGATCTCGAACCCCGGCGTGTACGGCCCGAAGTCCGCGCGGGCCTCCGGATCCGTCGAGAAGCTGATCACGGTCGTCGTACGCCCGTGGAAGTTGCCGCCCGCGACCACGATCTTCGCCATCTCCCCGGGCACCCCCTTCACCCGGTACCCCCACTTGCGGGCCGTCTTGACCGCGCTCTCCACGGCTTCGACCCCGGTGTTCATCGGCAGCACCATCTCCATGCCGCACAGCTCGGCCAGCTCCGTGCAGAACGCGGCGAACCGGTCGTGATGGAAGGCGCGGGACGTGAGGGTCACCCGCTCCAGCTGCCGCCGGGCCGCCTCGACCAGCCGCCGGTTGCCGTGGCCGAAGTTGAGCGCGGAGTAACCGGCGAGCAGATCCAGGTACCGGCGCCCCTCCACATCCGTCATCCACGCCCCCTCCGCCGTGGCCACGACGACGGGCAGCGGATGGTAGGTGTGCGCACTGTGCGCGTCGGCGGCGGCGATGAGGTCTTCAGCAGTGGTCACGGCCTCTCCCGGATAGGACGGTGGCCCCCTTCCTATCTCCGCTCGCATGGTGGACGCGGGATCTCGCCGCCGTGGCGCGCCCGGTAGGCTGATCAGCGGGCCGTGACTGGCGCGCTGGGATGGGACGGACCATCGGGGAGCGGCCCGAGCAGGAAACTGTGCCGTGCGCCTGGGCCGAACGTGAACGCTGTACGCACGCCGTCCGGAGGTCCCCATGCCCGAGCAGCCCCTGTCGACCGAGTCCACCGCCTTCCGCGCGGCCCTCGACGTGATCCGCGCCGTCGAACCGGGCGTCGCCGACGCCATCGGCCAGGAGGTGGCCGACCAGCGCGAGATGCTCAAGCTGATCGCGTCCGAGAACTACGCCTCCCCGGCCACGCTGCTGGCCATGGGCAACTGGTTCAGCGACAAGTACGCCGAGGGCACCATCGGCCGCCGCTTCTACGCCGGCTGCCGCAACGTCGACACGGTGGAGTCGCTGGCCGCCGAGCACGCCAAGGCGCTCTTCGGTGCCCGGCACGCCTACGTCCAGCCGCACTCCGGCATCGACGCCAACCTCGTCGCCTTCTGGGCCGTCCTCGCCGCCCGGGTCGAGGTCCCCTTCCTGGAGAAGGCCGGCGCCCGCCAGGTCAACGACCTGACCGAGGCCGACTGGGCCGAGCTGCGCCAGGCCTTCGGCAACCAGCGCATGCTCGGCATGTCCCTGGACGCCGGCGGCCACCTCACCCACGGCTTCCGCCCGAACATCTCCGGCAAGATGTTCGACCAGCGTTCCTACGGCACCGACCCCGCCACCGGCCTGATCGACTACGAGGCCCTGCGGGCCCAGGCCCGCGAGTTCAAGCCGCTGATCATCGTCGCGGGCTACTCCGCGTACCCCCGCCTGGTGAACTTCCGGATCATGAGGGAGATCGCCGACGAGGTCGGGGCGACCCTCATGGTCGACATGGCCCACTTCGCGGGCCTGGTCGCCGGCAAGGTCCTGACCGGCGACTTCGACCCGGTACCGCACGCCCAGATCGTCACCACCACGACCCACAAGTCCCTGCGCGGCCCGCGCGGCGGCATGGTCCTGTGCGACGACTCCCTCAAGGACCAGGTCGACCGCGGCTGCCCGATGGTCCTCGGCGGCCCGCTCCCGCACGTCATGGCCGCCAAGGCGGTCGCCCTCGCCGAGGCCCGGCGCCCGTCCTTCCAGGACTACGCCCAGCGCATCGTCGACAACTCCCGCGCGCTGGCCGAGGGCCTGATGCGCCGGGGCGCGACGCTGGTCACCGGCGGTACGGACAACCACCTGAACCTGATCGACGTGGCCACCTCCTACGGCCTCACCGGCCGCCAGGCCGAGGCGGCCCTCCTCGACTCCGGCATCGTCACCAACCGCAACGCGATCCCGGCCGACCCGAACGGCGCCTGGTACACCTCCGGCATCCGCATCGGCACCCCGGCCCTGACCACGCGCGGTCTGGGCACGGCCGAGATGGACGAGGTCGCGGGCCTGATCGACCGCGTCCTGACGACGACGCAAGCGGGCACGACCAAGTCCGGTGCCCCGTCCAAGGCGGCCCACGTCCTGGACGAGAAGGTGTCCCAGGAGATCGCCCAGCGGGCGACCGACCTGGTGGCGGCGTTCCCCCTCTACCCGGAGATCGACCTCGGCTGAAGCGCCCCCTGAGGGGCGCGGGGAACTGCGCGGCCGGCCCCCATGGTCCGCAGTTCCCCCTGCACCGAACCCCCCGAGCTCTCTGAGACAATAAAAAACATGGCTTCCGCTGACCAACCTCGTGTGCTCTCCGGCATCCAGCCCACCGCCGGCTCGTTCCACCTCGGCAACTACCTCGGCGCCGTCCGCCAGTGGGTGGCCCTGCAGGAGTCCCACGACGCCTTCTACATGGTCGTCGACCTGCACGCGATCACGGTCCCGCAGGAGCCGAAGGACCTGCGCTCCAACACCCGCCTGGCCGCCGCCCAGCTCCTCGCCGCGGGGCTCGACCCGGACCGCTGCACGCTCTTCGTCCAGAGCCATGTCCCCGAGCACGCCCAGCTCGCCTGGATCATGAACTGCCTCACCGGCTTCGGCGAGGCGAGCCGGATGACCCAGTTCAAGGACAAGTCGGCCAAGCAGGGTGCGGAGCGGGCGTCGGTGGGCCTGTTCACGTACCCGATCCTCCAGGTCGCCGACATCCTCCTCTACCAGGCCAACGAGGTGCCCGTCGGTGAGGACCAGCGCCAGCACATCGAGCTGACCCGCGACCTCGCCGAGCGTTTCAACGGCCGGTTCGGCGAGACGTTCACGATCCCGTCGCCGTACATCCTCAAGGAGACGGCGAAGATCTACGACCTTCAGGACCCGTCGATCAAGATGAGCAAGTCGGCGTCCACGCCGAAGGGCCTGATCAACCTGCTCGACGAGCCGAAGACGACGGCCAAGAAGGTCAAGAGCGCCGTCACCGACACCGACACCGTGATCCGCTACGACGTGGCGAGCAAGCCGGGCGTGTCGAACCTGCTCACCATCTACTCCACGCTCACCGGCAGGTCGGTCGCCGAGCTGGAGCAGGACTACGAGGGCAAGATGTACGGCGCGCTCAAGACGGACCTCGCCGAGGTCATGGTCGAGTTCGTGACGCCGTTCCGGGAGCGCACCCAGCAGTACCTGGACGACCCCGAGACGCTCGACTCGGTCCTGGCCAAGGGCGCGGAGAAGGCGCGTGCCGTCGCCGCGGAGACGCTGGCGCAGGCGTACGACCGGGTGGGCTTCCTGCCGGCGAAGCACTGAGAAGCACTGAGAAGCACGGACCGGCGCTGCGGCGCACGACCGTACACACGTCCGACCGGGCGGAGCGCTGCACATCACCTCTGCTGCGCCTGCCCACGGGACATCCGGGGCCGTACAGTCAATAACCGACGGCCGGGACGAATGCCGCCGGAAGACAACTCGCGACGACAGGAGACGACGTGGGGACCGTAACGATCGGCGTGTCGATCGCGGTCCCGGAGCCTCACGGCAGCCTGCTCCAGGAGCGGCGCGCGGGCTTCGGCGACGCCGCGGCTCACGGCATCCCCACGCATGTCACCCTGCTGCCGCCGACCGAGGTGGCGGCGGCCGACCTGCCGGCGGTCGAGGCGTATCTCCTCCAGGTCGCCACGGCCGGGCGGCCGTTCCCGATGAGGCTGTGCGGGACCGGCACCTTCCGGCCCCTGTCACCGGTGGTCTACGTGCGCGTCGTGCAGGGGGCGGAGGACTGCAGCCGGCTGCAGCAGCAGGTCCGGGACTCCTCCGGCCCCCTGGCGCGCGACCTCCAGTTCCCGTACCACCCGCATGTCACGGTCGCGCACGGCATCGACGACGCGGCGATGGACCGCGCCTTCGCGGAGCTGGCCGATTTCGTGGCCGAATGGCCGTGCACCGGGTTCGCGCTGTACGAGCAGGGCGTCGACGAGGTGTGGCGCAAGCTGCGGGAGTACACCTTCGGGGGCTCCGTGGTGCCGCCGCAGGGCGGCCACCCCGGCATCGAGCGCGGGACGATCGCCAGCCGGTAGCTCCGCGGGGTGTGCCGCAGTGACGCAGTGCGGCGATCTGCCGTCGTTCGTCCGCGGCGCTGTTGTGGCTGTTTGCGCAGTTCCCCGCGCCCCTGGGGAGTTGCAGGGCCGCCGGGTTACAAGGGCAGCCGTCGGTACAGCGCCCGTGGTGCGTGCCGCAGCGCTGTCATCACCAGGCGCAGTGCTCCCGGTACCCACACGGTCTCCGAGCGGCGCCGCAGGCCCAGTTCCACGGCGGTGGCGACCGCCTCGGGGGTCGTGGCGAGCGGTGTCTCGGGCAGGCCGGCGGTCATCCTCGTGCGGACGAAGCCGGGGCGTACGACCATGACGTGCACGCCCGTTCCGTACAGCGCGTCGCCCAGGCCCTGGGCGAAGGTGTCCAGGCCGGCCTTGCTGGAGCCGTAGATGAAGTCGGCGCGGCGGGCGCGCTCACCGGCCGTCGAGGAGAGGACCACGAGGGAGCCGTGGCCCTGGGTCTGCAGGGCGCGGGCGGCGATCAGCCCGGCCGAGACGGCTCCGGTGTAGTTGGTCTGGGCGACCTGGACGGCGCGCAGCGGGTCGCGCTCGTCGTAGGCCTGGTCGCCGAGGACGCCGAAGGCGAGCAGCACCATGTCGATGTCGCCCTCGGCGAAGACCTTGCCGAGGGCCGCCTCGTGGGAGCCGGGGTCGAGGGCGTCGAAGGCGGCGGTGCGGACGTCCGCGCCGAGGGCGCCGAGGCTCCGGGCCGCCCGGTCCAGCGCGGGGCCGGGGCGGCCCGCCAGCCAGACGGTGCGGGTGCGGCGGGCGATCAGACGGCGGGCGGTGGCCAGCGCGATCTCGGACGTGCCGCCGAGGACGAGCAGGGACTGGGGCAGACCGGTGGCATCCTTCATGACAGCCGACCGTATCGCCCGGGTATGACCGTCTTGGCGAAGAAACGCGGTGTTGACGCCCACTAGGAGCGGGCACAGTCGCATCATGGACTGGCTGAAGAGGCTTCCCGGGATCGGGCCGATCGTCACCTGGCTGATGACCACGCACGCGTGGCGGTCGTACGAGCGCCTGGACCGGGTGAAGTGGACACGGCTGGCCGCCGCGATGACCTTCATCAGCTTCGTGGCGCTGTTCCCGCTGCTGACGCTGGCCGGCGCGATCGCCGCCGCCACGCTCAGCTCGTCGCAGCAGACGAACCTCCAGAACAAGATCGCCGACCAGATCCCCGGCCTCGCCGACCAGGTGAACATCCACTCCCTGGTCGAGAACGCCGGCACCGTCGGGCTCATCGCCGGCGCCCTGCTGCTGTTCACCGGCGTGGGCTGGGTGGCCCAGATGCGCGACTGTCTGCGCGCGGTGTGGCAGCTGCCCGACAGCGAACAGAACCCGGTCCTCGCCAAGGCCAAGGACGCGGGCATCCTGGTCGGTTTCGGCGGGGCCGTCCTGGCCACGCTGGTCATCTCCACCGCCGCCTCCGCGCTGGTGGGCTGGATGACCGACCAGCTCGGCATCGACCGCTCGGGCTGGGGCGGCATCCTGCTGCGGATCGCCGCGTTCGCCGTCGCCGTACTCGCCGACTTCCTGGTCCTGCTCTACGTGCTGACCCTGCTGCCCGGCGTCGAACCGCCGCGCCACCGCCTGCTGGTGGCCGCGCTGCTCGGCGCGGCCGGCTTCGAACTGCTCAAGCTGCTGCTGAGCGGCTACATCCAGGGCGTCGCCCGCAAGAGCATGTACGGCGCGTTCGGCGTCCCGGTGGCCCTGCTGCTGTGGATCAACTTCACCGCGAAACTGGTCCTGTTCTGCGCCGCCTGGACGGCGACGCAGAACGGCGAGGGCAGTCTCAGGGACGGGGCCGACGACGCATCAGGTCCGGCAGCGGCCACCGGCGGTTGACCAGGAACGCCCCGCCCACGAGGAGCACCAGCAGCCCGCCCGCGACGGCCAGGGCGGTCCCCATGCCGCTGGAGCCGCCCTGGGCGGTGGAGCTCGCCACCGGCTTGGAGCCGGAACCGCCCGTGCCGTGCGTGGCCCCGGCGGAGGCGGTGGCCTCCGGCTGGGCGGTGGACTGCGCGGCGTTCTTCGGCGGGACCAGCTCGCCCACCGGCTTGACCTTTCCGGATGCCCCGAAGCCCCAGTCCAGCAGCTTCGAGGCCTCCTTGTAGACCTCGTTGTGCTCGTGCTTCTCCGGGTTCATCACCGTGACCAGCAGCACCCTGCCGCCCCGTTCGGCGACCCCGGTGAAGGTGGCGCCCGCATTGGTGGTGTTGCCGTTCTTGACCCCGGCGATGCCCCGGTAGACGGGTACGTCCGTGTCGCCGCTCAGCAGCCGGTTGGTGTTCTGGATCTGGAAGGACTCGCGGGTGGTCGAGACGCCCTTGCCCTTGCCCTTCTTCACGGTGGCGCCCGGGAACGTCGCCCGCACGGTCGAGCAGTACTCCCGGAA
Source organism: Streptomyces sp. NPDC007971 (assembly GCF_042958635.1). Classification (NCBI taxonomy): domain Bacteria; kingdom Bacillati; phylum Actinomycetota; class Actinomycetes; order Kitasatosporales; family Streptomycetaceae; genus Streptomyces; species Streptomyces sp. NPDC007971. Next base: position 152,938 of record NZ_JBIBJK010000001.1, read on the forward strand.
GTCCTTCTTCTGCAGGCCGGAACGGGCGAACAGCGTCAGGTCGTACGCGGAGGACACCTGGCCCTTGGCGTCGTAGCCGTCGGGGCTGACCACGTGCGTGTCCAGGGCCTGGAGCTCCTGGGCGTGCGCCTGCATGTCCTGCACGGTCTGTTCGACGCCGCCGTTCATCGAGGACAGCACGTGGACGGCGTCGTTGCCGGAGCGCAGGAAGACGCCGAGCCACAGGTCGTGGACGGTGTAGGTCTCGTCCTCCTTTATCCCGACCATGCTGGAGCCCGCCCCGATGCCCGCCATGTCGCTCGGCACCACCTTGTGCTTCGTCGTCCTCGGGAACCTGGGCAGCACGGTGTCCGCGAACAGCATCTTCAGGGTGCTCGCCGGGGGCAGTTGCCAGTGCGCGTTGTGCGCGGCGAGGATGTCGCCCGACTCGGCGTCGGAGACGATCCAGGACCGCGCGGTGAGGTCCTTGGGGAGCACGGGCACACCGGCGGCGAGGTTCACCTGTGTCCCGGGCTGTCCGAGCCGGACGCCGCCCACCTCCGACATGTGCGCCGGGGGCTTGGCCGTCGGACTGGTCGAGGGGCTCGGGGCCGCCAGGGCCGCGGGAGCGGTGACGGAGAGGGACAGCAGCGTGGCGGAGGCGACCAGCAGGGATCGCCGGCCGGTCTTCTTGGGCGCGGGCACGGTCGAGAACGTACCGGCCGCGGACCATGAAGTCCCGCCCCGCACCCCACCCCGGACACGGAACGGGACAGCCGACCGCGATACTGGCGTCATGCCGTGCCCCACAGGGCACGGCGTCCCCTCGCTGCTCCGCAGCGGGCCGGCCCCCCGGCCGCCTCGGCCGGGTGTGCCGGCCCGGCTCTGCGTCGAAAGGTCTGTCCTTGTGAAACTCAGCCGCCCGGTCTCCTGGTTCCTGCTCGCCTTCGGGGTGTGGAGCTGGGTCATCTGGGTCACTTTCGTCAAGAACCTGGTCAAGGACAGCAGCGGGCTCGCCTTCGACGACGGTCACCCGACCGCGTACTTCTGGGTGCACCTGCTGCTGGCGGTCGTCTCCTCCGTATTGGGGACGGTCATCGGGGTCATCGGGTTGCGCGGTCTTCGCGCATTGCGCCGGACGTCATAGCGGGGGCCGGGTCGGGGTGGTCGTCGTCCTCGTTCCCGTCGCCCTGGTCGTCCTGGCCGTCGCGGCGGCTCTGCACCGGTACGTGTGGCGGCGGCTGGTCCGCGACACCACCCGCGGCCCCGGCCGCGCCCGCCGGGCCGGTACGGCGGTGTTCGTCGTGGGCCGACCCTGATGATCAGCGCCCTGGCCGCCGAACGCTCCGGCGCCCCCAGGTCTTCTCGGAGGCCTGAGCATTCGGGCACGACCCCGAAGCTCGCCCGCTGAGACACCAAGTGAGACGTCACCGAGCGGATCCATGCACATCAATCTGCCTTGCACGCAGAACGACCGCTTCGACCAATGCGTTGCCGGTGCAGCCCGAGCGCCAGGCCGTTCGCCGCGGTGTCTTCAAGACAAGCCCTGTGAGGGATCCCGGCTCACGCGAGCCGGGCTCCCTCCGAACGGGCGTGGACTACCGGTTGATGCGGCTCATGTCGGCGTACCGGTCGCCGACCGGCGCCGCCACCTGGGACAGCTGCTTCAGCTGCTCGGCCGAGAGCACCAGTTCGTCCGCCACCACGTTCTGCTCCAGGTTGGCGACCCGGCGCGTACCGGGAATGGGCGCGATCTCGTCGCCTTGCGCGAGCAGCCACGCGAGCGCAACCTGAGCGGGCGTCGCGCCGAGCTGCCCGGCGACGTCGTCCACCTGCTCCACGATTCGGATGTTCGCCTCCAGGTTGTCCCCCTCGAAGCGCGGGTTGGACCGACGCCAGTCTTCGGCGTCGAGCTGGTCGAGCGAGCGGATCGTGCCGGTGAGGAAGCCGCGGCCGAGCGGCGAGTAGGGCACGAAGCCGATGCCGAGCTCGCGCACTGTGGGGAGCACTTCGGCCTCGGGGTCGCGCGTCCACAGCGAGTACTCGGTCTGGATGGCGGCCACCGGGTGCACGGCGTGCGCACGTCGGATGGTGGCGGGCGCCGCCTCCGACAGCCCGTAGTGGCGAATCTTGCCTTCCTCGATCAGCTCGGAAAGCGCTCCGACCGTTTCCTCGACCGGCGTCTCCGGGTCTATCCGGTGCTGGTAGTAGAGGTCGATGTAGTCGGTGTTCAGGCGTCGCAGCGAGCCCTCGACCGCCCGCCGCACATTCTCGGGGGTGCCGTTCAGCCCGAGGACTGGCAGCCCGTTCTCCTCGGGTACGAGGTGGTTGATCTGACCGAACTTGGTGGCGATGACCACCTCGTCGCGGTGGCCGGCGAACGCCTTGGCGAGCAGTTCCTCGTTCGTGTAGGGACCGTAGATCTCGGCCGTGTCGAAATGGGTGACGCCCAGCTCCATGGCGCGGTGGATCGTGGCGATCGACCCGGACTCGTCGGTGCCGGCGCCGGTGTAGCCCCCGGACATGCCCATGCAGCCGAGGCCCAGACGCGAGACTTCGAGCGCCTCGGATCCCAGGGTGATCTTCTTCATGCGGATAGCCTTTCCTGGTAAATGCCGATCTTGTGATTGATGGCGGTGAGGCTCGCCGTCACCTCCTCGAGCTGGCGCTCGACGTTCATTCGGTGGATGAGTAGCAGTTCCAGCCGTTCCGCGGTGCTGTCGTCGCCGTAGCGGGCGAGTTCGACGTATTCGCGGATCTTGGCGATGGGCATCGAGGTCATGCGGAGCTTGGTGAGAAACGTGACCCGGTTGAGGTCGGCCTCGGTGTACCGGCGATGCGTCGACGACGCCCGGTCGACGGGAGCGAACATGAGCCCTTCGCGCTCGTAGTAGCGCAGCGTGTGCGTCGATAGACCGGTGCGTTCGGCGACATCGGAGATCGACATCGTGCCCGCGTGCTCGCCCCCTGCCGATTCGGTCATATCAGCCACGGTAGGACTTAAACCGCGGTCTAAGTCAATCAGGCCAGTGTGGGAACATCGGAGCCACGGTGGCGCCCTTGAGGGAGCCGTGCCACGTCGGCCGAATCCACCATTGACCGCTCGCTTTGGCGGCGACGCCCGGCTTCCACGATGGCGGATTGGAGCCGCCGGCGGTCGGTTCCCGACCGGCAACCACGAGTACTTCTCCGGCGCCGAGGCCTGGGTCGCCGAGGTCCGCACGCTCGGCCTGCACCCGCTGGAGTACGCCCGCACCGAGCTGCCGTACTTCGACCTCGCCGGGGTCAACGACCTCCAGGGCGAGAGCGAGGGGCAGGGGCCGGACTTCGGCAGGGCGCTCGGCGGCCGGGACCCGGCCCGCGTGTGCGTGCTGCTCGCCCACCAGCCGGTGCAGATCCACGAGGCCGTCCGGCACGGCGTCGACCTCCAGCTCTCCGGCCACACCCACGGCGGCCGGCTCTGGCCCGGCAACCTCGTGGCGGCCGCCGCCAACCCCACCGTGGCCGGACTCGACCGCTACGGGGACACGCAGCTGTACGTCAGCCGGGGCGCGGGAGCCTGGGGGCCGCCCACCCGTGTGGGGGCGCCGTCGGACGTGACGGTGATCGAGCCGGCCTCCCTGCAGGCGTGACCGGGACCGCTCCCACTCCTGTGAAGGCGCTGTGAAATCCGGGAGGAAACAACGCCTCGGTAAGTTCTTCCACAACTGGTCAGAAAGCCCTTCCGCCAGTGAAATCCGTGTGATTAGGTGAGCCGCGCCGCTTAGGGGAGTGGCGACATTGTGCTGGCCAGGGGTAGGGCCTTGACGGGTCTGGGGAGGGCACCACCATGCGATCTGTTCGCATGCGGATTCTCGTGACGCTGCTCGTGCTCGCCGTCGTGGGGATCGGCGGCTGGCAGCTGCTGCCGTCACAGGGAAACAAGAACAGGACCATCAGGGTCGGGACGACGGACGCCATCACGTCACTGGACCCGGCCGGCGCCTACGACGCCGGTTCCTGGGCCCTGTTCAGCAACGTCTTCCAGTCGCTGCTCACCTTCGAGCCGGACGGCGTCGAGCCGGTCCCGGACGCGGCGAAGAGCTGCAGCTTCCAGGGCGGCGGGCTGAAGACGTACCAGTGCACGCTGCGCGACGACATCACCTTCCCGAGCGGGCGCAGGATGAGTGCCGAGGACGTGAAGTACTCCTTCGACCGGGTCAAGAAGATCAACTCCGATCTCGGCCCGGCGTCGCTGTTCTCCACCCTCGCCTCGGTGACGGCGGACAGCGCGACGACCGTCACCTTCCACCTGTCGTCCTCGGACGCCACCTTCCCGCTGAAGGTCGCCACCGGAGCCGGTTCGATCGTCGACAAGGACAAGTACCCGGCCGACGCCCTGCGGGGGGACTCCGGGGTCGACGGCACCGGCCCGTACACCCTGAGCTCGTACACGAAGGACGAGCGGGCCGACCTCGCGCCGTACGCGCGCTACAAGGGCTACCTGAGCGGCACTGGACGCCCCGTCGAACTGCGCTACTACGACGACTCCGAGAAGCTCGCCGGCGCCTGGAAGGCCAAGCAGGTCGACGTCGCCACCCGGACGCTGCCGCCGACCGTGCTCTCGGAGCTGAACCCGAGCGACCCGAACCAGCGCGTCGCCGAGTCCGACAGCTCCGAGACCCGCAACCTCTACCTCAACACCCGCGCCGGCTCGCCGCTGCACGACGTGCGCGTGCGCCGCGCCATGGCCTGGCTGGTCAACCGCGAGGAACTGTCCGCCACGGTGTACCACGGCACGGTCGACCCGCTGTACTCGCTGATCCCGACCGGCATCACCGGCCACACCACGTCCTTCTTCGACACCTACGCGACGCAGAGCGCGAAGAAGGCACGCGAGCTGCTCACCGAGGCCGGGGTGACCCTGCCGGTGCGCTTCACCTTCGGCTACGGCAAGGGCCGTGGCCAGGGTGCGCAGGAGGCCGCCCTGCTGAAGAAGCAGCTGGAGGCGAGCGGTCTGTTCAAGGTGGACGTCCAGGGGTACGAGTGGACCGCCTTCCAAAAGCGCTGGGCCGCCGGAAAGATGGACGCGTGGGCGGTCGGCTGGGTGGCCGACTACCCCGACGCGGACACCTTCGGTGCCGCGCTCGTCGGCTCCGGCTCCACGATGAGCACCGGCTACAGCAACAAGGCCGTGGACAGCCTCATCCTGGACAGCCAGCAGTACCCCGACCGCAGCCGGGCCGCGGCCGACTTCCGTGAGATCCAGGCGGACGTGGCCTCCGACGTACCGCTGATCCCGCTGTGGCAGGCCAAGGAGTACGTGGTCAGCATCGAGGACGTCGGCGGCGGCCAGTACCTCACGGACGGCACGGGCGTGTTCCGCCTGTGGCGCCTGAACTGGATCTGATCAGCGGGTGCGCGGGTCCGGCAGGGCCCGCGTCATTCCCGGCAGGAAGTCCGTGAACAGTTCATGGACTTCCAGGACGAGCGGGCGCAGCACCCGGAAGCGGGCCAGGGCGACTCCGCGGGCGGTCAGCCGTGCACCCCGGCGGGCCAGCCGGTAGCTGCGCTCGTACCCCTCGGTGCGGTCGAAGATCCAGTACAGGACCAGGCCCATCTGCGAGAGCCACATCAACTCCGGCAGGATGTCCCGCAGTTCGGGGGCCACCTTGGACCTGGAGCCGGCCAGCAGCTCACGGTGGACGCTGATGGCCTGCTCGCGGGCGTGCTCGCTCTCCGGCGAGAAGGGGCTGAGCGGGCTGTCGGGGTCGGCGGCGTTCTTGAAGAACTGGACCGCGAACTCGTGGTACGGCCGGGCGATGTCCAGCCAGGCGGTCAGGACGCCCGCGAGGCGCGCCTCCAGATCGGTCTCCCGGTCCAGGACCTCCCGCACCGCGACCTGGTGCTCGGCGGCGATCCGGTCGTAGAAGCCCTGGATCAGGTGTTCCTTGCCCTCGAAGTAGTAGTAGGCGTTTCCGACGGAGACTCCGGCCTCCTTGGCGATGGCCCGCATCGTCGTCTTGTCGTAGCCGCGCTCCTGGAACAGCCGCATCGCGGTCTCCAGGATCAGGGCACGGGTCTGCTCGGACTTGGTCTTGGGGTCGGCCGCCTCGGGGGCGTCGTGGTTCGCGGGCACGGGAGGAGCCTAACCAGTGGCGCAGGCACCGTCGGAGCAGGACGGCGGGTTGTGGCTCCAGCCCGTGCTCGGGTGGTACGACCATCCGTCGGCCATCGGGTACGTCTGACCGCCCCACTGCCGGCTGTGCCCCTGCGCGCCCCGCCACTTCGCGGCCGCCAGCACCGCGCCCCGGGCCAGCCTGGCCCCCGCCGGAGTGCTCAGCCGGTGGGCCAGCGGGCGGTGTTCGCGCAGGGCCCACAGGACGACGATCCAGGCGCGCGAGGCCTGGTAGACCTGGCCCGAGTCGCCGATCACGGTGACCTCGTCCAGGGTGGCGGCGTGATCGAGTCCCGGGTAGCGCCTGCGGGCCTCGGCCGACCCGGCCGGTACCAGCTCCAGCGGCACCAGCTGCGGCTGCCGAACGAGCCAGTTGCGCAGATGGGTGCAGAGGCCGCACCCGGCGTCGTACAGGACGGTGAGCCCGCGGACCGGGACGCCGGCGGCGCCCCGGTCCGCTGCCGCGGTGGTCACGGCGCTCACGCCCCGACCGTCGGCGGGATCCAGGCCTGCGGCGGCACCGGCGGCTGCTGCTCGCGCTCCATCATCCCGCGGCGGCGGATCTTGTTGAGCACGTAGACGTTGCCCAGGTGCATCACGCCGAGCACCAGTAGCACCACGCCCAGCTTGGTCGACAGGGCCTCGAAGATGCCGCGGGTGTCGTCGATGTCCCCGCTGCCGCTCAGGTACAGCGCGACGAAGCCCAGGTTGACCAGGTAGAAGCCGACCACCAGGAGGTGGTTGACGGCGTCGGCGAGCTTCTCGTTGCCGTGCAGCACGTCGGCGAGGAAGACCCGGCCGTTGCGGCTGAGCGTGCGCGCCACCCAGACGGTCAGCGCGATGCTGACGACCAGGTAGATGACGTAGGCGATGACGGTGCGGTCCATGCCCCACCCCTTCTTGAACGCGTTCAAAACGCTGACAGGAATGACTGTAGACCTGTTTTTGAACGTGTTCAACTCAAGGGTGGAGCCGCCCGTCAGTTCCTGCGGCCGAGTTCCGGCCGCTTGGTGTAGTCCGTGAGGCCGAGGACGTTCCCCCAGGGGTCGGCGATCTCCACCGTCCAGCCGGTGGCCCCCGAGAACGGCTCGTCCAGCGGCGTGATGCCGGCGGCGGCCAGCTCCCGTGCCGCGGCCCGCGCGTCCGGCACCTCCAGCCACAGCCGCGGTGTGTGCCAGGGCGGCGACCGGTGGCCCAGTGCCTCCTCGGCGCACAGCAGGATCCCGGGCGTCTCGCCGCCGACCTTCAGCAGCGCGATCCCGGCCTCGTCGAAGCGGAAGCCCACGCTGAACCCGGCCCGCTCGTAGAAGTCGACGGCCGCGCCGAGGTCGCCGACGGCGAGCAGTGCGTTGTCGAACCCGAGCAGTTCGTACGACTCTTCGTCTGACATGTCGTCACATTAGGGCCGAATCGTCCCCTGTGCGAGGAGCCCCACCGAAGCACTGCCCCGCAAAGCCCGAGGGCCCCGTTCCCAGGGGGAACGGGGCCCTCGACGGCGTACGCAGGACGACGTCAGAAGCGGCGCGTGATGAGCGCTCGCTTCACCTCCTGGATCGCCTTCGTGACCTCGATGCCGCGCGGGCAGGCGTCCGTGCAGTTGAAGGTCGTGCGGCAGCGCCAGACGCCGTCGCGGTCGTTGAGGATCTCCAGGCGCTGCTCGCCCGCCTCGTCACGCGAGTCGAAGATGAAGCGGTGCGCGTTGACGATGGCGGCCGGGCCGAAGTACTGGCCGTCGTTCCAGAAGACCGGGCACGAGGAGGTGCAGGCCGCGCAGAGGATGCACTTCGTCGTGTCGTCGAAGCGCTCGCGGTCCTCGGCGGACTGCAGACGCTCGCGCGTCGGCTCGTTCGTCTCCTTGGTGACCAGGAACGGCATGACGTCCCGGTACGCCTGGAAGAACGGCTCCATGTCCACGACCAGGTCCTTGAGGACCGTCAGGCCCTTGATGGGCTCGACCGTGATCGGCTTCTCGGGGTTGATGTCCTTGATGAGGGTCTTGCAGGCAAGGCGGTTCTTGCCGTTGATCCGCATCGCGTCCGAACCGCAGATGCCGTGCGCGCAGGAGCGACGGAAGGTCAGGGTGCCGTCGATGTCCCACTTGATCTTGTGGAGACCGTCGAGGACACGCTCCTTCGGGTCGATTTCCAGCTGGAAGTCTTCCCACGTCGCCTCGGCCGAGACCTCCGGGTTGAAGCGGCGGACCCGGAAGGTGACGGTGATGTAGGGAGAGGCCGCGGACTCCGCCTCCACCTTGTCCAGAACAGGAGTTGCCATCAGTACTTACGCTCCATCGGCTGGTAGCGGGTCTGGACGACCGGCTTGTAGTCGAGACGGACGGTTTCCGAGCCGTCGGCGCCGACCTCGCGGTACGCCATGGTGTGGCGCATGAAGTTGACGTCGTCGCGGCTCGGGTAGTCCTCGCGGTAGTGACCGCCGCGGGACTCCTTGCGGGCCAGGGCCGACACCGCCATGACCTCGGCCAGCTCCAGCAGGTTGCCCAGCTCGATGGCCTCCAGGAGGTCCGTGTTGAAGCGCTTGCCCTTGTCCTGGATCGCCACGTTCTTGTAGCGCTCGCGCAGCTCGGCGATCTTCTCGACCGCGGTCTTGATCGTCTGCTCGGTGCGGAACACCATGACGTTCGCGTCCATGGTCTCCTGCAGCTCACGGCGGATGGTGGCCACCCGCTCGCTGCCGGTGGAGTTGCGCAGCTGCTCGATCTGCTCGACGACGAACGCTTCGGGGTTCTCCGGCAGCTCGACGAAGTCGGCCGTGTGGGAGTACTCGGCGGCGGCGATGCCCGCGCGGCGGCCGAAGACGTTGATGTCCAGCAGCGAGTTGGTGCCGAGGCGGTTGGCGCCGTGCACGGACACGCAGGCGACCTCCCCGGCCGCGTACAGGCCCGGGACGACGGTGGTGTTGTCCGCCAGGACCTCACCCTCGACGTTCGTCGGGATGCCGCCCATCGCGTAGTGCGCGGTGGGCTGGATCGGGATCGGGTCCGTGTAGGGCTCGATGCCGAGGTAGGTGCGCGCGAACTCGGTGATGTCCGGGAGCTTGGCGTCCAGCTGCTCCGGCGGCAGGTGGGTGAGGTCCAGGTAGACGTGGTCGCCCTCGGGACCGCAGCCGCGTCCCTCGCGGATCTCCGTGTAGATGGAGCGGGAGACGACGTCACGGGACGCGAGGTCCTTCATGACCGGCGCGTACTTCTCCATGAAGCGCTCGCCGTCCTTGTTGCGGAGGATGCCGCCCTCACCGCGGGCGCCCTCCGTCAGCAGGATGCCCATGCGCCAGATGCCGGTCGGGTGGAACTGGAAGAACTCCATGTCCTCCAGCGGCAGGCCACGGCGGTAGACCGCCGCCTGGCCGTCACCGGTCAGCGTGTGCGCGTTCGACGTCACCCGGAAGAACTTGCCGGTGCCGCCGGAGGCGTAGATGACGGCCTTCGCCTGGAAGATGTGGATCTCACCGGTGGCCAGCTCGTACGCCACCACGCCGGCCGACTTCTTGACGCCGTCGACCTCGGTGATCAGCTGGTCCAGGACGTAGAACTCGTTGAAGAACTCCACGCCCTCCTTGACGCAGTTCTGGTACAGCGTCTGGAGGATCATGTGGCCGGTGCGGTCCGCGGCGTAGCAGGACCGGCGGACCGGGGCCTCGCCGTGGTTGCGGGAGTGACCGCCGAACCGGCGCTGGTCGATCGTCCCGTTGGGCGTCCGGTTGAACGGCAGGCCCATCTTCTCCAGGTCGAGGACGGCGTCGATGGCCTCCTTCGCCAGGATCTCGGCGGCGTCCTGGTCGACCAGGTAGTCACCACCCTTGACCGTGTCGAAGGTGTGCCACTCCCAGTTGTCCTCCTCCACGTTGGCCAGCGCGGCGGCCATGCCGCCCTGCGCGGCGCCCGTGTGGGAGCGGGTGGGGTAGAGCTTGGTCAGGACCGCGGTGCGGCTGCGCTTGGTCGACTCGATGGCCGCGCGCATGCCGGCGCCGCCTGCGCCGACGATGACGGTGTCGTACTTGTGGATCTTCATGATTCTCGCAGCCCCGTGCCTAGCGGATGTTCGGGTCGAAGGTGAAGATCACCAGCGAGCCGAGCAGGATGGTGAACACCGTGGCCGTGTAGAGCAGGCCCTTGAGCCACAGCCGGGTGTTCGCGCGCTCGGCGTAGTCGTTGATGACCGTGCGCAGGCCGTTGGCGCCGTGCAGCATGGCGAGCCACAGCATCAGCAGGTCCCAGACCTGCCAGAACGGGGACGCCCAGCGGCCGGCCACGAAGGCGAAGCCGACCTTGGAGACGCCTCCGTCCAGCACCAGCTGGATCAGCAGGTGGCCCAGGACGAGGACGACCAGCACGACGCCGGACAGGCGCATGAACAGCCAGGCGGCCATCTCGAAGTTGCCGCGGGTCGAGCGCGGGGTCTTCTTGGTCCGCTTGCGCGGCGCCTCGATGAGCGGGGCCGGGTTCTCCGCGCTGTAGACGGGGGCACCCTCGACGGGGCCGACGCCGGGGGCGGTGGTTTCAGTCGTGGACATGGGCCTCAGCTCCCGAACAGAACACGAGCGGCATGGCCGAGGACGGGGTAGATCGCGCCGATCATCAGGACGACCCAGACGCCGACGACGGTCCAGAGCATCTGCTTCTGGTAGCGCGGGCCCTTCGACCAGAAGTCGACGGCGATGACGCGCAGACCGTTGAGCGCGTGGAAGAGGATGGCGGCGACGAGGCCGTACTCCAACAGCGCGACGATCGGGGTCTTGTACGTGGCTACGACCTTGTCGTAGTCCTCGGGGGAGACACGCACGAGTGCAGTGTCCAGCACGTGAACGAACAGGAAGAAGAAGATGAGGACGCCGGTGACTCGGTGAGCCACCCAGGACCACATTCCTTCCCGGCCGCGGTACAGCGTTCCAGCCGGCACGGAAGAACCCTCCGGGAGCGGGGACTAGGGCCGCGCCGGCTTCACGGTCGGTCGGGCCCGGCCGGGTACGGTCCACCGGCCCTCAGCATCGTATCCATGCGGTGCGCTGCCGCTTACGGGGGGCCTACCTGTGTGATCAAACTGGCATCGGATGGGCTATCGCCTTGGGGCCACCGGGGGACGGGGCGCCCTGTCATCTGCCGGGCGCGGCGCTGTTGTGGCTGCTCGCCCCCCGCGGCGGAGCCGCAGGTAGAGGAAGGGCCGCGCCCATCAGGCGGGTCGCCAGTCTGTTGCGCGCCAGACGCCGCAGTTCCTCCGCCGCGATGACCCGTTCTTCCTCGGGATCGTTTGTCAATCGTGATCGGATGCCTTCGAGGATGCGGTCGAGGGACTCCTCGCGAGGACAATCACCCAGATAGATGACGAAACCGTGTCCGAATCGGGCCTCGTAGGCCGCGTGGGCCGCGCTCAGGGCCGTATGGGCGACGGCGTACGTGTCCTCCGGGAGTTCCGGGAGCGACTCGCCCGCGAGGGCTTCGGAGAGGTCTTCCGGCGACAGGTCGTAGACCGCCTCGTCCGCCGCTGCCAGGAGGGAGTCCAGATCGGGGTAGGGGCGGTGGTCGGCCACCCGGCGGGACCAGCGACGGCAACGCAGACAGCACTGGAGCAGGGCGCGCGCCTCGTCCGGGGAGGCGGCGTTGAAGGCGTCCAGCGGCTGGGGGAGGGTCGGGAGACGGTGCGCAGGCAGCGTGGGTCCTCGCGTCACAGGTGGTGTGGCAGCGGATGCTGTGAAAGGTGTGTCATCACGTTATCGAGAGTGGTCACTGTGTGTCCGCGGGATGCCTGAATTTCACCCGGACGGGAGAGTTTCGGAACGTCTCGGTGACGAATGAACCGGGGATCGGACGTACGTTGTCCGGGTGAGCCAGCACAAGCGCCGGGCTTCGGCGCAGCAGGTGAGGCGCAAGCAGGCGGTGGTGGCCGCCGCGTTCGCGGGGACCGTCGTGCTCGGCGTGGGCGTCGGCTTCTGGGCCTCGGCGGACGGGGGCGGCGGGCAGCCCGCGGGGAGCACGGGGCAGGAGCCGTCGCAGCGGGACTCCGCCGCGGCGTCCAGCGGCGAGGCCACGCCGACCAGTCCCCCGCCCAGCCGCTCCTATCCGCTCTCCAGGGCGCCGCAGACCATACCCGCGGTGCACTCCCACACCCCGGCGCGCGGCCCCGGCTGGCGGCCGCAGCACGGCGAGCGGGTGGTGGTGAGCGATCCGGAGCTGGCCGACGAGGGCCGGCTGATAGCCGGCGAGCTGGGGCTCGCGTACGCGGGGGAGAAGGACGACGTACGGGCCGGGGACCTGCGGCTGGCCCTGGGCAACGGCGGCGGGAACCCGGAGTCGTACACCATGACCGTCCGCGGGGGGCGGGTCGACATCAGCGGGCCGGCCGACGCGGGGGTCTTCTACGGCACCCGCACCCTCAAGCAGGAGGTCCACGGCGGCGGTACGGCGCCGGAGGGCGTCGTGCGCGACCAGCCCGCCAAGCCGGTGCGCGGCTTCATGCTGGACATCGCGCGCAAGCCGTACACCGCGCCCTGGATAGAGGACCGGATACGCGAGCTCGGCGACCTGAAGTTCAACGAGCTGGGGCTGCACTTCTCCGACGACCAGGGCTTTCGGATCGAGTCCGGCACCCACCCCGAGATCGTCTCCAAGGACCACCTGACCAAGGCGCAGGTCAAGCAGATCGTCGACCTGGCGGCCGCCCGGCACATCACCGTGGTGCCCGAGATCGACTCGCCCGGACATCTGGGCGCGGTCATCGCCGCCCACCCGGACCTGCAGCTGAGCAACGCGAGCGGGGCGGCGACCAAGGGCGCCGTCGACATCTCCAAGGACGCCTCCGCCAAGATCGTCGACGACCTGCTCGGCGAGTACGCCGGCCTCTTCACCGGCAGCCAGTGGCACCTGGGCGGCGACGAGTACCAGGCGCTGACCGTGGCGGACCCGCAGGCCTCCTACCCGCAGCTGGCCGACGCCGCCCGGCAGAAGTACGGCCCCGGCGCCACCGTCGCCGACCTCGCCACCGGATGGCTGAACGACCGGGCCGCCACCGTGCGCGCCCACGGCCGGACCCTGCGCGCCTGGAACGACGGCTTCTTCCGGAACACCTCCGTGCAGCCCGCCAAGGACCTCCAGGTCGCCTACTGGACCGGCAAGGAGATCGGCGCCCGGCAGCCGGTGGACTACCTGAGCGCGGGCCGCAAGGTCCTCAACTACAACGACGAGTTCCTGTACTACGTCCTCGGGCAGCCCCAGACCTTCGTCTACCCGACCGGGCAGCGGATCTACGAGCAGTGGAACCCGCGCGTGCTGCGCGGCACGAGCGCCGTACCGGCGGGCTACGACGGGCAGATACTCGGCGGCTCGTTCGCGGTCTGGAGCGACATCGCGAGCGCCCAGACGCAGGACCAGGTCGCCGCCGGGATCCGGATGCCGCTGCGCGCCACCGTGCAGAAACTGTGGGACCCGGGGACCCCGGCGATGTCCTGGGCCGACTTCAAGGCGCTGGCCGGCCGGCTGGGCTGAGGCTTCGAGGCGCCGGCCGGCCGGGCCGGGGCTTCGCGGCGTTGGCGCAACGGCTGGGCCGGGGTTTCGAGGCGTCGACCGGGCGGCTGGGCTGAGACTTCGATGCGTCGGCGGTCCGGCCGGGCCGGGCCGTACCCGAATCCGAGTGGACGTGCGAGCGCCGCGAACCGTATCTTCCGGTGTTCGTCGCCGGTCTTCCGGCGCTCGTCGGCGCGGCCCCTGCTCGGGGGGACCACGCGCCTCCACGTCGTTCCGGGGGGAACTCCTTTCATGATCTGTGCCCGCTGCCGGCAGTTCGCCGTCGTGCCCGGGGGCACCCTGTGTGCCCAGTGCGCTGTGCCCGCCCCGCCGTTCGCCGCGGCGCCCGGCGCCGTGCTGCGCTCTCCGGTCGGGCTCGGCCGGGCGGCCGCCACGCTGCTCGGCCTGGTCATCGCCGCCGACCTGTTCGCCGTCGTGGCCGATGCGCTGGAGATGAACGTCGCCGGGGACCTGGCCGACGGGGCCACCGGCGCCGACGTGGTCCACCGGGCCCAGCACGCCGACTCGCTCTACAGCGCCGCCGGCGCCGCCCAGGGGATCGCCCTGCTGGCGACGATCGTCGTGTACCTGTGCTGGCTGTGGCGGGTACGGGTCAACGCCGAGGCGTTCAACCCGGGCGGACACAGCAAGGCACGCGGCTGGACGATCGGCGGCTGGTTCTGCCCGGTCGTGAACCTGTGGTTCCCGCGCCGGATCACCCTCGACATCTGGGACTCCAGCGTCCCCTGGGCCGAGCGCCCCGGGCATGCGCTGGTCAACGGCTGGTGGACGATGTGGATCATCTCCCTGTTCGCCGACCGGGCCGCCACCACGGAGTACGGGCGGGCCCACGGTCCGGCCGAACTGCGGGACGCCGCCCGCCAGATGCTGTTCTCCGACGCGATCGACATCGCGGCCGCCGTGCTCGCCATTCTGGTCGTCCTCAAGATCACCCGGATGCAGCACCAGCGGGCCCTCGCGGGCGCCGTGCCGACCCCGGTATTTGGCTGAAAACATCCGGCTGTGACACTCCCGGGCCGTTGCACGCAGTTAGGGGAAGTGCGGGCTCCGTAAAGGCGGTGCCCTGGCGAGGGAGGCTTCCATGAGCCTGGTGGAACTGATCGCGCAGGCCGACGACCGGGGACTGGCCGCCAGCGGTTTGGCCTGTTTGGATCGGTGTGTGCCCCTCCTGGGCGGTGACGACGAGATGCTCCGCCCGCTGTGGGCCAGCCTCGCCGACGGCTCCGCATGGGCCGGGAGCCTGGACAAGGCGCGCGGCGCGATCGACCCGGCCGAGCCGGACGCGGACGAGGCCGCGCTGCTCGCCCGCCGCATGCTGGACGCGGCCCCCGCCGAGCGCACCGCCGAGGCGATACGGACCTGGGCCGACGCCTGCTCCGTCGCCTCCCTGCGCATCCACCGGCTCCTGGACCCGGCCCTGGACGCAACGGCGGCCGCCGAGGGCCCCGAGGACGGGCGCGAGGGCGGTGCCGAGAGCGCGTCCCCGCTCGTCGCCGCCGAGATGCGGCGCCAGGTCGTCGTCCTGGAACTGCTCGCCGAGCACGGCACGCACGGCCTGCGCCGCGCCCTGGACGTCACGGTCGAGGGCCGCAGGGTGCTGCGCGCGGTGGTGTCCCGCCGGGCCCGCGGACGCGGCTGACCGGAATTCAAACCCTCCTGCCCGGGCGGATTCTGTAATCGTCGTGCGGCGAGGTGGGGCGGTCCTGCGACCTTTGGGGAAACGCGCCGGATCCGCGTGACGGATGCCCGGCCGCGCCCGCTCTTTCCTATGTGACAACCCAGTACGTGACAGAGCAGCAGGGGACCAGGCCGCACGCCGCGGCCAAGCCCGCACGGTGGGCGGCCGACACGGTGGCGACCATGCGCGAGGGCGCGCGGGTACGGCTCGACTACTCGGCGCAGAGCCTGTGGCGGGTGGACCGGATGATCGAGGACATACGCCGCGAGGGACCGCCGTTCGCGGCGGTCGAGAGCGTGCTGCGCGGCTTCGGCGCCTACGCCGGGGAGGTCATCGTCCGCCAGACCGGTGCCGAGTGGTGGGCGACCGGCGGCGACCACTGGATCCGCACGCCCGACGGCCGGCTGTGGGACCCCGTCGAGGAGGCCCGGCGGTGCTTCGGCGGCCAGGGCTCGCTGCGTCTGCTGTGCCGCGACGCGACCGCTGCCGGCTGACCACCCTGGCCACCCGGCCGGGCACCCGGCGCGGACCGGCTCCCCCGCCGGGGCCCGGCGGAGGGCCGCCGTCGGGTCCCCCGGGTGCGGACCGGTCCGCACCCGGCCGCCGCCCCCGCCGACGCCTCCCCCTCGCTCGCCCGCTCCGCGACCGGGGCGGCAGTGCGGGAGGCGGCACCGGCCGTGCGCCCACCTCACGTGCCCCCTTGCCCGCACCCGCCGTCCCGCCCCCCCGGCGGGCTGTGACACTTCTGTGAGGCCCGACGCTGATGACCTTGGAAGGCGTGGACACGGCCGGAGTGCGCAGCCCGGTGGGCGTGCGCCGTGCGGTGACCGCGAACTCGGCACGAACGAGGACAGTCTTGGGCCAGGCAGGGGAGACCCGTCGACCGCAGGCACGCGACGGGGAGCTGGGCGCGGCCGTCGCGCGGGCCCAGGACGGTGACGAGAGCGCGTTCGCGGTGGCCTACCGGATCGTGCATCCCGGCCTGCTCGGCTATCTGCGCGGCATCGTCGGCGACGACGCCGAGGACGTGGCCTCCGACGCCTGGCTGGAGATAGCCCGCGACCTCGGACGGTTCCGCGGGGACGGCGCCGGGTTCCGCGGCTGGACCGCGACCATCGGCCGCCACCGGGCCCTGGACCACCTGCGCAGACAGCGGGTACGGCCCCAGGCCGCGGCGCTCGAACAGGACGTGCTGGAGCTGCCCGGACCGCACAGCACGTACGAGCAGGCGCTGGAGTCCCTCTCCACCGAGCGCGCCATGGAACTGGTCCGCGCGCTCCCGCGCGACCAGGCCGAGGCCGTACTGCTGCGGGTCGTCGTCGGCCTGGACGGCCCCGCCGTCGCCCGCGTCCTCGGCAAGCGCCCCGGCGCGGTCCGCACCGCGGCGTACCGCGGGCTGAAGCGTCTCGCCCGCCAGCTCGGTGCCCAGGACGCGGCGGCGGGTGTGCCGGACGAGGTCCCCCGGACGCCGGGGGAGTCGGAATGAACGGCGACCGCCACCGGCCGTATGGATACACGGGAACCGGCGGGGCCGGACCCCCGGCGGACCCGGTGGACCGAGCGGGCCGGACCAGGAACGGGAACAGACATGGGTGAACGGCACAGCGGCGACGGGCCCTCCGGCCGCCGGCGCGGGCACCCGGGCGGCACCGTCCTTGGACCGGGGCCGGCCGGCGCGGACGCGCCCGGCTTCGACGACGCCGCGTTCGGGGCGCGGTTCGCCGCCGCGCTCCGCGCGGGGGCCGTCCGGGACGGTTTCCCGGACGGCGTCGACGCCGTGGCCGAGCGGCGTGCCGTGGCCGCGTTCCGCGCCGCCCGCGACTCGGGGGCGCACCGGGCGCGGACCCGGCGCCGGGCCGACTGGCGGCCCCGGGCGCAGCGCCGCGCCCGGCTCTCGGTGAGGGCGACCTTCTCGGTGTTCCTCGCGAGCGTCACGCTCGGCGGGGTGGCCTTCGCGGCGATCGACTCCGCCGGGCCGGCCGCACACCGGGACGGCGACGCCCGCCGGCCGCAGCCCGCGGCGAGCTCCCCGCAGCGGCCGGCGGCCCGGCCGCACGACACCGCGTCCGGGGCCTCTTCGGCGCGCCCGCACCACCCGGCCGCCGCCAAGGACACCCTGGCCCACTGCCGCGCCTACGAGCAGGTCCGGGGCCGCGGCAAGGCGCTGGACGCGACGGCCTGGCAGCGGCTCGTCGCGGCCGCGGGCGGCGAGAAGAACGTCACGGCCTACTGCGCCGCCCGGTCGACCCCGGCCGGCGGACGGAAGACCTCAAAACCCGCCGAGCCGAATGACGTCGGCCGTACGGCCAAGGAACCGAAGACCAGCAAGGGCGACAAGACGGACAGAAGCGGCAGGAACGGCAAGGGCGGCGCGACCGCCTCGCCGAAGCCCGGCGGCAAGAACTGACCCGACCCGCCCGCGCCGGACCCTCCGGCCGGCGGCCTCCCGCGCACGAACGGCGGCCTTGGTACCGGGCCTACGGCCGCATGTGCCGGTCCCGCCGGGGCGTGCCGGTCCCGGCGTGCGCGCGCGCGTGTGGCGGTCCCGGGCATCGGATTCCCGTGCGCGTACGGCGGTACCGGTACCGGACTCCTGCCCGACCGCGGCGGTTCAACCGGCGGTTTCCCGTCCGGGTACGGTGGTCCGGGCAGTGCTGGTTCGTCCGCGTGCAGCGGCCGGGGCAACGGCCGGGGCCGCCACCCCCCACAGGAGAGGCCCCGGCCGTCGCGCGACACGGGCCGCGCGGCGGCCCGTACTTCCTTCAGCGTCATGAGTGCGTTTTCTGTCACACCCATGCGTGTCACGAGTTAGTTGCATCTTCTACAGACGTGGACGAGGCACGGTTTCACGCCGTAACGTGCCTTTCGCGCCGACCGAAGACGGGCGTAAAGGGAGTGCGGTGCTGGGGGACGACGCGGAGCTGACCACCGCGGTGCGTGCGGCACAGGACGGGGATGAGACCGCGTTCCGTACGGTGTACCGCGCGGTGCATCCGAGGCTGCTCGGATACGTACGCACACTGGTGGGCGATCCGGATGCCGAGGACGTCGCATCCGAGGCCTGGCTGCAGATAGCCAGGGACCTCGACCGGTTCAGCGGCGACGCCGACCGCTTCCGCGGCTGGGCCGCCAGGATCGCCCGCAACCGCGCCCTGGATCACATACGGATGCGCGGCCGCCGCCCCGCGATCGGCGGCGACGAGACCGAACTGACGGGTCATGCCGCCGAGTCCGACACGGCCGGCGAGGCCATCGAGGCGCTGGCCACGGACAGCACCCTCTCGCTCATCGCGCGACTCCCGCAGGACCAGGCCGAGGCGGTCGTCCTGCGTGTGGTGGTGGGCCTCGACGCCAAGAGCGCGGCCGAGACGCTGGGCAAGCGCGCGGGCGCCGTACGTACCGCCGCGCACCGTGGCCTGAAGCGGCTCGCGGAGCTGCTCGGCGACGATCCGGAATCGGCGGGCGCGCTCGACGCGCTGCCGCCCCAGCGAGAACCGCGCAGGCGCGCGGTGACGTCCGCCACTGTGACGCATACGCGTGCGCGGACGCAGAAGGACATGTGATGGCCGACGAGCAGTACAAGTGGCTGACCGGGGAGACGGCGGAACGTCTGCTGCGCGGTGAGTCGCTGGAAGCCGTCGACGAATCGGGCCGTGAGCAGGCGGAAGAACTGGGCAGGGCATTGAAGTCCCTCGCCACCGAGACGGCCCCCGCGACCGAGGAACTGCCCGGCGAGCAGGCCGCCCTGGCCGCGTTCCGCAAGGCGCGCGAGGCGGCCGAGGCCGAGCGGACCGCCGCCGCACTCGGCGGCGCGGGCCCCGCAGGACACCCGGCCCGCACCGCACGCGAGCCGGACGCGGGCCTGGTCCGCATCGGCACCCCGACCCGTACCGGAACCCGCTCAGGGCGCCCGCGCTGGGCCCGCCCGGTGCGCCTCGCGCTCGCCGCGGCGGTGGCCGCGGGCACGCTCGGCGGGGTCGCCGTGGCCGCCGGCAGCGGGGTGCTGCCGGTGCCGTTCCAGGACGAACCGGGGCCCGCCGCCTCCGTCTCCGCCCAGAACTCCTCACGGCCGTCCGCCTCCCCGTCCCCGCAGCCCACCCAGGGCATCGTCCCCGACCTGCACACGCCCAGCGCCGGCCCCAGCGGGTCCCCGGGCGCGGACCCCTTTGGCAACGCCGACGGGCGGGACAACGGCAGGGGCAAGGACAAGGGCACGGACAAGGGTGCCGAGCCCGGCAAGGGCACGCCGCCGGGGACCCGCGGCACCGAGTGGCGCAAGGCCGTCACCTCGGCCTGCCGCGACCTGCGGGACGGCAGGGATCCGGGCGCCGAGCGCAGGCGGATCCTGGAGTTCCTGGCGGGCGGTTCCGCGCGGGTGACCAGGTACTGCACGTTCGTCCTGGCAGCCCAGTCCCCCTCCGGGGGCGAGAACAAGGGCGACGACGGCAACGATGCCAAGGGCGACGGCGGCAAGGACGGCAAGGACGGCAAGGGCGACGGCAAGGGCGACGGGGACGGCCACGGCGGTGACGACGGCGGTCACTGGGGCCGGGACCACCGCCACGGCCGTCACCGGGGCGGCCTCGCCTCCCACGAGCCCTCCGTCTTCACCCCGCAGACCGGGGGCCGACCGGTGCCCGCGCTCTCGCCGAGCCCGTCGTACACCGCGCTCTGATCTCCGCAGACCCCGCTGACCTGCGATTTTGTTAATCGCGAAAGTTTTTCCGCGAGGGGTGTGACGTTTTCAGCCCCCGCAACGCAGTACTGAGTGAGCCGACTGGTCATCGGCCGTCGCACTGAGCCGGGGTTCCCCCCGTACCTACGGCTCGTGCACCTGGCGCGGGCGGGACACGTTCCCCCGGTCCCGCCCGCGCCCCACACTCTCCCTCCGCCGCGCGGTGCCTCACCAGTACACGACGACCTTGTCGCCGGTCCGCACCTCGGCGAACAGCGCCGCGATCGCCGTCTCGTCCCGCACGTTGACGCACCCGTGCGAACCGCCCGCGTATCCGCGCGCCGCGAAGTCGTAGGAGTAGTGCACCGCCTGGCCGCCGCTGAAGAACATCGCGTACGGCATCGGGGAGTGGTAGATCGTCGACACGTGGTGCAGAGACTTCCAGTAGATGTGGAACACACCCTCGCGGGTGGGGGTGTACTGGGTGCCGAACCGCACCGACATCGTCGAGACCGTGCGCCCGTCGACCATCCAGCGCAGTGTCCGGGTGGTCTTGCTGATGCACAGCACCCGGCCGGTCAGACAGCGCGGATCGGGCGCGGCGGCCGGCTGACCACCCATCAGATACAGCTCCCAGGTGCCCGGCCGGTGCGTCATCGCCAGCAGCCGCTGCCAGGTGACGGTGTCCAGGTCCCCGGTGGCCGGCAGCCCGCGCTTGCCCTGGAAGCCCTGGACGGCCTGTTCGGTCAGGTCGTCGTACGACCCCGTCGGCCCGTCGAACAGCCAGCCGACCTGGCGCAGCCGCGCCTGCAGCTCGCGCACCCCCGGGCCGCTGTCGCCGCGCGACCACAGCGCCGGGGGCGCGGGCCCGGCGGGCTTCGCGGCGGGCGCGCTCCCGGATGTCCCGGGGGTGCCGGCCGTCCGGGCGGGGCCGGGGCTGTCGTCCGCCCGGGTGGTTCCGGGGCCGCGGCTGGACGGCAGCCGGAAGTGCACCGGTGCCCGGTGCTTGCCGTCCGCGCCCGCCGGCTGCACGGTGCAGCCGCAGAGAGCGGCGAGGGCGGCGGTCGAGGCGAGTACGGCGGCAGGTCTCCCCGGGATCCTCATGCCCCAGATGCTTCCCCGCGTGAGAGCCGCCGAACTACGGGGCATGGTGAGGGGGGACGAAACGTACTGCGGAGGCATCCATGGCGCGCGAGTCGGAGTCGGGGCTGCCGATCGAGCCGGTCTACGGGCCGGCCGACCTGACCGGCTGGGACCCGGCCGCAAGGCTGGGCGAACCGGGGACGTACCCGTACACCCGCGGGGTGTACCCCACCATGTACACCGGCCGCCCCTGGACCATGCGCCAGTACGCGGGCTTCGGCACGGCGGCCGAGTCCAACGCCCGCTACCGGCAGCTGATCGCGCACGGCACCACGGGCCTGTCCGTCGCCTTCGACCTGCCCACCCAGATGGGCCACGACTCCGACGCGCCCCTCGCCCACGGCGAGGTCGGCAAGGTGGGCGTGGCGATCGACTCGGTCGAGGACATGCGGGTGCTGTTCGACGGCATCCCGCTGGACCAGGTCTCCACCTCGATGACGATCAACGCCCCCGCGGCGCTGCTGCTGCTGCTCTACCAGCTGGTGGCCGAGGAACAGGGCGTACCGGCGGACCGCCTGACCGGCACCATCCAGAACGACGTCCTGAAGGAGTACATCGCGCGGGGCACCTACATCTTCCCGCCGGGGCCCTCGCTGCGCCTGACCGCCGACATCTTCAAGTACTGCAGCGCCGAGATCCCGAAGTGGAACACGATCTCGATCTCCGGCTACCACATGGCCGAGGCGGGCGCGTCCCCCGCGCAGGAGATCGCGTTCACCCTCGCCGACGGCATCGAGTACGTCCGTACGGCGGTGGCGGCCGGCATGGACGTCGACGACTTCGCGCCCCGCCTGTCCTTCTTCTTCGTGGCCCGTACGACGCTGCTGGAGGAGGTCGCCAAGTTCCGCGCGGCGCGGCGGATCTGGGCGCGGGTGATGAAGGAGGACTTCGGCGCACGCGACCCGAAGTCGTGGATGCTCCGCTTCCACACCCAGACGGCCGGGGTCCAGCTGACGGCCCAGCAGCCGCAGGTGAACCTGGTCCGGGTGGCCGTCCAGGCCCTCGGGGCGGTACTGGGCGGCACCCAGTCCCTGCACACCAACTCCTTCGACGAGGCGATCGCGCTGCCCACGGAGAAGAGTGCGCGCCTCGCGCTGCGCACCCAGCAGGTCCTGGCCTACGAGACGGACGTTCCGGCGACGGTGGACCCGTTCGCGGGCTCCTACGCGGTGGAGAGGCTGACCGACGACGTCGAGGCGGCCGCGCTGGACCTGATGCGCAAGGTCGAGGATCTCGGCGGCGCCGAGGCGGCGATCGAGCGGGGTTTCCAGAAGGCCGAGATCGAGCGGAACGCCTACCGCATCGCCCAGGAGACGGACTCCGGCGAGCGGGTGGTGGTGGGCGTCAACCGCTTCCGGCTGGACGAGGAGGAGCCGTACGAGCCGCTGCGGGTGGACCCGGCGATCGAGGCGCGGCAGACGGAGCGGCTGGCCGCGCTGCGGGCCGGGCGGGACCGCAGCGCGGTGGAGTCGGCTCTCGCCGCGCTGAAGAAGGCGGCGCAGGGCGAGGAGAACGTGCTGTATCCGATGAAGGAGGCGCTGCGGGAGCGGGCGACGGTGGGGGAGGTGTGCGGGGCGCTGCGGGAGGTCTGGGGGAGTTACGTGCCCTCGGAGGCGTTCTGAACCGCAGGCCTGCTCCGCGCGGGTGAGCGAGGCCTGCTCCGTGCGGGTGAGCGCAGGGCGCAGGGCTGCTCCGTGCGGGTGAGCGCGGACCCCGTGCGACACTCCTTCTCATGTTCGGCGTCATCGATCTCCCCACCTATCTGGCCGGTCTCGTCCTGATCGTCCTGCTGCCCGGCCCCAACTCCCTCTACGTCCTGTCCGTCGCCGCCCGTCGCGGCGTCCGTGCGGGGTACACCGCCGCCGCCGGGGTGTGGTGCGGGGACACCGTGCTGATGACGCTGTCCGCCGCCGGGGTCGCCTCGCTGCTCCAGGGCAACGCCGTGCTCTTCGGGATCGTGAAGTACGCCGGTGCCGGATACCTGACCTGGCTGGCCGTCGGGATGCTGCGGTCCGCGTGGGGGATGTGGCGCACCCGGCGCGAGGAGGCCGTGCAGGAGGCCGTGACGGTGGCCCCGGCCGAGGAGCGGCCCCTGCGCCGCGCCTTCGTCGTCAGCCTGTTCAACCCCAAGGCGATCCTGTTCTTCGTCGCCTTCTTCGTGCAGTTCGTGGACCCGGGCTATGCCTACCCGGCCCTCTCCTTCGTCGTCCTCGGCGCCTTCGCCCAGCTGGCCAGCTTCCTGTACCTCAGCGCGCTGATATTCGGCGGCACCCGCCTCGCCGCCGCCTTCCGCCGCCGCAGGCGGCTGTCGGCGACGGCCACCTCGGCGGCGGGGGCCCTGTTCCTCGGGTTCGCGGTGAAGCTGTCGCTGGCCAGTGCGTAGGCCACCGGGTCAGCGCAGGCCGACCCCGGCCAGGTAGCGGCCGAGTCCGTCCGCCGAGTCGCCGGCCCAGCCGACGTACCCGTCCGGACGGACCAGGAAGACGCCGGGTCCGTACGACTGCGGGGCGGCCGGGAGGGCCTTGACCCCCGCGCCGGGTGCCGTCGCGGTCACCTCCCTGCCGGGTGCCGCCGCGCCCAGCAGCGTCCAGTGCGGCCCCCGGAACGCGTCGAAGAGCCGTACGCCGTCCACCGTGCCGTCCGGCGCCCGGTCGCCCGCCCGTACGGCGGACGGGACGGCGCGGGTCTCCTCGCTCAGGGACGAGTCCGGGTAGCCCAGCCCGAGTTGCACCGTCGCCGTCCCGCGCCGCACCTGTCCGCGGTGCACCCCCGTCGTCAGGCCCAGCACGGCCGCCGCATTGGCCCGCCGCTCCTCCTCGTACGTGTCCAGCAGCTCCCGCGGCGCCCCGCCGCGCAGGACGGCGTCCAGCTTCCAGCCGAGGTTGTAGGCGTCCTGGACGCTCGTGTTCAGCCCCTGCCCGCCTGCCGGTGAGTGCACGTGCGCGGCGTCGCCCGCGAGGAACACCCGGCCCGCCCGGAAGCGGTCCGCGAGCGCCGCCCGGGGCCGGAAGTCCGAGAACCAGCGCAGCTCGGTGACGTCCTTGCCGTCGAGGTGCGTGGCCGCGGCGACCAGGGTGCGCAGGCCGTCCAGGGTGAGGTCCGGCGTGGTGCCCTCCGGCAGCTTCGCGGCCAGCTGGAAGTCGTCGGTGCCGGCGAGCGGGCACAGCATGAGGCCGGTTCCGCCGGGCCCCGGGAAGGCGTGCCAGTACTCCCGGTCGAGCCCCTCGACACGCACGTCCGCCACCACGAACGGGCTCGGATCGACCGTCTCCCCGGTCATCCCCACGCCCACCGCCCGCCGTACGGCCGACCGCCCGCCGTCGGCCGCGACCACGTACCGCGCGCGCAGCGTCCTGCCGTCGGCGCACCGCACGCCCACGCCCTCCGCGTCCTGCTCCAGGCCCGCGACCTCGTTCCCGAAGGCGACCGTGCCGCCCAGCTCCACCAGCCGCGCGTACAGCACCTCCTGGGTCCGCCACTGCGGCACCATCCACGGCTGGGTGTAGGGCGCGCCCTCGTCGGCCGCCACCGGCTCGAACATCGGCTGCTCGCCGATGCGCTCACCGTTCTTCCAGACCATCCGCGTCGGGTAGGGGCCGCCGGCCGCGCGGATCGCGTCCAGCACGCCGAGATCCTCGAACACCTCCTGGGTGCGTGGCTGGATCCCCTTGCCCCGTGAACCGGGGAAGAGCCCCTGCCCCCGCTCCACGACCAGCGCGTCCACGCCCCGCCGGGCGAGGTCGATGCCGAGGGCGAGTCCGGTGGGACCCGCGCCCACGATCAGGACATCCATCACGATTCTCCTCGACGACGTTGAGTGTCATCGAGGACCAGACTGCCCTTACCGGTCCGGCCGACACCTGGCAGGAGCGGCTGCCGGAGATCGCCCGCGGCCTGCGTACCGCCCCGCTCGGCTACCGCGACGGTGCCAAGGTCTGCAATCGAGAACGGGCCCGGCGCCCGGCCGGCCAGCCGCTCGCGGCCAAGGCCGGGAGGGTGCTCTGCGACGGCTACGACGAGCAGTTCGAGGAGGGCCTGGCGCTGGTGATCGCAGGGATCGAGGCGCGCCGCACGGGCTGACGGAAGGCGGCTAGCCGAGGCGGGCGGCGAGGGACTCCCGCTTCAGCGCCTTCTTCAGCCGCGGGCCGAACGGTTTCTCCACGAAGCGGTGGATCAGCCAGGCCAGCACCAGCATGCCGAGCACCGTCACCGCGAGCGTCGGCCACGCGGGCAGGCCCAGGCCCCGGTGCAGCACGCGGATGACGAACCAGCCCAGGTGCTCGTGGACCAGGTAGAACGGGTAGGTCAGCGCGCCGGCCGTGGTCAGCCAGCGCCAGGAGGCCCAGCGGGTCCAGCCCAGCGCCACGACGGCGACGGCCGCGAAGGCGAGGGTGACGATCAGGATGACGACGTACGGATTGCGGTGCGGGTGCGGGCCCCACAGGCCGCGGGTGGCCTCGCTCTGTGCGAGGAGCCAGGACATCGTGACGATGCCCCACGCGAGCAGGTCGCTGCCGAAGCGGTGGATCAGGTACAGCGCCAGACCGCCGATGAAGAAGGGGGCGTACTCGGGCATGACCACCTGGTTCAGCAGCTCGTTGCCGGACGAGTGGCACAGGACGGCCGCCACGGTCCAGGCGCAGGCGTACAGCGCCACCCGGCGGTAGGTCACCCCGCGCAGGACGACGAGGATCGCGAACAGCACGTAGAAGCGGACCTCGACCCAGAGCGTCCAGCACACACCCAGGATCCGGGTCGCCCCCATCGGCTGCTGAAGCATCGTCAGGTTGACCAGGAACTCGTCCAGTCGGACCGCGTGGACCACGACGGGCAGGGCGAGGGACGCCCCCGTGACCAGGACCAGGGCCACCCAGTAGGCGGGGTAGAGGCGCGCGATGCGGGAGCGGAAGAAGTCGCCGAGGGTGCGGCCCCAACTGCTCATGCAGATCACGAAACCGCTGATGACGAAGAAGAACTGCACACCGAAGTTGCCGTAGACGGCCACCCGGGACAGGGCGGGGAAGACGTGGGTCGGGTCCCCGTGCCAGGACCCGGAGACCGGTCCACCGCGTCCGGCGTAGTGGTAGAGGCAGACCATCAGTGCGGCCACGAGCCGCAGACCGTCCAGGGCGAGCAGACGGCTTCTGGAGCCGCCGGAGACGGACGGGGCGGTGACCGGCCCGGGTGCGGGCGGAGCGCTGGTGAGGGTGGAGGGCGAAGCAGACATGATGCTCGACATTTTTCCCGAACAAGCGTTAACCACCTCGGATTTTCATATGAATTTCCGTGGTGCGCTTATGCTCCAGAAATTCGTCCGACGGACCTCGCACGTTTACCTGTTCGTCGTCTTCTGCTTCCTGTCGGCAGGCAAAAGGGCGGGCCCGTGCAGGGCCCGCCTTTTCGGGGGAAGTCCGGTCAGCGGCGCACGGCCCGGCGCAGATTCCGCGCCTGGCGCGCCACCCGGCGGACCGTGGCATTGCGCGGGATGAACGCCAGCTGGGCCGGCACTCCGCCGGGCAGCGCCAGCGAGGTCAGCCGCCTGCGCTTGAAGTAGCGCAGGGTCCGCTCGTCGAGGTTCTTCGCCAGGTACTCCTCGGTCTCCCCGCGCAGCCTGGGAAGGATCTTCGGCTGCATCGCGAAGCCCACCGCGCGCACCAGAGCACCCAGCGCCTCCACGTCCCTGCCCCGGCGCTGCCCGGTCACCGCGGCGCGGTCGCCCAGCTCCGGCAGCAGCGCGTCGACCACCGTGACCGGGACCCGGTTGCTGTTCTCGTACGGCGTCAGCTGCTCCAGCAGCAGATCCGTGCCGGTCCGGGCGACCGGCAGGCCGTACAGCGCGGAGGCGGTCAGCAGCGCCGTGGAGAAGCAGCCGACGACCAGCGCCGGACGCATCCGCTGGTACAGCACCTCGGCCAGCACGGGCGCGTCGAGCACCGTGAGCTCGACCTTGAGCTTCTCCGCCTCCTGCTCCAGGGAGCGGGTGAAGCGGGCCGGGGCCGTGGGGTGCGGCTTGAACACCACCTTGGTGTGCCCGAGCGCGACGGCCCCCCTCAGCATCCGCACATGCAGGTTCTCCTCCTGCTCGGCGGTGAGGATCTCGAGCGCGGAGAGGTACTGGCCCAGCAGCAGCGCGGGCTCCTCGATCTCCGGCAGCTCGTCGCCGAGGGGCGCGAGTTCCGCCAGGACCTTGGTGAAGGCGGCCGTCGGCACGATCTCGCCGGGCACGCCGAACTCGGTGAGCAGCAGCGGCTCCAGGCCCGGCACCAGATCGAGGTGGAGCACCCGGTCCACGCGGGTGCCGACCAGCGGGTCGATCTTGTTGCGGGTCGGGCCGTAGCTCATCAGGCCGTCGGCGTAGACGGTGACCGGGGCGCCGGTGAAGATCTGGGCGAGCGCGAGGGACGGATTGACCTGGATCGACTCGACCGCCAGCTCCACGCTGTCGTCGCCCAGTTGCCACTCGTGGCGCAGGTACCGCTCCCAGAGCGGCATGTCGTCCACACGGGGGGCCCAGCCGCCGGGGTGGAAGGGGAAGATCGTCTCGTTGTAGGAGATCACGTCGTCGAAACGCTCGCGCAGCCGCTCGAAGCCGGGCATCTCGTCCAGGGCGGGCGTGGTCTCGGGGGTGGCCGCGTTGTTGCAGACCAGCAGGATGCGCCGGTCGGCGGGGCCGAAGGCGCCGGAGTCCAGGGCCGCGGCGAGCGTGGCCACGCCGTACAGCGTCGACGCCTGGAAGATCTGGGTGGTCACGCGGCGACCCCCGCGGGGGCGGGACGGCGGCGCAGCCGGCGCAGCTTGCTGGCGCGCTGGATGTCCATCGAGTCCAGTGCCTCGTCCAGGATGTCCTGCGGCATGCGCCGCAGAGCCGCGGCGCTCATGGATTTCAGTTTCTTCGCCACCGCGGGCTCGAACCTTTCGATGGATCCCACGTGGTGGGAAATGATGGCGCAGTACGTGCGGACGGCCTTCGGCAGCAGGGAGGCCGCCTCCGGGTCGGCGGCCGTCTCCTCGACGACCTGGTCGAACGCGCGGATGAAGTCGAGCTGGCGCACATCACCGATCTGGGTGAGCGACGTGGCGACCCCGCGCCGGTAGAACACACCCAGCAGGCTGACCGCGGCGAAGGACTCCGCCTCCCGGTGCAGCTTCCAGATCCACGGCCGGTCCTCGGCCGTGCGCAGCCCGTCGGTGAAGTGCAGCAGGCCCTTGTCCACCAGACGCCGGTGGTAGACGCCCGCCCAGGCGAAGGCGTAGTCCACGGAGGTGGACCGGTCGGCGGGCAGGATCGCCTCGCGCGGGTTCAGTACGACGCCCCGGCGGCCGACCGGCACCCGCTGCACACTGCGCGCCCGCGCGGTGCACTGCACATGATCGGTGCGCAGGAAGTCGCAGCCGAGATCCTCGATCGCGCCGACCAGCTTCGGGTAGTAGCCGGGGGCGAGCCAGTCGTCGCCGTCCAGGAAGGTCAGGTACTCGCCCCGCGCCCGGTCGATGCCGGTGTTGCGGGCGGTCGCCAGCCCTCCGTTCTTCTCGTGCCGGACGAAGACCGCGCCCGGCAGCTCGCGCTCCGCGCGCGCGAGAATCTCTGGTGTCCCGTCGCGAGAACAGTCGTCGACGAGAATGAATTCGAAGTCCTCACGCGCGTTCGCCTTCAGGCTCCTGAGCGTGTCGGGCGCATATTGCTGCACGTTGTAGAACGGCACGATGACGGAGAGCTTGACCACGTCAGGGACGTTAGGGGGAAGCCCGCCACGTGTCTTGACGGTCACCTTGATACGAGGTGAACGACGCATGGCGAAGCTGTTAACCAGGCTATTTTGTGCTGCGATCACGGCCTGATTCGCCATTCGGCGATGTGCTGTTAACCGTTTGTTGTATTCGGGTTGGGCGGAACCTCGGAATGCCTTCCTAGCGTCTTCGACGTGCCAGCAAGTGCAACGAAGGCCCTGCGGGTCGCCGTCCTCGCGGATTCCGACACCCGGTGGAAGTGGGGCGCGCTCACCGCGCAGCGTGTCACCCCCACCGACGCCGGAATCCGGCTCGACGGCTACCTCCTGCGGGGCCGAGCCACCCCGACCGCCCGCCAGCTCGACGAAGTCGGCGTCCGCGCGGACTCGCTCCGCGAGGTGACCGCCGTCGAGTTCCTGCGTGCGATGACCGAGGAGACCGAAGACCGGTACGACGTCCTCGTCCTCGCCCTGGTCGGCGGCGGTGTGCAGGCGATGCTGCACGGGCTGCGCGCCGCCTGGGGCCCGGGCAGGCGCCCCGTCGTCGTCACCGGCTACGTCGGCGTCGTCTACGAGAAGCTCGCCGACGGGCTGCTGCTGCGCCACGGCGCGGACCTCGTCCTCGCCAACTCCCGCCACGACGCGGACCGGTTCCGGGCCGTGTACGAGGGGGTCGGCGCCGACGCGTCCGCGGTGACCGAGGTCGCACTGCCGTTCCTCGGCGGCGAACCGTACACCGGCGAGCACGACCCCTACACGGTGGTGTTCGCGGCCCAGCCGTCCGTCCCGGACAGCCGCAAGGACCGCACCTACCTGCTGAACCGGCTGATCGAGCACGCCCGCAGGCACCCCGAGCGCGAGGTGCTGCTGAAGCTGCGCTCCAAGCCGGGTGAGCACACCACCCACATCGAGGAACTGCCGTACCAGAAGCTGGTCCAGGGCAAGGACGTGCCCGCCAACTTCCGCCTGGTGTACGGGCACATGGGCGAGGTGCTCGACCGCACCGACCTGATGGTCACGGTCAGCTCCACGGCCGCCCTGGAGGCCCTGCACCGCCGCATCCCGACGGTCGTCCTGACCGACCTGGGCGTGCGCGAGGTGCTCGGCAACCACCACTTCACCGGCTCCGGGTGCCTCGCCTCCTGGGACCAGCTGGACGCCGGGCACCGCCCGGCGCCCGACGAGGAGTGGGTGGCCCGGCAGGGCGTCGCCGCCGACGGCTCCTATGACACCGCCTTCGACACGGCCCGCGAGCGCATCGCCAAGATGCTGGACCGCGCGGACGGCCTGCCGCCCCTGAACCCCTACTACACACCCGAGACCGCGCCCGGCTACCTCCCCGGCATCCTCGCGCGCCATCACCTCGGCCCCGACGGCGCCCCGCTGCCCGGCGCGCCCGCCGCCGACAAGGCGCCCGGACCCGTCCGCCAGATCGTGCGCCGGGCCGCGCGCGGCGCCTACCGCCACGGCGTGCAGCGCGTGGCCCCCGTGATCCGACGAATGGGAGAGCTGTGAGCGACCGGATCCCACGGCAAGGAGCAGAGCACATGACCGACGCCAACCCCGACGCACCCGCGGTGCGCCGCGTGCTCGCGGTGATCCCGGCGCGCGGCGGCTCCAAGGGTGTCCCCGCCAAGAACCTCGCCCCCGTCGGCGGCATCCCGCTGGTGGCCCGCGCGGTCCGCGAGTGCCGCGCCGCCCGGCTGGTGACCGACGTGGTCGTCTCCACCGACGACCAGGCCATCGCCGCCGCCGCCCGCCAGGCCGGCGCCGAGGTGGTGCTGCGCCCCGCCGCCATCGCCGGCGACACCGCCACCTCCGAGGCCGCCGTCCTGCACGCCATGGACGCCCACGAGACCCTGCACGGAGCGACCGTCGACGCGGTCCTGCTCGTGCAGTGCACCAGCCCCTTCGTGATCCGCGAGGACGTCGACGGGGTCGCGGCGGCCGTCATCGAGAACGGCGCCGACACCGCGGTGACCGTGGCGCCCTTCCACGGCTTCATCTGGCGGGACGCGGGCGACGACCCGGTGGCCGTCGACACGGAGTCCACGGCGGCCGTCGGCGGATCCGTGAGCGTCGCCAACGCCACCACCGTGAGCGGCGGTTACGGCGTCAACCACGACAAGTCCTTCCGCCCGCGCCGCCAGGACCGTCCCCAGGACCTGCTGGAGACCGGCGCCGCCTACGCGATGGACGCGGCCGGCTTCCGCGAGCACCGGCACCGCTTCTTCGGCCACACCGAGCTGGTCCGCACCGACCCGGCCCGGGTGCTGGAGATCGACGACCCGCACGACCTGGCCCGCGCCCGGGCCCTGGCCCCGCTCTTCGACGCGGACCGCCCCGGCGCCCTCCCGACCGCCGACGACATCGACGCGGTCGTACTCGACTTCGACGGCACCCAGACGGACGACCGGGTGCTGATCGACTCCGACGGACGGGAGTTCGTCTCCGTGCACCGCGGAGACGGGCTCGGCATCGCCGCCCTGCGCAAGAGCGGCCTGAAGATGCTGATCCTGTCCACGGAACAGAACCCGGTGGTCGCCGCCCGCGCCCGGAAGCTGAAGCTCCCGGTGCTGCACGGCATCGACCGCAAGGACCTCGCACTGAAGCAGTGGTGCGAGGAGCAGGGCATCGCGCCTGAGCGCGTGCTCTACGTCGGCAACGACGTCAACGACCTCCCGTGCTTCGCCCTCGTCGGCTGGCCCGTGGCGGTCGCGAGCGCCCACGACGTCGTACGCGGCGCCGCACGCGCGGTCACCACGATCCCCGGCGGTGACGGCGCGATCCGAGAGATCGCCAGCTGGATCCTCGGCCCCTCTCTCGATTCCCTCCCCAAGTAAGGACATCCCCTGATGAGCACCAACTCCCGTCTGCGTACGTTCGGTTCGCGCGAGGTCGGCCCGGGCCGTCCCGTCTACATCTGCGGCGAGATCGGCATCAACCACAACGGTGAGCTGGAGAACGCGTTCAAGCTGATCGACGTGGCCGCCGAGGCCGGCTGCGACGCCGTCAAGTTCCAGAAGCGCACCCCGGAGATCTGCACCCCGCGCGACCAGTGGGACATCGAGCGCGACACCCCCTGGGGCCGGATGACCTACATCGACTACCGCCACCGCGTGGAGTTCGGCGAGGACGAGTACCGCCAGATCGACGAGTACTGCAAGAGCAAGAACATCGACTGGTTCGCCTCCCCGTGGGACACCGAGGCCGTCGCGTTCCTGGAGAAGTTCGACGTCCCGGCCCACAAGGTGGCCTCCGCCTCCCTGACGGACGACGAGCTGCTGAAGGCCCTGCGCGCCACCGGCCGCTCGGTCATCCTCTCCACCGGCATGTCGACGCCGAAGCAGATCCGCCACGCGGTCGAGGTCCTGGGCAGCGACAACATCCTCATGTGCCACGCCACCTCCACCTACCCGGCCAAGGCCGAGGAGCTGAACCTCCGCGTGATCAACACGCTGGAGAAGGAGTACCCGAACGTCCCGATCGGCTACTCCGGCCACGAGACCGGCCTGCAGACCACCCTCGCCGCGGTCGCCCTGGGCGCCACCTTCGTCGAGCGCCACATCACCCTCGACCGCGCCATGTGGGGCTCCGACCAGGCCGCCTCCGTCGAGCCGCAGGGCCTCGTCCGCCTCGTCCGCGACATCCGCACCATCGAGGCCTCCCTCGGTGACGGTGTCAAGAAGGTCTACGAGTCCGAGCAGGGCCCGATGAAGAAGCTGCGCCGCGTCGCGGGCGTCGTCGCCGAGGCGGAGATCGCCGCGGCGGCGGGCGAGCCGGTCTCGGTCTGAGTGCCCTGAGCGCCTTACATGCCCTACGACGGGACGGTCGTACGACGATGAGCCCCCGCGCCGGCCAGGCCGGCCACCCCGCCCGCACGCTCGCCTTCGTGGAGAGCCCGGTACAGCTGCTGAACGTACTGGAGTGGGCACACCTGCACGGCCTGCGCGACACCGCGGAGCCGGGCCGGCCGTCCGTGCCCGCGCAGGCACGGCGGTCGCCGGCCGGCACCGCGGCGCCCGCCGACGCGGAGCTCACCATCGTCGTCCTGTCCCCGAAGGACCCCATGACCCGGGGCCAGCTGCGCCGCATGGCGGACCTGGCCCGGGACGAGGGGTACCGGGTGCGCTGGGAAGAGGCGCGGGGCGGCACGACCGCGCCCTTCCACACCATCGGCGGCCTGGCGGGTGCGCTGCGCCGGGCCGAGCGCATCGTCATGGGGGACCCGTTCTCCCGCTACGTACAACTGCTGCTGACGATCACCCGGGCCAAGGACCTGGTCGTGGTCGACGACGGCACGGCGACGATGGAGTTCGTCGCCCAGCTGGCCCGCGGCGAGCGCCTGGTCCGCTGGCACCGCAAGGGCGGCCGCCCCGGCGCCCGGGATCTGCTCTTCGCCCCGGTCTCCTCCTCGGCCCGCCGCCGCCTCACGCCGAGCGCACGGCGCCGCGTCGAGGTCTTCTCCTCCATGCCGGTGACGGAGATCCCCAAGGGCGTCACGGTCACCGCCAACGACTTCGCGTGGACCCGCGCCCGCTTCGGCCCGCCGCGCATCACCAAGACCTCCGACATGGTCGGCACGTCCCTGGTGGAGACCGGCGTCGTGGACGGCGACCGCTATCTGGAGGCCGTGCGCAGCCTGGCCACGGCCCACGGCGCCACGCGCTACTTCGCCCACCGCCGCGAGAGCACCGAGAAACTGCACCGCCTGGCCGTCGAGACGGGCCTGGAGATAGTCCGCCCGGACCTCCCCCTCGAACTGATCGCCCGCCGCGGCCCCATCGGGCGCACGATCCTCAGCTTCCCCTCCACGGTCGTCCACACCCTCCCCCTCGCCCTGGCCGGCACGGGCGTCCGCGTCGCCGTCTGCGACATCGACCCCACCTGGCTCACGGAGAACGCCTCGCCGCGCGCGCAGGGCTTCCTGTCGGGGGTCACGGGGACGGCCCGGGACGTGCACCGGCTGGCGGCGGTCGGCCTGGCCTGGAGCGGCCCGGGTCAGGCGGGTTCCTCGCCGGCCTGAGCATCCCGTTCGGTCCAACAGCGCAACCTGTTGGATCCCTCGGGACCGGGTGGGCCGGCCCGCAACCGGACAGCCCCGTTCGGCGCGGACGGCCGGCAGGCCAGCACTTCCAGGGCGCCCGGCGGCGTCCTCACGACGGGGCCGGAGCGGGCGGGCGTTTCAGGGCCTGCGTGCCAGTACGAACGCCCGTGCCCGGGTCTCCTCCCCGTCGGGCTCCCGGACCACCGTCGCCACCCGTTCCAGCCCCGCCCCGGTCAGCGCCTCGGCGACCTGCTCCGGCGTCCGCCAGTAGTAGTCCAGATCGATCTCGTGGCCGAACCGTTCCGCCATATGGAGGTGGTCCGGTTCGGTGGCCGACTGGAAGCCGAGGAGCGCGTGGCCGCCCGGGGCCAGGGTGCGCCGGAACTCGGCGAACGCCGTCGGCAGGTGGTCGTCGGGCACGTGGATCGTCGAGTACAGGGCCAGAATGCCGCCCAGCGTGCCGTCCGGGAGGTCCAGGGACGTCATCGAGCCCACGTGGAAGCGCAGCCGGGGGTGCGCCTCACGGGCCAGGGCCACCATCGCGGGGGAGATGTCGACTCCGAAGACCGGAACGCCCAGGTCGTGCAGGCGGGCGGTGACGTTGCCGGGCCCGCTGCCGAGGTCGGCCACGGGGGCCGGGCCGTTCGCCGTGACCAGTTCGGCGAAGGCGCTGATCAGCTGCCGGTCCAGCGGGTGGGGCGGACCGCCGGGGAAGCGGGCGGCGTAGTCCTTGGCGATCGCGTCGTAGGAGGAGCGGGTGGTCTGCAGGAAGTCCGCGGTCGAGTCGCTCACGACCGCGGACCCTACCGGGATCGGTTCCGTTCCGTGGACAAGTCGCGCGGGACAGTGGTGATGCGTGGTATCCGTGGAAGGAGAAAACAAAGGTTTTACCCACCCGAGTCCGCCGCCAAGCGTCCGTCGGCCAGCTTTTCTTCCCCTAACGGGCTGAACTTTTGTTGATCGATGGGCAGTTGACCGGTCGGGCGTCCTACCCTTCAGAGGGTGAACCAATTGATGTCCCGAGAGTCCGAGGCCGATTTCCCCGGGGATGTGCTCCCCGGCGTGCTCAGCGCACCCCTGCACGCCGAACTCGTCGCCTTCCGCCGCGACTTGCACATGCACCCCGAACTGGGCAACCAGGAGTTCCGTACGACCGCCGCGATCAAGGAGCGGCTGGAGCGAGCAGGGCTGCGCCCCCGCGTCCTCGCCACCGGAACCGGGCTCGTCTGTGACATCGGAGTGGCCGAGGGGGAGCGGCCCGACATCCCCCTGATGGCTCTGCGCGCCGACATCGACGCCCTGCCCATCCCGGACACCAAGGCGGACTGCCCGTACCGGTCCACCGTGCCGGACCGCGCCCACGCCTGCGGCCACGACATGCACACCGCCGTGGTCCTCGGCGCGGGGCTCGTCCTCGCCGATCTGCACGACAAGGGCGTGCTGTCCCGGCCGGTACGGCTGCTCTTCCAGCCCGCCGAGGAGGTCATGCCCGGCGGTGCCCTCGGTGCGATCAAGGACGGGGTGCTCGACGGCGTCGGCCGGATCCTCGCCGTGCACTGCGACCCCAAGGTCGACGCCGGCCGGATCGGCCTGCGGCACGGGCCCATCACCAGCGCCTGCGACCGGCTGGAGGTCGCCCTGAACGGGCCCGGCGGGCACACCGCCCGGCCGCACCTGACCACCGACCTGGTCACGGCCGTCGCCCGCGTCGCCATCGACGTACCCGCGCTGGTCGCCCGGCGCGTCGACACCCGCAGCGGCCTCGCCCTGACCTGGGGCCGGATCGAGTCGGGCCACGCCCCGAACGTCATCCCGCAGCACGCCGAGCTGGCCGGCACCATCCGCTGCCTGGACCTGGAGGCCTGGCGCGAGGCACCCGACATCGTGCACGCGGCCATCGACGAGGTCGCCACCCTGCACCGGGCCAAGTCGGAGATCAACTATGTGCGGGGCGTGCCGCCCGTCGTCAACGACAGGGAGTCCACCGACCTGCTGCGCAGAGCCATGGTCGCCCGACGCGGCATGCACTCCGTCGAGAGCACCCAGCAGAGCCTCGGCGGCGAGGACTTCTCCTGGTACCTGGAGCAGGTGCCCGGTGCCCTGGCCCGGCTCGGCGTCCGCGCCCCCGGCGACCGCACGTCCCGTGACCTGCACCAGGGCAATTTCGACGCCGACGAGTCCGCCATCACGGTCGGCGTGGAGCTGTTCACGGCCGCGGTGCTGCTCGAGGGCCTGTAGACGCACGGCCGCCGTGCTGCCCGACGACCGGCAGACCGCCCGGGGAGGAGGGAGGGGCGCCCGTTCGGTGCCTCTTCGTCCCCTTGTGTCACCCCTGCGTAACCCGCGGCACACGGCTGTGACCCGGAGTCGGCACGAATCGATAACGGCCATGAGCAACCCCGTTCCTCTCCCCTTCTACGCGCGTTACTGTGCGCCGAATCGCCACCACTGGCGGCACATTGGGGACAGCGGCCCGGTTGCGGCGCCGTGGGGATGAAGGGTGCTTGCTGTGCGTATGGTCTCTCGGAACATGTCCCGCAGAACGAAGTTCTCCCAGGCAGCGGTGACCGTCGCGGTCGTCGCCCTCGCGGCCGCCGGCTGCGGAAAGTCCAGCACCGATTCCACCGGCACCGGTACGCCCTCCAAGGACGGCAAGTACTCCGCCAAGGGCATCGGCCTCGCCTACGACATCGGCGGCAAGGGCGACCAGTCCTTCAACGACGCGGCCTACGCCGGCTTCAAAAAGGCCCAGGACGAGTTCAAGATCAGCGGCCGGGACATCGAGCCCCAGGCCGGCGAGTCGGACGCGGACAAGATCCAGCGCCTGGAGACCCTGGCCAAGGCGGGCTACAACCCGGTCATCGGCGTCGGCTTCGCCTATGCCCCGGCCGTGAAGCAGGTCGCCGCCAAGTTCCCGAAGGTCACCTTCGGCATCATCGACGACAACACCATCCAGGCGAAGAACGTCGCCGACATGGTCTTCCACGAGGAGCAGTCCTCGTACCTGGCGGGCGTGGCCGCGGCCAAGGCCACCAAGAAGAACCACGTCGGCTTCATCGGCGGCGTGGACATCCCGCTGATCCACAAGTTCGAGGCCGGGTTCGACCAGGGCGCCAAGTCCGTGAACCCGAAGATCAAGATCGAGTCGCAGTACCTGACCCAGACGCCGGCGGAGGGCGGTTTCGCCAGCCCCGACAAGGGCGAGAACGCGGCCAACGGCCAGATCGACGCCGGCGCCGACGTCATCTACCACGCGGCCGGCCTGTCCGGGCAGGGCGTGATCAAGTCCGCCGCCGAGCACAAGGTGTGGGCCATCGGGGTGGACTCCGACCAGTACGCCCAGAGCGCGCTCACCAAGTACAAGGACTACATCCTCGGCTCGGCCCTGAAGAACGTCGGCGGCGCCGTCTACGACCTGGCCAAGTCCGTCTACGAGGGCAAGCCGCTCAGCGGCGATGTCCGCGGCGACCTGAAGTCCGGCGGCGTCGGCTTCGCCGACTCCAACCCCAAGTACAAGGCGATGACCGCTGCGGTCACGGCCGTGAACAAGGCCAAGCAGGACATCATCGACGGAAAGATCACCGTCAACACCAAGTGAGACGACGGTAAGACAAAGGTCAATTCCGTGTGATCCGGCGACCGGTTCCGCGTCCGCCGGACGCCTTCGACCCCGTACGCCCCTTGCCTCCAGCAAGGGGCGTACTGCTGTCCGTAACCTTGACCGTGACTGTGGCCACAGCTCGATAACGGACCGGACATTGGGGGTTTTCCGTCTGGTCTACGCGCGTTACGCTGCGGCGGAACCAGCGCCTGGTTTGGGCGCTTGCACAAAGGAGTCAAGTTCCATGCGCCGGGTGTCCCGCATCACGATTGCAGGCGTTGCGACCGCAGCGCTCGCCGTAACCGTCTCTGCCTGTGGCAGCTCGTCCACCTCCACCTCCTCCGAGGGCAAGTCCAAGGGCATCGGCCTGGCGTACGACGTCGGCGGCAAGGGCGACCAGTCCTTCAACGACGCCGCCTACGCGGGCTTCCAGAAGGCCCAGAAGGACTTCGGTGTCAGCGGCCGCGACGTCGAGCCGACGGACAACGAGTCGGACGCGGACAAGGTCCAGCGCCTGGAGACCCTGGCCAAGGCGGGCTACAACCCGGTCATCGGTGTCGGCTTCGCCTACGCGGGCGCCGTCAAGGAGGCCGCGGTGAAGTTCCCGAAGGTCACCTTCGGCATCATCGACGACAACCAGACGCAGGCGAAGAACGTCGCCGACATGGTCTTCCACGAGGAGCAGTCCTCCTACCTCGCCGGTGTCGCGGCCGCCAAGGCGACCAAGAAGAACCACATCGGCTTCATCGGCGGCGTGGACGTCCCGCTGATCCACAAGTTCGAGGCGGGTTACGAGCAGGGCGCCAAGTCCGTCAACCCGAAGATCAAGATCGAGTCGCAGTACCTGACCCAGACCCCGGCCGAGGGCGGCTTCTCCAGCCCCGACAAGGGCGAGAACGCGGCCAACGGCCAGATCGACGCGGGCGCCGACGTGCTCTACGCCGCCGCCGGCCTCTCCGGCCAGGGCGTGATCAAGTCCGCCGCCGAGCACAAGATCTGGGCCATCGGCGTCGACTCCGACCAGTACAACCAGGCTGCGCTGGCCAAGTACAAGAACTACATCCTGACCTCGGCCCTGAAGAACGTCGAGGGCGCGGTCTACGACCTCTCCAAGTCCGTCGTCAAGGACAAGAAGCCGCTGACCGGCGAGATCCGCGGCTCCCTGCAGAACGGCGGCGTCGGCCTGGCCGACTCCAACCCGACCTTCAAGGGCAACGCCGCCATGCAGGCCGCGATCAAGAAGGCCGAGGCGGGCATCAAGGACGGCAGCATCAAGGTGAAGACCTCCTGACGATCTAGGTCAGAGGCCTTGGCCAACAGAACGCTGTAATGGCAGCGTTACGGCCGCGGAACGGGGTGCGGAGAGGATGACCTGCCCGCACCCCGTTCGCGCGGCAGAATGCTCGGAACGGATCGGATTTTTGATCGAGAGAAAGTTTTCGATCAAGGTCGGTCAGATCCGGGCACTATTTAAAGCAGGGGCGCTACGCGCGTAGAGCGGCCCCTTTCCCGAGGAGAGTGCGCCATCGACGCGTCCAGCAGCCCTCCGCTCACCGCTCCGTCGACAGTCGCGGTCGAGCTCGCGGGCATTACCAAGCGATTCCCCGGTGTCGTGGCCAACCACGACATCCACCTCACGGTCCGCAAGGGCACCGTCCATGCCCTGGTCGGTGAGAACGGTGCCGGCAAGTCGACCCTGATGAAGATCCTCTACGGCATGCAGAAGCCGGACGAGGGCACCATCACGGTCGACGGTGAGCAGGTGAGCTTCTCCAGCCCCGGCGAGGCCATCGCCCGCGGCATCGGCATGGTCCACCAGCACTTCATGCTGGCCGACAACCTGACCGTGCTGGAGAACGTGGTGCTCGGCAGCGAGAAGCTGCACGGCATCGGCGGCGCCGCCCGCAGGAAGATCAAGGAGATCTCCGACCGCTACGGCCTGGGCATCCGCCCGGACGTGCTGGTCGAGGACCTCGGTGTGGCCGACCGTCAGCGTGTGGAGATCCTCAAGGTCCTCTTCCGCGGCGCCCGCACCCTGATCCTCGACGAGCCGACCGCGGTGCTCGTCCCGCAGGAGGTCGACGCACTCTTCGACAACCTGCGCGAGCTGAAGTCCGAGGGCCTGTCCGTCATCTTCATCTCCCACAAGCTGGGCGAGGTCCTCTCCGTCGCCGACGACATCACCGTCATCCGGCGCGGTACGACGGTCGGGACCGCGATCCCGTCCGAGACCACCCCGCGCCAGCTGGCCGAGCTGATGGTCGGCAGCGAGCTGCCCACCCCGGAGACCGCCGAGTCCACGGTCACCGACAAGGCCGTCCTCACGGTGAAGAACCTGACCGTCTACGCCAGCGGCGCCTCGCTCGGCGAGGTCGGCGCGCAGCCCGAGAGCGCGGCCCCCGGCTCGTCCGGTGCCACGGCGGGCGGCGACGTCCTCACCGAGGCCACCACCCCCGGCGCCGCCAAGCGCGTCCTCGACGACGTCTCCTTCACCATCCACGCCGGCGAGGTCATGGGCATCGCCGGTGTCGAGGGCAACGGCCAGACCGAGCTGATCGACGCGCTGATCGGCACCAAGCACGCCGACTCCGGCCAGGTCGTCTTCCTCGGCGAGGACATCACCCCCTGGGCCACCCGCAAGCGCCGCGAGTCCGGCTTCGGCTACATCCCCGAGGACCGCCACCGCCAGGGCCTGCTGCTGGAGGCCCCGCTCTGGGAGAACCGCATCCTCGGCCACGTCACCGAGAAGCCCAACGCCAAGGGCTTCTGGCTGAACCCCAAGGGCGCCCAGGCCGACACCCGCCGGATCGTCGAGGAGTACGACGTCCGCACCCCCGGCATCGACGTCACCGCGGCCTCCCTGTCCGGCGGCAACCAGCAGAAGCTGATCGTCGGCCGCGAGATGAGCCACGACCCGAAGTTCCTGATCGCCGCCCACCCGACCCGCGGTGTGGACGTCGGCGCCCAGGCGCAGATCTGGGACCGCATCCGCGAGGCCCGCCGCGAGGGCCTGGCCGTGCTGCTGATCTCCGCCGACCTGGACGAGCTGATCGGCCTGTCGGACACCCTGCGTGTGATCTACGACGGCCGGCTGGTCGCCGACGCCGACCCGGCCTCCATCACGCCGGAGGAGCTGGGCACGGCCATGACGGGTGCCGCGTCCGGTCACCTGGAGCACGAAGAGACCGCCCCCGAGGGCGACGACAACGCCGGTCCGGAGGACGAGGCCCGATGAAGAAGTTCGACAAGGAGCGGGTGCTCGTCGCGGTGGCCGGACCGGTCATCGCGCTCGTCCTGGCGATCGTGCTGACCTCCGTGGTCCTGCTCGCCTCGGGCAAGAACCCGATCGAGCCGTACATCCTGATGCTCCAGCAGCTGCCGTACTCGGACATCCAGGTGCTGATCATCAACCAGGCGTCGCTGTACTACATCGCCGCCATCGCGGTCGCCCTCGGCTTCCGCATGAACCTGTTCAACATCGGCGTCGACGGCCAGTACCGCCTCGCCGCGGTGATGACCGCCGTCGTCGGCGCGCACCTGGCCCTGCCCAGCTTCCTGCAGATCCCGGTGCTGCTGATCGTCGCCATGGCCACCGGCGCCTTCTGGGCCGGCATCGCCGGTGTCCTGAAGGTCACCCGGGGTGTCAGCGAGGTCGTCGCGACCATCATGCTGAACTCGATCGCCACCGCCGTCATCGGCTACATCACCCTCACCGACGTGTGGGGCGTGCAGGTCGGCGACAACGTGACGACCGGTGTCATGAAGAAGTCCGGCTGGTTCCCGGGCATCAACCTGGGCTCGGACGTCGGTGAGATCTACGGCCTGGTCTTCCTCGCCGTCCTCCTCGGCATCGGCTACTGGGTCACCCTCAACCGCACCCGCTTCGGCTTCGACCTGCGCGCCACCGGCGCCTCCGAGACCGCCGCCGCGGCCTCCGGCGTCGACGCCAAGCGCATGGTGCTGACCGCGATGCTGATCTCCGGCGCCATCTCCGGCCTCGCCGGTCTGCCGCTGCTGCTCGGCGACACCCACACCTACAGCCTGAGCTTCCCGGCCGGCCTCGGCTTCACCGCCATCGGCATCGCCCTGCTCGGCCGCAACAACCCGGGCGGCATCGCACTCGCCGCCCTGCTGTGGGCCTTCCTCGACAAGGCCTCGCCCGCCCTCGACTACGCGACCCCCGTGGCGTACGACAAGGAAATCGCGACGATCATGCAGGGCCTGATCGTCTTCGCGGTCGTCATCTCGTACGCGGCCGTCCAGCAGTGGGCTCTGCGCCGCCAGCAGCGCCGGGTCGGCGCCGAGCTGGCCGCGGCCGCCGCCCAGAACACCAACAAGGAGGTGGCTGCCTGATGTCCACCGCGACCATCGCCAAGCCGCAGGCCAAGCAGCCCCGCAAGGGCGGCCGCCGTATGTCGCTCCCGGTACTCCTGCTGGTCGTCGCAGGCGTCCTGGTGCTCACCTCGATCGTCCGCATCATCACCGGCGCGGACGGCATCACCTCGGTCGGGCAGATGTCCACCGCCCTGCAGCTCGCGGTGCCGATCGGCCTCGCGGGCCTGGGCGGCCTGTGGGCCGAGCGCGCGGGCGTCGTCAACATCGGCCTCGAAGGCATGATGATCCTCGGCACCTGGTTCGGTGCCTGGGCCGGCTACCAGTGGGGCCCGTGGACCGGTGTCGTCTTCGGCATCATCGGCGGCGCGCTCGGCGCCGTCCTGCACGCCATCGCCACGGTCACCTTCAACGTCAACCACATCGTCTCCGGTGTGGCGCTGAACATCCTGGCCCTCGGCGTGACCCGCTACCTGTCGAAGTTCACCTTCGCCAACGCCCCGCAGGGCTCCACCAAGCAGTCCCCGCCGATCGACTCCCTCGGCGAGTTCAGCATCCCGGGCCTGTCGGACTGGCTGAACACGCTCAACGAGAAGCACTGGTTCCTGGTCTCGGACATCGCGGGCCTGCTCGGCGGCCTGGTCACCGACCTGTCGCCGCTGACCGTCATCGCGGTCGCCATGATCCCGGCCACCTGGTGGGTGCTGTGGCGCACCTCCTTCGGCCTGCGCCTGCGCTCCTGCGGCGAGAACCCGGTGGCGGCCGAGTCCCTCGGCGTCAACGTGTACAAGTACAAGTACATCGCCGTGATCATCTCCGGCGGCTTCGCCGGCCTCGGCGGCGCGTTCCTGTCCATCGTCGCCTCGAACGTGTACCTCGACGGCCAGACGGCCGGCCGCGGCTACATCGGTCTCGCCGCGATGATCTTCGGCAACTGGATGCCGGGCGGCCTCGCCCTCGGCGCCGGCCTGTTCGGCTACACCGACAGCCTCAACCTGCGCGGCGGCACGGTGAACGTCCA
This sequence comes from Streptomyces sp. NPDC007971, assembly GCF_042958635.1. Lineage (NCBI taxonomy): Bacteria > Bacillati > Actinomycetota > Actinomycetes > Kitasatosporales > Streptomycetaceae > Streptomyces > Streptomyces sp. NPDC007971. The sequence continues at coordinate 195,832 of NZ_JBIBJK010000001.1, forward strand.
CGCGCTGATCCTGCTGCTGGCGATCCTGCTGGTGTTCGGCGCCGCCTACCAGGCGTGGAAGAAGAAGTACGTCCCCGCCGTCATCACGGTCGTCATCGCGGCCCTGATGTTCGTCTGGTACGCCTCCACCAACGAGGTCCCGCGCCAGCTCGTGACGGCGACCCCGTACATCGTCACGCTGCTCGTCCTGTCGCTGTCCGCGCAGAAGCTGCGCATGCCGAAGGCGGACGGCCTGCCGTACCGGAAGGGACAGGGCAAGTGACCGGCCCCGTCGCCGCATTCGACTGGGAGGCCCTGCGGGCCGAGGCGCGGGAGGCCATGTCCCACGCCTACGCCCCCTACTCGGGCTTCCCGGTCGGCGCGGCGGCCCGGGCGGACGACGGGCGCACGGTCACCGGCTGCAACGTCGAGAACGCCTCCTACGGCCTCGGCCTGTGCGCCGAGTGCGGTCTGGTCTCGCAGCTGCAGCGCACCGGCGGCGGCCGCCTGACGCACTTCACCTGCGTGGACGGCACGGGCGGCCTGCTCGTCCCGTGCGGCCGCTGCCGCCAGCTGCTCTACGAGTTCGGCGGCCCCGACCTCCTCCTCGACACCCCCGCGGGCATCCTCCCGCTCTCCGAGATGCTGCCCCAGGCCTTCGGCCCGGACCATCTCACCAGGTAACTCCCGTACGGCCCCCCTGACCTGCGCAGGGGGGCCGTGCACTTCGCACCTCCCGGAAGGAAGCCATCAGCCATGGCCATGGACGCCATCTCCGTCATCCGCACCAAGCGGGACCGCGGTGAGCTGACCGACGCGCAGATCGACTGGGTCATCGACGCGTACACCCGCGGCGAGGTCGCCGACTACCAGATGGCCGCGCTCAACATGGCGATCCTGCTCAACGGCATGAACCGCCGCGAGATCGCCCGCTGGACCGCGGCCATGATCGCCTCCGGCGAGCGCATGGAGTTCTCCTCGCTGTCGCGTCCGACGGCGGACAAGCACTCCACGGGCGGCGTCGGCGACAAGATCACCCTCCCGCTCGCGCCCCTCGTGGCGGCCTGCGGTGCCGCCGTCCCGCAGCTGTCCGGCCGCGGCCTCGGCCACACCGGCGGCACCCTGGACAAGCTGGAGTCGATCCCCGGCTGGCGTGCCCTGCTCTCCAACGAGGAGATGCTGCACGTCCTGGACACCACGGGCGCGGTGATCTGCGCGGCGGGCGACGGCCTGGCCCCCGCCGACAAGAAGCTGTACGCCCTGCGGGACGTCACCGGCACGGTCGAGGCGATCCCCCTGATCGCGTCCTCGATCATGTCGAAGAAGATCGCCGAGGGCACCGGCTCCCTGGTCCTGGACGTGAAGGTCGGCTCGGGCGCCTTCATGAAGACGATCGAGGACGCGCGCGAGCTGGCGTCCACGATGGTCGGCCTCGGCACCGACCACGGCGTGAAGACGGTCGCCCTCCTGACGGACATGTCCACCCCGCTCGGCCTCACGGCGGGCAACGCCCTGGAGGTCCGCGAGTCGGTCGAGGTCCTGGCGGGCGGCGGCCCGGCGGACGTCGTGGAGCTGACGGTCGCCCTGGCCCGCGAAATGCTGGACGCGGCCGGCGTGAAGGACGCGGACCCGGCGAAGGCCCTGGCCGACGGCTCGGCCATGGACGTCTGGCGCCGCATGATCGCGGCCCAGGGCGGCGACCCGGACGCCGAGCTGCCCACGTCGCGCGAGCAGCACGTCATCAAGGCGCCGTCCTCCGGAGTCCTCACCCGCCTGGACGCCTACGACATCGGCGTCGGCGCCTGGCGCCTGGGCGCGGGCCGCGCCCGCAAGGAGGACCCGGTGCAGGCGGCGGCGGGCATCGAGATGCACGCCAAGCCGGGCGACACGGTGACCGAGGGCCAGCCCCTGCTGACCCTGCACACGGACACCCCCGAGCGCTTCGGGTACGCGCTGGAGGCGGTGGAGGGCTCGTACGAGATCGCGGCGGCGGGGACCGACTTCAAGGCGTCGCCCGTCGTGCTGGAACGTATCGCCTGACCAGGGGATTTCCCGTTCGGGTGAAGGGGATCGGTGGACCTGCACCGGTCCCCTTCGGCATGCTGGGATCGGTGACGCACCGATTGGAGACCGCCAGTGCGACACGAAGTCGCTCCACCCAAGTGGATGACCCGCAGGAGGAAAGAAGGTCATGAGCAGGTCATCCCGGACCAGTGTCCAAGGTCCGTCCCCACTTCCGCATGCGTCGCTGGCAACGGCGGGGTGTGAAGCCGGAAGCACAAGCCCAGGAGCGGCACGGCCATCGGGCCGCAACAGGCGAGGGGAAGGCCGGACGGGTTAATGCGAATGAACCCTCGATGAAGTCTCGTAACTCTGATACCGCGTCGATGGCGCGCAGTCGGCGGTAGCAGGCCCTGGCGCGGAGGAGCGCATGACGACCCCTGAGGATTGGCGCCGGAGGGGGAGGACACCGTCGGGCCCGGGATTAAGAGGGAACCCACCCCGGCCGCATCTTGTGGGAGCGGAACGTGGAAACCCCGTTGGAGTCCGAGAGCGATCCCGGTAAGCCGGAGGTAACAAAGGCCCAAGCCTCCAGCGGGACAGGATGATCCGAGAAGCGAACGCCGATGGGGCGAAAGCCCAGAGGAAAGGGGCGCGGGTTCCTCTACCGCGTCACATAACTCGTCGGATACGGGGTCGTTACCCCGGCCCGAAAGGGAGCCCACGCGGATCAGGTAGGCCCGTGAAGAAGAACTGCGAAGAACCCCGAACCGAAGGACAAGTTGGATGCCGAAGGCAGGTGTGGCAGCGACGCATGTGGCGGCGATGCCTCCCACGACGGCGAACGGACCGGAGGACTACGCCCAAGCCTGGCACAGCATCGACTGGGCCAAGGCGGAAGCGTCGGTACGGCGACTGAGACAGCGCATCTTCACAGCCACGCAGGAAGGGGACCTGAAGAAGGTCCGGAACTGAGAAGCTCATGCTGCGGTCCCACTCGAACACGCTCGTGAGCGTGAAGCGGGTGACGCAGCAGAGCACAGGCCGTCGGACGGCCGGGATCGACCAGGAACGCGCGCTCACTCCGATCGCGAGAGGGCGGCTGGCCGCTGAGATCACAGCGGAACGCTCGCCTGGAAAGCCCCTGCCCGTCCGGCGCGTGTACATTCCCAAAGCCAACGGAAAGCGCACTCACCGTCGACCACTCGACGGCCAGCGGCCAAGAGTGGGACGGCCTCGTCCGGATCTGGGAGGAGACGGACGCCCCCGAGGGCTGCAAGGTGGAGATCATCGAGGGGATCGTCACCGTGGCACCACCACCGTCCAACGACCACAAGGACATTGCCGACCTCGTGCAGCGCAGCCTGTACGAGGTGATCCCCAAGAAATTGGGGCATCTACCAGACGCTTGGCACGGCCGTACCGTCCCGTGACGGGCTCTACATCCCGGACATCGCCGTAGCGCCGAGGGAGGTGCTGCGCGCCCAGAAGAGCAACTACATCTCCGCAGCTGCGGCCGAACTCGTTGTGGAGATCACTTCCAGGTCGAACGCGAGCAATGACCGGATCAAGAAGGCTGCAGGTTATGCCCAGGCCGGAGTTCCGCTCTATCTCCTGATCGACACCTGGGCTCCCGGAGGACCTACGGTCACGCTCCACGGCGAACCCCAAGGTGATGTGTACCGCGTCCTGCGTGCAGGCAAGTTCGGCGTCGCCGTCTCCTTGCCGAAGCCCTTCGAACTCGACCTCGACACCGGCGAGTTCCCCGTCGGCTGACCCTCACCCCAGCACTGCCGCCACCCCCACCAGCACCGGCACCGACACCACCGTCGACAACAGGACCGACTCCCGGGCCAGGGCCTCGGCCACCCGGTAACGGCTCGCGTAGGTGAACAGGTTCTGCGCGGCCGGCAGGGCCGACGTCACCACCACGTCCAGCAGCGGCGCTCCGTGCAGGCCGAAGACCCCCCTCGCCAGCACCCATGCCACCAGCGGTTGCCCCACCGACTTCAACGCCACCGACAGCAGGACCAGCGGGCGATCCCGGCCCCGGCCCGGGGCCGCGCTGCCGTGCAGCGACATGCCGAAGGCCAGCAGAGCCGCCGGGACCGACATGTTGCCGATCAGGGTCAGGGGGTCCATCACCGGGTGGGGGACCTTCCAGCCCGCCGCCGCGACCACGACTCCGGACAGGGAGCCGACCGCGATCGGGTTGCGCAGCGGGGTCAGCAGACGCTGCCACACCGGGCCCTTCCCGCCCTTCCCGGACAGGTCCAGGACCGTGAGCGCCACGGGGGTGACCAGGACGACCTGGAAGAGCAGCACCGGGGCCACCAGGGAGGCGTCGCCCAGGACGTAGGCGGCGATCGGGATGCCGAGGTTGCCCGAGTTGACGTAACCGGAGCACAGGGCGCCGATCGTGGTGCGTCCCACGCCCCAGTGCCGCAGCGCGCCGGCCGCCACGAAGACGCCGCAGACCGCGGCCGTGCTCAGGGCCGTCACCAGCAGGCGGCCGGAGAACAGCACCGCGAGGTCGGCCTTGGCCAGGGTGGTGAAGAGCAGCGCCGGACCCGCCACGGTGAACGCCAGCCCGGTCAGCACCTCGCGGCCCTGGTCGCCGAGCGACCCGCGCCGCCCGAGCACATAGCCCACCCCGATGACGACCGCGATCACCGCGAACCCGCTCAGCACCCCCTGCACACGCCCTACCCTCCGGCCGAGCGGGAGACCGGGTCAATGTGATCTTCGCCCAGGGGGGGGCGGTCCGCCGCGATGAGTTACCGCTGCCCCGGGGGTCTACAGCACGTGGACGCCAAGACACCCGCCGTACTCATGCTCACCGGACCCGTCACCCGCGACGAGGTGCCGGGTCTGTGCGACGAGGTGCGGGCACTGCTGGAGACCGGCGGCGCCGGTGTCGTCGTGTGCGACGTGGCCGGGCTCGGTCCTCCCGGACTCGGGACCGTCGACCTGCTGGCGCGGCTGCAACTGGCCGCCCGCCGGGCCGGCGGGCGGATACGGCTGCGCGACCCCGATCCCGCGCTACACGTCCTCCTCGACCTGGTCGGGCTCCGCTTCGAGGTGGAGGGGCAGGTCGAACAGGGGGAACCAGCGCTGGGTGTCGAGGAAGCAGTGGAATCCGGTGATCCGGCCGTCTGAGATCTCCAGGATCTGCACGGCCCACGGGCTGAAGCCGCCCTTGTCCTCGTCCGGCTTGTAGTGCGCGAAGCCCGGCAGGCCGTTGGCCCGGACCGGCAGCAGCCGCGAGCCCGCGCAGGAGGCGCCGAGCGTGGTCATGAAGCCGGTGATGTCGGCGGTGCCGCGCAGCCACAGGTCGAACGGCGGCATCGTCATGATGGCGTCCTCGTGCAGGAGCGCCGTCAGAGCCGTCATGTCGTACCCCTCGAAGGCCTTGACGTAGCGCTCCAGGAGTTTCAGCTGCTCCTCGTCCAGCGGGTCCGACACCGCGCCCTCGGCGCCCGCGTCCCCGCGCTCGGCGAGCGTCGCCCTGGCCCGCTGCAGCGCGCTGTTGACCGAGGCGACCGTGGTGTCCAGCAGCTCGGCGACCTCGCTCGCCCGCCACGCCAGCACCTCGCGCAGGATCAGCACCGCCCGCTGCTTGGGCGGCAGTTGCTGGAGCGCCGCCATGAACGCCAGCCGGACCGACTCCTTGGCGACGGCGGCCTCCGCCGGGTCCGCCACGCTCGGCAGCACGCGCGCGTCCGGCATCGGCTCCAGCCAGGTGCTGTCGGGGCGGGGGGCCAGCGCCGCCTGCGCCAGCGGGGTCGACTCGCTCAGGTCCATGGGCCGGGCGCGCTTGTTGCCCGCCGACAGCATGTCCAGGCACACGTTCGTCGCGATCCGGTACAGCCACGAGCGCAGGCTGGAGCGGCCCTCGAACTTGTCGTAGCTCCGCCAGGCCCGCACCAGGGTGTCCTGCACCGCGTCCTCGGCCTCGAACGAGGAGCCGAGCATGCGGTAGCAGTACCCGGTCAGCTCGGTCCGGTGCTTCTCCAGTGCGACGTCGAGATCCACCGTCGCCGTGCTGTCGCCCATCGTCCACCCACCCCTGTGGCCGTTTCGTCCGCGCGTCTTCGCGCCCCAGCACTCCGGAAGCTACCGCAGCCCACTGACAATGGCTCCCGGAGCGCGAAAGAGCCCAGCTCGGCCCGGCTCAGACCAGTTGCTTCACGGACATGAGCAGATGCCGGTGCCCGACGCCCGCCCCGGGCGCGCCCAGCAGCACCCGCTGCCCCGCGCCCAGCAGCTCCAGCCGCAGCCCGGGCCCCTCGAAGGAGTTCAGCGCGTCCAGCAGATACGCCGGGTTGAAGGCCACGCAGGCCTCCTCGCAACCGTGCAGCACGGCCGGCAGCCGCTCGGCCGCCACGTCGTCCCCGAACCCGGCGCGCACCGCCACGGACCCCTCTTCGGCACGGAACTCCAGCCGCACCGGGCTGCTCGCCTCCGCCACCACCGCCACCCTGCGCACCGCCTCGGTCAGCGCCCCGCACCCCACCTCGGCGACCGCCGCCCCGGCCAGGTCGAACAGCCGGCCGTACCCCGGCAGCCGCCCCTCCAGCCGCCGCAGGACCGTCCGCGTCCGCCCGCCCTCCAGCCCGACCACGCCCCCGCCGGCCCCCGCCGACGGATCGATCCCGACGCCCACCGTCCCGCAGCCGGCCAGCGAGCGTGCCGCCTCCAGCAGCCGCCGCGCGGGCAGCAGCGCCTCCACCGCCCGGCCGGGGCCCTCGGCCCCGCCCGTCCCCGCCGCCGGTGTCCACCCGAGATGCCGCACGGCGTACCGGTACCGGTCGCACGCCGACAGGATCATCTCCTCGCCCTCGAACCGCAGCTGGACCCCGGTGAGCACCGGCAGCGTGTCGTCCCGGCCCGCCGCCACGGCCACCTGCCCGACGGCCGTCGCGAACGCGGCCGCGTCCACCGTGCCGTACACCGGGGGCGCCTGGGGAGGCGCCGGATACTCCTCGTGCGGCAGCGTCGACAGCCCGAACCGGGCGCCGCCCGCCTCCACCGTGAACCGGGAGCCCTCCAGCCGGCAGCTCACCGGCCCCTCCGGCAGCACCCGGCAGATGTCCAGCAGCCTGCGCCCGGGCACCAGCACCCGCCCCTCGGACACCGTCTCGGCGTCCGTCCCGACGCGCGCGGCCGTCTCGAAGTCGAACCCCGACACCGTCAGCCACCCCGCCCCGGCCGTCAGCGACAGGCCGCCCAGCACCGGCACGGGTGTCCGCGCCGGCAGCGCCCGGGCCGCCCGTGCCACCGCCTCGCCGAGATCCGCCCGTGCGATCCGGAACTCCATACGACAATCCCCCTGCTCATCCGTCCAGTCGACCCGCGGAGGCTATCCGCGGCCGCTGACAAAGGCCGGTGAGCAGGGGGACGGCGGGGAGTGAGGGTCAGTGCGCCGCCACCGGGGTGCTTCGGGCCGCCACCCGGGCCGCCCGGGATCCGGCGACGGTGATCGTGACGACGCCGAGGACCGCCAGGATGCCCACGGTGACCGTTCCGGCCCAGCCGCCCGCGTGGAAGGCCGCCGCGCCGACCGTGCTGCCGACGCTGGAGCCGATGTAGTACGCGGACTGGTAGAGGGCGGCGGCCTGGGCGCGGCCGTGGGTGGCCGCCTTGCCGACCGCCGAGGAGGCGACCGCGTGCCCGGCGAAGAAGCCCGCGGTGATCAGCACCAGGCCCAGCAGGACCAGCGGGAGGGAGGCGGCCAGGGTCAGCAGCAGGCCCGCCGCCGTGGTGCCGCCCGCCAGGTACAGCGCGCCCCGGCGGCCGAGCCGGCCCACCAGCCGGCCCGCCGTCGACGCGGACACCGTACCGACCAGGTACACCAGGAAGACCGAACCGACGATGCCCTGCGGGAGCGAGAACGGCGCCTCGGTCAGGCGGTAGCCGATCACCGTGTACACGCCGCCGAAGACCGTCATGAACAGCGCGCCGATCGCGTACAGGCGGCGCAGCAGCGGGTCGCCGAGGTGGTCGCGGACCGTGCCGAGCAGGACGCGCGGGCGCAGCGAGCCGGGCCTGAAGTGCCGCGGCGCAGGCAGCAGCAGGCGGAACGCCACCGCACAGGCCACCGCGATCACGCCGACCGAGGCGAGGGCGACCCGCCAGCCCCACTCCTGCGCGACCCAGCCGGTGATCAGCCGGCCGCTCATCCCGCCGACGCTGTTGCCCGCCACGAACAGCCCGATCGCCGTGACCAGCGCCTGCGGCCGGACCTCCTCGGCCAGGTAGGCCGTCGCCGACGCCGGGAGACCGGCCAGCGCCGCGCCCTGCACCGCGCGCAGCACCACCAGCACGCCGATCGACGGCGCGAAGGGCACCAGCAGGCCGACGCCCACCGCGACCGCCAGGGACGCCGTCATCACCGTACGGCGGCCGAAACGCTCCGACAGGGCGCTCATCGGCAGCACGAACAGCGCCAGACCACCGGTCGCGGCCGCCACCGTCCAGCTCGCCTCGCCCGCCGCGACCCCGAACTCCCCGGAGATCAGCGGCAGCAGAGCCTGGGTGGAGTAGAGGAGGGCGAAGGTCGCGACGCCGGCGAGGAAGAGGGCGAAGCTCATCCGGCGGTAGCCGGGGCCACCCGGCGTCAGGCGGGTGTCGGCATCGGGGAGCAGGGCGGGCGAGACGGCGTCCACGCTGGTGGACGCCCCGGTACTGGCGGGAGACATGCCTCGAAGCTACGTACGGCCTCGCTCATCCGTCCAATGCATGGAATCGCCATAATCGTTCCCATGGCGCATCAGCAAAGCTCACAGGCTCGACTGTCACCGTCCAGTGACACAGAAGACATGACTGAGATGTCGATGTTGCTGGCACCTCGCCTCGCGTACTTCGCCGGCGTGGCCCGCACCGAGCACGTCACCCGGGCCGCCCACGAGATGAGCGTCCCCCAGTCGACTCTTTCGCGCGCGATGGCCCGCCTGGAGCAGGACCTGGGCGTGGACCTGTTCGCGCGCCACGGCCGCACGGTCTCCCTGACCACCGCAGGGCGCACCTTCCTCGCCTCCGTCGAACGGGCCCTGGCCGAGGTCGAGCGCGCCGCCGAGGAGGTCCGTGCCGACGCCGACCCGGCCACCGGCAAGGTCGCCTTCGGCTTCCTGCACACCATGGGTGCGGAGACCGTACCGGGTCTCCTGCACGCCTTCCGCGCCGACCATCCGCGCGTCCGCTTCAGCCTGGTCCAGAACTACGGCGAGGCGATGCTGGAGCGGCTGCGCGCCGGAACGCTGGACCTCTGCCTCACCTCCCCGGTCCCGGACGCACCCGACCTCGTCGCCCGCCGTCTCGACGAGCAGAAGCTGCGGCTCGTCGTGCCGGCCGACCACCGCCTGGCCGCGCGCCGGCGCATCCGGCTGGCCGAGGCGTCCGACGAGACCTTCGTGACCCTGGAACCCGGCTACGGCCTGCGCCGCATCACCGACGACCTGTGCCGCGAGGCCGGCTTCAAGCCCCGCGTCGCCTTCGAGGGCGAGGAGGCCGAAACCCTGAGGGGGCTGGTCGCGGCCGGGCTGGGGGTCGCCCTGCTCCCTCCGCCGACGGTCCCGCGCCCGGGCGTGGTGGAGCTGACGGTCACGGCACCCAGGGCGGTCCGGGAGATCGGCGTCGCCTGGTTGGCGGACCGCCCGGACACCCCGCCCGTGGCCGCCTTCAAGAAGTTCCTGCTCTCACGCCGGGGAAGCCTGCTGCCCGCCTGACGGGACCCGGGCCCACCGGGTGAGCATGCCGACGGCCTCCGCACGGTCGGCGGGGGACAGTCCGGCGATCTCGGTGCTGTGGTTGGCGTCGGGGGCCCACAGGACGCGGGAATCGTGGGGACTCGCCCGGAAGGGTTCGGCGACCGAGGGGTCCTGGGCGCCGTTGACGAAGAGCATGCGGCTGCCGTGCCGGCGGACCCACCGGTCGATGTCCGGCATGGCGTCACGGTCGAAGCGCATCGGGATGTCCCGCGGGACGAACGTGCGGGGCTCGACGGCGTTCGGGTACCGCAGCAGGCCGGACAGGTGGTCGGTGGGGAAGCCGACGTACCCCAGCTGGGTGCCGAGTTGGTAGAAGTACGGGACGTAGTGCTGCAGGGCCGCGTCGGCGTACAGGGGCAGGCCGGTGATGTCGTCCAGCCACGCGTACAGCTCGTCCGTGCCGGCGTCCGGGCCGGGTACGGAGGCGACGTCCGCCGCGGTGTGGCGCTGCCAGAACATGAACGGGGCGCGCAGGACGGCGATTTCGAGGGCCTTGTCGGCGCTGCCGACGATACGGAACGCGGTGTTCGCGGAGGCGGCCCAGGCCTCGTAGCGGGCGGCCAGGTCCGCACGGCGCAGCAGGGCCTGCCGCTGCACGGTCCGCAGGGCCTCGCGGCACTCGGCGGTGCCCACGCTCTCCAGGAACCGCACGTACGCGCTGTTGTCGCGGTCGTCGACATTGTCCGGGGCGGAGTAGGCCACCGTGCCGTCCACGTCGTGGGGGTGGAAACGGCGGTGGTAGACGCTGGTCATGCCGCCCTTGCTGCTGCCGGTGGAGATCCATGCGCCCCGGTACAGCCCGCGGAAGAGGCGGACGACGCGGTGGTGGTCGTCGGCGGCCTGGCGGACCGTCAGCAGGGAGTAGTCGGGTGCCGCCGGGCGCGAGGTGCCGAAGAAGCGGTGCTCGACCTGGAGCTGGTTGCCGCCCAGCAGCACGGTGGGTTCGGCCCGCCGGGCGGTGAGCACGGCCTCGTAGCCCGTGCTGAACAGGACGGTGGGGCGGTCGAGGGAGGTGTGCAGCAGGGTGAGGCGCTGCTCGAAGGTCCCGGCCGCCGGATTCGTGTGGTCGGCCGGCTGGCGCAGGCCGAGGACGAAGAACCGGTACCCGGGCTCGGCGCCCGGGCGTTCCTCGATCACCCGCAGCCCGGGCAGGGCCCGCAGGGCCGTCAGGATGTCGTCGTCCTGGCGGCGGGCCCTGTTCCCGGCCGCGGCGGTCGCGGGGGCGGCCGTCGTGACGGCGAGGCCCGCCGTCATCGCCGCCGACGTCAGCAGACGCCGTCTCGTCCACGCGTGCATCGTGATTCCTCCTGGCCCACGGCCGCAGCGACGCACCGGACCCGGCGCGGCGCTGCGGTCCCCCGAATGGCTGACCTGTTCAGTACAGCCGCCGGGTGCCGCAGGAGGATCCCCCGCCCGGGGGGACAATCTCCCCCGGGCGAGGGAGACACGGCACATCCCGGGCACCCCGGGCACCGGGTCGTCCCGGGCCCTACCGCCGTAGCAACCGGTCGAAGCCGGCTGCCTGCGGCATTCGGAGGCCGAGCCCTACCGTCGCAGCGACCGGTCGAAGCCGGCTGCCGGCAGTATGTCGAAGCCGGCTGCCCGCGGTATGTCGAAGCCGGCTGCCCGCGGTGTTCGGGTTCCGGTGCCTACCGCCGCAGCGACCGGCCGAAGCCCGCTGCCAGCGGCATCCGGAGCCCGATCGGCGGCGGCGCGGCCAGCGCGTCCTCCAGCGGTCGGGACACCGGACACCCGAACAGCGCCCCCATCGCGAAGTCCACGGCGAGGGACATCACTTCGTCCCGGTGCTGGTGCAGTCCGTGGCCGTCGGAGTGCACCTCGAACCGGCACACGTCCCGGTTCGCCTTCTTCGCCCGCGTCGCCAGCCGGAACGACAGCTCGGGGTCGGTCCGTTCGTCGTTCGTGCCGTGCATGATCAGCACGCGCCGCCCCACCAGCTGCCTCACCGGCTCGACCGGCCCGGCCACGTCCTCCTCCGGCAGCCAGGGAGCGACCGCGACCACCGAGTTGACGGCCTCGTGCCCGCCTGCCCGCAGTGCGGCCCGCCCGCCCATGTCGAGCCCCACCAGACACACGGGAACGTCCCCGTAACGGCGCACCACCTCGTCGGCGGCCCACTCGGCGTCCCCGGCCAGGTGAGCCTCGCTGCCGTTCCAACCGCGGTAGCGGTACTGGACGGTGTGGACGGCCAGCCCCTCCTCGCGGCCCGCGCGGGCGAGGCGGCGGCCGAGGGGGCGGACGAAGCTGCTCGCCCGGACGAGGGACGGCCTGCGGGCGGAGACCTCCTCGCCGCCGGGGAGCAGCAGCACCGCCCCGCTCACCGACGTCGGCTCCGGGCCGACTGCCCTTCCGAGCCTGGCCGTTCGCACCGGTGTCGCTTGCTGTCCCATGACAGAACAGTGTCAGAAGGGCCGGTGTACGAAACCCGTCCCGGCGGTCACCGTTGCGTATCGGCGGAAAAGTGCCGTCGCGTCGGATGGCGTATCAGGGGTGCTCTACGCGCGTAGGCGCTAGAGTGCGGAAATGACGAGCCAGACTGCACCGACTGGGACCGTCCCGGCGGACGTGCCGACGCCGGACCAGATCCGCCGGGCGCCCAAGGTACTGCTGCACGATCATCTCGACGGCGGGCTCCGCCCCGGAACCGTCGTCGAACTCGCCCGCGAAACGGGCTACTCCCACCTCCCCGAGGCCGACCCCGACAAGCTGGGCATCTGGTTCAGCGAGGCTGCCGACTCCGGCTCGCTGGAACGCTATCTGGAGACCTTCTCGCACACCGTCGGCGTGATGCAGACCCGCGAGGCGCTGATCCGGGTCGCCCGGGAGTGCGCCGAGGACCTCGCCGAGGACGGCGTCGTCTACGCCGAGGTGCGGTACGCGCCCGAGCAGCACCTGGAGGACGGGCTGAGCCTCGAAGAGGTCGTCGAGGCGGTCAACGAGGGCTTCCGGCAGGGGGAGCGGCTCGCCCGCGAGAACGGCCACCGCATCCGGATCGGCGCCCTGCTGACCGCCATGCGGCACGCGGCGCGCGCCCTGGAGATCGCCGAACTCGCCAACCGGTACCGGGACCAGGGTGTGGTCGGCTTCGACATCGCCGGTGCCGAGGCCGGCTACCCGCCCACCCGGCACCTGGACGCCTTCGAGTACCTCAAGCGGGAGAACAACCACTTCACCATCCATGCCGGCGAGGCCTTCGGGCTGCCGTCCATCTGGCAGGCACTGCAGTGGTGCGGTGCCGACCGGCTCGGGCACGGCGTGCGGATCATCGACGACATCGAGGTCCGCGAGGACGGCTCGGTGAAGCTCGGCCGGCTGGCCTCCTACGTCCGGGACAAGCGGATCCCGCTGGAGATGTGCCCGAGCTCCAACCTGCAGACGGGGGCCGCCGCCTCCTACGCCGAGCACCCGATCGGGCTGCTGCGGCGGCTGCACTTCCGGGCGACGGTCAATACGGACAACAGGCTGATGTCGCACACCAGCATGAGCCAGGAATTCGAGCACCTCGTCGGCGCGTTCGGGTACACGCTCGACGATCTTCAATGGTTCTCGGTCAATGCGATGAAATCGGCGTTCATTCCTTTCGATGAACGGCTCGCTATGATCAATGACGTCATCAAGCCCGGATATGCAGAGCTGAAATCCGAATGGCTGTTCAAGTAAACCGCCTCCACCAGCGATTCTTCCGGCGTGCAGGGGTAGCGGCGGGTCGATGGTAGACGCGAAATGCGGACGGGCTTTCACAAGTCGTCCGCATTTCGGTGTTTGCGGCGGGTGGCTCGCCCTGTTTACGGTCGGGCACCGCTCGGATCGTTTTTGGTCCCCCCGTCTCCGTATTCAAGGACGCATTCACCATGAAGCAGTCTGCTGTCAAGACCCTCGGCGTCGCCGCCCTCGGTGCCGCCTTCGCCGCCGTCGGCGCGGGCGCCGCCAGCGCGGCCCCGGCCGCCCAGGACGCGACGCAGGCCCTGGGTGCCGTCGCCGGCACGCTGCCGGCCCAGAACGTCAGCCACGCGCTGCCGGGAGCCGGGCAGGCCCTCGCCCAGGGGCAGAGCACCGTCGGCGCCGGTACCGCCGCAGCCCGGACCGCCGTCCCGAAGGTCCCCGCCGACCGGCCGGGCACGCAGGTCTCCGGGCTGCTCGGCGGACTGCCGCTGCAGGACCTGCCCACGCGTGGTACGCCGGTGAACGCCGTCGCGCTCCACTGACGTCCGCGAAGCGCGGCACGCGAACGCCGCTGGGGCGCCCCCGGACCGGTCCGGGGGCGCCCCAGCGGCGTTCGCGCACGGTCTCACCAGGCGGTGGTCCGGGCCTTGTCCTCAGCCGGCAGCAGGATCCACAGCGCTATGTAGAGCAGGAACTGGGGGCCGGGCAGCAGGCAGGACAGCAGGAAGATCACCCGCATCGTCGTCGTGGAGGTGCCGAAGCGCCGTGCCAGCGCTGCGCACACTCCGCCGATCATGCGGCCGTGGGTGGGGCGGGCAAGGGCGGTCATGTCGGCTCCTTCGTGAGCTGCGGTCGAGGCGGCCCGTCCGGCTGCCTCGTCTGACATCCACGCTACGGAGACGAAGAGGGCAAAGCGTCGCTCTACGGTGCGATCCCGACCCTGGGAATCGTCGGGGTCCGACCCTGAGGGAGATCGTCCTGGACGGTGAGCGTCCCGGCCGCGCGGGGCTCGCACTCGACCCGGCGCCGCAGCCAGGCCCGGCCGGCGGGCACCACGGCCAGGTGCGCCAGCGCCACCCCCACGGTGTTCAGCAGCAGCGAGTCGACGTCCACGACCCTGCCCGGCACACCGGTCTGCAGCAGGGCGATCCCGAGGGAGATCAGGGCTCCCGCGGCCGCCGTACGGAACAGGGAGGCGAGCCGGGAGACGGCGAGCCGCCCGTTCGCCATCGGCAGCAGCACACCCAGCGGTGCGAGCAGGGCCAGCCCCTCGCCGAGCGGTCTGGCCGCCCCGGGCCAGCCCAGTGCCAGATCGGCGCGGATCCCGGCCAGCGGCCGCAGGTTGGCGGGCATCACCCAGGGCACGTCCAGGGGCCGCAGCATCAGCCAGGCGACGAGCGCGAGATGTGCGACAAGGAGGACACCCCCTGTCACACGGATGCGGTTCACGGCGCTGCCGCCGACGGAGCCTTGACGCTGCACGACCCCCTAGACGCACCCGTGTGCACGATCGGTTCCGCATCCGTCACGCGGATGCACATGAGGTGTCCGCCACACCGGCCCGGCACGGCCGCTCAGGCGGCCGTGACCTGGCTGGACGGCGGCTCGGTGCTGCCCGGCCGGTTGCGGACGTCGTCGGTGCACTCGTAACGGCGCAGCGGCTGGGTGCCCGGGCCGCCGAGGATCACCGAGCCGTCGCCCTCCGTCGCCGCCGAGTCGGACAGCGTGCACACGAGCTGGGCGAGGGCGTAGGGGGTGAGCCGGCCCGGGGCGCTGCTCAGCCGCAGCGCGTCCTCCGGGTCCTTCGGGCCCGGCCCGGCCACGCTCAGGCCGCCCGGCACGTACGTCGTGTAGCCCGCTCCGCGCTCGGCGGGCGACGGGGACGCGGCGAGCTGGTCCAGCAGGCCCTGCGCCACGATGACCCGGCGCCGCGCGTCCGGCGTGCCCACCGGCACCGGCACGGTCCGGTCGACGGCCGCCAGGGACGAGCTGCACAGCAGGAAGACCTGCACGGGCACCCCGTGCGCGGACTGCGCCGACGGGGCGGACCCGGTCAGCGAGCACGGCACCCGGGAGGGGGCCGCGCCGAAGTCCGTCGGCACCTCGGTGGACCGGATCCCGCACCCGGTGAGCAGCCCGGCGAGGAGGGGCAGGGCCAGCAGGCGCCGCACGGTCCGCGCGGTCCGCGCGGTCATGCCCCCTCCTTCCCGGAAGCCCCGGTCGCGCCGTCGTTGGCGCCCTCGTCGTTCTCCTCCGTCAGCCGTGAGGCGTCCCGCGGCAGCCGCAGCGTGAACACCGCGCCGCCCTCGGGGGAGTTGGCGGCGATGATCCCGCCGCCATGGATGTGGGCGTTCTCCATGGCGATGGACAGGCCCAGACCACTGCCCTCGGAGCGCGGCCGGGAGGCGCTGGCCTTGTAGAAGCGGTCGAAGACGTGCGGCAGGACGTCCTCGGGGATGCCCGGCCCGTGGTCGCGCACGGCGATGACCAGATCGTCGCCGTCTATGCGCACCGACACGCGCACCGGCGAGCCGCCGTGCTTGAGCGCGTTGCCGATCAGGTTGGCGAGGATCACGTCCAGGCGGCGCGGGTCGAGGCGGGCGTGGGTGCCGCGCTCGGCGTCCAGCTCGACGGCGTCCAGCCAGGCGCGGGCGTCGATGCAGGCGGTGATCTGGTCGGCGATGTCGACGTCGTCCAGAACCAGGCGGGCGGTGCCCGCGTCGAAGCGGGTGACCTCCATCAGGTTCTCGACCAGGGAATTCAGCCGCCGGGTCTCGCTGACCACCAGCCGTACGGCCGGCTCGATCATCGGGTCGATGCTCCCGGCGTCCGCGTCCAGCTCCTCCTCCAGCACCTCCGTGACGGCGGTGATGGCGGTCAGCGGGGTGCGCAGCTCGTGCGACATGTCGGCGACGAAGCGGCGCGAGGAATCGTCCCGGGCGGCCATGTCCGCGACCCGTTTCTCCAGCGCCTCGGCCGCGTTGTTGAACGTCCGTGACAGATCGGCGAGTTCATCGGTGCCCGACACCCTCAGGCGGGTGTCCAGCCTGCCCTCGCCGAGCCGCCGGGCGGCCACCCCGAGCCGGTGCACCGGCTTGAGCACGGTCGTGGCGGCGGCCTGCGCGAGCAGCGCCGAACCGATCAGCGCCAGGCCCGTGGCGATCCCCAGCGACCAGGCCAGCGAGTTGAGGTCCTTGGCCTCCGGCTCCAGCGACTTGGACATGTAGCCGGTCGGACCACCGCCGATCAGCCTCGTCCCGGCCACCAGATACGGCGTGCCGTGGTCGTCTACCCGCTGCCAGTACAGGTGGTACGGCGACTTGTTGCCGTCGGTCACCTTCTGCCGCTTGTTCACCGCGGCGCGCAGCGAGCCGGGCACGTCCTCCATCGAGAAGCCGTTGATGCCGCCCGAACTGCCGTACACCGGCTTGCCGTTCGTGTCCTCGGCGACCAGCAGCACGCTGAACCGCTGGCTGCTGGCGGCCATCTGGCCCGCCGCGTGCTGCAGTTCGTCCTGCGAGGGGTGCACGGGCAGCGCACCCGCCCGGTTCTGCATCTCCTGCTGGAAGTCGCGCAGCACCGCGTCCTGGGCGCGGGTGAGCACCGCCTCCCGGTTCAGCCAGTACGCGATGCCCGACGCCGACACCGCGGCGGTCAGCGCGACGAGACCGAAGACGACGACCAGCCGCAGCCTGAGGCTGGTGAACCGCAGCCGCGACAGACTTCCCCTGCGGCCCGCGGCCCAGCCGCGCAGCCCCCCTTGCGTATCGGTCACTGAGGAGTGTCCAGGCGGTAGCCGACACCACGGACGGTACGGATCAGGGTCGGGGACGAGGGCACGTCCTCCACCTTGGCGCGCAGCCGCTGTACGCACGCGTCCACCAGGCGCGAGTCGCCCAGGTAGTCGTGCTCCCACACCAGACGTAGCAGCTGCTGGCGCGACAGCGCCTGGCCGGGCCGCCGGCTCAGCTCCAGCAGCAGCCTCAGCTCGGTCGGCGTCAGCTGCAGGTCCTCGCCGTTCTTCGTCACGGTCATCGCCGACCGGTCGATGACGAGGCTGCCGAAGGTCGCCGAGTCGCTGGACTCGCGCTCCCCGCGCCGCAGCACGGCCCGGATCCGGGCGTCCAGCACCCGGCCCTGCACCGGCTTGACGACGTAGTCGTCGGCCCCGGACTCCAGTCCGACCACCACGTCGATGTCGTCGTTGCGGGCGGTCAGCAGGATGATCGGCAGCTGGTCGGTGCGCCGGATGCGCCGGCACACCTCGAACCCGTCGATGCCGGGCAGCATCACGTCCAGCACGATCAGATCCGGCCGCTGCTCGCGCAGCAGCTTCAGACCGTCCTCACCGCTGGCAGCGGTTGCCACCCGGTGACCCTGGCGCGTCAGGGAGAGCTCCAGGGCCGTGCGGATGGCGTCGTCGTCCTCGATCAGCAACAGGGAAGGCACGGCCACATTCTGGCCCATGGACGCCCTCCCGTACGACCCGTGGTCGATCTGCGGTGTGTAGCGCCCCTCCCGCGCCCGGCGGCGCCACCCTCCGTGCCGGGCCCGTGACGACCCGGGCCGGACCCCTGTGACAGGTCTGTGACAGTCGGCAGACACGGCCATGAAGGTCGATCGGCAAGCTTTTCGGCATCGGCAAGGAACCACGCCGAGCCGACCGAGCACCGGAAGTCCACGACGGGGAGCGCGAGATGAACACGCTGCACAGCATCAGCACCAGCGCAGTGATCACGCGTCTGCACGACGTTCACCGGGGTTCCGAGAAGTCCGGCGCCGTGAGCGGGCGGGGGTGCGCTCGCGGCGCCGGGCGTCAGCACACCGGTTTCATGACGGTGGTTGACACGCACACGGGGGAGCCCGCGGTTCCGGCCGCCAGGGGTACGCACGGGGGAACCGCGTACAGGGAGGAGCCGGGGGAGCGCCGTTCGCTGACCGAGGCGGAGTTCACCGCCTACGTCCAGGAGCGCCGCGCCTCCCTGTACGCCACCGCCTACCACCTGACCGGCGACCGCTTCGAGGCCGAGGACCTGCTGCAGAGCGCGCTGTTCTCGACGTACAGGGCGTGGGAGCGGATCAGCGACAAGGCGGCGGTCGGCGGCTACCTGCGCCGCACCATGACCAACCTGCACATCAGCGCCTGGCGGCGCCGCAAGCTCAACGAGTACCCGACCGAGGAACTGCCGGAGACGCCCGGCGAGACGGACGCGATGCGCGGCACCGAGCTGCGCGCGGTCCTGTGGCAGGCGCTGGCGCGGTTGCCCGAACTCCAGCGCACCATGCTGGTCCTGCGCTACTACGAGGGCCGTACGGACCCGGAGATCGCGGAGATCCTCGACATCAGTGTCGGCACGGTGAAGTCCAGCATCTGGCGGTCGCTCCGCCGGCTGCGCGAGGACGAGGTCCTCAGCTTCGGCCGTGACGAGGAGAACGCCTTCGGCGAGCTGGTCGCCTGAAGGCAGGGGTCACCGGGGGGTGGCCCTGGGGGACACGGGGGAGCCTGGGGGACCACTGGGGGGTGGGCCCACAGGCGTCACGGGGGGAACGGGGGACACGGGGGAACACGGGGGAGGGTGAAGAACGGGGCTGGAGGGCCGGGGGGTCCGTCCAGTCCCGTTTCCCGTTTTCCGGCCCCCTCAGGCCGGCGTCTGCTGCCGTGCCTGCCGCCCCGCCGCGGCGGCGGCCAGTCGGCCCAGCGCCTCGTCCCGGTCGCACGGGTGGGCGCCCAGGGAGACCTGGCGGGCCACGATCGAACGCTCGGCGCGCATCAGCCGCCAGCCGCGGCGGACCAGGAACGGCACCGACTTGCGGCCCTCCTTCAGGTCCCGCAGGAAGCGCCGGCGGAAGGTGGTGACGGGTCCGCGGTTGAGGCACAGAGCGTCCGCCAGCAGGCCCAGCTCACGGCAGCGCTCGACGATGTCGGCGGCGAAGATGCCCTCCGCGATGAACAGCGGGGTGCGCTCGATGTGCAGCATCTGCTCGCCGGTGCGGGCGCTCAGCGAGATGTCGTACACCGGCACGGGCGTCGACCCCGTGGCGCAGAGGCGGGCGATGGCCGCCACCGCGACGTCCGCGTCCCAGGACCGGGGATGGTCCCAGTCGATGTCCGAACTCCCGTCCACCAGGGGCAGTGTCGGGTCGTCGCCCTCCTTGTAGAAGTCGTCGAGGCGCAGAACGGGCAGCCCGGAGCGGGCGGCGACGAGTGACTTGCCCGAGCCCGAAGGGCCGCACAGCAGCACGACACGGGCGGGAGACGGGGGATGAATGCTCACGGAACACCAGTTTGACGTATGGCGCGGCCTCTGCCGACCCCGCGGGTCGGCTTTGGAGCGTGCGTCACATCTCTATTACTCTTCGTGACGATACGATCACACGAAGTAATGAAAGGCGGTATCGGAGATGGCACGACGTGTCTCCCCTCGTACCCTCGCCGTCCAACGCGCCCTGGGGGCGCTCGCGATCGCCGCTGCGGCTCTGGGCGTGGCGTCGGTGTCGGCGCACGCCCACCCGCTCGCCGCGGCGCCCGCGCGTCCCGCCGCAGCCCCCCTCGGCGACGGCGGGCTCTCCGACTTCACCGGCCCGCTGGTCCAGGTGGAGACGCTCGGCGGGGTGCCGGCGGTGGACCAGGTGGGCGGCTTCCTCAGCGGAGGCTGAGCCGCACGCGAGGCGAGCCGCGTGCGAGGCGAGCCGCGTGCGAGGCGAGCCGCGTGCGAGGCGAGCCGTGTACGCAGAGGCGGCGTACGAGAAGAGCCGCGTACCCCGAGGCTGCGTACGAGGAGAGCCGCGCACTTGGAGACTGCACTGCGTACGAGGAGAGCCGCGCCGCCCCCGGACGGAGGGGCGGCGCGGCTCTCGGCTCTGCGAGGCGTGCCGTCAGTACGACGAGCCGGACGCGCCCAGCGACCCCGTCGGGTGCCAGACCGTCTTCGTCTCCAGGAACGCCGTCATGCGCTCGGTCCCCGGAGCGGACGGCCAGTTGTCCACATCCTGTGGACGAAGGACGCGCTTCAGGTTGTCCGCGGCCGCGATCTCCAGCTCCTTCGCCAGCTCCTCGCCGGCGCCCGCGAGATCGATCGCGTTGACGTCCTGGTGCGCGGCCAGCGGCGCCGCGATCTCCGCCGTACGGCCGGACAGGACGTTGACGACACCGCCGGGCAGGTCGGAGGTGGCCAGGACCTCGCCCAGGGACAGGGCGGGCAGGGGAGCCTTCTCGGACGCCACGACGACCGCCGTGTTGCCGGTCGCGATCACCGGGGCGATCACCGAGACCAGGCCGAGGAACGACGACTCCTGCGGCGCCAGGACGGCGACCACGCCGGTCGGCTCGGGGGAGGACAGGTTGAAGAACGGGCCCGCGACCGGGTTCCCGCCGCCCACGACCTGGGCGATCTTGTCGGTCCAGCCCGCGTACCAGACCCAGCGGTCGATCGCGGCGTCCACGACGGCGGCGGCCTTCGCCTTCGACAGGCCCTCGGCGTCGGCGACCTCCCGGACGAACTGCTCCTTGCGGCCCTCCAGCATCTCCGCGATGCGATAGAGGATCTGGCCGCGGTTGTACGCCGTCGCGCCGGACCAGCCGCCGAACGCCTTGCGGGCGGCGACGACCGCGTCACGGGCGTCCTTGCGGGATGCAAGCGGTGCGTTGGCCAGCCACTTGCCCTTGCCCGCCGCGCCAGCGGCTGATGTCTGCGTGGTCACCTCGTACACCCGGCCGCTCTCGGAACGCGGGAACTTCCCGCCGACGTACAGCTTGTAGGTCTTGAAGACCGAAAGTCGCAGGTCGGTCTTTTCCGTCTTCTCAGACATCGAGGTACGCCTCCAGGCCGTGGCGGCCGCCCTCGCGGCCGAAGCCCGACTCCTTGTAACCGCCGAACGGCGAGGTCGGGTCGAACTTGTTGAACGTGTTGGACCAGACGACACCGGCGCGCAGCTTGTTCGCGACGGCCAGGATCCGGGAGCCCTTCTCGGTCCAGATGCCCGCCGAGAGGCCGTACTGCGTGTTGTTGGCCTTGGCGACGGCCTCGTCCGGCGTGCGGAAGGTGAGGACCGACAGGACCGGGCCGAAGATCTCGTCACGGGCGACGGTGTGCGCCTGGGTGACGTTCGTGAAGAGCGTCGGGGCGAACCAGTAGCCGGAGGAGGGCAGCTCGCAGGCCGGGGACCAGCGCTCGGCGCCCTCCGCCTCGCCCTGCTCGGCCAGCGCGCTGATCCGAGCCAGCTGCTCGGCGGAGTTGATCGCACCGATGTCGGTGTTCTTGTCCAGCGGGTCGCCCAGGCGCAGGGTGGACAGGCGGCGCTTGAGGGAGTCCAGCAGCTCGTCCTGGACCGACTCCTGGACCAGGAGGCGGCTGCCCGCGCAGCAGACCTGGCCCTGGTTGAAGAAGATGCCGTTCACGATGCCCTCGACGGCCTGGTCGATCGGGGCGTCGTCGAAGACGATGTTGGCGCCCTTGCCGCCCAGTTCGAGGGTGAGCTTCTTCCTCGTCCCGGCGACCGTGCGCGCGATCTCCTTGCCCACGGCCGTGGAGCCGGTGAAGGCGACCTTGTTCACGTCCGGGTGCGCGACGAGGGCCGCGCCCGTGTCGCCGTAGCCCGGAAGGATGTTGACGACACCCTTGGGCAGGCCCGCCTGGCGGCAGATGTCCGCGAAGAACAGGGCGGACAGCGGCGTGGTCTCGGCGGGCTTGAGGACGACCGTGTTGCCGGTCGCCAGCGCCGGGGCGATCTTCCACGCGAGCATCAGCAGCGGGAAGTTCCAGGGGATGACCTGGCCGGCCACGCCCAGCGGCCGCGGGTTCGCGCCGTAGCCGGCGTGGTCGAGCTTGTCGGCCCAGCCCGCGTAGTAGAAGAAGTGCGCGGCGACCAGCGGGAGGTCCGCGTCGCGGGTCTCCTTGATCGGCTTGCCGTTGTCCAGCGTCTCCAGGACGGCCAGCTCCCGGCTGCGCTCCTGGATGATGCGGGCGATGCGGAACAGGTACTTGGCGCGCTCGGAGCCGGGCAGTGCCGACCACTTCTCGAACGCCTTGCGGGCGGCCTTCACCGCGCGCTCGACGTCCGCCTCACCGGCCTGGGCGACCTCGGAGAGGACCTCCTCGGTGGACGGGCTGACCGTCTTGAAGACCTTGCCGTCGGCCGCCTCGGCGAACTCGCCGTCGATGAAGAGGCCGTAGGAAGGGGCGATGTCGACGACGGAGCGGGACTCGGGCGCCGGTGCGTACTCGAATGCGGATGCCATGGTGATCAGTCCACCGTCACGTAGTCGGGGCCGGAGTAGCGGCCGGTGGCCAGCTTCTGACGCTGCATGAGCAGGTCGTTCAGGAGCGAGGAGGCGCCGAAGCGGAACCAGTGGTTGTCCAGCCAGTCCTCGCCCACGGTCTCGTTGACCAGGACCAGGAACTTGATCGCGTCCTTGGTGGTGCGGATGCCGCCCGCGGGCTTCACGCCGACCTGGACGCCGGTCTGGGCGCGGAAGTCGCGCACCGCCTCCAGCATCAGCAGGGTGTTGGCGGGGGTCGCGTTGACGGCGACCTTGCCGGTGGAGGTCTTGATGAAGTCCGCGCCCGCCAGCATGCCCAGCCAGCTCGCCCGGCGGATGTTGTCGTACGTCGACAGCTCGCCGGTCTCGAAGATGACCTTCAGCCGGGCGCTCGTCCCGCAGGCTTCCTTCACGGCCACGATCTCGTCGTACACCTTCAGGTACTTGCCCGCGAGGAACGCGCCCCGGTCGATGACCATGTCGATCTCGTCGGCGCCCGCGGCGACGGCGTCACGCACGTCGGCCAGCTTCACGTCGAGGGCGGCGCGGCCGGCCGGGAAGGCGGTGGCGACCGAGGCGACCTTCACGCCGGAGCCGGCGACGGCCTCCTTGGCGACGGCCACCATGTCGGGGTAGACGCAGACGGCCGCGGTGGTCGGGGTCGTCCGGTCCGTCGGGTCCGGGTGGGCCGCCTTGGCGCCGAGCGCCCGGACCTTGCCCGGGGTGTCCGCGCCTTCCAGCGTCGTCAGGTCGACCATCGAGATGGCGAGGTCGATGGCGTACGCCTTCGCGGTGGTCTTGATGGAACGGGTGCCGAGAGACGCGGCGCGCGCCTCCAGGCCGACCGCGTCGACGCCGGGCAGCCCGTGGAGGAAGCGGCGCAGCGTGCTGTCGGACGCGGTGACGTCAGCGAGGGCAGCGGGTGCAGTGGTGGGCATGGTCACCAGACGAGCATATCTACGCGCGTAGTTTCTGTATAGCCCCCGCCGCTCATCGCCTCGTCGGAGGTCACGGATGAGCGCCGGTGTCGGGGCTCGTAGGGGCGCTCGCGGCGGCTTCGGGCAGAATCGGGACCATGACGACCCCGGACCACCAGTCACCCGCGCCACAGCCCTCGGCGCCCGCCGCCAAGGACCGGATCTACCGCTCGCCGCTGGCGCTGGTGGCAGGTGCGCTGCTGCTCGTGCTCGCCGGCTGGCTGGGCTTCGACGCACTGGTCCGCGGGCACGGACGGACGCCCTGGCTCGCGCTGGCCGCGCTGATCCTGATCGTGCCGCTGGTGATCGCCTTCACGCTGCGCCCGGCCGTCTTCGCGAACGACGAGCGGCTGCGGATCCGCAATCCCTTCCGGGTGATCACCGTGCCCTGGGGCGAGATCGCCTCCCTGCGCTCCGCGTACACCAACGAGGTCGTCGCGCAGTCCGGCGTCAAGTACCAGCTGTGGGCCGTCCCCGTCTCGCTGCGCGCCCGCAAGAAGGCGGCGCGGCGCCAGATGCGGGCCGGTTCCGGGGCCGGGCGGAACGGGGCTTTCGGGGGGCTGGGCGGATTCGGCGCGGTCGGCGGCGGTGACGTCCCGGCCGGCCCGACGCGCGCCGAGACCGACAAGATCATGGACGAGCTGCGGGACCTCCTGGAGCGGCACGGCGAGGCGGAGGCGGCCCAGGGCGAGATCACCGTGCGCTGGGCCTACGAGGTGGCCGCGCCCGCGGTGGCCGGGGCGGTACTGCTGGCGATCCTGCTCGCCACGGGGTGAGCGTCGCGGGGTGAGCGTCGCGGGGTGAGCGTGCCGGCCTTCGGCCGGCTCCGGCTCCCCCACCCGCACGACCGGGACGGCGTGCGGCGATCGACGAGAAGGGGCGCCCCGGACGGGGCGCCCCTTCGTCGTGCGTACGGGTCAGATGCCGGCCGCTGCCGACAGGTCCCGCTTCAGCGCGGCCAGCAGCTCCGTCGCCCTGGCGTGGGCCGCCGGGAGGCCGGCGTGGGCGGCGACCGGGACGACGGCCTCCAGGTAGCACTTCAGCTTGGGCTCGGTGCCGCTGGGGCGGACGATGACGCGGGCGCCGTCGAGGGTGTAGCGCAGGCCGTCGGTGGGCGGGAGGCTGTCCGTGCCCTGCGTGAGGTCCTCGGCGCGGACGACCGGCAGGCCCGCCAGCTCGGCCGGGGGCTGCTCGCGCAGGCGGCGCATCGCGTCCGCGATGACGGAGAGGTCCTCGACGCGGACCGACAGCTGGTCGGTGGCGTGCAGGCCGTGCTCCACGGCGAGGTCGTCGAGGAGGTCGAGCAGGGTGCGGCCCTCCTCCTTGAGGACGGAGGCCAGCTCCGTGATCAGGAGCGCGGCCGTGATGCCGTCCTTGTCGCGCACGCCCTCGGGGTCCACGCAGTAGCCGAGGGCCTCCTCGTAGCCGTAGCGCAGGCCGTCCACCCGGGCGATCCACTTGAAGCCGGTGAGGGTCTCCTCGTAGGGCAGGCCCGCCTTCTCGGCGATACGGCCGAGGAGGGAGGAGGAGACGATCGACTCCGCGAGCACGCCGGTCGCGCCCTGGCGGACCAGATGGGCGGCGAGCAGCGCGCCCACCTCGTCGCCGCGCAGCATCCGCCAGTCGTCCCCGCTCCTGACGGCCACGGCGCAGCGGTCGGCGTCGGGGTCGTTGGCGATGACGAGGTCCGGGTCGCTCGTGCGGGCCCGGGCGAACGCCAGGTCCATCGCGCCAGGCTCCTCCGGGTTGGGGAAGGCCACCGTCGGGAAGTCCGGGTCCGGGTCGGCCTGCTCGGCGACGAGCACCGGCTCGGGGAAGCCGGCCCGGGCGAAGGCGGCCAGCAGGACGTCGCGGCCGACGCCGTGCATCGCCGTGTAGACCGTGCGGGCGGTGCGGGGGGAGCCGGGAGCGAGGACGGCGTCCGTACGGGCCAGGTAGGCGTCCAGGACCGCGTCGTCCAGGATCTCCCAGCCGGCGTCCGGGCGGGGTACGTCGTTCAGGGAGGCGATCGCGTCGATCTCGGCGGCGATCTCCGCGTCGGCGGGCGGGACGATCTGGGAGCCGTCGCCCAGGTACACCTTGTAGCCGTTGTCCCGGGGCGGGTTGTGGCTGGCGGTGACCTCCACGCCCGCAGCCGCGCCCAGGTGCCTTATCGCGAAGGCCAGCACGGGGGTGGGCAGGGGGCGGGGCAGGACCGCTGCGCGCAGGCCCGCGCCGATCATCACGGCGGCGGTGTCCCGGGCGAAGTCGGCGGACTTGTGGCGGGCGTCGTAGCCGATGACGACGAGACCGGCTCCCTTTTCCTCCAGGGCGGGCTCGTTCTTCTTCAGGTACGCGGCGAGGCCGGCGGCGGCGCGGATGACGACCGAGCGGTTCATGCGCATCGGGCCGGCGCCGAGTTCGCCCCGCAGGCCGGCCGTACCGAACTGGAGGGTGCCGCTGAAACGGGCCGACAGTTCGGTCACGTCGCCGGCGTCGATCAGCTCGGCGAGTTCCCTGCGGGTCTCCGCGTCGGGGTCCTCGGCGAGCCATGCCTTGGCCTGGGCGATGAGATCGTCGTGCACCTTGGGATCAACCTCTCCTTGTTTGCCTCGTCCCTGGGGGCTCCGCCCCCAGACCCCCGTTTTGCCCACCCGCCCACCCGACTCGGTCGGCCGAGAAGCGGACGGCAGGATCACGCTCACCACGACACGGCAGCACCGCGGTACAGCAGTACCGGCGACACAGCAGCGCAGTGGCGCCGCGGTATACACAGCACCGGCGACGCAGCAGCGCAGTGGTGCCGTGGTTCAGCAGCATCAGCGACACCGCAGCACCTTGGCACCGCGCTACGGCAGCACCTTGGCACCGCGCTACGGCAGCTCCGCGACACCGCGCTGCGGCAGCTCAGCAACCGCAGTCCGGCAGCCCCACGACTCCGCGGCGCGGCAGCGCCAGCGACATCGGAGCGCCGCGGAATAGGAGCGCCGCGGAACCGGAGCGCCGCGGAACCGGAGCACCGCAGAACCGTGGCGCGGCGGTGCCGTCAGTGGTCCGTGGTGCCTGCCGCGTGCCTTGCTTGCCGCAGGTCCCCCGGAGGTCGCCTACAGCTTGCCCAGTACCTGGCCGAGCAGTTCGCCCATGCGTGCCGCCGAGTCGCGGCCCGCCTGGAGGACCTCCTCGTGGTTGAGGGGCTCGCCCGTCATGCCGGCCGCGAGGTTGGTGACCAGGGAGATGCCCAGCACCTCGGCGCCCGCCTCACGGGCGGCGATCGCCTCCAGGACCGTGGACATGCCGACGAGGTCCGCGCCGATCGTGCGGGCCATGCGGATCTCGGCCGGGGTCTCGTAGTGCGGGCCGGGGAACTGTGCGTAGACGCCCTCCTCCAGGGTGGGGTCGATCTCCTTGCACAGGGCGCGCAGGCGGGGGGAGTAGAGGTCCGTCAGGTCGACGAAGTTGGCGCCGACGATCGGGGACGCGGCCGTCAGGTTGATGTGGTCGCTGATCAGGACCGGCTGGCCGGGGCGCATGCCCTCGCGCAGGCCGCCGCAGCCGTTGGTGAGCACGATGGTCTTGCAGCCGGCGGCGACGGCCGTGCGGACGCCGTGCGCGACGGAGGCGACCCCGCGGCCCTCGTAGTAGTGCGTGCGGCCCAGGAAGACCAGCGCGCGCTTGTCACCGAAGGAGTACGAGCGGATCTTGCCGCCGTGCCCCTGGACGGCCGGCGGCGGGAAGCCGGGCAGCTCGGTGACCTGGAACTCGGCGTCGGGGGCCCCCAGGGCGTCGACGGCCGGAGCCCAGCCGGAGCCCATCACGAGGGCGACGTCGTGGGTCTCGGCGCCGGTGAGTTCGCGCAGGCGCGCGGCGGCGGCGTCGGCGGCGGCGTAGGGGTCGCCCTGGATGTCGTCCGGAAGAAGAGATGCGTTCACGCCGACGAGGGTAGCCGGTCTTCGCCTACGCGCGTAGATGACAGAGCCCACGGGATTGCGATCGTTGTCTTGTCGTTTTCGACGAAGCGGGGGCAAACCCGCAGCAAGAGGCGGCCGGCCCGCCTCAGCAGGGGCGCTTGCGGAGTTCCATCACATAGTCGTGCGGCGCCCCGGCGGACTCGGCGGCGTCGGCGATCTCCCCGAGGTACCGGGCCGAGGGCAGCCCGCCCTCGTAGCCGTTGAGGACGTACGCCCACGCGGACTCCTCGCCGTCCAGCGTGTGCACGCGCACCCGGACGCGCCGGTAGATGCCGAGGCTCACGGCCTCCCACCGGTCCAGGGACTCCTCGTCCATGGGCGCGAGGTCGTACAGGCCGACGAAGACCTGGGCCCCGGGCTCCTCGACGATGGTCGCCAGTGCGCCCTCCCAGCCCAGCTGCTCGCCTCCGAAGGTCAGCCGCCAGCTGTTCAGCCAGCCTATGGCGCGCAGCGGGGAGTGCGGGGCGCGGCCGGACATCAGCCGCGCGTCGAGGTTGCCGGCGTACGCGGCATAGAGCGACATGGGGAGAGGGTACGGCAGGGGAAACTCCGGCCACGATCGCCCTCTCCCGCCCCAGGAGTCCCGCGTGTGCAGCCCCGGGCAGTAGCACCTTGAAGCGTGCGGGACAATGGGGTACGTGACTCGGATCGTGATCATCGGTGGCGGACCCGGCGGATACGAGGCGGCCCTGGTGGCCGCCCAGCTCGGCGCGGAGGTGACCGTCGTCGACTGCGACGGTCTGGGCGGAGCGTCGGTACTGACCGACTGCGTGCCGTCGAAGACCCTTATCGCTACGGCCGAGGTGATGACCACCTTCGACTCCTCCTACGAGGAGCTGGGCATCATCGTGGCCGACGACACCCCGCCGCTGGAGCAGGCGGCCCGGGTGGTGGGCGTGGACCTCGGGAAGGTCAACCGGCGTGTGAAGCGGCTCGCGCTCGCCCAGTCGCACGACATCACCGCCTCCGTCACCCGCGCCGGCGCCCGGGTCATGCGCGGCCGCGGCCGGCTGGACGGCATGCAGGGCCTCGACGGCTCCCGCAAGGTCGTCGTCACCACCGCCGACGGCACCGAGGAGACCCTCACCGCCGACGCCGTCCTGGTCGCCACCGGCGGTCACCCGCGCGAGGTGCCCGACGCCCAGCCCGACGGCGAGCGCATCCTCAACTGGACCCAGGTCTACGACCTCACCGAGCTGCCCGAAGAGCTGATCGTGGTCGGCTCGGGCGTGACCGGTGCCGAGTTCGCCGGCGCCTACCAGGCGCTCGGCTCCAAGGTGACCCTGGTGTCCTCGCGCGATCGCGTGCTGCCCGGCGAGGACCCGGACGCCGCCGCCGTCCTGGAGGACGTCTTCCGGCGCCGCGGCATGAACGTGATGGCCCGCTCCCGCGCGCAGTCCGCCAAGCGCGTCGGCGACCGGGTGGAGGTGACGCTGGCCGACGGCCGCGTCATCACCGGCTCGCACTGCCTCATGGCCGTCGGCGCCATCCCCAACAGTGCGGGGCTCGGCCTGGAGGAGGCCGGCGTCAAGCTGCGCGAGTCGGGGCACATCTGGACCGACAAGGTCTCCCGTACGACCGCTCCGGGTGTCTATGCGGCCGGTGACGTGACCGGTGTCTTCGCCCTTGCGTCCGTCGCCGCCATGCAGGGACGTATCGCCATGTACCACTTCCTCGGCGATGCGGTGGCCCCGCTGAACCTCAAGACGGTCTCCTCGAACGTCTTCACCGACCCGGAGATCGCCACCGTCGGCTACAGCCAGGCCGACGTGGACGCGGGCAAGATCGACGCGCGTGTCGTCAAACTTCCCCTGCTGCGCAACCCGCGCGCCAAGATGCAGGGCATCCGGGACGGCTTCGTGAAGATCTTCTGCCGCCCGGGCACCGGGATCGTCGTCGGCGGTGTGGTCGTCGCGCCGCGCGCCTCGGAACTCATCCACCCCATCTCGATCGCCGTCGACAACAATCTGACGGTCGAACAGATCGCGAACGCATTCACGGTGTACCCCTCCCTTTCGGGGTCGATCGCGGAGGTCGCGCGCCAGCTCCACACGCGCAAGGCCGGCGGCGAGGCCTGACGGCCGATTCCATGTCCCCGCTGGTCACGGGGAGTTGTCGAGCATGCGTACGGCATAGCCGGGCGGGTTAGGCCCTATACCACTTCCCGCCCTCCCATGCGAACAACTTCTGCTATTCGGCGCAAACTGCTGAAAGCAGACGGTCGTTGGGGTTACTGTCAGTTTCGTGTTCGCTGCAGAACGTCGCCAATTGATCCTCGAAATGGTGCGAGCGAACGGGGCCGTGTCGCTCCGTGAGCTCGCCCGCGTCGTCCAGACCTCCGAAGTGACCGTACGACGGGACGTGCGGGCACTGGAGGCAGAAGGACTCCTCGACCGCCGGCACGGCGGTGCGGTATTGCCGGGCGGTTTCACGCGGGAGTCCGGCTTTCCGCAGAAATCCCATCTCGCGACCGCCGAGAAGACGGCCATCGCCGACGTCGCCGCGGGCCTCGTCGACGAGGGCGAGGCCATCGTCGTCGGGGCGGGAACCACCACGCAGGAGCTGGCCCGCCGCCTCGCCCGCGTGCCCGGACTGACGGTCGTCACCAACTCCCTCCTGGTCGCCCAGGCGCTGGCCCATGCCAACCGCGTGGAGGTCGTGATGACCGGAGGCACCCTCCGCGGCTCCAACTACGCTCTCGTCGGCTCCGGCGCCGAGCAGTCCCTGCAGGGGCTGAGAGTGTCGAAGGCGTTCCTGTCGGGCAGCGGCCTGACCGCGGAGCGGGGTCTGTCCACCTCCAACATGCTCTCGGCGTCCGTCGACCGTGCGCTGGTGCAGGCCGCCGCCGAGGTCGTGGTCCTCGCCGACCACACCAAGCTCGGCACCGACACGATGTTCCAGACGGTGCCGACCGATGTCATCACCCGCCTGGTCACCGACGAGCCACCCGTCCACGACGACCGTGCCGCGACCGAGCTGCAGGCTCTCGCCGATCAGGGGGTGCAGATCGCCGTGGCCGGGGCGAGCGGGAGCCCGGGGGGTGAGCAGGGGCCTGCGGCGCGGCGCGCTCCGCTGCCGGGGCCCAGGCGTGGGCAGATGCCCGGGGGTGGACTGCGGGGGATGCTGGGGGAGCCGGCGGCGGGGGCCGAGCGGGGGCGGGTCGCCGACCTTCGCAGGCGCTGAGGTGTCTGTGCCGGTGTCTGTGCCTGTGCCTGCGCCTGCGCTTGGTCGCCGTGGGGGCTGAGGTCGTCGGGCGGGTGCGGGTCCATAGTGGCCGTTCGCGCAGTTCCCCGCGCCCCTTGGGGGTCGGCGGTTGCCGGTCGTCGGGCGGGTGCGGGTCCGTTGTGGTTGTTCGCGCAGTTCCCCGCGCCCCTTGGAGGCGCAGTTCCCCGTGCCCCTGGAGGCGTCGTTCCCCGTGGCCCTGAGGGCGGCTGGTGGCGGGGTGGTTCGGTGCAAAGGGAACGCCCGGCAGAGCGTGGTTGCTCCACCGGGCGTCGATCGGGCTTGTGCCGTCAGTCCTTGATCTCGCAGATCGCCGCGCCCGACGTCACCGACGCGCCGACCTCGAAGGTCAGGCCCTTGATGGTGCCCGCCTTGTGGGCGTTCAGGGGCTGCTCCATCTTCATGGCCTCCAGGACGACGACCAGGTCGCCCTCCTGGACCTCCTGGCCCTCCTCGACGGCCACCTTCACGATCGTGCCCTGCATCGGGGAGGCGAGGGTGTCGCCCGACGCCACGGGGCCGGACTTCTTGGCGGCGCGGCGCTTCGGCTTGGCGCCCGCCGCGAGGCCGGTGCGGGCCA
This sequence comes from Streptomyces sp. NPDC007971, assembly GCF_042958635.1. Lineage (NCBI taxonomy): Bacteria > Bacillati > Actinomycetota > Actinomycetes > Kitasatosporales > Streptomycetaceae > Streptomyces > Streptomyces sp. NPDC007971. Next base: position 227,250 of record NZ_JBIBJK010000001.1, read on the forward strand.
GGGACATGCCCAGGGAGGACGGGAGGGAGACCTCCAGACGCTTGCCGCCGACCTCGACGACGACCGTCTCGCGGCCCGTGTCCTCCTCCGCCTCGGCGTCGGCCGGCGCGGTGAAGGGCTTGATCTCGTTGACGAACTCGGTCTCGATCCAGCGGGTGTGGACCGTGAACGGGTCCGCGGAGCCGGTCAGCTCCGGGGCGAAGGCGGGGTCCCGGACGACCACGCGGTGGAACGGGATCGCCGTGGCCATGCCCTCGACCTGGAACTCGTCCAGGGCGCGGGCGGCCCGCTCCAGGGCCTCCTTGCGGGTGCGGCCGGTGACGATCAGCTTGGCGAGCAGCGAGTCCCAGGCCGGGCCGATGACCGAGCCGGCCTCCACGCCCGCGTCCAGGCGGACACCGGGACCGGAGGGCGCGTCGAACCGGGTGACCGTGCCGGGGGCGGGGAGGAAGTTGCGGCCCGGGTCCTCGCCGTTGATGCGGAACTCGAAGGAGTGGCCGCGCAGCTCCGGGTCGTCGTAGCCCAGCTCCTCGCCGTCGGCGATGCGGAACATCTCGCGGACCAGGTCGATGCCGGCGACCTCCTCGGTCACCGGGTGCTCCACCTGGAGGCGGGTGTTCACCTCCAGGAAGGAGATCGTGCCGTCCTGGCCGACCAGGAACTCACAGGTGCCGGCGCCCTCGTAGCGGGCCTCCTTCAGGATCGCCTTCGAGGCGCGGTACAGCTCGGCGACCTGCTGCTCGGACAGGAACGGCGCCGGGGCCTCCTCGACCAGCTTCTGGTGGCGGCGCTGCAGGGAGCAGTCACGGGTGGAGACCACGACCACGTTGCCGTGCTTGTCCGCCAGGCACTGGGTCTCCACGTGGCGCGGACGGTCCAGGTAGCGCTCGACGAAGCACTCGCCACGGCCGAAGGCGGCAACCGCCTCGCGCACCGCGGACTCGTACAGCTCGGGGACCTCTTCGAGGGTCCGGGCGACCTTCAGGCCGCGGCCGCCGCCGCCGAACGCCGCCTTGATGGCGATCGGCAGGCCGTGCTCCTCGGCGAAGGCGACCACCTCGTCGGCGCCGGAGACCGGGTCGGGCGTGCCGGCCACCAGGGGGGCGCCGGCCCGCTGGGCGATGTGCCGGGCGGCGACCTTGTCACCCAGATCGCGGATGGCCTGCGGGGGCGGGCCGATCCAGATCAGACCGGCGTCCAGCACCGCCTGGGCGAACTCGGCGTTCTCGGAGAGGAAGCCGTACCCCGGGTGGATGGCGTCGGCACCCGACTCACGTGCCGCGTTCAGGACCTTGTCGATGTCCAGGTAGCTGGTGGCCGGGGTGTCACCGCCCAGGGCGAACGCCTCATCCGCGGCGCGGACGTGCAGAGCGTCCCGGTCGGGGTCTGCATAGACGGCCACGCTCGCGATCCCGGCGTCCCGGCAGGCCCGGGCAACGCGGACAGCGATTTCGCCACGGTTGGCGATGAGCACCTTGCGCACGATTGAGGCTCCCTCCTTGAAACAAGCCGAGTTTAGGGACTGCCGACACGTCACTTCGACCCGTCCCCAGTGGTGAGCTTGCCCACACGGAGCGTGATGCGAGGCTTGCTCGACCCGCGAAAGTCCTTGTCGCACCTCGGTGCGCAGGACTCCCCCGGGAAACCCTAGCCCTCTCATGTGGTCAAGGTCTCTGTGAGAGCGTGCTGCGGCCCACTCCGTTTCTTTGTCGAGTCCCTACGAATGGCCCAATGATTCTTTGCTCCTGACCGAACCCTTGTCCCTGGGTTTACCCGTTAGTAGCGTTCGCGATGACTCGGACGTACTTCAGGTAACAGCAGCTCTGCTCGGGCTGAGGGCGAAAGTGGGTGGGGGCCGGTGGTACGCAGACCGGTGGCATGGGTCGTGACGATCGTCCTGTTCGCGGAGGCGCTCGTCGTCGCGGCACTGAACTGGTTCCTCGGCATGGTCGTGGACCGGCAGAAGATGTCGCTGGCCGGGCTCGACCCCGACGTCATGTCGACGTCCTCGAAGATCGGCGGCGTCGTCTTCGGCCTCTACTTCGTCCTGTGCGCCGTGGTGGCCATGCTCGTCGCGATACGCAATCGCGCCCCCGCCGGCTTCGGCCGCATCCTGCTGGTCAGCGTCGCGGTGGTGCACGGCCTGTTGGGTGCGTTCACCCTCGGCCTGGTGGGCTGGCCGGCGTTCCTGTTCATGATGGTGGTGCTCGGGCTCGTCGTCCTGCTCCTGGTGACGTACGACCGTGACGGCGGCCCGGAGCAGGCCCCGCCCGGCGGCGCACCGGAGGCCGGCGGCGACCCGAAGACCGAGACCGCGCCGGGCGTGTCGCCGGAGCTGTCCCGGGGCGTCGCGGCCGAGCCGCACGGACGGACGGGTGAGCCGCAGGACGGGGACGACACGCCGCAGGACACGGTCCCCGCCCAGCTCACTCAGCCGGTGCCCACAACTCTGTGATGCCGACGCCCAGTTCGCCCAGCAGCCGCCGTACGAGGGGCAGGCTGATGCCGATCACATTGCCGTGGTCGCCGTCGATGCCCTCGATGAACGGCGCCGAACGGCCGTCCAGGGTGAACGCCCCCGCGACGTAGAGGGGTTCCCCGGAGGCGACGTACGCGGCGATCTCCTCGTCCGAGGGGTCGCCGAAGCGGACGACGGTGGAGGCGACCCCGGCGACGTACCGGTTGGCCTCCGTGTCCCAGATGCAGTGACCCGTCTGGAGGGTCCCGGCCCGCCCGCGCATCGCCTTCCAGCGGGCCGTGGCCTCCTCGGCGTCGGTGGGCTTGCCGAGCGCCTGGCCGTCCAGCTCCAGCACCGAGTCGCAGCCGATCACCAGGGCGCCGTGCACCTCCGGCTTCGCCGCCACCACGGAGGCCTTGGCCTCGGCCAGGGCGAGCGCCAGCTCTGCCGGGGTGGGCGCCGTGATCGAGTCCTCGTCGAAGCCGCTGACGATCACCTCGGGCGCAAGGCCCGCCTGCCTCAGGAGGCCCAGACGGGCGGGGGACTGGGAGGCGAGCACGAGTCGCCTGCGCGGCGTAGCAGTCATACCGCCAGGTTAGCGGTGCCGCTTCGTCACCTCGGGCCAGTCGCGATCGTCACCTTGGGCCGGTCACGATCGTCACCTCAGGCCGATCACGATCATCCCGAGCAGCATCGCCAGGGCCAGGACGAGGCCGAGCCGCCGCAGCATCTCCTGCATGTCGCGCAGGTCTTTCGGCGGCTCGTCCTCGGGGTCTGACCACAGCATGCCCCCAGCGTGGGGCCGGGCCGGACGGGATGCCTGAGTAGATGTACTCAGATTTTGCCCTGTGTTGTTCCCCCGTGCGCGGTTCCCCGCGCCCCTCGGGCGGGTTCCGGTCAGCTCGGCCAGTAGGTGCGCGTCCAGGACGCCTGGCCGGGGTGCGGGACGCGCTGTCCCGCGATGCGGGCCGGGTCCGACCAGGAGTCCCTCGGGCCGCCCGCGCCGGACGGCGTTGCCGCCGCCGCCGCGGCGCGGGCGCGGACCACCGCCAGGGCGGCGGCCAGCTCCTCCGGGGTCGGGTTGCCTCGTACGACCTTGATGTTCATGACCGCTCCAAAGGTCAGCGGGGCCTAGAGGGGGATGTTGCCGTGCTTCTTCGGAGGCAGTGATTCCCGCTTGGTGCGCAGCTGACGCAGACCGCGGACGATGTGTGCCCGGGTGTCCGACGGCATGATCACCGCGTCGATGTAGCCGCGCTCGGCCGCGACGTAGGGGTTGAGGAGCGCGTCCTCGTACTCCTGGATCAGACGGGCGCGGGTCGCCTCGGCGTCCTCGCCGTTCGACTCCGCCTCGGCGATCGTGCGCCGGTGCAGGATGTTGACCGCGCCCTGGGCGCCCATGACGGCGATCTGGGCGGTCGGCCAGGCGAGGTTGAGGTCGGCGCCCAGGTGCTTGGAGCCCATGACGTCGTAGGCACCGCCGAAGGCCTTGCGGGTGATGACCGTGATCAGCGGGACCGTGGCCTCCGCGTACGCGTAGATCAGCTTGGCGCCGCGGCGGATGATGCCGGTGTGTTCCTGGCCGACGCCCGGGAGGAATCCGGGCACGTCGACGAAGGTGAGCACGGGGACGTTGAAGGCGTCGCACGTGCGTACGAAGCGGGCCGCCTTCTCGCTGGCGTCGATGTCCAGGCAGCCGGCGAACTGCATCGGCTGGTTGGCGACGATGCCCACCGGCCGGCCCTCGACCCGGCCGAAGCCGGTCACGATGTTCGGCGCGAACAGCGCCTGCGTCTCGAAGAACTCGGCGTCGTCCAGGACGTGTTCGACCACCGTGCGGATGTCGTACGGCTGGTTCGCGCTGTCCGGGACCAGCGTGTCCAGCTCGCGGTCCTCGTCGGTGAGCGAGAGGTCCGCCTCCTCCGCGAAGACCGGGGGCTCGCTGAGGTTGTTGGACGGCAGGTACGACAGCAGCTGCTTGATGTACTCGATCGCGTCCTTCTCGTCGCCCGCCATGTGGTGGGCCACACCGGAGACCGCGTTGTGCGTACGGGCGCCGCCCAGCTCCTCGAAACCGACGTCCTCGCCGGTGACGGTCTTGATGACGTCCGGGCCGGTGATGAACATGTGCGAGGTCTGGTCGACCATCACCGTGAAGTCCGTGATGGCCGGGGAGTAGACCGCGCCGCCCGCACACGGGCCGACGACCAGGCTGATCTGCGGGATCACGCCGGAGGCGTGGGTGTTGCGGCGGAAGATCTCGCCGTAGGCGCCGAGGGAGGCGACGCCCTCCTGGATGCGGGCGCCGCCGGAGTCGTTGATGCCGATGACCGGGCAGCCGGTCTTCAGCGCGAAGTCCATGACCTTGACGATCTTCTGGCCGTAGACCTCGCCGAGCGCGCCGCCGAAGACCGTGAAGTCCTGGGAGAAGACGGCTACGGGGCGGCCGTCGACCGTGCCGTAGCCGGTCACCACGCCGTCGCCGTACGGGCGGTTCTTCTCCAGCCCGAAGTTGGTGGAGCGGTGGCGGGCGAACTCGTCCAGCTCGACGAAGGAACCCTCGTCGAGCAGCAGCTCGACCCGCTCACGGGCCGTCAGTTTGCCCTTGGCGTGCTGCTTTTCCACGGCGCGTGCGGAGCCGGCGTGCGTCGCTTCGTCAATACGGCGCTGTAGATCCGCGAGCTTGCCCGCGGTCGTGTGAATGTCGATCTCTTCCGGCTCGGACATCGGGATCGCGGCTCCCTGCCTGCTCAAAAGGGGGGACGGTTACTCATCCGTAGCGTAGTGGCGCGCCCGGGTGTCGGCAGTGCGGCGTTTCCCACACCTAGGGTGACTTGCATGACGCCGCACAATGCATCAGACGACAGCCGTTGGTCCGACCTGGAGCGCCCGCCGCTGAACGCCGCTGTGCTGCGGCGCGGGCTGGTCAGGGAAGGCAGCCTGTGGTCGGAGTTCGAGGTGGTCCAGCTCACCGGCTCCACCAATTCCGACCTGGTGGACCGGGCCGTGGCCGGCAAGGCGGGCGAGGGCGCGGTTCTCGTCGCCGAGGAGCAGACCGCCGGGCGGGGGCGGCTCGATCGGCAGTGGTCCGCGCCGGCCCGGTCCGGTCTGTTCTTCTCCGTCCTGCTGAACCCCGCCGAGGTGCCGGTGGCCCGCTGGGGCTGGCTGCCGCTGCTCACCGGAGTGGCCGTGGCGACGGGGCTGTCCCGGGCCGCGGGCGTGGACACGGCGCTGAAGTGGCCCAACGACCTGCTGGTGACCGTGGGCGGTGAGGAGCGCAAGGCCGGGGGCATCCTCGCCGAGCGGGCCGGGGAGCACGGGGTGGTCGTCGGGGTCGGCATCAACGTCTCCCTGGGCGCCGGGGAGCTGCCCGTGCCCCAGGCGGGGTCGCTGGCGCTGGCCGGGGCGGTGAGCACGGACCGGGATCCGCTGCTGCGGGCGGTGCTGCGGTCGCTGGAGGAGTGGTACCGGCGCTGGCGGGACGCGGGGGGTGATCCCGCGGTCAGCGGGCTGCAGGAGACCTATGCGGCGGGGTGCGCGACGCTCGGGCGGGTGGTGCGGGCGGAGCTGCCGGGGGATCGGGCCCTGGTGGGGGAGGCGGTGGCCGTCGACGGGGACGGGCGGCTGGTCATCGCCACCGAGTCGGGTGCGCGGGAGGCGGTGGGGGCGGGGGACATCGTGCATCTGCGGGCCGCGTGAGGGCTGCCGGCTCGGCTGCGTGAGGGTGGTTGGCTCGGCTGCGTGAGGTGACGGCCTCGGCTGTGTGGGGGTGGTGGCCCGGATGGTGGCCTCGGCTGCGGGAGCGCGGGTGGGGCCCGTTGCCTGGGGCGGTCCGTGCGGTCCGTGCGGTCCGTGCGGTCCCTGCGGTTCCCGGTGGCGGTGGGTGGTGGGCGTGCAGTGCCTGCGGCGCCTCTCTCGGTGGGTGGGGGCTTGCGTAGCGCCCCGGGGTGGTGGTGGGTCGGGGCCGCGCCGAAGGGTGTCCGTCCTCGGAACGGCGCGGAATCGGTCGGCTGTCCACGTGCCGGGGTTGACGCGCCAACCGCTGCGGGCGGACACCCCCCGGCCCGTCCCCTTCCCGCCGTCGGCGGGTGCGGGGCGTGCCGGGTTCCCGTCGTCGGCGGGTGGGGGGCTTGCCGGGAATCGGTCGGTTGTCCGGGTGCCGGGGGTGACGTGCCAACCGCCGCGGCCCGTCCCCTTCCCGTCGTCGGCGGGTGCGGGGCGTGCCGGGTTCCCGTCGTCGGCGGGTGGGGGGCTTGCCGGGAATCGGTCGGTTGTCCGGGTGCCGGGGGTGACGTGC
>NZ_JBIBJK010000001.1:234100-250812 GCF_042958635.1 Streptomyces sp. NPDC007971
ACGCCAACCGCCGCGGCCCGTCCCCTTCCCGCCGTCGGCGGGTGCGGGGCGTACCGTCTGGTCGGGGCGTGGTCCAGACCGGGGCGGGTGAGCTGACCTGCTCCTTGCCGAACCCGACGGAGTGAGCTGGCGCACACCTGCCGTAGAGTTGAGGCCGGTCGATACCTGACCGTGGCAGATCGGAAGGGCAGCAGGCGTGAGCGTCGACGACACGGGTTCCGGCGCGGACGCGGACGGCCGGGTGGACCCCCACGCCGCCGACTCCGGCGAGGACCCGCTCGCCCTGCGTCTCGAACAGCTCATCCTCGGCGCCGAGCGGCGCTACACCCCTTTCCAGGCGGCCCGCAGCGCCGGTGTCTCCATGGAACTGGCGTCGCGGTTCTGGCGGGCCATGGGCTTTGCCGACATCGGGCAGGCCAAGGCGCTCACCGAGGCCGACGTGCTGGCCCTGCGGCGCCTTGCCGGTCTGGTCGAGGCGGGGCTGCTCAGCGAGGCCATGGCGGTGCAGGTCGCCCGGTCCACGGGGCAGACCACCGCCCGTCTGGCGGAATGGCAGATCGATTCCTTTCTGGAGGGGCTGACCGAGCCGCCCGAGCCGGGCATGACCCGCACCGAGGTGACGTATCCGATCGTCGAGCTGCTCCTGCCCGAGCTGGAGGAGTTCCTGGTCTATGTGTGGCGCCGCCAGCTCGCCGCCTCGGCCGGTCGTGTCGTGCAGACCGGGGACGACGAGGAGATGGTCGACCGGCGGCTTGCCGTGGGTTTCGCCGACCTCGTCGGGTTCACGCGGCTGACCCGGCGGATGGAGGAGGAGGAGCTGGGCGAGCTCGTCGAGGCCTTCGAGACCACTGCCGCCGACCTGGTGGCCGCGCGGGGCGGGCGGCTCATCAAGACCCTCGGCGACGAGGTGCTGTACGCCGCCGACGACGCGGGCATCGCTGCGGACATCGCCCTGCGTCTGGTCGAGACGATGGCGAACGACGAGACGATGCCCGAGCTGCGGGTGGGCATGGCCTTCGGCACGGTGACCACCCGTATGGGTGATGTCTTCGGTACCACGGTGAACCTCGCCTCCCGGCTGACGTCGATAGCCCCACGTGATGCCGTGCTCGTGGACAGCGCCTTCGCGGAGGAGCTGATCCGCAGTGGCGAGGCCCCCGCCTCGGAGGCGGAAGCGGCCGAGGCCGCGGTCGCCGCGGAGAAGGAGGGCGAGGAGCCGCCCGTGTACCGCTTCGCGCTCCAGCCGATGTGGCAGCGGCCGGTCCGCGGGCTCGGTGTGGTCGAGCCGTGGCTGCTCGCGCGCCGCGACGGCCAGGCCTGAGGTCTGCGGCCAGCCTGAGATCTACGGTCGGCCTGAGGTCTACGGCAGGTCCACGCACAGGCCTATCACCGGTACGCACATGTTCCCGCCCGGCGCCGGTACGGGCTTGGGCCTGGGCTTGGGCTTGGGCGTGCCTGTGGGTGTGGGCGCGGGTGCGGTGGTGGGGTGGCTCGGGGGGCGGGTGGGCGTGCGCGGTGTGGCGGGTGCCGTGGTCGGGGACCCGGTGGGGATGGTCGTGGGCACGCCCGGGCTGCCGGGGAGTGTGGTGGGGGTGGGCCGGGCCGCGGGGGCTGTCGTGGTCGTGTGCAGCGGTGCGGCGCCCGCTCCGCCCATGACGGATGTGGACGTGGGGCGAGGGGTGGCAGCGGCGTGGGCGCGGGGCGTGGTGGGTGTGGCGCTGCCGGTCGGGTCCAGGCGGGGCTCGGCCTCCGCGGTGCCGGGGGTGCCGACCCCGGGGTCCGGGGCCACGCGGACGAGGCTGAGGACTCCGGCGGCGAGGGCGAGACCGCCGGCGGCCAGCAGGATCCTGCGGGGGCGGGGCTTGCGGTGGCGGCCGCGGCGGAGGGTGGCCAGTGGCTCCCCTTGCCGGTCCGCTTCCGGTTGTCGGTCCGCTTCCGGCGCACGGGACTGCGTTCGTATCGGTGTCATGAGTTCCCTCCCCGCCGCGCGCCCGGGGCGCGCCGTGGCGGTGCGCACGCTATGCGCTCCTGTGGGCGGTGTGGGGTGAGACGGCCGGGATGTCACTCGAACGGGCGTAGAACACCGGGCGGGATCGGCTCTTTCCGGGGGCCCTTTCCCGGGGCGGGGTACGGCTGCGATGATCGGGCCGACAGTGAGTTAACCCGCGTTAACCGGAGGGTGTCATGAGCGAGGAGCGGTTCGGGGAGTTCGTGCTGGTACGGCGGCACGGGCACGTGGCGGAGCTGGTGCTGGACCGGCCGAAGGCCATGAACGCCGTCTCGACCGGGATGGCCCGCTCGATCGCAGCCGCCTGCGAGTCGCTCGGCGCCGACCGGGACGCGCGGGTGGTCGTGGTGACCTCCTCCCATGAACGGGCGTTCTGTGTCGGCGCCGATCTGAAGGAGCGGAACTCGCTCAGCGACGCGGAGCTGGTGCGGCAGCGGCCCATGGCGCGGGGGGCGTACACCGGCGTGCTGGAGCTGCCGATGCCGACGATCGCGTCGGTGCACGGCTATGCGCTGGGCGGTGGCTTTGAACTCGCCCTGTCCTGCGACCTGATCGTGGCGGACCGTACGGCGGTGGTGGGGCTGCCGGAGGTGTCCGTGGGGGTGATCCCGGGAGGTGGCGGTACGCAGCTGCTGCCGCGGCGGGTGGGGGCCGCGCGGGCGGCCGAGCTGATCTTCTCCGCGCGCCGGGTGGAGGCGGCGGAGGCCGCCGAGCTGGGGCTGGTGGACCACCTGGTGGAGGAGGGGCAGGACCGCGAGGAGGCACTGGCGCTGGGGGCGCGGATCGCCGGGAACTCGCCGGTGGGGCTGCGGGCGGCGAAGCGGGCGCTGCGGCTCGGGCACGGGCTGGATCTGCGGGCCGGGCTGGAGGTCGAGGACGCGGCATGGCGGTCGGTGGCCTTCTCGGGCGACCGTGCGGAGGGCGTCGCAGCCTTCAACGAGAAGCGCAAGCCGGAGTGGCCCGGAGAGTGACACCCGCCCTGCACCCCCTGCCGCGGCGCACCTGCATCCCCACCGGGGTACGTGTGCCGGCCGCCTGAGGGGGGCGTCGGCGGTCCTGCCGGCTACCTGCGGGGCGGAGTCGCGTGGGCGTGCGCCAGCTGCCTGCGGGGTGGCGTCGTGGGGGTGCGTGTGTCGGCCGGCTGAGGAGTGGCGTCGCGGGGTGGCGCGTATCGGCCACCTGTGCGGCGGCTCCGCGGTGGCGCGCATGCCAGCCGCCTGTCCTGCAACCCCCTGGGTGTGCGCATGTCGGCCGCCTGAGGGACGGCTCCCTGGGTGCGCCTGTCAGCCACCTGCCCCGCAACCCCCCAGGGGCGCGGGGAACTGCGCGATCGGCCCCCACCGGGCGGGATGCCGACGACGGTCCGCACCCACCGGATCCAGTCGGCCCCCACCGGGCGGGTGGCCGACGATGATCCGTACCCACCGGATCCAGGGGCAGGGGACAGGGGGCGGCAGCCCCCGGGCGGCACCACAACCACCCCGCACCACCCCGGCCACCTGATCGCCCCATCAACCCCACCATTTATCGGCTTTCCTACCTAATCTGGGGTAATGGGTGAGGACAAGCGGCTTGCCGCCGTGGTGGCGCTGGCCCAGGGGATGGCGGCGGCCCGGACGCCGCAGGACTCCTGGCGGGCCGCCGCGCTCGGTGCATGCGGGGCGCTGGACGGCAGCTTCGCCGCGCTGTCGGTGTGGGAGCGCGAGCTCGGCCGGCTGCGGGTCCTCGTGAACGTCGGGGAACGCCGTCCGGACGAGGAGGAGTTCCCGGAGTCCGAGGCCTATCCCGTGCACCAGTTCCCGGAGATCACCGAGTTCCTGCACGAGCGGTGGGCGGGCGGGGGCGGACCCACCGCGTGGGTGGAGACCGCCGAGGGCACGGCGGCCGGCACCCCCGGCTACTTCCATCACCGTGTGGCCGCGCTGCGTCGCCGGGGCCGCGGTTGCTGTCTGGTCGCTCCCGTGGTGCTGCACGGGCGGGCCTGGGGCGAGTTGTACGTCGCCCGTGCGGTCGGTGTGCCCGTGTTCGCGCGGGCGGACGCCGACTTCGCCACCGTCCTGGCGGCCGTCGTCGCCGCCGGGCTCGCGCAGACCGAGCGGCTGGAGGAGGCCCGCCGGCTCGCGTACACCGACGCCCTCACGGGCCTGGCCAACCGCCGTGCCGTGGACGTGCGCCTGGACGAGGCCGTCGAACGGCACCGCGCGGACGGGGCGGTCGTCAGTCTCGTCGTCTGCGACCTCAACGGGCTCAAGAGGGTCAACGACACCCTCGGGCATGCCGTGGGGGACCGGTTGCTGGAGCGGTTCGGGTCGGTGCTGTCGCTGTGCGGGGCGATGGTGCCGGGTGCGCTCGTCGCACGGCTCGGCGGGGACGAGTTCTGCCTGCTGGCGGTGGGGCCGTCCGCCGACGACGTGGTGAAGGCGGCGGACGAACTGTGCCGCCGCGCCGCGGAGTTGGAGCTGGGGGAGGGGGTGGCCTGCGGGGTCGCCTCGACCGAGGACCCGATCGGGCCGGTGCGGGGCGCCCGGCGGCTGTTCCGGCTGGCCGACGCGGCGCAGTACCGGGCCAAGGCCGTACGCGCGGACCGTCCCGTGGTGGCCGGGCGGGAGGGGCCCGATGATCCTGTCGTACGGCTGGCGGACGAGTCCCCGCTCGAACCCTCGCCCGCGCACGCGGAGCGCCGGCGTTTCCGGGGCCGCGGGCCGTGAGGTGATGCACACGGTTCGGTAAGGGGCAGTCCTCGTCTCCACTAGTGACATCAACGCATTCAATGCGTACGCTCCTGAATATGGATATGCACACTGTGGTGGTGGGGACGTCCGGTGTCACGGCGTCCGACGTTCTCGCCGTGGCCCGCGGCGGCGCCCGGGTCGAGCTGTCGGCCGAGGCGGTGGCGGCTCTCGCGGCGGCCCGGGAGATCGTGGACGCCCTGGCGGCGAAGCCGGACCCGGTCTACGGCGTCTCCACCGGTTTCGGAGCCCTGGCGAGCCGGCACATCAGTCAGGAACTGCGCGCCCAGCTGCAGCGCAACATCGTCCGTTCGCACGCCGCCGGCATGGGCCCGCGGGTCGAGCGCGAGGTCGTCCGGGCCCTGATGTTCCTGCGGCTCAAGACCGTCTGCTCCGGGCACACGGGTGTGCGGCCCGAGGTCGCGCAGACCATGGCCGACGTGCTGAACGCCGGGATCACGCCGGTCGTGCACGAGTACGGCTCCCTCGGCTGCTCCGGCGACCTGGCCCCGCTGTCCCACTGCGCCCTCGCCCTCATGGGAGAGGGGGACGCGGAAGGGCCCGACGGCAGCGTCCGCCCCGCCGGCGAACTGCTCGCCGAGCACGGGATCCAGCCCGTCGAGCTGCGCGAGAAGGAGGGCCTGGCCCTCCTGAACGGCACCGACGGCATGCTCGGCATGCTGGTCATGGCCCTGGCCGACCTGGACACCCTGTACAAGTCCGCCGACGTCACCGCCGCCCTCAGCCTGGAGGCGCTGCTCGGCACGGACAAGGTGCTCGCGCCCGAGCTGCACGCCATCCGCCCCCACCCGGGCCAGGGCGCCTCCGCCGCCAACATGCTCGCCGTCCTCAAGGACTCCCAGCTCACCGGGCACCACCAGGACGACGCCCCCCGCGTCCAGGACGCCTACTCGGTGCGCTGCGCCCCGCAGGTCGCCGGTGCCGGACGCGACACCCTCGCGCACGCCCGCCTCGTCGCCGAGCGGGAACTCGCCTCCGCCGTCGACAACCCCGTCGTCCTGCCCGACGGCCGCGTCGAGTCCAACGGCAACTTCCACGGCGCCCCGGTCGCCTACGTCCTGGACTTCCTCGCCATCGCCGCCGCGGACCTCGGCTCCATCGCCGAGCGCCGCACCGACCGGCTGCTGGACAAGAACCGCAGCCACGGGCTGCCGCCGTTCCTCGCCGACGACGCCGGCGTGGACTCCGGGCTCATGATCGCCCAGTACACGCAGGCCGCCCTGGTCAGCGAGATGAAGCGGCTGGCCGTACCGGCCTCCGCGGACTCCATCCCGTCCTCCGCCATGCAGGAGGACCACGTGTCCATGGGCTGGTCGGCCGCGCGCAAGCTGCGCACCGCCGTCGACAACCTCACCCGGATCATCGCCGTCGAGCTCTACGCCGCCACCCGCGCCGTCGAGCTGCGCGAGGGCCTGGCCCCGGCGCCCGCCACGCAGGCCGTGATCGACGCCGTGCGCGCGGCCGGTGTGCAGGGCCCTGGCCCGGACCGTTTCCTGGCGCCCGACCTGGCCGCCGCCGACGCGTTCGTGCGCGGGGGGCACCTCGTCGCCGCCGTGGAGACGGTCACCGGCCCGCTGCGGTAACGAGCAGGCTGCCCGCCCCGGTGGCGGGCGGCCGTCCGGTCCGACGGCGAGGGGCCCCGTCCCATGGGACGGGGCCCCTCGCGGCGTCCTCGCCCCACTTCGGTTCGGCGGCGGGCGCCTTGGCGCACGGCCGCACTCCCGGAGATCTCTTCTGGGGCGGACCGCGGGTGGTGGGGTGCCGGGCCGAAGACCTGGCGGGGAATCAGAATCCGAGTCGTTCGCGGCGCACCGAATACACCACGAACCCGGCGCCGACGGCGAGGAACGCGCTGCCGCCGATGACGTACGGCGTGGTGTCGAAGCTGCCGGTGTCGGCGAGTTCGGTGCTGTCCTGCGCGGCCTCGGCCGTGTTCTGCGCGGCCTGTGCGGTGTCCTGCGCGGCCTCGGTGGTCGCCTCGGACATCGCCCGGGCCTGCCGGCCGACCTGCGTCGCCGTGGTGGCCGGACCGGCCTGCGTCGCCGTTCTCGCCGGGCCGTCCTGCGAGGCGTTGGCGGAGGGGACGAACCACAACGCGCACAGCAGGGTCCCTGCGGCGGTGGCGGTCAGCAGCGAACGGCGAGCGGATGACACGGAATATCGATCCCCCTTGTGGCGCTGGCGAATTGGCCGTGTGGGGCGATGTTAGTGAAAGTCGCGGGTCACAGGAAAGTCACGGGAGGTTTCGGCCTTACTCTCCCGGCATGAACGCTGAAGAGACATCACGGTTTGTGCGGCTTCGGGTGGAACTGGTCCTGGAGGTGCAGGACGAGGACCAGGTCACCAAGGCCGCGCTGCGCCGGCTCGCCGGTGATCCGGACCTGCCGCCGGAGGAGCGGGACCAGGCCGAAGGGGGTGTGACGGACGACACCGCGGAGGCCCTTGCCTATCTGGTGGATCCGTTCGACCTGGTCAGGGAGGTGCCCGGAGTGGAGCTCCAGCAGGCCTCCTGGTCCAGCGAGCACATCGAGTACGACCCGGACTCGCCCGACTGGGAGCTGGACGAGGATGATGGGGCGGACGACGACGAGGAAGAGGTCGGCATCGGCTGAGCGTTCCGGGGGTACCCCATGCCCCGGACGGCACCCGCCGTCCGGGGCTTCGTCGTCCCAGGGGGGCGCACGGGCGACTTCCATGCCACTCCGCTCGCGGGCGGACGTGGGATGCCCCACATCCACGGACCTGTGGAAACGGGTGGGTCGCCCGTAGCGTTGATGATTTCCTGCGGGGGGCTCGGGCTTTCACGAATTCGGCAACGATGGAGAAGCGTGTGATGACGGACAGTAAGCGGCGCAAGGGCCTGACGGTCGCGTCCGCACTGCTCGGCGGTGTGCTGGCACTCACCGGATGCTCCGGCGGCGGCGACGACGCCAAGGCCGCCGGCGACAACACATCCCAGGCCAAAGCCGATGCGGCGGCGGCCAAGAAGTCGTCCGCGGCCCAGATCACGATCACGCCCAAGGACGGCTCCAACAACGCCTCCATCAACAACTCGGCCGCCGTCCAGGTCTCCAAGGGCACCCTCACCGGCGTGACCATGACCACCGCGGACGGCAAGGCCGTCGCGGGCGCCCTGTCCGCCGACAGGACCAGCTGGAAGCCCACCGCCCAGCTGGAGCGGTCGACCACCTACAAGGTCGCCGCCGAGGCCAAGGACTCCGAGGGCCGTGTGGCCCACGAGAACGCTTCCTTCACCACGGTCGCCCCGGCCAACAGCTTCATAGGCACCTTCACCCCGGACAACGGCGCCACGGTCGGCGTGGGCATGCCCGTGTCGATCAACTTCGACAAGGCGATCACCAACAAGGCCGCCGTCCAGAAGGGCGTCACGGTCACCTCCAGCAGCGGCCAGGAGGTCGTCTGCCACTGGTTCAACGCCAACCGCATGGACTGCCGTCCCGAGAGCTACTGGAAGGAAGGCTCCACCGTCACGCTGAAGCTGGCGCTCGACGGTGTCCAGGGTGCCTCCGGCGTCTACGGCGTGCAGCAGAAGACGGTCACCTTCCACATCGGCCGCAACCAGGTCTCCTACGTCGACGCGAAGACCAAGCAGATGAAGGTCACGCGGGACGGCAAGGTCGTCAAGACGATCCCGATCTCCGCCGGCTCCCCCGAGCACACCACGTACGAGGGACAGATGGTGATCTCGGAGAAGTTCAAGCAGACCCGCATGAACGGCGCGACGGTCGGCTTCACCGACGACGACGGCAAGGGCGAGTACGACATCAAGGACGTGCCGCACGCCATGCGCCTGACCGGCTCCGGCACCTTCATCCACGGCAACTACTGGGGTGCCCCGTCCGTGTTCGGCAGCGTCAACACCAGCCACGGCTGCGTCGGCCTGCAGGACAAGAAGGGCGCGGGCGATTCGAACATGCCGGCCGCGTGGTTCTTCAACAACTCGCTGATCGGTGACGTCGTGGTCGTCCAGAACACCGGCGACAAGACCGTCTCCCCGGACAACGGCCTCAACGGCTGGAACATGGACTGGGCCCAGTGGAAGGCCGGATCGGTCGCCTGACAGCCTGTTCACAGCTCACCCGATGCCGCCCCCAGGGGCGGCATCGGTGTCTTGCGGGCGGCCACGGCCTTCTCATGCTTCTTTTATGGCCGCCTTATCGAGTCATCAGGGTCCGTCCCTACCTTGCGGGCATGTTCTTCACCTACCTGAGGCGCGAACTGCGCCGCCGTAGAAAGGCGGCCCTCGTCGTCGCCTCCGGTCTCGCGCTGGGTATCGCCCTCGTCATCGTGGTCAGCTCCGTGTCCAACGGCATGGGCAAGGCTCAGGACGAGGTGCTCCAGTCGCTGTACGGCCTGGGCACGGACATGACCGTCACCAAGGCGCAGGCGCCCGCCACGAGCGGCTCCGACCGGCCCCGCTTCCGGTTCGACGCGCGGGGCAACGAGGACAAGTCCACCCAGAGCAGCGACCGCGTCATGGTGCAGGGCTTCACCACCCTGGGCTCCTCCACTGTCACGAAGGTCGCGGCCCAGAAGGGCGTCTCGTCGGCCGTGGGCGGGCTGAGCCTCAACGTGTTCAAGGTCAGCGGGCAGTTCACCCGCGGGCAGTTCCAGCAGAACGGGGGCGGCGGATCCCGGCGGGGCGGCGGCAGCGGCCAGCCGCAGGGTGAGGTGCGGGGCGGCGGCGCGGACTTCGATCTCAACCAGTACACCGTCTTCGGCACGGACGTCACCAAGTCCGCGCTCGGCCCGCTGACCTCCTCGAAGATCACCGGCGGCCGTGGCTTCAAGGCGACCGAGACGAACGCCGCGGTGGCCGTGGCCGACTCGGCCTACGCCAAGGAGAAGAAGTACAAGGTCGGCTCGACCGTCACCGTCAAGGGCACCAGGTTCACGGTGATCGGCATCGCCACCGCCGACAGCGGCGACTCGGCCGCCAACCTGTACATCCCGCTCCAGCGGGCCCAGACCCTCGCGGACGAGAAGAACAAGGTCACCACGATCTACGTCAAGGCGGCCGACTCCCAGCAGATCGACACCGTCAAGGGCGCGATCCAGAAGAACGTCTCGGGAACGACGGTCACCACCTCCTCCGACCTCGCCAAGACGGTCTCGGGCTCCCTGTCCACCGCCTCCTCCCTCGCCACCAAGGTCGGCACGTGGCTGTCCGTCGCGGTGCTCGTGGCCGCGTTCCTGGTCGCCGGTCTGCTCACCTCCTCCGCGGTCACGCGCCGGGTGCGCGAGTTCGGCACGCTGAAGGCCCTGGGCTGGAAGTCGGGCCGGGTGACCCGGCAGGTGGTCGGCGAGGCCGTCGTCAACGGCCTGGTCGGCGGCGCCCTCGGCATCGCGCTCGGCCTCGCGGGTGCGTACGCCGTCACGGCCGTCAGCCCCACGCTGCAGGCACAGCTGGGCGGCGGTTCCGGTGGCGGTGGCGGTGGCTTCGGCGGCGGTGGCTTCGGCGGCCCCGGCCGCCGCGCGGCCAAGACCCTGGAGGTCGCCCTCACGGCCCCCGTCAGCGTGACGACGATCGCCCTCGCGGTGGGCCTCGCCGTGGCCGGCGGCCTGATCGCCGGCGCGTTCGGCGGCTGGCGGGCGTCGCGGCTGCGCCCGGCCGATGCGCTCAGGCGCGTGGAGTAGGGGCCACTTGACGGCAAGGCTGAGCAGGCCGACTCAAGGGGCGCGGGGCTGTGCCGATGTGCGGCTCCGCCGCGCGGGCCGCGACCGGCCCCCCACTCAGCGGCAGCCGCGAACGACGCACATCACCGCAGACCCCACCCAGGAGCCACCATGTACGACCTCAGAAACGTGACCAAGCACTACACCAGGGGCAAGGACACCGTCCGCGCCCTGGACGGCGTCGACCTGACCATCGGCGACGGCGACAGGCTCGTCATCCAGGGCCCCACCGGCGGCGGAAAGTCGACGCTGCTGCACATGCTCGGCGGCCTCGACCGGCCGACCTCGGGCGAAGTCGTCCTCGACGGAATCGATCTGGCCAAACTCTCCGAGGCCCGTCTGACGAAGGTCCGCAGCGAGAACATCGGCTTCGTCTTCCAGTCCTTCAATCTCATCCCCACGCTCACCGCCCAGGAGAACGTGGAAGCCGCTCTCGTCCCCCTCGGTATCAAGGTGAAGGAACGGCGCGAACTCGCCGCCGAGGCGCTGAAGTCCGTCGGCCTCGGCGAACGCCTGTCCCATCTGCCCTCCGAGATGTCCGGAGGCCAGCAGCAGCGCGTCGCCATAGCCCGCGCGCTGGTCAAGCGGCCCAAGGTCCTCCTCGCCGACGAGCCGACCGGCAACCTCGACGAGGGCATGCGCGTCGAGATCATGGACGTGCTCGAACGTCTGTGGAAGGAGCACGGGCTGACCTTCGTCATGGTCACCCACGACTCCGCGATCGCGAAGAAGGCCCCGCGCGTGGCCACCATCCGAAAGGGCCGGATCACCGTGAAGGAGAACGCGGGCGCCTGAGGGCGTATAACACCGTTCGTAGACGAGGGACTTCGCGGTTCTGTAACGGTGTCCCACCCGGCACGTAACAGTTCCTGGCAGCGCTTTCTCACCGTCCTCTCGTCTATTGAGCCGTCAGATCACCCCCCGGCATACTTCGGCATCCGGGGGGCCGACGTGCAGATGTACGGGACGGCCCCCCGCCGGGTGAATGGGGAATTCGCCCGGTACTCCATCTCCAGGGGGAGATCTTGCGCAGACAAGTGAAAAGAGCAGCTGCGGCCTCCGTCGCCACCGCCGCAGCCGTCGCCCTCGCAGCGGGTATGACCAGCCCCGCGTCGGCGAAGCCCGGCCGGCACGTCCCGGCCGCCGCCTCCTCGCGCACCGCCGAGCACCACGTCACCCTGATCACCGGCGACCGTGTCGCCCTCGACGGCAAGGGCCGCGTCGTCGGCCTGCAGCGGGCCGAGGGACGGGAGAACATACCCTTCCAGGTCCGCAGGTCCGGCGGGCACACGCTCGTCATCCCCGCGGACGCGGCCCACCTGGTCGCCTCCGGCACTCTGGACCAGCGCCTGTTCGACATCACCGAGCTGAGCAAGGCCGCCACCCGCAAGGCCCAGAAGAACGGCCTGAAGGTCATCGTCGGCTACCGCGGCACCGCCGCGGCCGCCAAGGCCGGCGTCCGGGACGCGGGCCGTCTGCGCCGCAGCCTTCCCGCGCTGAACGCGGACGCCGTGCAGACGCCGGCCAAGGACACCGCCGGCCTGTGGAACGCCGTCACCCACGGGGAAGGCGCCGCCTCGGGCATCGCCCACGTCTGGCTCGACGGCGTCCGCAAGGCCTCGCTCGACAAGTCCGTGCCCCAGATCGGCGCCCCGACGGCCTGGGCGGCCGGCTACACCGGCAAGGGCGTCAAGGTCGCCGTCCTGGACACGGGGGTGGACACCACCCACCCGGACCTCAAGGACCAGGTGATCGAGTCCAGGAACTTCACCGCCGCGGCCGACGCCAAGGACCACTTCGGCCACGGCACGCACGTCGCCTCCATCGTGGCGGGCACCGGCGCCAAGTCGGGCGGCAAGTACAAGGGCGTCGCCCCGGACGCCAAGCTCCTCAACGGCAAGGTCCTGGACGACACCGGCTCCGGTGACGACTCCGGCATCCTCGCCGGCATGGAGTGGGCGGCCTCCCGGGGCGCCTCCGTGATCAACCTGAGCCTCGGCGCCGCCGACACCCCCGGGACCGACCCGCTGGAGGCCGAGGTCGACAAGCTCTCCGCCGAGAAGGGCGTCCTGTTCGCGATCGCCGCGGGCAACGACGGCCCCCGGTCGATCAGTTCGCCCGGCAGCGCGGACGCCGCGCTCACCGTCGGCGCCGTCGACAAGAAGGACAAGCTGGCGGACTTCTCCTCCACCGGCCCGCGCGTCGGCGACGGTGCCATCAAGCCGGACGTCACCGCGCCCGGAGTGAGCATCACCGCCGCCGCGGCCAAGGGCAGCGTCATCGACCGGGAACTCGGCGAGAAGCCCGACGGCTATCTGACCCTCGACGGCACCTCGATGGCCACCCCGCACGTCGCGGGCGCCGCCGCCATCCTCAAGCAGGAGCACCCCGACTGGGGCTACGCCGAGCTGAAGGGCGCGCTCACCGGCTCCGCCAAGGGCGGCAACTACACGCCGTTCCAGCAGGGATCGGGCCGGATCGCGGTGGACAAGGCGTTCAAGCAGTCCGTGATCGCCGACCCGGTCTCGGTCAGCTTCGGTGTGCAGCAGTGGCCGCACACCGACGACACCCCGGTCACCAAGCAGCTGACGTACCGCAACCTCGGGGACAAGGCCGTCACGCTCAGCCTGACCAGCACCGCCACCGACCCCAGGGGCCAGGCCGCCCCGGCGGGCTTCTTCAAGACCGGCGCGACCACGGTGACGGTCCCGGCCCACGGCAAGGCCTCCGTCGGCCTCACGGCCGACACCAGGCTCGGCGGCACCGTCGACGGCGCCTACTCCGCCTACGTGACCGCGACCGGCGGCGGGCAGACCGTCCGCACGGCCGCCGCGGTGCAGCGCGAGGTGGAGTCGTACGACGTCACGCTGAAGTTCATCGGCCGTGACGGCAAGCCGGCTCCGTACTACAACGCCGACCTCAGCGGTGTGGCGGGCCTCGCCACCGGCCAGGAGCTGACCCCCTACGACAAGTCCGGCACGGTGAGGGCGCGCGCGCCCAAGGGCACGTACATCCTCAACACCGCCGTGTTCCGGGACCCGCGGGACGCCACCAAGGGCATCGACTGGATCGCCCAGCCGAAGCTGACCGTCGGCAAGAAGCAGACGATCACCATCGACGCGCGCAAGGCCAGGCCGGTGGACGTCACCGTCCCGGCCACGGGCCTGAAGTCCCGGTTCGCCTCTCCGGAGTGGGACGTCACGATCGACGGCAACCAGTACGGCTACGGCTGGTTCCTCGACACCTACAAGAACTTCCGCACCGCCCACCTGGGCCCCGCGCTGCCCCCGGGCGCGCTGTTCCAGCAGTGGGACGGCCACTGGACCAAGGGCGCGACCGAGCAGTACGACGTCACCGCCGGCGGCCCGGTCAAGCAGCTCGCCACCGGCTACACCAAGCACTACAGGGCGAGTGACCTGGCCACCGTCAAGGCCCGGCTCGGTGCCGCCGCGAGCGGCAAGACGGGCTCCGTCACCGCCTCGGGCTGGCTGCCCGGCAGCTCCGGCGCCTCCGGCATCAGCATCCCGCAGAAGCTGCCCGGCACCCGCACCCTGCACCTGTCCGCCAGGGGCGGTGTGAAGTGGAGCCTGGAGTTCGAGCAGGACGGCGCGGTGGACCAGGACGGCTTCCCGGTCGCCGACTCCGCGTACTCGGTCGGTGCGCAGTCCTTCACGGCGGGCAGGACCTACACGAGGACCATCAACACCGCGGTCTTCGCCCCGCTGGTCGATGCCCAGCTCGGCCTGTTCCGGGAGGGCAACACCGTCTACGGCACGCTGCCCCTGTTCGCCGACGGTGCCGGGAACGTCGGGTACTCGACGTTGTCCTCGGTGACCACGACCCTGTACCGCAACGGCACCAAGGTCGGCTCCAACGACGACCCGCTGGTCGGCGACAAGGTCTTCAAGGTCCCGGCCGGTGACGCCGCCTACCGGCTGACCACCTCGGTCAAGCGCTCCGCCCGGGTCGCGAACGCCTCCACGCGGATCGACGCGGCCTGGACCTTCCGCTCCAGGAAGCCGGCCGGCGGTATGGCCAAGCTTCCTGCCTCCGCCCTGCACTTCGGCGCCAGGACCGGCCTGGACAGCCGGGTCGAGGCGGGCCGGAAGGCCACCTTCCCGGTCACCGTGGAGGGTTCGGCCGCGGGCCGCAACCTGAAGTCCCTGTCCGTCTACGTCTCCTACGACGGCAGGACCTTCAAGAAGGTCGACGTCCGCGGCGGAAAGATCACCGTCAGGAACCCGGCGAAGGGCAAGGGCATCTCCTTCCGCGCCGAGATCGCCGACAAGTCGGGCAACACGTCGACGATCACGATCTACAACGCCTACTTCGGCAAGTGAGCCGTAGGTAGCCGAATAGACCGGTAATCGGTATCGAGCGGCCCGTCGGAAGCTGGTGCTTCCGGCGGGCCGTCCGTCTGCCCGGGCCCGGTGACCAGCTCGCACCAGACCGTTTTGCGGTCTGCCTCCGGGACCACGCCCCACCGCTCGGCGAGCGCGCCGACGAGGGCAAGGCCACGGCCGGACTCATGGGCGGCGGAGGCCTGGAGGAGGACCGGCAGGGCGCGCGGGTCGGGGTCGGTGACCTCGATCCGGGTGCGGCCGTGACCTGTGCGCATGACCCGGACCGTCACGGGCGTCCCTTCGCCGAGGTGATCGATGACGTTCGTGAGCAACTCCGTCGCGCACAGGCGGACGTCGAAGTCGTGGTCACGCAGGTGCCGGCGCAGCTCGGGCACGGCCTTGGGGATCGCGAGCAGGGAGAGGTCGAAGGGTTCGGCGCGGGGCGTCATCGCTCGGCCCGCCGTCCGCCTGAGCGCCGCGGCGAGGGCGCTCGCGGTGGCCGGGGTGCAGTTCCCGAGCGCGACGAGCCCGGCGGATGGCGCATACGTACCGGCGAAGCCCGACAGGTTGCTGCGGAGAGAGGGCAGGGCGATGTCGTGCAGGGCGAGGGCTGAGCGGAGTTCCTCGACGCAGAGGGTCACGTCGAAAGCGGTGGGGGAGCGGTCGGCCATGAGGTGTGCGCGGCTTTCTGTGCGGTGTGTGACGAACATCTCACAGGCTGTCGTCGGGCTCGCTACCGTGGAAGACGTTTCGCGTCCGCGACGGGAACAGCGGAAACGGCAGGGCGAGTTACGGCGGTGGGTTCATGGCACGGCGCAAGGACATCGACGGCTCGACGAGCGTCCCGACCTTCTACGGCAAGGAGCTGAGGTGGAAGCGGGAGGCGGCGGGGCTGTCCCTGGAGGCGCTGCTCGAAGGGAGCTTCTACGGCAAGTCGCATCTCAGCGACATCGAGCGCGGGGAGCGGCGGATGCCGCTGGATCTGGCGCGGCATGTCGATCAGGTACTGGACACCGACGGGTTCTTCGAGCGGCATTGCGAGGATGTGCGGAGGGCGCGGAGGGGGCCGCATGCCGCGTACTTCGAGAAGATCCTGGAGGCGGAGAGGCATGCGGAGTCCATCGAGGAGTGGTGCCCCAGCACCTTCCCCGGACTGCTGCAGACCGCTCCGTACGCTCGGGCGCTGGTGCGATCCGCTCACCCGTCGGCCTCCGACGACTGGGTGGAGGAGAAGGTGCGGGCCCGGCTCGGCCGCGCACAACTCTTCGAGGACGACCACTCCGTCCCGGAGTACTGGGCCATCCTGCACGAGTCGCTGGTCACCGACCCCATCGTGCCGCCGGAGGAGATGACCGCGCAGCTCGCCCGGATCGTGGAGCTGGCGGAGCGGCGCCGGATCACTCCGCAGATCGTTCCGCGGAAGTGCGGCGCGTATCCCCTGATGGCCGCCTCCATCAAGGTCATGACCTTCCCGGACGCTCCGCCGCTGATCTACACCGAGGCGTCCTACAGCGGGGACACCATCGACGATCCGGCCCTCGTGAAGCAGTACCACAAGGCATACGATCGGCTCAGGGCCGTCGCACTGTCACCAGTCACGTCCCTGGCCATGATCAAGGCAGCCGCAGAGGATTACCGAAATGCCAAGCAACCGGATCGACTTGAGTGACGCACTCTGGTTCAAGAGCAGCTACAGCAACGGTGACGGCGGAGACTGCGTCGAAGTGGCGGGCGATTTCCCCGGTGCCGCCCTCTGGCGCAAGTCGAGCTACAGCAACGGTGACGGCGGCAACTGTGTCGAAGTGGCGGGCGGCTTTCCCGGTGCCGCCCTCTGGCGCAAGTCGAGCTACAGCAACGGTGACGGCGGCAACTGTGTCGAAGTGGCGGGCGGCTTTCCCGGTGCCGCCCTCTGGC
>NZ_JBIBJK010000001.1:250910-809510 GCF_042958635.1 Streptomyces sp. NPDC007971
GCGTAAGTCGAGCTACAGCAACGGTGACGGCGGCCACTGCGTCGAAGTCGCCGACGACATCCCCGGACTCGTCCCGGTCCGTGACTCCAAGGTGTCCGGCGGGCCGGTCCTCGTCCTCGGCGCACACGCCTGGGCGCCCTTCGTCGCCGCGCTCAAGGCGGAGCCCGTCGTTCGCTGAGCGCTGAGCGGACAGTCCACCGGAGGAGCAGCCTCCGGCAGGCCGTTCGTGCTTCTGTGGGCGCATGACGGCTCACACGGTCGAATACATCCGGTATCGCATCCCCGAGCAGCAGTCCGCGGACTTCCTGTCCGCCTACACCCGCGCCGCCGCCCAGCTGGCCGCGGCCCCGCAGTGCGTCGACTACGAACTGACCCGCTGTGAAGAGGAGCCCGACTCCTACGTCCTGCGGATCACCTGGACGTCCACGCAGGAGCATCTGGAGGGCTTCCGCAAGTCGGAGCTGTTTCCGCGGTTCTTCGCGGAGATCCGCCCGTACGTCGAGAACATCGAGGAGATGCGGCACTACAGCCCGACCGGCGTGCACGGCAGCGGCGCCGCCGTCCCCGCCCTGTACGACTGGGCGGGGGGCGCCGAGGCCTTCTCCCGCCTGACCGACGCCTTCTACGACAAGGTCCGCAAGGACGACCTCCTGGCCCCCCTCTTCGCGGACCTGGCCCCCGACCACGCCGCCCACGTAGCCCTCTGGCTCGGCGAGGTCTTCGGCGGCCCGGCCGCGTACTCCGAGACCCAGGGCGGCCACGGCCACATGGTCGCCCACCACTTCGGCAAGCACATCACGGAGCCCCAGCGCCGACGCTGGGTCAACCTCATCCAGGACGCGGCCGACGACGCCGGTCTCCCCACCGACGCCGAGTTCCGCTCCGCCTTCCTGGCCTACGTGGAATGGGGCACCCGGCTGGCGGTGTACTTCTCGGGCCCGGACGCGCGGCCCCCGGCCGAGCAGCCGGTGCCCAGGTGGAACTGGGGGGCGATGCCGCCCTATCGGGGCTGACGCAGGCTTCTACGCCGACACCGCGCGGGTCGCGTCCGTGCCCCAGCTCGACAGGAGGCGCAGGGACTGGGCGGAGGGGGAGCCCGGCTCCGCGTGGTACGTCACCAGGGACAGTTCCGAGCCGTCCGTGAGCCGGAAACCCTCGAAGTTCAGCGACAGATCGCCGACCAGCGGATGATGCAGCCGCTTGACGCCGTGGCTCTTCTCCTTGACGTCATGGGTCGCCCACAGACGCCGGAACTGCTCGCTGCGCACCGAGAGTTCACCCACCAGGGCGGACAGCCGCGCGTCGTCGGGATGGCACCCCGCGTCCATGCGCAGCGCGCAGACGATGTCGATCGCCTTCTGCTCCCAGTCGACGAACAGGTCCCGGTACTCGGGGTGCAGGAAGACCAGCCGGGCCCAGTTCCGCTCGGCGGGCGGGAGCAGCGACCAGTCGCCGAAGACCGCCGCCGCCATCCGGTTCCAGGCGAGGATCTCCGAGCGCCGGCCGACGACGTACGCGGGTACGCCGTCCATGGTGTCCAGCAGCTGGCGCAGTGCCCCCCGCACCTGCTGCTGCCGTGCGGCGGGCCTCTTCTTGTGCGCCTTCGGCTTGGCCAGGTGGGTGAGGTGGGCATGCTCGGCGTCCGTCAGCCTGAGGGCCCGGGCGATCGCGTCCAGGACCTCGGCCGAGACGTTGCGTCCGTTGCCCTGTTCCAGCCGGGTGTAGTACGCCACCGACACCCCGGCCAGCTGGGCCAGCTCCTCGCGACGCAGCCCGGGCACCCGGCGGTGCCGTCCGAAGTCGGGCAGCCCCACGTCCTCGGGCTTCAGCCGGGCCCGTCGGCTGCGCAGGAACTCGCTCAGCTCGGCCCGCCGGTCCAGGGTCCGGCCGGTCACGGCCGCATCCGGCTGTTCGTCCATACCGTCAGTATCGGCCCTGCCACCTGGTCGTACGCCCATGAGCCTGACCCCGCCAGTGGTAGGCACAGTGGTCGTACGCAAACCCGTGGACTGGGTGGTGCGGGCGGATCGGATGCAGGCTGGATTACGTGCCCGGCCGGAAGGCGACCGGGCTCGGAACCGCTGCTAGGAGAACTCGGCATGACCACTGTTGCTGCCTACGCCGCGCCCGCACCGAAGGCCCCGCTGGAGCGGACCACCATCGAGCGGCGCGCGGTCGGCGAGTACGACGTCCTGATCGACATCAAGTTCGCCGGTATCTGCCACTCCGACATCCACCAGGCCCAGGACGGCTGGGCGCCCGGCATCTTCCCGATGGTCCCCGGCCACGAGATCGCGGGCGTCGTCGCCGAGGTCGGCTCCGGCGTGACGCGCTACGCCGTCGGTGACCGGGTGGGCGTCGGCTGCATGGTCGACTCCTGCCGGGAGTGCGACAACTGCCGGGCCGGCCTGGAGCAGTACTGCCTCAAGGGCGGCCCGACCTGGACCTACAACGACACCGGCAAGGACGGGGAGCCCACCTACGGCGGCTACTCCGAGAACGTCGTCGTCGACGAGAACTACGTCGTCCGCATCCCCGAGGGCCTGTCGCTGGACGTGGCCGCGCCGTTGCTCTGCGCGGGCATCACCACCTACTCGCCC
Source organism: Streptomyces sp. NPDC007971 (assembly GCF_042958635.1). Lineage (NCBI taxonomy): Bacteria > Bacillati > Actinomycetota > Actinomycetes > Kitasatosporales > Streptomycetaceae > Streptomyces > Streptomyces sp. NPDC007971. The sequence goes on from NZ_JBIBJK010000001.1 coordinate 253,511, forward strand.
CTGAAGCACTGGAACGCCGGCCCCGGCAAGAAGGTCGCCGTCGTCGGTCTGGGCGGCCTCGGGCACATGGGCGTCAAGATCGCGCACGCGCTCGGCGCCGAGGTCACCGTCCTGTCGCAGTCCCTGCGCAAGAAGGACGACGGCCTGAGGCTGGGTGCCGACCACTACTACGCCACCGCCGACCCGGACACCTTCGAGGAACTGGCGGGCACGTTCGACATCATCCTGAACACCGTCTCGGCGCCGCTCGACTTCGCCGCGTACCTGTCCCTGCTGCGCACGGACGGCACCCTGGTGAACGTCGGCCTGCCCGAGGAGCCGGTGCAGATCGTCCTCCAGTCCCTGTTCGGCCACCGCCGCAGCGTCAGCAGCTCCGGCATCGGCGGCATCGCCGAGACCCAGGAGATGCTGGACTTCTGCGCCGAGCACGGCCTGGGCGCGGAGATCGAGCTGATCCGGGCCGACCAGATCAACGAGGCGTACGACCGGGTGCGCGCCAGCGACGTCCGCTACCGCTTCGTCATCGACAACGCCACCATCTGAGCCACCGGCCCACGCCGCATCACGGGCGCGCGGGAGCCACCGGTGCGCGCCGAGCACTTGTCCGCGCGGAGCCACCGGTGCGCGCTGCAGACGGGCTCCGCCGACGGCAGACGCGGGGTGTGGCGGGGTGCGGGGGGTGCGAGCTGGTCGTCGGACAGTGGGCGCCCGCGGGCGTGGTCAGTCCACGCCGAAGCTCTCCCCGGCGGCGTACGACCGTACGGCCACGCCCGCATCCGCACCCGGCCGTACGACATGCACGCGCCCGCGCCCTGAAACCCGGGCCACCCCGGAGTCCACCTCCAGCAGGGTGTCCTCGTCCAGGGCGACGCCGTACGGCACCGTCCCGCGCCCGACCGCCGCGACCAGTCGCGGCAGCGTCCCCCACTGCGCGGCGTGCACGTCCACCGCGAACGGCACGAGCCCCAGCCCCGCCCGTACCTCGATCTCCTCCAGGTCCTCGCCGGTCTCCTCCGGGCACACCGGCACCCCGTCCACCAGCCATCCGCCGACCACCGCCCGCCGCGCGGCGACGGCCGCACCCGCGGAGAACCCCGCGTACGGCACCCCGCGCCCGGCGAGCAGCCGGGGCAGCCGGTCCAGGCAGCTCGCGAACGCCTCCTGGTACGCGGGCGTCAGCCCGCCGCACCCCAGCAGGCCGTCGACGCCGTCCAGCGCGCCCTCCGGTTCGAACCGTCCGCCGAGCGGCACGAAGAGCGGCACGGGCGCGCACGCCCCGGCCTTCCCCAGCGCCTCCGCATAGCGGTCGAACTGCCGCCGCCCGTCGCCCTCGTCGACGATCACGCACCCGATCCGCGGCAGACCGCCCCCTCCACGCGCCGCCGCCCGCAGGAACGGCTCGTACACCTCGGGGGCGTTCCAGCCGCCGCCCATCAGGAACGTATGACCGGCCATCCCGGTTCCTCCCCTTGTGCGTCTTCGCGCGAGCTCCGCGAGGGGCGAATGTACGGGGGAGGAGCCGCTGCCGTCGCGCCAATTACCGCCGCCTCGACGACCGCGACACTTGCTGTGGGCTGTGGGCTGTGGGCTGTGGGCTGTGGGCTGTGGGCTGTGGGCGGTCGGGGTTTGCCGTCCGTCCGCCCCGACGGCGCCCCGCACGCCCGGTCCGTCCTGGGACGGCGGGCGTCGGGATCGGGCGGTGGGGCGGGCGTCAGGCCTGGGCGGTGGGGCGGACGACGATCTCGTTCACGTCGACGTCGGCGGGCTGCTCGACGGCGAAGGCGATCGCCCGCGCGACGGCCTCGGGCGGGATCGCGACACGGTCCCGCATCTCCACGATCTGTGCTCTGACCCGGCTGTTCGTCGAGGCCTCGGCGAAGTCCGTGGCGATGGGGCCGGGCGAGACGGTGGTCACCCGCAGACCGTCACCGGCCTCCTGGCGCAGTCCTTCGCAGATGGCCCGGACCGCGACCTTGGTGCCGGCGTAGACGGCCATGCTCGGCACGATGCGGTGGGCGGCCGTGGAGGCCGTGGTGACGAAGTGGCCGCTGCCCTGCGCACGGAAGACCGGCAGCGCGGCGCCGATTCCGTGCAGCACACCTTTCACGTTGACGTCGACCATGTGGTCCCACTCGTCGACGCGCAGATCGTCGAGGGGCGAGATGGTTCCGGACCCGGCGTTGCCGACGAGCACGTCGAGCCGGCCGAAGCGTTCCAGGGCCAGCGCGACCAGGGCCGACAGATCGTCCCGCCGGGTCACGTCGGTGCGGATCTGCACGGCCGTGCCACCCGCCTTCCCGATCCGGTCGACCAGATCCGCCAGGCGCTCGGAGCGGCGCGCGCCGAGGACGAGGCGCGCGCCCCGTTCGGCCAGCAGCAGCGCGGTCGCCTCACCGATGCCGCTGCTCGCCCCCGTGATCGCCACCACTTTGCCCTTGATTCCGGCCATGACGTCGTCCTCCCGGTTCTCGGCAGCGGCGGGCAGTGCCGGGAGCCGCTGCATGTGCTCGCGCACCAGTCTGCGAGAGGCTTAGCCTGGTATCCAGACCGCGTTTATTCTGGAACCAGAGGTGCAGCCCATGCCCGTACAGCCGGACCGACGCCGTCAGCTGGGGGCGTTCCTGCGCAGCCGGAGAGAACGCCTCACCCCCGACGAGGTCGGCCTGCCCCGCACCGGGCGCCGACGGACCCCGGGACTGCGGCGGGAGGAACTCGCCCTGCTCGCCGGGATCAGCGCGACCTGGTACACGTACCTGGAGCAGGGACGCGAGATCCGCGCCTCCGAACAGGTGCTGACCGCCCTGGCCACGGCGCTGCGACTGGATGCGCACGAGCGCGGCCATCTTCTCCGGCTCGCCGGCCACGTCCCCACGGCCGAGGCCGGGGAACGCACGCCACTCCCCGCCGAGGCGGCAGCCGTCCCGCTGCTGCTCCAGCCCAACCCGGCGTACATCATCGACGGCACCTACGACGTGCTCAGCCACAACGAGGCGGCCGGCGAACTGTTCCCGGGGCTCGTCACCGGAGCGGACCGGCCGCCCAACCTCGTCCGCTGGGTGTTCCTCGATCCCGCGGCCAAAGAGGTCCTGGTCGACTGGGAACCCGAGGCCCGCGGCCTGCTCGCCCGGCTGAGGACCCTCACCGAACGCCACCCGGACGACCCGCGCTGCTCCCGGCTCGTCGAGGAGCTGAACGAGGGCAGCGAGGAGGCACGGAGCTGGTGGCCCCGGTACGAGGTGCAGGCCCGGCACAGCGGCCGCAAGCGGCTGCGCCACCCGCACCGCGGCGTCGTCGAGTACGCGTACACCGCGTTCCACCTGGCCGAGCAGCTCGAACAGACCCTGGTCGTCTACTTCGACGACGCGGAAGGTGCAGGTGCAGGTGCAGGTGCCGATACGTGGCCCCGCCGGGCCGCCACTCGGTCCGGGAAGCGGAGCGAGTAGTCGCGGAAGATCCTCCGCAGCCCGTCGCGCCCGGCCTCCCGGGGACGGAGGAACTCAGCCGACTGTCCGGTCCGAGAGCCGACTGCCCGGTCCGAGAGCCGACTGTCCGGTCCGAGAGCCGACTGTCCGGTCCGAGAGCCGACTGTCCGGTCCGAGAGCCGACTGTCCGGTTCCGGAGCCGACTGTTCGGGCTCGGTCTCAGAGTCGACTGTACGTGTCGATGTCCTCGGCGAACTCCTCGATCATCCGCGTGCTGAGAGTCGGCCGGGTGTCGGCGATGGCGCTCAGGTAGTCCTCGGTGGTGGCCGGTCGGCCGGAGTCCTCGGTGGTGGCCGCTCGGCCCTGACGTTGCGTGACTTCGCGCTCGAACGCGCCCTGCGCGCCCTTGCGGGCGGCGAACTCGATGTCGGCCGGGGTGAACAGCTCGCTGGCCCCGACCAGTTGGCCGACGTCCACCGAGTCGGCGCAGGTCCTGAGATAGCGGGCCCAGATCGCCGCGCGGGCGGTGGGGTTCGGAGGGCCGATGGGGATGACGTAGTCGAACCGGCCCGGTCGCAGGAACGCTGCGTCGAGGGAGCGGACCGAGTTGGTGGCGCAGGCGAGCAGGCGTGCGTCGTGCTCGCGGAAGACGGGGATGAGTTTGAGCAGTTCGTTCGTGACTCCGTGCCCGGGATCGACCGCCTTGCCGGAGCGCGCACCGGCGATCTCCTCGACCTCGTCGATGAAGAGCAGTACCGAGTCGAGTTCCGCCAGGTCCGCGAAGGCCTCCCGCAGCGCGACGGCCAGTCCCTCGCTCGTGTCGGCCGCGAGCCGGGAAGGGAAGAGTTCCACGAACGGCCAGCCGAGCCGCGAGGCCACCGCCTTGGCGAAACTGGTCTTACCGGTGCCGGGCGGGCCGAACAGGATGATCGCCTTGGGCGGGGCGACGCCGTAGCGGTCGGCCAGCGTCGGCTCGGTCAGCGGGAGCACGACACGGCGTTCGATGATCTCCTTCTCCCGCTCCATGCCGGCCATGGCGTCCCAGAGCCCGTCGGGCAGAATGCGGCCGCCGAGCGCGGCGAGGGCGTCGGCGTCGGCGGTGCCGGGGGGTTCGGTCTTCTCGTAGTAGGTCAGGTCGTCGCGGAACCGGTAGCCGGAGTTCTCCAGGGCCTTCGTCCCCGCGGCTCCGGCAGGCAGCAGCGCGCTGACGTGGCGCACGCCCAGGGCTCGCAGGCGCCGCTCCACCTCGGCGAGGAGAGCACTTCCGATCCCGCGCTCGCGCCATCGGGACGCGAGGGCCACCAGGAGGATCCACCCCCGCCTGCCGAAGGCCTGTGCCACGGCCATGCCCACCAGCTGGTCCCCGACCACCGCGACCACCGCCGTCTGACCGGCCTTGGCCGCGGCCATCACCTCGGAGACCGGAAACACCCGGTGCTCGTCGGCCAGGCGGCTCTGGTCCCAGATCTGGATGGCCTGGTCGAGATCGTCGTCGTGATAGTCGCGCAGATGCCAAGCGGGCATCACCATCACCTCACCGGGCGCGGGAGTTCCATTCTTCCCCACCGCCGACACTGGCTCACGCTGGGCAGACCTCGGCCCACCCGGGCCAGGTCCCGGCTCACGTGGGGCGGGCCTCGGCCCAGGTGGGGCGGGCCTCGGCTCACGCGGGGCAGGACGGGCAGGCGGGTCACCGTCCACCGTCCCTCCAGGCGACCTCAGCTCTTCCTCAGAAGATCAACGGAGCCTTCGCCTCCGCCATGCACCCGGCATACGGTCAACGCGTCGGACTGCCGAAAGAGCGGCCACCGCCGGATCGGCGCCCTGCGCCTGATCGCACTCTCGTCAGCCGTACCCCTTCGAAGCCGGATGGTGCACGGGCCACTTGGATGAACTCGCTCAGGGCTGCCACAGCAAGGTGAGCAGCATCCATCTCGAGCTCCGCACTTCAGGAAACCTTTGTCGGCTCTCTGACATCCGCCGCCTCGTGTGCGGCATTGCCGAGATGTCGTTCCATGTGCCGGACGCGATTCGGCTCGCACGGGCGACTGCCTGCCGCCCGCGTCCGGCGTGCTCCGTCGGATCGAGTAACGGATCGAAAATCGGTGGTCACCTGAGCTGACCGAGCCGACGCTGGACGCCATGGAAGAACCGCACCGCAGGATCCGCGCGCTCCACACGGCGTCCACGATCACCGTCTACCAGGCGTACTCCCCTGAGATCGGACTGCCCGCCGTCCGAGACGGCCGCTTTCCGGCCGCGTGGAAGCCTGACCGCATGACGTGGATCAAACCCAGTTTCATGTGGATGATGTACCGCTCCGGCTGGGGCACGAAGGAGGGTCAGGAGACCGTCCTCGCCGTCGAGATCACTCGCGACGGCTTCGACTGGGCGCTGCGCCATGCCTGCCTGTCGAGTTACGTTCGCGGACTGCATCCCGATCGCGGCACCTGGCAGCGTGACCTCAAGCGCGCACCGGCCCGTGTCCAGTGGGATCCCGAACGCGATCTGCACCTGCGTCCCCTGCCACACCGTTCGCTGCAACTGGGCCTCTCCGGTGAGGCATCGTCGCTTTACGCGGACGAGTGGATCGTGTCCATGAGCGACGTGACCCCGCTCGCCAACGAGATCCACGCACTCGTCAGGGACGGGGAACTGGACTCAGCCACCCAACTGCTCCCCCAGGAGCAGGAATACCCCGCCGGCGCAGAACTCCTCGCCCACCTGCGTCCCTGACCGGCAATCCGGGCACAACTGGCGGCATCACCCATGGGGTACATGGCGGCACGGGTCTGTGAACGCGGCTTGATAATCCACGTCGAGCCGCGTGCAGGGGCAGACTGTCGGATGTGGTCATCGTGCTGATCCCCTTTGGGCTTCGACACCTCGAAGATCAGCCGGTGGCTGTTCGACTATGCGGGCCTCATCGCAATGCCGGATCCCCAGGATCAGGTCGAACCCGTACACCACTTCCAAGGACGCAACCAGACCCAGGCCCGACCGCCCGGATCTGCCCCAACTCGACGCTGTCCACCTGTGTACGTGTGCATGGATGGGGTTGTGAACGCCGCTTGGTGACCCAGGTCAAGCCACGCTCACAGACCTTTCTGGCCGGAACCACGCCAACGCGGTCGACCGATCTCGTAGGCCATCTACCCACAGGTTCAACGTGGTGCTGTACTGCAGAGATGGGGGATGTTTGGACAGCTGTTGGCGCCATGAGTGCTGCGATCGGAACCTTAGTCGTGATCGCTGCTTCATTCTTCGCTTACTCGCAGATCAAGGAGGCTCGCCTTTCTCGGCATGTTCAGCTGCTCATCTCTTTCCAAGAGAAATATCATTCGCCGGCGTCGCGGCGTTTCCGGCACCGTCTCGTAAGCGGGGAGTTTGGTTCGCCGGAGGATTTTGATCCCACTCACATGAGTGAGGAAGACTTCCATTCCTTCTGGCAACTCCACGATCAACTTGAGATGCTAGGAGTGTTGGTCGAGCAGAAATTGCTGGCCTTCGACCTGGTCCTGGCCTGCTTCCATCGCTCTCCACCGCGGGTCTGGAATGCCATCGAGCCATACATACTGAATCGTCGAACTCAGGCTTCCCCTCATGAAGGTGAGCATTTTGAGCGGCTAGTGCGGCGTTATCAGAGTTCTCATGCCTTTCACGCCGATTACTGGGCTCGGCAAAACGTGCTGTAGTGGGAACGCGCCGCCGGACGGTGATCGTGGGTTCCGCGTGGCCGCGCGGATCCTGCCTGTCGCGATGAGTTCCGGCCGTGTCGCGAGTCTGTTCCGGTGACCGTCGCAGGGCGTCGTAGGACGCTGCCCTGCAGGAGACACCACGGAGGACGCCATGAGGAACACGCCCAGTGACCCGCCCACCGCGCTGCCCGGGCGCCCGCCCGTCGTCGACCTGGCCACCTGGCAGGCCGCCCGGGACGAGCTCCTGGTCCGCGAGAAGGCCCACACCCGCGAGGGCGACGCCATCGCCGCGGCCCGCCGCCGGCTGCCGATGGTGGAGTTCGACGGGACGGTCGAGGTCGTCGGACCCGACGGCCCCGTCCCGTTCCTGGACCTGTTCCAGGGCCGCGACGAGCTCGTCGTCTACAAGCACATGTGGTACGACGGCGCTCCGCACCAGGGGCAGTGCGAGGGCTGCACCACCACGGCCTGGCACCTCAAGGACGCCGTCTACCTCAACGCCCGAGGCGTCTCGTTCGCCGTCCTGACCACGGGCCGGTGGGACGAGGTCGCCTCCTTCGTCGACTTCATGGGCTACACCCAGCCCTGGTACTCGGTGCGCGACGTGGACGCACCGGTCGGCGGCGGCATGGGACAGCTCGTCTGCTTCCTGCGCGACGGCGACCGGGTGTTCCTCACCTACTCCACGACGGGCCGCGGCAACGAACGGGTCAACGGGGCCTTGGGCCTGCTCGACATGACGCCCTACGGCCGCGGCGAGGCCTGGGAGGACAACCCCGAGGGCCGCCGCGTGGTCGGCGACGTCCACGAGGGGTACCCGTCCGTGGGCCGCCAGGCCTGCTGGTACTGGCGCTCGGACGCGGACGGCAACGCCACCTGGGGCCCGACCAGCCGCCCCGTGCCGCAGTGGACCCGCCCCGGCGCGACCCCCGTGGAGACCCTCGGCCGGCACGGCCACCACCACTGACGCGTCCCGGCCGGCCACCTCCACTGACGCGCCCCGACCGCTCAGGGCACTGACGCGTCCCGACCGGCCACCTCCACTGACGCGCCCGCCCGCTCGGGGCATTGGCGCGCCCCGGCCGGTCAGGCCGTGCCCGTCACCGCCTGCACCGTCTCGTTGCGCACCCGGCAGTAGTACGCCGCCGCCCCGTCACCCCGGTACCGCCACGGCAGCGCGTCCACATGGCCGTCGACCAGCTTGAACTGCTCCAGCGCTTCCTCGTGCCGGTCCTGGAGGTGGAGATAGAACGCGAGCAGGTGGCGCAGCCGTGCGAGGCCCGGGTGCCCGGGGTCGGCGGCCGCCGCGTCCGCGAGGCCCGCGTCGACCCTGGCCACCATCTCGGGCGTGCTGTCGGCCGCCACGGTGGTCGACTCGTCGTGCTCGAAGTGCGCGACGAGCGGGAGCACCGACAGCAGACTGCCCAGCGGCGCCCCGGCCGCCGCGCGCTCGGCGAAGTCGAACGCCTGCTGCTCGGAGCCCCGCCACTTCGCGCACCAGTACTGGAGGGCCGAGAGGTGGGCCCCGAAGTGGTGCGGGGCGCGCGTGGTGATCTCCGCCCACAGCTTGTCCATCTCGGCGTGCGGATAGCCGAGGCCGAGTGCCACCCAGATCTCCACGATGTACGGGGTGGGGTCGTCGGGGTTGAGGGCGGCCGCCCGGCCGATCTCCTCGCGTGCGCTCACCAGCATCCGGCGGAAGCCCTCGAACTGCTCCTGCGTCGTGTACTCGGCCGTCTTCGCGCCGCGCAGATCCCAGGCCAGGTCCACCGTGCTCTGCGCCCTGACCACGGCCGCGTCCGGGTCGTCGGGGCACGCGGCCTCCCAGGCCAGCAGCCAGGCGTCGTCCTCGGCCGCGAGCGTGCCCAGCAGACCGGTGACCGTCGTACGGCGCTCCCAGTCCCGGCCGATGCCGCCCAGCACCTCGGCGGCGGGCTGCCAGTCGCCGCCCCGCACCGCGTCGAGGGCTTCGGTCCAGGGCGCGGGCAGCGGCGCGGCGTGCTCGGTGTCCTGCCGCTCGGCGGGCAGCAGGCCGAGCCGTTCCGCGGCCTCGGCCGCCTCGTCGGGGCCCGGAGGGCTCGGCGAGAACAGCTCCTTCACGAACACGCCGGTGAACCACACGGCGGCGATCACCACGGGGAGGGCGAGGATGCCCAGGATCCAGAGAAGGACGGTCATCGGGGTCGGTCCGTTCGTCGGGAGAGGTCGGGGTGCGCGCAGCCGACGGCCGTTGGTCGGGCCGGCTGCGCGTGAGGGGTGCGAGACCCCTGCGGTGTGCGGTGCTCGTGCGGGCCGCGTCGCCCTGCCGGGGTTCTGCGGTTCGTGCGGGCCGCGTCGCGCGTGCGGGTTGCGGTGCTCGTGCGGGCCGTGTCGCCCGCGCGAGCCGCCTCGCTCGTGTGCGCTGTGCCGCCTACGCGGTTGTGCCGTTCACCCGGCCGTGTTGGTCACGCGGCCGGTCACGCGGTCTTGGCAGTTACGCGGCCGTGATGGTCACGCGGCCTCGGTGGTTGCCCGGTCGTCGTGCTCACGCGCGCTGTGCCGGTTACGCCGGCTGGGGCGTCGGCGGCAGCAGTCCGCGCAGGGGGGCGGTGTCGGGGTGGTCGGCGAGCGCCGCGTCCACGGCCGCCTCCAGCGCGGCCTCGGGCCCGTCGTCGGGCGTGTTCTCCGAGGCCCAGCCGGGCAGGCGGACGGCTGCCGGGCGCGACCAGGAGAACTCCCAGTGCAGCAGCGAACGGGCACTGAACTCGGCCAGCACCATCGTCCGCAGGGCATCACCCAGCCGCGGCCGTACGAACTCGCGGAAGGCCCGGCCCTTCGCCGCGGCCGCCTGCTCGGACAGCGGCATCCGCTCGGCGAGCTGCCACAGCCGGCCGCCGTCGATCACCTCCAGCAGCACGGCCAGGGTCGGCGGCTGCCCGGTGTAGTCGGCCAGCGCGCGGTGCAGCGGGGTGCGAGCGGAGGACAGGCCCTTGGCCATGGAGGCGTCCAGCAACTCCTCCCAGGCGCCGGTGCGCGGGAAGGCGAGGACCTCGTCCGTGAGGACGTGGTCCTCCAGGACGGCCAGGGTGCGCCGCGGGTCGGTGAGCAGGGCGAGCGCCGCGCCCTTGGCCTCCTCGGTGCGCCCGTCGGCGGGCAGCGCCTCGATCCGGTGCACCCGGTCGGCGATCGGCGGATGGGAGTCGTACGGCGAAGCGGGTTCGGTCGGCAGTTCCCCGCGCAGCTTCCTCAGTTCCCCTTCACGGGCGGACAGCAGCCGGCCGAAGCCGCCGAAGAACTCGCCCCGTGGCGGCAGCAGTTGTGCCGGCAGGCCGAGGGTGGCGTAGGAGTCGAGGTAGAAGTCGTGGGAGGCGGCCAGCACCGGGATCTCGCGCAGCGCGGAGGCGGTCGCGTCGCGGCCGGCGATGCGGGCGGCGGCCAGGTCGGCGGCGTACTCCTGGGCGCGGGCCGTGGAGAGTGAGGCGCGCAGGTAGAGCTTGCCGTAGGCGGTGTAGATCGCCGCCATCGTCCGGTACGTCGCCCCGGTCCCGCGGGTGTCGACCGTCTTGGCCTTCTTGCCCTTGGCGACCCGCTTGGCGGAGGCCGCCTCCTGGCGGGCGCGCTCGGTGGCCACCTTGCCGTCCGCCCTCTCGTGGAACTGCCCGATCACCCGGCCGATCTGCGCCCGGCCGCGCACCACGAGCGCGGACAGCCGGGTGTCGCCGCCGCTGAAGTGGCCGTACTCATGGGCGAGTACGGCACGCAGCTGCGCCTCGGTCAGCCCCGTCAGCAGCGGCATGCCGAGGTAGAGGCGGCGCGGGCCGGGCAGCAGGCCGAGCAGCCGCGACCGCTCGCTGACGGCCGCGTTGACGTCGGCGGTGAGCACGATGCGGCCGGGGGCGCGGGTACCCGTGGCCGCCGCGAGATCCCGGACCAGGGCCCACAGCCGGGGCTCCTCGGCCTCGGTGACCGCGATGCCGGCAGGCTCCTCCCCCCTGGGCGTGCGCAGCATGAACATGCCCTGCACGACAGGGATGGCGAGCAGCACCGAGACGATGGCGACCTTCACGGCGACCGGGCCGTGCCCCCAGGTGAACAGGGCGATGTCGAGACCGGCCAGCGCCCCGAGCAGCACGAGGCTCAGCAGGTAGAAGCCGAACAGCAGAACAAGAGCGCGCAGTGCGCGCAGAGTTGCGCCCATCGGGCAGATCCCCCCCACAGGATCCGGAGAATTGGACATGGCGAACACCGCGAGCGGTGCTGCCGGTGAGTGTGGGGGGACTCGGAGCAGACTCGGAGGAATGCGGAGCGAACGCCGGGCGGGCTCGGCAAAGCGTGAGCAAACTCGGAGCACGCGGAGTATGCCCTACTGCAGGTCAGCGGGGCAATCTCATTTCCCGCGGCGGTCAGCCGGGCAGGGCTGCCGGGCTGCCACCGTTCGCCTCGTAGCCCGCCACCGCCAGCGCGCGGTAGAGGGCGAACTCGGCGGCCGGGTCGGTGGAGAGGGTCCAGGGCAGCGCGCCGACATGGCCGTCGACGTGGACGAGCTGGTCCATGGCCTCCGCCCAGCGCTCGGCGCGGACCAGGAAGAAGACCAGCAGATGGCGGACGTGGGCGAGCACCGGGTCGTCGGGACGGGCCGAGTGCACCGCGTGCAGGGCGCCGTGGACCGCCTTGGTGACGACCTCGCTCCGGTACAGGCTCGCCACCAGGTTCACCTCGGGGAGGTGCTCGAACACCGCGAAGAGCGGGAGCGCGGCGAGCAGCGAGCCCTCGGGTGCGCGGGCCGCCGCGGCCTCGGCGAACGCGTACGCCTGCTCGCGCGAGCCGTGCCACTTCTCGCACCAGTAGTGCAGCGCGGCCAGGTGTGCCCCCATGTGGTGCGGGGCGCGGTCCAGGACGCTCAGCCACAGCTTCTCGAACTCCGGCTGCGGACAGGCGAGGCCCCGGGCGATGGACAGCTCGGCGATGTACGGCACCGGGTCGCCGGGGGCCAGGAGCGCAGCCTGCCCGCACGCCTCCCTCGCCTCCTCCATGATGATCCGGAACTCCTCCGTGCCCGGCGTGGACGTCCGCCACGCCTGCTGCACCAGGAACTCCGCGTGCACCGCCGCGCCGCCCGCGTCCTTGGGCTGCTCGGCCCGCCACACCCGCAGCCACTGCCCGCCCGGTGTCTCATGCACCCCGCCCGGCCGCTGCCGCAGCTCCAGCGCCGCCGCGCCGGCGAACGCCTGCACCCGCTGCCAGCGTGCCTCGCCGTCGGCCTCGGTGCCGGCCAGCAGCTGGGCGGCCGCGCGGTAGTCCTGGGTGCGCTGCACCACGTCCAGGACGTCCAGCAGGTCCTGGTCGGGGCCGGGCATCCGCACGTCCAGCTCCTCCTGGCGCACGAAGCCGTAGCGCGCCGGATCGGCGGCGTCCGGGTGGCCCGCGGGAACCTGCCCGACCGCCCCGCGCCGGCGCCGCAGGAGCGGGAGCAGCACGAAGCTCAGCAGGACCAGGGCCATGAGCAGCCAGAGAATCGCCATGTCTCCAGCGAACCAGACACCACCGACCCTTGGCGAACCCCGCCGCCGTGCCTGTGGAAAACCCGTCCCCGACGCCGGGATGAGCCTGCCGGGCGCCACCATCCGGTCAGGAGCATTACGCTCGGTGGACATGAGCGACAGGCAGATCAGTCAGCACTTCGAGACCCTCGCGATCCATGCGGGCAACACCGCGGATCCCCTCACCGGCGCGGTCGTCCCGCCGATCTACCAGGTCTCGACCTACAAGCAGGACGGCGTCGGCGGCCTGCGCGGCGGCTACGAGTACAGCCGCAGCGCCAACCCCACCAGGACGGCCCTGGAGGAGAACCTCGCCGCGCTGGAGGGTGGCAGCCGCGGCCTCGCCTTCGCGTCCGGCCTGGCGGCGGAGGACACCCTGCTGCGCACGCTGCTCAGCCCCGGCGACCACGTGGTGATCCCGAACGACGCCTACGGCGGCACCTTCCGTCTCTTCGCCAAGGTCGTGTCCCGGTGGGGCGTGGAGTGGTCCGTCGCCGACACCAGCGACCCCTCGGCCGTACGGGCCGCGATCACCCCGAAGACCAAGGCCGTCTGGGTGGAGACCCCCTCCAACCCGCTGCTGGGCATCACGGACATCGCCGCCGTCGCCCAGGTCGCCCACGACGCGGGTGCCAGGCTCGTCGTCGACAACACCTTCGCCACCCCCTACCTCCAGCAGCCGCTGTCGCTCGGGGCGGACGTCGTCGTGCACTCCCTGACCAAGTACATGGGCGGCCACTCGGACGTGGTCGGCGGTGCGCTGATCGTCTCCGACCAGGCGCTGGGCGAGGAGCTGACCTACCACCAGAACGCGATGGGCGCCGTCGCCGGCCCCTTCGACTCGTGGCTGGTGCTGCGCGGCACCAAGACCCTCGCGGTGCGCATGGACCGGCACAGCGACAACGCCACCAAGGTCGCCGACATGCTGACCCGGCACAAGCGCGTGACGAGCGTCCTGTACCCGGGGCTGCCCGAGCACCCCGGCCACGAGACCGCCGCCAAGCAGATGAAGGCGTTCGGCGGCATGGTGTCCTTCCGGGTCGAGGGCGGCGAGGAGGCCGCCGTCGAGGTGTGCAACCGCGCCAAGGTGTTCACGCTCGGCGAGTCGCTCGGCGGCGTCGAGTCGCTCATCGAGCACCCCGGCCGGATGACGCACGCCTCCGCGGCCGGCTCCGCCCTGGAGGTCCCCGCCGATCTGGTGCGCCTGTCCGTGGGCATCGAGAACGTCGACGACCTGCTGGAGGACCTGCAGCAGGCCCTCGGCTGACGGACCGCGTCACCAGCCGCCGACCGGTGGAGTCGTCTGCGACGGCGGCTCCACCCAGGGGTGGGCGTGTACCGCCCACACGGCGAACGCGACGGCCGTGGCGCACAGCAGCAGCCACAGCAGGCGGCGGACGGCGCGCCCGCGCCTCAGCACCCGGGTGCCGCGGCGGACGGCCTCGCCGTAGAGGTCCGGCGGCACGGGGACCGGCATCTGGTCCATGAGCCACCGTGCCGCGGCCTCCCGCTCGGTGCGGTTCACCGGGCCCCGCCCCTGCACCGTCGCCTCATGACGGCGCCACCTTCGCGCCGCCCACCGCGCGCGGGGCGGCCGGGCGCGAGGGATGCAGCAGGGTGGCCGTCGCACGGTCGCAGATGGTGTGCACGCGCTCGGCGGGCAGGCCCAGCAGGGCCGCCGTCTGTTCCTCGGCGACCCCCTCGTACAGCCGCAGCACCAGGATCAGCCGTTCCTGCGGTGTCAGGGCGGCGAGCGGGCTGCGTGGATGGGGCCGGGCGCGGCCGAAGGCGCCGTACTGGTGCCAGGTCCCGTGCGCGAAGCGCGTGGCCAGCTGCTGGCGGGCGCGGACGTAGGGGTCCTCGCCGCGCAGCCGGTCCCAGCCGGCGTACGTATGGGCGAGGGCCAGCGTCAGCAGCCTTCGCGCGCGCGGGTTGGCGTCCGGCGCCTCGGCGGTGAGCAGGGTGGCGGCATGCAGCAGCCGTCCGGCCGCGCCCGCCACGAACGTCTCGAACTCCCGGGCCCGGCAGGAATCGCGGGATGCCTGCCGATCACGCACCGCGCCTCCCCCCTGAGGGGGCCCTGTCCGGCACGAGGCGGATGAACCGCGTACGAAGCAGGACCCGGTCTCATATGAGGCCAGCGGCGGCCCAAGGTCAAGACTTCGGACCGCACCCGTACGGCGCTCGGGACCGCACCCGTGCGGCGGGCGGCTCAGGCGGTCGGCGGCTGCTCCGGGGAAGGCATCCCCTGGACGGACATCCGGGCGGACAGCGCGCTGTTGAAGCGCGTGAGGAGCGTGCAGAACTGCTCGCGCTCCTCCGGCGCCCAGTCGTGTGTCAGCTCGGCCATCAACTGACGCCGGGAGGAGCGCACTTCCTCCAGCCGCGAGAGGCCGCGCGGGGACAGCTGGAGCACCACCGCCCGTCCGTCCTCCGGGTGCGAGGTGCGCTTGACGAGCCCGCTGTCGACCAGCGGAGCCACCTGCCGCGTGACCGTGGACGAGTCGATCCCCATGCTCGCGGCGAGCGCCTTGACGCCCATCGGACCCTCGTTGTCGAGACGGTTGAGCAGCAGGTAGGCGGCGCGGTCCATGGAGTTGCGCACCTGCCCGACCCCGCCGAGCCGGGTCTGTTCCGCACGGCGGGCGAACAGTGCCACCTCGTGCTGGAGGGTGTCGAGTAGACCGGTGTCACCGACGGTCGTCATGTCCATCGACATTTCAGGTGTTGTGGGCATGGCCGGAGGCTCGCTTCATGAGGGGTGCTGGGTTGGGGGACAGGGTACGCGGCCCGGGGGCGGACCGTACCGGCGCTGCACGAACCGGTCTCGGAGGTTGGTCACACCCTTCGTGTGCGACCGTGAACTGCGAGACTTGAGTCATGAGCTACGGCAGGACTGACTCCTTGCGCTCCGTCACCCTCGACGATGTGCGCGGAGCGCAGAAGATGCTCTCGGGCGTGGCGCGGGTGACCGCGATGGAGGGCAGCCGGCACCTGTCCCAGCTGATCGGCGCGCCGGTGCACCTCAAGTGCGAGAACCTGCAGCGGACGGGCTCGTTCAAGCTGCGCGGCGCCTACATCCGGATCGCCGGGCTGCTGCCGGAGGAACGTGCCGCCGGGGTGGTGGCCGCGAGCGCCGGCAACCACGCGCAGGGCGTCGCGCTGGCCTCCTCGCTGCTGGGTGTGCACGCCACCGTGTTCATGCCGAAGGGCGCTCCGCTGCCGAAGATCAGCGCCACCCGCGACTACGGCGCGGAGGTGCGCCTGCACGGCCAGGTCGTCGACGAGACACTGACGGCCGCCCAGGAGTACGCGGCCGAGACGGGCGCGGTGTTCATCCACCCCTTCGACCACCCGGACGTCATCGCCGGTCAGGGCACGGTCGGCCTGGAGATCCTGGAGCAGTGCCCGGAGGTGCGCACCATCGTCGTCGGCATCGGCGGCGGCGGGCTCGCGGCCGGGATCGCGGTCGCGGTGAAGGCGCTGCGGCCGAACGTCAGGATCGTGGGGGTGCAGGCGGAGGGCGCGGCGGCCTATCCGCCCTCGCTCGCGGCCGGACGTCCGACGCCGGTGCGCAACCCGGCGACGATGGCCGACGGCATCAAGGTGGGGCTGCCCGGCCTGGTGCCGTTCGGGATCGTCCGCGAGCTGGTGGACGAGGTCCGCACGGTCAGCGAGGACCAGCTGTCCGCCGCGCTGCTGCTGTGCCTGGAGCGGGCCAAGCTGGTCGTCGAGCCGGCCGGGGCGAGCCCCGTGGCGGCCCTGCTCGGCGAGCCCGGCGCCTTCCCCGGCCCGGTCGTCGCCGTGCTGTCCGGCGGCAATGTCGACCCGGTGCTGCTCCAGCGGGTGCTGCGGCACGGCATGGCCGCACAGGGCCGCTACCTGGCGGTCCGGCTGCGGCTGACGGACCGGCCGGGCGCCCTCGCCACGCTCCTCGGGGTGTTGTCGGCGGTCGACGCCAACGTCCTCGACGTGAGCCACGTACGAACCGATCCCCGGCTCGGGCTCGCGGAGGCGGAGGTGGAGCTGCACCTGGAGACGAAGGGACCGGTGCACTGCGCCGAGGTCGGCCAGGCCCTGCGCGAGGCGGGCTACACGGTCATCGACTGAGGCGCGGGCCCGGCCGGGGGGGCGTGGGCCGGGGCGCGCACGGGGGCCGGCCCGGGGCGTGGGCCGGGCGAGGCCGGGAGCGGCGGTTCCATTCGGTCGGTGAAACATATTGAGAGACGCGATACATCGCGTTATGGTGTGGCGCGTGGCCGCCGGACCGCCGGAGCCGCCCTGTGCGGAACGGCAGGTGGAAAACCGAGGGCGGCACCGAGCCCGCCGAACCTACTCTTCCTTCCGACTCCTTTCCTTCCGACTCCCTTCCGAAGAATCCCGACGACGTGGAGACTCACATGCCAGGCGCCATCTATGCCGAAGGTCTGGTGAAGACCTTCGGCGACGTAAAGGCACTGGACGGCGTCGACCTCGATGTCCCCGAGGGCACGGTCCTCGGCCTGCTCGGGCCGAACGGCGCCGGCAAGACGACGACGGTCCGCTGTCTGACCACCCTGCTGCGCCCCGACCGCGGCAAGGCCGTCGTCGCGGGCGTGGACGTGCTCAAGCACCCCGACACCGTCCGCCGCTCCATCGGCCTGTCCGGCCAGTTCGCGGCGGTCGACGAATACCTG
Organism: Streptomyces sp. NPDC007971; assembly: GCF_042958635.1. Classification (NCBI taxonomy): domain Bacteria; kingdom Bacillati; phylum Actinomycetota; class Actinomycetes; order Kitasatosporales; family Streptomycetaceae; genus Streptomyces; species Streptomyces sp. NPDC007971. The sequence continues at coordinate 270,826 of NZ_JBIBJK010000001.1, forward strand.
ACCGGCCGGGAGAACCTCCAGATGGTCGGCCAGCTCTACCAGATGAAGGCCAAGGCGGCCAAGCAGCGCGCGGCCGAGCTGCTGGAGCAGTTCAACCTCGTGGACGCCGCCGACCGCCCCGCCAAGACCTACTCCGGGGGCATGCGCCGACGGCTCGACCTCGCCGCCGCCCTCGTGGTCTCACCGCCCGTGATGTTCATGGACGAGCCGACGACCGGCCTCGACCCGCGCAACCGCCAGCAGTTGTGGGAGGTCATCAAACAGCTCGTCTCCGGTGGTACGACCCTGCTGCTGACCACGCAGTACCTCGAAGAGGCCGACCATCTCGCCCACGACATCGCGGTCGTCGACCACGGACGCGTCATCGCCAAGGGCACCTCCGACCAGCTCAAGGCCCGCACCGGCGGTGAGCGCGTCGAGGTCGTGGTGCACGAGCGCGAGCACATACGGACCGCCGCCGAAATCCTGCAGGGCTTCGGCAAGGGCGAGACCGCCGTCGAGGAGCACACCCGCAAGCTCACTGTCCCCGTCACCGGCGGCGCCAAGCTGCTCGCCGAGGTCATCCGGGAGCTGGACGGCCGCGGGATCGAGATAGACGACATCGGGCTGCGCCGCCCGACCCTCGACGACGTCTTCCTGTCCCTGACCGGACACGTGGCCGAGGTCCCCGAACAGAGCCGGGCGAACGGCAAGGAGGCCGTGAAGTGAGTGCCGTCACCGACGCCGTGGTCGCCGTGGCCCCCGGCAACCCCCTCACCCGGTCCGTCCGCGACTCGCTGATCGTTGCAAAACGCAATCTGATCCGTATGTCCCGGATTCCGGAGATGGTGATCTTCGGTCTGATACAACCGATCATGTTCGTGGTGCTGTTCACGTACGTGTTCGGTGGGTCCATGCGGATCGGCGGCAGTACCAGCGCCGAGTCCTACAAGAACTTCCTGATGGCCGGCATCTTCGCGCAGACCGTCACCTTCGCCACCGCCAGCTCCGGTGCGGGCATCGCCGACGACATGCACAAGGGGCTCATCGACCGCTTCCGCTCCCTGCCCATGGCGAGGGGTGCGGTGCTGACCGGGCGGACCCTGGCCGACATGGTCCAGACGGCGCTCACCCTGCTGGTCCTCGCCGTCGTCGCGCTGCTGGTCGGCTGGCGGGTCGGGACCTATCACGACACCGACGCCGGACGGGTCCTCGCGGCCTTCGGTCTGCTGCTCCTGCTCGGTTATGCGTTCACCTGGATCGGTGCCCTGATCGGCCTGAGCGTGCGCACCCCCGAGGCGGCCACCTCCGGCGGACTGGTCTGGCTCTTCCCGGTGACCTTCATCTCCAGCGCGTTCGTGGACACCACCTACATGACCCCGTGGCTGCGTCACATAGCGGAGTGGAACCCGTTCAGCGCCACCGTCGAGGCAGCCCGCGTGCTGTTCGGCAGCCCCGGACAGTCGCACTCGACCGCCTGGCCCATGCAGCACCCGGTCTGGGCCTCGCTGATCTACTCGGTCCTGATCGTCGTCGTCTTCCGCACCCTGGCGGTTCGCAGGTACCGCCGGGCGGCCGGTTGACGGGCCTGTGTGCGTCACAGGTCCGGCAGGCACGACAGCGCCCCCGGCGTCCTTGGGACGCCGGGGGCGCGCTGCGTGTGCGGGGCGGGGCTCAGGCCGAGTAGGGCTCGGCCTTCATGATCCGCACCGAGGCCTTCTTGCCGTTCGGCAGCTCGTACTCCGCGTCCTCGCCGACCTTGTGGCCGATGACACCGGAGCCGAGCGGCGACTGGGGCGAGTACGTCTCGATGTCGGTGCTCGCGTACTCGCGGGAGGCGAGCAGGAACGCCAGGGTGTCGTCCTCGTCACCGTCGAAGGCGATCGTCACGACCATGCCCGGCGCGACGGCACCGTCCGCGGAGGCCGGAGCCTCGCCCACCTGGGCGTTCTCCAGGAGCTGGGTCAGCTGGCGCACACGGAGCTCCTGCTTGCCCTGCTCCTCCTTGGCCGCGTGGTACCCGCCGTTCTCGCGCAGGTCGCCCTCCTCGCGCGCGGCCGCGATCTTGGCGGCGATCTCCGTGCGCGCAGGACCAGTAAGGTACTCAAGCTCACTCTTGAGCTTGTTGTACGCCTCCTGGGTCAGCCAGGTGACGTTCTCGCTGGTCTGGGTCACAGGGTGCTCCTCGTCGGTACTGGGGATACAAATCATCGCCCTACCCAGAAGCATGTTCCCTCTTGGAAGGGCGAAACCACGAGCCTAACAATTCCCCGGCCAAAGGGGGAGGACATAAGCCATCAGAATCGCATCAACGCAGGTCAGCGTATGCGCATTCCGGGTGACACCGGGCGCTGTCCGGCACCGGTGGACGGCTTTTGCCGGTGGAGTCAGCCCGCGTGGCAGCCGAGCAGCTCGGCGGTCGTGCCCTTCGCCGTCGTACGGAGCGTGACGACCCTGTCGATGCGCGTGGCCGAACCGGTGAAACGGAAGTCCGCCCGGCCCACCTCGGCGCCGTCGGCGCTCTGGGACCGCAGCGTGCAGTAGCCGGAGGAGCCCGCGTCCTTGTGGACCTCCAGATGCACCCGGACCGCGTCGTCGGACGCGTCGAAGGTGATCACCTGGGCGCTGATCTTGTTCTCCGCCACGTAGTGGTAGGCGAAGTAGCCGACCAGGGCGAGCAGAGCCGCACCGAGCACCGCCCCCGCGATCCGGAGCTTCCGGTCGGCGCGCTCGTCCGAGGAGCGGCCGTAGCGGCCCTCGGGCAGCCGCGTGCTCGCCGTGCTCATGATCGTCCTCCCGGCAGGGTCGGGACCGATGTCCCGAAAAGAGGCCCCGGGGCGGGACCCGGAATTATTCGCCCCCCGATTCGGTCACTATAGAAGCCGCCCGCCCGCCATCCGACCACCGCCCCTCAAGGACGCCCCTGCGGGGCGGCACCCGATCAACTGCACCCGAAGACACCGGGGCGCCGACACACCGAGGATTGAGTCTTGACTGAGCAGCTACGACTGATGGCCGTTCACGCGCACCCCGACGACGAGTCGAGCAAGGGCGCGGCCACCATGGCGAAGTACGTGTCCGAGGGGGTGGACGTGCTGGTGGTGACCTGCACCGGCGGAGAGCGCGGGTCCATCCTCAATCCCAAGCTGCAGGGCGACAAGTACATCGAGGAGCACATCCACGAGGTACGCAAGAAGGAGATGGACGAGGCCCGCGAGATCCTCGGCGTGGGGCAGGAGTGGCTGGGTTTCGTCGACTCCGGGCTGCCCGAGGGCGACCCGCTGCCGCCGCTGCCCGAGGGCTGCTTCGCCCTGGAGGACGTCGACAAGGCGGCCGGTGAGCTGGTGCGCAAGATCCGCGGCTTCCGCCCGCAGGTGATCACCACCTACGACGAGAACGGTGGCTACCCGCACCCCGACCACATCATGACCCACAAGATCTCGATGGTGGCGTTCGAGGGCGCGGCGGACGCCGAGAAGTACCCGGAGAGCGAGTTCGGCCCGGCCTACCAGCCGCAGAAGCTCTACTACAACCAGGGCTTCAACCGTCCGCGAACCGAGGCCCTGCACCACGCGATGCTGGACCGCGGCCTGGAGTCGCCCTACGGGGAGTGGCTCAAGCGCTGGGACGAGTTCGAGCGCACCGAGCGCACGCTGACCACGCACGTCCCGTGCGCGGACTTCTTCCAGATCCGTGACAAGGCGCTGATCGCGCACGCCACGCAGATCGACCCCGACGGCGGCTGGTTCAAGGTGCCGATGGAGCTGCAGAAGGAGGTCTGGCCGACGGAGGAGTACGAGCTGGCGAAGTCCCTCGTCGACACCTCCCTCCCCGAGGACGACCTCTTCGCGGGCATCCGCGACAATGCCTGACATGAGTGCAAGCGTGAGCCTGGCAGTGACGCACCTCGTCCCCCTCGCCAAGGAGGTCGACGAGAACAAGGTCACCCCCGGCGTCCTCGGTTTCATCGTCTTCGCGGTGATGGCCCTGGCCGTGTGGGGCCTGATGAAGTCGATGAGCAAGCACATGCAGAAGGTCGACTTCAAGGAGGCCCCGTCCGAGGAGGAGACGGCAGCAGCCACCGGCCGGGGAGAGCCGCAGCAGGGCTGAGGCGCCGGCACGGCCGCTGAGGCTCTGGGCGACGGCCGGTTCGGAACCTCCCCCACTGCCTCGACGGCGTGGGGGACCGAGCCGCGCCGTCGTACGTGCCCGATCACCGTCCCGGCGGACCAGCTCGGTACCGGCCGGCGAGCCCATGGGACCGTGCCGACGGCTTGACCTCCGTCCGGTCATGGCTGTGCCGCTGCCTCGACCTCCGTCAGGTCATGGCCGTGGCGCCGCCTTCACCCCCGTCGGGTCATGGCCCTGTCGCCGACTCCACCCCCATCACCTCCCGGGCGTGCCGGTCCGGCGTCATGTGCAGGCGCCAGGCCTGCCAGCCCGTCTCCAGGCTCACGCCCCGCTCCAGCAGCAGGGCGAAGGCAGGTATCCACTCGCCCAGCTTGTCGTCGCGCAGCGGATGCGTGGCACGGGACAGCTGGGCCAGTTCCTCCTGGGCGACGGCCGTACCCACCTCGGTCCCGCCCGGCGCCGCATACGGCAGCAGTGTGCAGCGCAGGAAACGCGCCCAGTCCTCGCCGCGGCGGTCGCCGAAGGACATGAACAGGGTCAGCGCCTCGTCGCACAGGGCGAGCGCCTGCTGCATCCGGGCGTTGCCCGCGTCCACCACGGCCAGTTCCAGACACGTCCAGGCCTCGCCGTGGGCGACGCCGATGCGCTGGAAGTCGGCGCGGGCGTCCACGAGCAGCTGGCGGGCGAAGCCCGAGTTGCGCAGCGAGCCGGTCTGCGCGGCCCGCTGGTCACGGGTGGCCCGCGCCGAGTGGTGCCGGGCGCAGGCGAGGCCGTAGACGTCGCGCATCCGGGAGAACATCTGCCGGGAGCGTTCCAGTTCACGGACCGCCGGGGCCAGCTCGCCGGTCTCCTCCAGTGCCTGGCCGAGGTAGTACAGCGTCCAGGCCTCGCCGCGCGCGTCCTCGTTCTCGCGGTGCCGTGCCGCCGCCAGGCGCAGGGCATCGACGGCGGGGGAGGCGTCGCCGTCCACCAGCCGCGCCCGGGCCAGCTGGGTCAGCGCCCAGGCCTCCCCGCGGGCGTCATGGGTGCGGCCGTAGCGCTCCAGCGCCGCCCGCAGCTCCGCCTCCGCGCGCGGTACGTCGCCCAGACGCAGCGCCAGCTGCCCGAGCTGGAAGTGGGCCCAGGCCTCCCCGTGCAGGGAGCCGCCCTCGCGGTGCAGGACCAGGGAGCGGGTGAGCAGGTCCAGGGCCTGGGGCAGACGCCCGCGGTCGCGCTCGACCGCCGCCAGCGCGTGCATCGTCCAGGCCCGGTCCGTCGCCAGTTCCTCGGCCGCCTGGAGGTCCAGGGCCTCCTGGAGCCTGGCCGCCGCCTCGGTGAGGCTGCCCTGGTGGTGCAGCGTGATCCCGAGGGAGCACAGGGCGCGGGCCGCGCCCGCGTCGTGGTGGGCCTCCCGGTAGAGGTCCACCACGGAGGCGAGGGTGGTGCGTGCCTTGTCCAGCTCGCCCAGCTGGCGGGCCGCGATACCGGTGCGCCACTGCACCGAGCGCGCCAGCAGACCCTGGTCCACGGCCTGGGCCAGCTCGCTGATCTCGCCCAGCCGGTACAGGTCGCCGCGCAGCAGGCAGTAGTCGCACAGCGCACCCAGCAGGTTCTGCACGGCCGCCTGGTCCACGCCCTCGGCCTGGCGCAGGGCCGCCGTGATGAAGCTCGACTCGTCGTCCAGCCAGCGCAGCGCCTCGTCCAGCGAGGTGAAGCCGTGCGGGCCGAACCGGTCCGAACGCGTCGACATGTTGCCGTCGACCAGCCGCAGCACCGAGTCGGCCAGCTCCGCGTAGTTGACGATCAGCCGCTCCTGCGCGGCCGTGCGCTCGGCCGGGTCCTCCTCGTCCAGCAGACGGCCCCGGGCGAAGGCCCGCACCACGTCGTGCAGCCGGTAGCGGCTGCCGCGCACATGGTCGATCAGGCCGGCCTCGGCGAGGGCGACCAGATGCCGGGTGGCCTCCGGCTCGTCGGTGGCCAGCAGGGCGGCGGCCGCCGCCGCGCCGAGCGAGGCCCGGCCGGCCAGCGCGAGCCTTCTCAGCAGTCGCCGCGTGGTCTCCGGCTGGTCGGTGTAGCGCAGCCACAGGGCCCGCTCCACCGGTTCCGCCGGGCCGTAAGCGGCCAGGTCCGTCGCCAGCCGGCGGGGCGAGCGCGGGCCCAGCGCCGAGCCGACGATGCGCAGGGTCAGCGGCAGGCCCCCGCACAGCTCCCTGATCAGATCGGCGGATTCGGCGTCGTACGGGCCCGAGGCGTCCTCGGCGGCCGCGTTGAGCAGCTCCTCGGCGCCCGCCGGGTCCAGGGCCCGCACCGGCAGGTGGTGCACCCAGGCCGGCAGGTCCGCGGGCAGCTCCAGGGGTGTGCGGGCGGTGACCAGGACCAGGCTGTCGGAGCGCTCCGGCACCAGGGCGCGCACCTGCTCCGGGTCCGAGGCGTCGTCCAGCACGATCGTCACCGGCAGACCGGTCAGATGCCGGTGGTACAGCTCGCCGAGCCGCTTGACCTGCTGGTCGGGGGAGGAGCGCTCGCGGAACAGCAGCTGCTCGCGGGGTGCGCCGAGCCGGTTGAGCAGATGCAGCAGGGCGTCCCGGGTGGGCAGGGACGGCCCCTCCCGGCTGTCGCCGCGCAGGTCCACGACGACCGCGCCCCGGAAGTGGTCCCTGAGCTCGTGCGCCGCGCGGACCGCGAGCGTCGTACGGCCCGAGCCGGGCTCCCCGCTCAGGACGACCACCGTGGGCCGGGTCTCCGTGGCCGCCCGGGCCGCCTGCGCCCACTGCCTGATCCGCGCCAGCTCCTGGCGGCGCCCCGCGAACGGGCCGTCCGGCTCGGGCAGTTGACCGAACGACTGCTCCAGCACCGTACGCCTGCGGGCGGCCGCGCTCCGGTCCGCGCCGCGCAGCGACGGGCCGCCCGGCTGCCTGGGGCCCGTGGCGGCGCCGAGCACCCGCTGCTGGTCGAGGAACGGGCGGATGCCGCGCACCTCCAGCGCGGTCAGCCACTGCAGCCGCAGCTGCTCGGGGCCGCCGGGCTGGCCGGCCGCGCCCGCGCGGTGGTGGGCGGCGGGCAGATGGGAACCGGCCACCTTCACCACGGTGGCGGCGGCTCCCGCCACGCCCGCGGCGACGCCCGCGCCGAGCGCCGCGCCGGCACCGGTGCCCAGATACAGGTCGGCGACGGTGGCGCCCACCGCGGCAACGGCGGCCGCCAGCAGGGCGGTTCCGGCGCCCTGGCGTGCAGAGCGCTGCCCGAAGGTGAGGCGGCCGGCCTCGGCCTCGTCGAGTGCGCGCGTGTAGGTCGTGTACTCCTCGGCGGCCGGCTGCGCGATGGCGTCCAGGGCGGCGCGCGCCCGCGACAGCAGCAGCCGTCCGTCGGCCCGCCCGCCCAGGCGGCGTACCTCCTCCTCCACGGCCCGCGCCAGCAGCCGCTCGGCCTCCGCCCGGTGGCTGTCCCGCATGTGCCGTCCCCCTCCGGTGACAACTGCCTTGCCTATGAGTGTGCTTCGGGGGCGGCGCCAAGGCGAGGGGTAGGCGATCGCCGACTGGTGTCCGGGGAGGACCGGGTTCCGGGCGGACGTGGCCCGTGGGCGTCTCGATCATTGTTCCGCTGGTGGAGCAGGTGATCGATGAACGGGTGGCTCGTGTACGGGCGTGTCGCCGCAAGGGGGGCTGTCCCATGCACCGAGGCAGCGGCGCCCCGAGACCGACCGCGCGGGCTGCGGTGCCGCGGGGTGGAAGGCCGAGCCGTCGGGGGACTGACGGGTACGGGTGGGGCAGGATGGAGGTATGCCGAACCGACTGGCTCACGAGACGTCCCCGTACCTGCTCCAGCACGCCGACAACCCCGTCGACTGGTGGCCCTGGTCGGGTGAGGCATTCGAAGAGGCCCGGCGGCGAGAGGTGCCGGTACTGCTCAGCGTCGGCTATTCCAGTTGCCACTGGTGCCACGTCCTCGCGAGTGAAAGCTTCGAGGACGAGGTCACCGCGGCCTTCATGAACGAGCACTTCGTCAGCGTCAAGGTCGACCGGGAAGAGCGTCCCGACGTCGACGCCGTCTACATGGAGGCCGTCCAGGCGGCCACCGGCCAGGGCGGCTGGCCCATGACCGTCTTTCTCACCCCGGACGCCGAGCCCTTCTACTTCGGGACGTACTTCCCGCCCGCGCCCCGGCACGGCATGCCCTCCTTCCGGCAGGTGCTGGAGGGCGTCCGGCAGGCCTGGGCGGACCGGCGCGAGGAGGTCGGCGAGGTCGCCGGGAAGATCGTGCGCGACCTCGCCCAGCGGGAGATCAGCCACCAGGGGGACGAGCCGCCCGGCGAGCAGGAACTCGCCCAGGCCCTGCTCGGGCTCACCCGGGAGTACGACCCGCAGCGCGGAGGGTTCGGCGGCGCGCCGAAGTTCCCGCCGTCCATGGTCCTGGAGTACCTGCTGCGCCACCACGCCCGCACCGGCGCCGAGGGTGCCCTGCAGATGGCCCAGGACACCTGCGAGCGCATGGCCCGGGGCGGGATCTACGACCAGCTCGGCGGCGGCTTCGCCCGGTACTCCGTCGACCGCGACTGGATCGTGCCCCATTTTGAGAAAATGCTTTATGACAATGCCCTTCTGTGCCGGGTGTACGCGCACCTGTGGCGGGCCACCGGCTCCGACCTCGCGCGCCGGGTCGCGCTGGAGACCGCCGACTTCCTGGTGCGCGAACTGCGCACCGGCGAAGGAGGGTTCGCCTCGGCGCTGGATGCCGACAGCGACGACGGGAGCGGGCGGCACGTCGAGGGCGCGTACTACGTGTGGACCCCCGAACAGCTCCGTTCGGTCCTCGGTGACGAGGACGGCGACCTGGCGGTCCAGTACTTCGGGGTGACCGAGGAGGGCACCTTCGAGCACGGGCAGTCCGTCCTCCAACTCCCGCAGAGCGAGGGCGTGTTCGACGCCGAGAAGGTCGCGTCCGTCAGGGACCGGCTGCTGACGGAGCGATCCGGGCGCCCCGCCCCCGGCCGGGACGACAAGGTCGTCGCCGCCTGGAACGGGCTTACGATCGCCGCGCTCGCTGAGACCGGCGCCTACTTCGGCCGCCCCGACCTCGTCGAAGCCGCCCTCGGCGCCGCCGACCTCCTGGTGCGCGTGCATCTCGACGAGCACGGCCGGCTCGCCCGCACCAGCAAGGACGGCCGCACGGGTGCCAACGCGGGTGTGCTGGAGGACTACGCCGATGTCGCCGAGGGCTTCCTGGCGCTGGCCTCCGTGACGGGGGAGGGGGTGTGGCTCGACTTCGCCGGGCTGCTCCTCGACCATGTCCTCGCCCGCTTCACCGACCCGGACAGCGGCTCCCTGTACGACACCGCCTCCGACGCCGAGCAGCTCATCCGCCGGCCCCAGGACCCCACCGACAACGCCACCCCGTCCGGCTGGACCGCGGCGGCCGGCGCCCTGCTGAGCCATGCCGCCCACACCGGCTCCGAGGCGCATCGCACCGCCGCGGAACGGGCGCTGGGTGTCGTCAGGACGCTCGGGCCGCGCGTTCCCCGGTTCATCGGCTGGGGGCTGGCCGTCGCGGAGGCGCTGCTGGACGGGCCCCGGGAGGTCGCCGTCGTCGGCCCCTCCCTCACCGACGAGCGGACAACAGCGTTGCACCGCACGGCACTTCTGGCCACCGCGCCGGGCGCGGTCGTCGCCGCGGGGACTGCGGACAGTGACGAGTTCCCGCTGCTCGCCGACCGCCCGCTGGTCGGCGGTGAACCGGCGGCGTACATCTGCCGCAACTTCACCTGTGATGCCCCGACGACGGATCCGGAGCGGCTGGGCGCGGCGCTGAACGCGCGCTGAGCAGCGCAGGGCCGGGAGGGTGCGGAGGCGGCGAACTGTCCGTATGTGACTGGGTGTTCGGATAGGTACCGCTTACCACACCACGTTCCGAAACACGTTATTTATCGGAACAGCTTTTGGACTTCACAGATCCCACCTACTGTCTCCACTGCGCACGACGGGTGTGACGCACCGTCGTGTGCACAGGGGGTAATGGGGATCTGGGGGGATCTTTTGCTGACGTCTGTCTTCGTCGCTGCCGTCTCACTGGCGCTGTTCTGGATGGCGGCTTTCACGCTGTGGTGGCAGATGCACGCGTGGCGCACGCCCGAGGTGCTCGCCTCCACCCGGTTCAGCAGACCGGACGGGGGTGAGCACCTGTCGTTCTCGCTGCTTCTGCCGGCCCGGCACGAGCAGGCCGTGCTCGACCACACCATCCAGCGGCTGCTGGAGTCCACACACACCGACTTCGAGATCATCGTGATCGTCGGGCACGACGACCCCGAGACCACCGCGGTGGCCGAGCAGGCAGCGGCCCGTGACCCGCGGGTGCGGGTGGTCGTCGACACCCACGAGAAGAAGAACAAGCCCAAGGCCATGAACACGGCGCTGCCGCACTGCCGCGGCGACGTCGTCGGGGTCTTCGACGCCGAGGACCAGGTCCACCCGGAGCTGCTCGCCCACGTCGACCACGCCTTCAGGACGACCGGGGCGGACGTCGTCCAGGGCGGCGTCCAGCTCATCAACTTCCACTCCAGCTGGTACAGCCTGCGCAACTGCCTGGAGTACTTCTTCTGGTTCCGCTCCCGGCTGCACCTGCACGCGCAGAAGGGCTTCATCCCGCTCGGCGGCAACACCGTCTTCGTGCGGACCGGTGTCCTCAGGGAAGCGGACGGCTGGGACCCCAACTGCCTGGCCGAGGACTGCGACCTGGGTGTCAGGCTCTCCAGCGTCGGCAAGAAGGTCGTCGTCGCCTACGACTCCGAGATGGTCACCCGCGAGGAGACCCCTGGCTCGCTGATGTCGCTGCTCAAGCAGCGCACCCGCTGGAACCAGGGCTTCCTGCAGGTGTACCGGAAGAAGGACTGGAGGCAACTGCCCTCTCTCAGGCAGCGGTTGCTCGCCCGGTACACGCTGATGACCCCGTTCCTGCAGGCCTTCTCCGGGGTGATCATCCCGCTCAACGCGGCCGTCGCGCTCTTCCTCGACGTGCCCGTCGGCGTCGCGTTCCTCACCTTCCTGCCGCTGGTCACGGCCGCCGTCACCTTCGTCTTCGAGATCGTCGGACTGCATGACTTCGGCAAGCAGTACGGCCTCAGGGTCCGCCTCGTGCACTACGCGAAGCTCGTCGTGGGCGGCCCCTTCTACCAGGTCCTCCTCGCCGGTGCCGCGATCCGCGCAGTGTGGCGCGAGCAACGCGGACGGAACGACTGGGAGTTGACCACTCATGTCGGCGCGCACCTCACCGCCGCCGAGCCCATCCGAGAGGACGTTCCTGCGTGACCTCCACCCTTCCCGCGGTGACCACGAAGACGGTCCCCGCGCAGGGCCGGCCTGCGCCTGACGGGCGTTCGACCGGCCGGACACGCCCGCCGGAGCGGCTCCGCTCCTCCCGCTCCGACCTGCTCCTGTGCGGCCTCCTGCTGGCGGTGATCCTCGTCGTCCAGGGCTGGAACATCGCCGACTACCCGACCCTCAGCGACGACGAGGGCACCTACCTCGCCCAGGCCTGGGCCGTCCAGCAGGGCCGGGGCCTGGCCCACTACACCTACTGGTACGACCACCCGCCGCTCGGCTGGATCCAGATAGCCCTGCTCAGCTGGATACCCTCGGCGCTCAGCCCCGGCTCGATGACCGTCGGTGCCATGCGGGTCGTCATGCTCGTGATCAGCGCCGTCAGCGCGCTCCTGGTCTACGTCCTCGGACGGCGGCTGTCCCTGCCCCGCTGGGCCGCGGGTCTCGGCACGGCCCTGTTCGGGCTCTCCCCGCTCGCGGTCGTGCTCAGCCGGGAGATCTTCCTCGACAACCTCGCCGCGATGTGGCTGCTGCTGGCGTTCTGCCTGGCCGCCTCGCCCAGCCGCCATCTGTGGCACCACTTCGGCGCGGGCCTCGCGGCCGCCGCGGGCGTGCTCACCAAGGAGACGATGCTCGTCGTCCTGCCCGCCCTGTTCGTCACCATGTGGCGGCACAGCCACCGCGACACCCGCAAGTTCGCGCTCACCGGAGCCGTCACCGCCTGCGTGCTGATCGGCTTCTCCTACCCGCTCTTCGCCCTGCTCAAGGGCGAGCTGTTCCCGGGCGCCGGGCACGTCTCGCTGTGGGACGGCATCAAGTACCAGATGTCCAGGCCCGGTTCGGGATTCATCCTGGACGCCTCCTCCGGCTCCCACGGCGTGCTGCACTCCTGGCTGTACTACGACCGGGTGCTGCCCCTGGGCGGCCTCGCCGGGGCCCTGCTGCTGATCGTCACCTGGCGCTGGTCGGTCACCGCCCGGGCGCTGGCCGGACCGGCCCTGACGGTGGCGATCCTGGCCGCCGTGGCCCTGCGTCCGGGCGGCTATCTGCCCGCCATGTACATCATCGGCGCCCTGCCCTTCCTCGCCCTGGTCCTGGCCGGCGGCGCCGCCTCCGTCGCCCACGCGGTGCTGCGCCGGTGGCGCACCGAGGGCGAGAGGCGCTACGCCACCGGCGGGCGGTACGCCCTCGCCGCCGTCCTCGCCGTCGCCGCCGGCGCCTATGTCGTGCCGCACTGGTACGACGGCGACCGCACCGCCCTGACCGCCGACGCCAACAAGCCCTACCGGCAGGCCTCCAGCTGGCTGAGCACGCGGGTCGAGCACCCCGAGCGCACCCGGGTCCTGGTCGACGACGCCCTGTGGCTGGACCTCGTGCACGCCGGATACCGGCCCGGGCTCGGCGTCATCTGGTTCTACAAGGCCGACCTCGACCCGGCCGTCACCAGGACCATGCCGCACGGCTGGCGGGACCTCGACTACGTCGTCGCCTCGCCGACCGTGCGCCGCGACGCCAAGGACCTGCCGAACGTCAGGGCCGCCATCCGGCACTCCGAGCCGGTCGCCACCTTCGGCACCGGGGACGACCGCATCGAGATCCGGCAGATCCGGACGGCAGCCGCGGGAGGCGCGCGATGACCAGCCACGAGCACACCGTTCCGGGCGAGCTGGGCGATCCGGCCGTCCAGGGTGCCGAGGTCGCCGAGCCCGGCGCCGTCACCATCGTCGTCCCGACCTTCAACGAGTCCGCGAACATCCGGCAGTTGCTGCACCGGATCACCGAGTCGGTGCCCGCCCGGCTGCCCTGCGAGGTCGTCTTCGTGGACGACTCCACCGACGACACCCCCGAGGTGATCCGCGAGGCCGCGCAGGACTGCCCGTTCCCGGTGGCCGTGCTGCACCGCGAGGAACCGGTCGGCGGGCTCGGCGGGGCGGTCGTCGAGGGGCTGAAGGCGGCGGCCTCCGAGTGGATCGTCGTCATGGACGGCGACTGCCAGCACCCGCCGTCCCTGGTGCCGGAGCTGGTGGCCACCGGCGAGCGGGCGAACGCCGCGCTCGTCGTCGCCTCCCGGTACATCAAGGGCGGCAGCCGGGCCGGGCTCGCCGACAGCTACCGGGTGGCCGTCTCGCGCGGCGCGACCTGGCTGACCAAGGCCCTCTTCCCGCGCAGACTGCGCGGCATCAGCGACCCGATGAGCGGCTTCTTCGCCATCCGGCGCAGCGCGGTCACCGCGGAGGTCCTCAAGCCGCTCGGCTACAAGATCCTCCTGGAACTGGCCGTGCGCAGCCGCCCCCGGCAGGTCGCCGAGGTGCCGTTCGTCTTCCAGGACCGGTTCGCGGGGGAGTCCAAGTCGAGCGCGCAGGAGGGCTTCCGTTTCCTGCGCCACCTGGCCGGGCTGCGCACCGCCTCGCCGGTGGCCCGCATGGTCGGCTTCGGCCTGATCGGCGCCAGCGGCTTCGTGCCCAACCTGGCCGCGCTGTGGGCGCTGACCGTGCTCGGCCTGCTCCCCCATGCTCAAATGAGCTCGCACGGGGGCACCCCCCTCGTCCTCGCCGAGATCCTCGCCAACCAGTTCGGCGTCGCCTGGAACTTCCTGCTCATCGAGCAGCTGCTGTTCCGCGACCGGCGTGCGCACCGCCGCTGGTGGGACCGCCTGGGCCGGTTCGCGCTGCTCGCCAACGCCGACCTGGTGCTGCGCATCCCGCTGATCGCGCTGCTCGTCGACCGGTTCGGCATGGGGGCGCTGCCCGCCACCGCGCTCGCGCTGGTGCTGACGTTCGTCCTGCGCTTCGTGGGGACCGAAGCGCTGGTCTATCTCCCGCGCAGGCGGGGGAACCGTACGACCGCAAGGAGAGCCGTGTGAACAAGCGCCGCAGACGGACCGCGCTGGCCGGGGTGGGGGTCCTGACCGCCGGTCTGCTCCTGACCGCACCGCAGCCGGCCCAGGCCGCGAACCTGGTGCAGAACCCGGGCTTCGAGACGGCCGGCACGGACGGCATGCCGTCCTGCTGGGAGAAGTCCGGCTGGGGCGACAACGACTTCAGCTTCGAGACCACCTCCGACGCCCACTCGGGTGCGAAGGCCATGAAGGTCACACTGACCCGCCGGGCCGACGGCGACCGCAAGGCCCTGATCACCGAGTCCACCGCGTGCGCGCCGGTGGTGAGCGTCGGCAGGCAGTACGACCTCGGGCTCTGGTACAGGACCACGACACCGGATGCCAACATCACGCTCTTCCGGCACGACGCCACGGCCGGCTGGCAGTACTGGACCGACCTGAAGACCCTGGACATGGCGAACGCGTGGACGCAGGCCACGGTCCGCACGCCCGAGGTACCGGCCGGCACCGACCGCATCACCTGGGGCGTCTCCGTCTACGGCACCGGTTCGGCGACCACCGACGACTACACCATGGAGCAGGTCCCGGACACCCTGCCGCCCGCCCAGTGCACGGGGACGACCGACCAGTGCGCGGACGGCAGCTGGTCGGTGCTGCCGACGCAGAACCCGGTCCGCTCCATGCACTCCGTCGTCCTCAACAACGGCAAGGTGCTCCTGATCGCCGGCTCCGGCAACAGCGAGGAGAACTTCCACGCGGGCACCTTCACGTCCGCGGTGTACGACCCGGCGAACGGCACGTACAAGGTCGTCCCGACGCCGAAGGACATGTTCTGCGCGGGCCATGTGCAGCTCCAGGACGGCCGGGTGCTCGTCCTGAGCGGCAACAAGGCCTACCCGGTCGCGGGCGGGCACGGCTACGAGGGGTTCAGGGAGTCGTACGTCTTCGACCCGAAGACCGAGACCTACAGCAGGACCAACGACCTCAACGACGGCCACTGGTACCCCTCGGCGACCGAGCTGGGCAACGGTGACGTCATCTCCTTCGGCGGCCTGCGCGAGGACTCCACCGGCTCGGTGACCGCCGAGCTCTGGTCGGACAAGGACCAGCAGTGGCTGCCGCTGTCGAAGGTCAACCAGACCTGGTCGTACTGGGGCCTGTACCCGTCGATGATCCTGATGCAGGACGGCCGGCTCTTCTACTCGGGCAGCCATGTCTTCGGCAACAACATCCCCGGCACGGGCTCGGCGGTCTACGACTACGGCGCGGGCACCGTCACCCAGATCCCGGGGCTGCGGAACAAGGACGAGCGGGACCAGTCGGCCAGCGTGCTGCTGCCTCCGGCCCAGGACCAGAAGGTCCTCACCATCGGCGGCGGCAACATCGACTCCAACCCGGACGCGGGCCGCCTGACCGATCTGATCGACCTCAAGCTGGCGAACCCGTCGTACATCGCCGGGCCGCAGATCCCGCAGGGCACGGTGGACCTGGGCAACGGTCCCCGGCCGGAGACCGGCAACCAGGGCAAGATGTACGTCTCCGCGGTGCTGCTGCCCGACGGCAAGGTGCTGGAGACGGGCGGCGCGCTGCACAACCGCGCCGACCCGGTGTACGAGGCCTCGGTCTACGACCCGGACACCAACACCTTCGACCCCGTCGCCGCCGACCCCGAGTCCCGCGGGTACCACTCCTCGGCGTTCCTGCTGCCCGACGGCCGGGTGATGGCCACCGGCGACAACCCGGGCAACGGCACCTGGAACCACAACGTGTCGATCTACACCCCGCCCTACCTCTACAAGGGCACCCGGCCGGCGATCACCTCGGTGATCGACCAGGAGTGGAAGTACGGCGACACCCAGCGGATCACCGTCGACCGGCCCATCGCCAAGGCCGAGCTGATCCGGCCGGCCGCGGTCACCCATTCCTCCGACCCGAACCAGCGCTTCGTCGACCTGCCGCTGTCCGTCGACGGCAACAACGTCGACCTGAACGTGACGAGCAACCCCGACCTGGCCCCGCCCGGCTGGTACATGCTCTTCGCGGTGGACTCCCATGGGGTGCCGTCGGTGGCCAGGTGGGTGCACCTGCGGGGTCCGGCCGCACTGAGCGCCTCCGCCGCCTCCGCGCACGTCCATTCCTTCGCCGACGGCCTGAAGGGCGCGACCTCGGGGCCGGGCAGGAAACGGTCCTCGCAGAAGGTCAGCCCCACGATCTCCGGGTGCGACCGGCACTACGGCTCGGTCAACGTGTGCGTGCCGACGGTGTTCCCGCCGCAGGTGAAGAGGACGGCCGCGGGACGCTGCGCCTGGCTTCGGCAGAACCACTACGGGCGGCTGAAGGTCAACGGCGGGGACGATCCTGCGGGGTTGGACCGCAACGGGGACAAGGTCGCGTGCGGGAGGGGCGACGTGCGGTAGTCACTGCGGGCGCGTGGGGGCTGGTCGCGCAGTTCCCCGCGCCCCTTCAGGGCGCTTCAGGGCGCGTTCCACGATCGCTTCCAGCTGGTCGTGGTGCGCGCCCTTCCAGTACGCGCGGTGGCACTTGGTGCACTGGGCGAACACGTCGTAGGAGCGCTGCGTGCCGCCCTTGAGCTGGTCGGCGACCTCTTCCTTGGTGGCCTGCTTCAGCAGGCCGTTGCACGCGGTGCAGCGGGTCCAGGGGCGCAGGACCGGGGCGAAGCGGTCGAGGACGTCCTGGAGCTGGTCGTCGGGGCGGGTGCTGTAGATGTAGGCCCCGGCCCACAGCTCACGGCGGCGCAGCAGGCCCCGGTCGCGGCTGAGCATGACCCGCTGCTCCGCCGCCGAGCGGGCGGCCAGCGCCGGGTCGCCGATGTCGGTCGACTCGTACGCCGCGTCCACGCCGAGCAGACGCAGCCGGCGGGCGAGGGTGCCGAGGTGGACGTCGAGGAGGAAGCGCAGAGGGGCGCCGGGGACCTGCTGCGGGCGTTCCACCGCGCGGACCGAGACGCGCTCGGCCGCCGCCGGGATGTGTGACGTCGGCACCTCGCGGCCGTCCACCACCAGCGCGCCGACCTCCGTCAGCGGGATGCCGAGGGACTCGATCACATGGCCGAGGGTCGAGACGCCGTCCGTGCCGAGCGCGGTGGCGCCGGCGCGCCGTGCGGGCGGCACGAACAGGTGCAGTGCGGGGGCGACTTCGACGTGGATCTCGGGACCGTTCACCTGGCCAGCATGGCACGGCCGGCGGTCGCAGCCTCAGGGTTTTGCGGCGGGCAGGCCGTCGTCCAGGACGTCCAGGGCGCGGTCCATGAGGTCCGCCAGCTCGCCCTGGTGGCCGTTCTCCGCCCAGTACAGGGAGACCTCCATCAGACCGCCGATGAGGGACATGGCATACACCCGCACCTCCAGGCTGTCCTCCGCCAGACCCGAGCGTTCCGCGACGGCCCGGCGCAGCAGCAGGCCGGTGGCCGACATGCTCTCGATCATGCGGGCGCGCACGGCGGGGACCTCCGCGGTCAGGCGTGTCCGCAGCCGGGTCACCTCGGGCCCCTCGCTCATGCCCAGCGTGACGGCCCTGCGCATCACGTACCGCAGGGAGTCGGTCAGCGGCTCGTCCGCCGGGCGGGCGCGCAGTTCCTCCAGCAGGAGCGCGTCGTACTCGTCCGTGAGGACGATGTCCTCCTTGGTCGGGAAGTAGCGGAAGACGGTGGACGGCGACACCTCCGCCCGCTCGGCGATCTGGTCGATCGTCGTGGCGTCGTAGCCCTGTTCCCCGATCAGGGCGTACGTCGCCGCGCGGATCGCCTCCCGGGTCTTGATCTTCTTGCGTTCACGCAGACCGAGACGGGGCCGGTCGGCGGCGGAGGCGGAGGATTGTGCGGCCGTCATGCCCGTCATTGTCAGGCATTCCCCGCGGGCTCGGCCACGACCGGCATCTCCTCGCCCTCCGTGCGTCGCACGACGGGGGTGTTCGGCAGGAACGCCGCGGCCAGCAGCGCGGAGACCAGGGCTGCGGCGCCGCACACCAGCAGGACGATGCCCATGCCGTGGACGTAGGCGCCGTTCGCGGAGGCGGCGAGGTGGGCGGACCCGGTCCTGTGGGCGATCACGTGCGCGGCGACGACCGAGTCCCCGGCGGTGTGGGCGGCGGGTGCGGGCAGGCCGGTCACGTCCAGCCGGTCGCGGAAGACGTTGGCCAGCAGGCTGCCGAGCAGGGCGATGCCGATCGCGGAGCCGACCTGGCGCAGGGTCATCAGCAGGCCGGAGCCGCTGCCGGCCCGGTCCCGGGGCAGGGTCGCGAGGGCACCGGTCATGGCGGGCACGAGCGCGAGGCCGAAGCCGAGGCCGGCGACGGAGAGCCACAGGGCGGTGAAGCCGTAGCCCGAGCCGGTCGTCGTGCGGCTGCCGAGCAGGGCGGCGAAGGCCAGCACGACCAGGCCGGCACTGACCGCGGCGCGTGCTCCGAAGCGACTGGCGAGCGGGGGAGCGAACTTCGCGGCGACGGACAGGCCGAGGACCATGGGCAGCATCCGGACGCCGGTGCCGAGGGTGTCGTTGCCGAGCACCGCCTGCAGATAGGGCGGCAGCACGAACATCAGCCCGGACAGCACGAACATCACCAGGGTCGCGGCGACGGTGTTGAACAGGAAGCCGCGCTGGGTGAGCAGGCTCATGTCCAGCATGGGGTGGCGCACTTGGCGCGAGCGCAGCACCAGCCCGGTGATCAGAAGTGCCGCCGCGGCGAACATGCCGAGGATCAGCGGATCGCCCCAGCCGCGCTCGGGGGCCTCGATGATCGCGTAGATGAGGGTGCCGAGCCCGCCGACGGTGAAGGCGGTGGAGAGGCTGTCGACCCTGGGGGAGGCCGGGTTGCCGGTCTCGGGCAGCAGCAGGACGCAGGCGAGGATGCCGATCGCGACCATGGGGATGTTGATCAGGAAGACCGAGCCCCACCAGAAGTGGTCGAGCAGCCAGCCGCCGATGATCGGTCCCAGCGGCAGGCCGAGGGCCGAACCGGTCGAGACGAGGCCGAGGGCCTTGCCCTGCTCGTCGGGTGCGAACAGCGACGGCAGCACGGACATCGCCAGCGGTGTGATCAGCGCGGCGCCGACGCCCATCACCGCGCGGGCGGCGATCACCAGGTTCACCTCGCCGGCCAGGGCGCCGAGCAGGGAACCGGCCAGGAAGATCACGAGCCCGGTGATCAGCATCAGCCGTCGGCCGAACCGGTCGCCGAGCAGGCCTGCCGGGAGCATCAGGGCCGCGAAGACGACGACGTACGCGTCCGCCATCCACTGCTGCCCGCCGGTGGTCGCGCCGAGCTGTTCCGCCATGGTCGGCAGGGCCACGTTGAGGATCGTCATGTCGAAGCCGAGCACCAGCATGCTCGCGACCAGGGCCCCGAGGGCCCACCAGCGGCGGGGGTCGTGCCGAGTGTCGTGGGTGTGCGTGACAGTGGTCATGAAATGAGAGTAGCTCTCAAAATCGAGGAGCTGTCAAATGAAATCTGATGCCAGCACAGAAAACGGCCACGGCTCGGGAGCCGTGGCCGGATGGCGGGAAGGGGGAGGGGCTATGCGTGCTGGTACGCCACCAGCGAGATGCCGACGTAGTGGACGACGAACGCGGCGAGGGTGAGGGAGTGGAAGACCTCGTGGAAGCCGAACCAGCGCGGTGACGGGTTCGGGCGCTTGATGCCGTAGATGACGCCGCCGGCGCTGTAGAGGAGGCCGCCGACGATCACCAGGATCAGGACGGCGATGCCGCCGGTGCGCATGAAGTCGGGCAGGAAGAACACGGCCGCCCAGCCCATCGCTATGTAGCAGGGGGTGTAGAGCCAGCGCGGTGCGCCGACCCAGAAGACGCGGAAGACGATGCCCGCGGCGGCCGCGGCCCAGATGCCCCACAGCAGCCACTGGCCCTTGGCGCCGGGCAGGAGCAGCATGGTCAGCGGGGTGTAGGTGCCCGCGATGATCAGGAAGATGTTGGCGTGATCCAGGCGGCGCAGGATGCCGTCCATCCGCGGGCTCCAATTGCCCCGGTGGTACAGCGCGCTGACGCCGAAGAGCAGGCATGCCGTCAGGGCGTAGATCCCGCAGGCGATGCGGCCCCTGGTGGAGTCGGCGAGAGCGGTGAGCACGAGGCCCGCGACCAGCGCGGCCGGGAACATGCCGAGGTGCAGCCAGCCGCGAAGCCGGGGCTTGATCGGATGTGACTCGGAGGGCGCGGCGGGACCGCGGCCGGCGGCCGGCGTGTCCGTGGGCGCGTCGGGGACGGGCGCAGTCATGCCCGGCATGGTACCTACGCCACCGTAAGTCGCGCGTCAGCACGCTCTGATGAACACGCACAACGCAAAAAGTCCTTCCGTTGAACTCCATGTGGACGCAAAGAATCACGGAAACCGTGGCGTTCCTCACGCCGCTCACCTGTGATGCCCTCTGGACAGATGGGCACTAGAATCGGATGATCAAATGAGTGCGGTCGGCACCGGATGAGCGGCTACGAAGCGTCCGGGTCGCAGCCCCCACGGGGCGACAAGACAAAAAATCCCTCAATTAGGAGCAATCGTGGCGCGCGACATCGCGGCTCCCACCGGCGTCCCCACCAACCACCAGGAACTGATCTCGTGGGTCAACGAGATCGCTGAACTGACCCAGCCGGACAACGTGGTCTGGTGCGACGGATCCGAGGCCGAGTACGAGCGTCTCAGCGAGGAGCTCGTCACCAAGGGGACCTTCAAGAAGCTCGACCCGATCAAGCGCCCGCACTCCTACTACGCCGCCTCCGACCCGACCGACGTCGCGCGCGTCGAGGACCGGACCTTCATCTGCTCCGAGAAGGAGCAGGACGCGGGCCCGACCAACCACTGGAAGGACCCCGCCGAGATGCGGGAGATCTTCTCCGGTGAGCAGGGACTGTTCCGCGGCTCGATGCGCGGCCGGACCATGTACGTCGTGCCGTTCTGCATGGGACCGCTCGGCTCCCCGCTGTCCGCGCTCGGCGTGGAGATCACGGACTCCGCCTACGTCGCCGTCTCCATGCGCACGATGACGCGCATGGGCCAGGCCGTCCTCGACGAGCTGGGCGACGAGGGATTCTTCGTCAAGGCCGTGCACACCCTCGGCGCCCCCCTGGAGCCCGGCCAGGAGGACGTCCCCTGGCCCTGCAACTCGACCAAGTACATCTCCCACTTCCCGGAGAGCCGCGAGATCTGGTCGTACGGCTCCGGCTACGGCGGCAACGCGCTGCTCGGCAAGAAGTGCTACGCCCTGCGCATCGCCTCCGTCATGGCCCGCGACGAGGGCTGGCTGGCCGAGCACATGCTGATCCTCAAGCTCACCCCGCCGCAGGGCGAGTCCAAGTACGTCGCCGCGGCCTTCCCCTCCGCCTGCGGCAAGACCAACCTCGCCATGCTGGAGCCCACGATCTCCGGCTGGACCGTGGAGACCATCGGCGACGACATCGCCTGGATGCGGTTCGGCGAGGACGGCCGGCTGTACGCGATCAACCCCGAGGCCGGTTTCTTCGGCGTCGCGCCCGGCACCGGTGAGCACACCAACGCCAACGCGATGAAGACGCTGTGGGGCAACGCCGTCTTCACGAACGTGGCGCTCACCGACGACGGCGACGTCTGGTGGGAAGGCATGACCGAGGAGTCGCCCGCCCACCTGACCGACTGGAAGGGCAACGCCTGGACGCCGGCGTCCGAGACCCCGGCCGCCCACCCGAACGCCCGCTTCACCGTCCCGGCCTCGCAGTGCCCGATCATCGCGCCCGAGTGGGAGGACCCGAAGGGCGTGCCGATCTCGGCGATCCTCTTCGGCGGCCGCCGCGCCACCGCGGTGCCGCTCGTGACGGAGTCCTTCGACTGGAACCACGGCGTCTTCCTCGGCGCCAACGTGGCCAGCGAGAAGACCGCCGCCGCCGAGGGCAAGGTCGGCGAACTGCGCCGCGACCCCTTCGCGATGCTGCCCTTCTGCGGCTACAACATGGGCGACTACATGGCCCACTGGATCGACGTGGCCAAGGACAAGGACCAGTCCAGGCTGCCGAAGATCTACTACGTCAACTGGTTCCGCAAGAACGACGAGGGCAAGTTCGTCT
This sequence comes from Streptomyces sp. NPDC007971, assembly GCF_042958635.1. Taxonomy (NCBI): domain Bacteria; kingdom Bacillati; phylum Actinomycetota; class Actinomycetes; order Kitasatosporales; family Streptomycetaceae; genus Streptomyces; species Streptomyces sp. NPDC007971. Next base: position 293,127 of record NZ_JBIBJK010000001.1, read on the forward strand.
GGCCGGGCTTCGGCGAGAACAGCCGCGTCCTGAAGTGGGTCGTGGAGCGGCTGGACGGCAGGGCCGAGGGCGTCGAGACCCCGATCGGCGTGCTGCCGGCCAAGGGCGCGCTGGACACCGACGGTCTCGACCTGTCCGAGTCCGACCTGGACTTCCTGCTCACGGTCGACAAGGACGTCTGGCGCGAGGAGGCGGCCCTCGTCCCCGAGCACCTCAACACCTTCGGCGACCACACGCCGAAGGAGCTGTGGGACCAGTACCGCGCGCTGGTCGAGCGCCTGGGCTGAGACCGACAAGACTCCACGGCCGGTTGGGATGCCCTGACCAGCGATCGTCACGGCCGGCCGTGGTGACACCGTCGAGGGCCCCGCACAACGGCGTGCGGGGCCCTCGTCCATGCCGAAGCGCCGTCGGCTGCGGCTCGCGCCTACTGCGAACGGTCCTCCAGGTACCGCGTGTGCGTCTCCTGGCGCCGGGCCTCCGTGTCGCGCAGGGCCGCCGCCAGGCGTTCCGCCTCCTCGCACAGCAGGGTGAGCTGCCGTTCCAGGTGCCGCTCGGGCGGCTCGGTGCCCGGGGCCAGGCGGGTCCACCACCTGGTGCGCACGAAGGTGTCGACCGCCTCGGGGACGTCCTGCCGCACGGCCCGGGACAGCGTGTGCACGGCCTCGGGGTCCTGGGCGAGCAGCTCTGCGGCCCAGCCCGGGTCCAGCAGCGCGCCCAGCAGGTCGGTCAGTTCGGTGAGGCGGGTGCGCAGGGCCTGCGGCACGTCGACGTCGGCGAGGTAGGCGCCGAGCTTCGCGAAGTCCTCGCGCACCGCGTCCAGCTGCGCCGACGGGTCCGGGAACCGGGGCAGGGCAGGCCGCTCCGGCGGGGCGATCAGCGCGCCCGCGCCGTAGAGTCCGGCGACCACGACGGGCCAGTACGGGCCCGCGACCCCGGTGAAGGTCAGCACCAGACCCAGCAGGCCGCAGGCGCCGCCGGCGAGGTTCTTGCGGGACTCCAGGTAGCCGAGGACCTTACTGGTAGCCACGGATCTCCTCGAAGGCGCCGTCCAGCGAGCCGTGCCGGGCGTCGAAGAGGCGGCCGCCGGTCAGGTCGGCGATGTGCGCGAGTTCCGCGCGGTCGGAGTCGCCGAAGAGGATCGGGAAGACGGGGGTGTCCCGCCGGGTGCCGGTGAGCCGGCGGTAGAAGCCGTCGAACTCCCCGGCCTTCGCGCCGGTGGTGTTCTCGCCGTCGGTCATCAGCACGATCGAGGTGAACGTGTCGCGGCCGGTGCCGAGGTGGTCGTAGGCCTTCTCCAGGGAGGTGTAGATCGCCGTGTTGCCGTCGGCGTCGAGGGAGTCGGTGTCCCGGCGGATGGCGTCCAGGCCGGCCTTCGGGTCCCCGGGGTCCACCACGTGCGTCCGCACGCTCTTGACGTCCGAGCCGAACGGCATCAGCGTGACCTCCTCGCGGTCGCGGAAGTCGCCGGTGAGGCCGGTGAGCGCCTTCTTCAGCGCGCTCAGCCGGCCGCCCTCCATGGAGCCGGAGGTGTCGAGGACGTACACGGTGCGCGAGGGGCGCCGCAGCTCGTTCTCGTACGAGCTCAGGAGCCCGTCGGCGACCGAGCGGCTGCCCGGGAAGGGCAGTTCGCGGCGGCGGCCGGTGTCGAGCCCGGCCGCCGGCGGCACCGAGGGCACGACCGGGCGCCGGCGGGTGGTCGCGGTGATGAGCCTCTGCACGGCCTCGGTGCGCAGGTCGTCCGCCACCTTGCGGACGTCGTCGCGGGTGCGGGCGCCGGTCGAGGAGAGCGAGGAGAGCGGGTAGTCGGCGGTGACGACGCCGTCGGCGGGGCGGATCACGGTCAGCCCCGGGATGCCCTTGAGGACGGACTCGTAGTTGAACAGGGCGTCGACGGTGCCACGCCTGCGGTACGCCGTCGCCAGCCAGCCCGACGAACCCGACGTCAGCTTCTGGCCCTTGAAGAACTGCTTCAGCCGGGGCGTCGCCTTGGCCACGTCCGCGTCCGTCAGCGCGGACTGGGCGCCGGACAGGGCCGAGGCGACCGAGATCAGCGTGGAGAAGCCGGAGTTGGAACGGGCGGGGTCGGTCATGCCGTAGGTCAGCCCGCCGTTCTGCACCGCCTGGTCGACCTGCGCCCAGGTGACCTGCCCCGGCTTCCAGCCGAGCGTCCGGACGGTGGCCGGTCTGACGCCGATCGCGACCGGGCTGGACATGACGGGCGTCTCGGAGACCACCTTCTTCGCCGCGTCGGGGCGCAGCCGCAGGTAGTCGTCGGAGGACAGCCACAGCGCGTCGTACCTCCCGTCGGCCCTGCCCCTGGCGAGCAGGTCGACGGCGTCCAGGGTGCCCATGTAGGTGGGGCGGATCGTGACGCCGGTGTCCTTGCGGACGCGGTCGAAGACGGCGGTCATGTCACTGAGTTCGCTGGAGGCGAGGACCCGCAGGGTGCCGGGCTTCGGGGCGGTGGCGTCGTCCTTGTGCCCCTCGGCCGTGCAGGCGCTCAGCAGGGCGGCGGCGGTGGCGAGCAGGGCCAGCGCGCGCCCGGTGCGTCCGGTCGTCATCCCAGTCCGCCCTCCAGCGCGTTCTGCGAGCGGCTGCGCTCCAGGTGGGCGCTCGCGCTCTGCAGCTCGTCCGTCAGGGACCGGATGGTCGTGGCCATCGCCTCGGTCGCCTGCACCTTGTAGGTGTCGATGGTGTCGAGGGTGCGGTAGATCTGCTGGAAGGCCGAGCGCAGCGTGTCCGCGCCGACGGCCGGGTCGGCGGCGATGCGCTGGATCTCGCCGCTCTGGGTGGCGAGCATCTCCGCGTTGCCCCGGATGAGGTCCTCGGTGGTGCCGCGCAGCGCGTTGACCTGCTCGACGACCTTCTTCTGGTTGTCGAGCGCGGAGGCCAGCATCACGGAGATGCGCAGGGCCGAGACCGTGGTGGTGGCCGCCCGGTCCACGCCCTTGATCAGCTCGTCGTTGTTGCGGCGTACGACGTCCATGGCGAGGTAGCCCTGTGCGCACACCGCGAGCTGGGTGAGCAGGTCCTGGTGCTTCTGCCGGACGGGGAAGAGGACGTCGGCGCGCAGGCCGTCGGCCTGCTCCGGGTCCGTGACCCGGTCGATGTGCTGCTCGACGGCGCCGTCCAGGGCCTCGGTGAGGACGACGTACTCCTGGAGCTTGCCCATGGTCTCCCACAGGCGGACCCGCTCGGTCTGCAGCGCGGCGTTGTCGCGGCGCAGTTCGTCCTGGCCGCCGCGCAGCGAGCCCACGATCCTGTTCAGGGTGCCCTGCGCGGAGGCGTACTTGGCGACGTGGTCGCGCAGCCTGGTGCCGCCGGGCAGCTTGGAGAGGAACTTGCGGGTCCGGCCGGCCGGCAGGTCGCGCGGGTCCAGGTCCTCGACGACCCGGCGGAGTTCCACCAGCGACCCGGCGACCTTCGACTGGGCGTCCCCGCCCTTGTCGGGCAGGCTGCGCACGGCCCGCTCCAGCATGCGGTTGGACTGCACGGCGGCGGCGCGCATGTCACCGGCGCCGAGGGAGGTGATCTCCCCGATCCTGCTCGCGAACTCGGGCGAGCGGGCGTCGAGCGAGGCGACCGCCTCGACGTAGCCGGCGGCCTTGCGCGCCATCTCGGCACGGACCCCGTCCTCGACGGGCACGAGCCCGCCGGCCTTGTCCCGGGGCACGGGCGCGACGGCCTCGGGCGGTGTGAGCGTGAACTCGCCGTCGCCGGGCGGCGTGAGCGAGAACCCTTCGTCTGCCGTGGTCATGTGCTGTCCCCCCGTCATCCGCGCGCCCGGCGGGCCATCTCGTGCAGCACCGCGGAGGTGGGCACGGGCGCCTGCCGGACGCCGGTCAGCTTCTGGTTGAGGTAGTCGGTGTGGTCCGCGGTGGCGGCGGCGAACTCGGCGGCGTCGCCCTGCGGCCGCAAGCCGTGCCGGACGGCGAGCCTGCGCAGGGCCGGGTCGGTGCTGAGCAGTTCACCGAGCGCGCGGCCGTTCGCGTCGAGCGGTACGACGGTGTGGTCGCTGTTGACCGTGGTGTCCGGGTAGAGCACCACGAGGTCGTCCGCCCCGGCGCCGTGCTTCTGGGAGAGCAGCGAGGCGACCTGCGACTCGTACACGAGCACCAGGGGGTTGCCGGCGCCGCTGACGAAGTCGCGGAAGACCGCGTCCGAGCTGGACTGCTGGGCGCCCTGGACGCTGACCAGCTTGTGCAGCAGGGGCGCGGTGCGCCCGACGTCGGCGTCGTTCGCGGCCACCTTGCCGCCGCCCGCGACGTAGGAGGCCGCGGCGAGGTAGAGGGCACCGGAGTTGGAGGTCTCGGGGTCGGTGCTCGCGATGTAGAGGGTGCCGGTCAGCTCCCCGTGCCGGGACGCTCCCCTGAGCTGCTGCCAGGTGCGGTCGTGCCGGGCGGCGTCCAGATAGGCGGCCATCTTCAGCGTGCCGCGGCTCTTCCCGTCCAGGACCGCCAGACCATTGGCGGCGAGCACGTCGGCGGCGCTGCGGTGGGCCACGACCACGAGGGGCGAGTAGAAGGGCCGCGGCAGCGGCTCCTGCACGTGGTACTTGGCGGCCAGCTGGTCGGCGGGCGCCTGGCTGGACGGGAACGCGAAGTCGTACCCCTTGAGGTCCAGGCCCTCCATGGCCCAGGAACCCGATGCCTCCGTCCTGACGGTGAAGCCCTTGGCGGCAAGGGCCTTCACCACGTCGGGATCGGCGAAGAAGTCCGCCTTCTCCGAACCGATCACTCCTCGCACGGTCTTCGTTGCCGTGCCCTTGTCCTCCCCTTGACGGCCCACGACGACGGCGATGACCACGCCGCCGATCAGCAGGACCGCGAGGACGATTCCCGCGATACGTCTCACGCCGGGGAGCGTGCTCCCGGAATCCAACGTTCCCCGTGGCGGCCGGTGAACGGTGGGTGACATACCGGCCCCGGCACTGCAACGCCCCCAAGGGGCCCACGGCGAACGGCGCGTGGAGCGCCTCGGAGGGGCGCGGGGAACTGCGCGAGCAACCACGAACGACCGGCAGTCGCAGGACGGAACAAGCCGAAACGGCGCAACGCACCACGGCTGGCCCGACGCGGTGTGTGGCGCCCGGTCCGCGCGTCGCTGCGGTGCACGCGGACCGGGGCCGTCGAGGGGACCCCTGGAGCGGGGTCAGTGGGCCGTGCTCAGTTCCTTCGGCCCGGCCGGCGCAGCGGTGTGCGCGTCCATGCGTTCGGCCGCGAGGATCGCCGCCGCCGTGTCGGCGCGCGAGGCGGCGACCACCAGAGCCCGGCCCGCGAGCGCGTGTGCCCGCCGGTGCAGGTCCTCGGGCGCCCCTGCGGCGGCCGGGGCCGCCCGCAGCGGGGTACGTCCGCCCCGCAGCCGGGTCACCTCACCGGCGAGCCGCTCGGCGGCGGTGTCCAGGTCGCCCGAGGGGGCGAGGGCGCGCAGTTCGTCGGTGACGGCGAGGAGCGCGGCGAGGTGCCCGGCGAGCTGGATGTCCAGCTCCTCCTCGCGCGACCGGTGGGGAAAGTCGGACGGGGTGCCGGCCACCGTGCTGTGGACCGACTTGGTGCGGATCGGTTCGTACATGGGGGATGGCCTCCTGTGCTCTGACAGGAAGCCATCCTAGCTTGGATTTCGTCTAAAGTTGAGTCTGGTCACGGACTGCGGTCCGCCGGTCTCCGTCCGCTACGGCTGGCCGTATCCGTCCAGGAAGGTGCCGATCCGTGTCACCGCGTCCCGGAGATCACCGGCGCTCGGCAGCGTCACCACCCGGAAGTGGTCGGGCTCGGGCCAGTTGAAGCCGGTGCCGTGGACGACCATGATCTTCTCCTGGCGCAGCAGGTCCAGCACCATCTGCCGGTCGTCCTTGATCTTGAACACCTGCGGGTCGAGGCGCGGGAAGAGGTACAGCGCCCCCTTCGGCCGCACACAGCTGACGCCCGGGATCTGCGTCAGCAGCTCGTAGGCGACGTCCATCTGCTCCTTCAGCCGCCCGCCCGGCAGCACCAGGTCGTTGATCGACTGGCGTCCGCTGAGTGCGGCGACCACGCCGTGCTGCCCCGGCATGTTCGCGCACAGCCGCATGTTGGCCAGGATCGTCAGGCCCTCGATGTAGGAGTCGGCGTGGGAGCGCGGGCCGGAGACCGACATCCAGCCGACCCGGTAGCCGGCCACCCGGTACGCCTTCGACATGCCGTTGAAGGTCAGCGTCAGCAGGTCGGGGGCCACGGCCGCCGTGGGCGTGTGGGTGGTGCCGTCGTAGAGGATCTTGTCGTAGATCTCGTCGGAGCAGACCAGCAGGTTGTGCCGGCGGGCGATGTCGGTCAGGCCCCGCAGCATCGCCTCGTCGTAGACCGCACCCGTGGGGTTGTTCGGGTTGATGACGACGATGGCCTTGGTCCGGTCGGTGACCTTGCGCTCGATGTCGGCGAGGTCGGGCATCCAGTCGGACTGCTCGTCGCAGCGGTAGTGGACGGCCGTGCCGCCGGACAGGGAGACGGCCGCCGTCCACAGCGGGTAGTCCGGGGCCGGGACCAGGACCTCGTCGCCGTCGTCCAGCAGCGCCTGCATCGCCATCACGATCAGCTCGGAGACGCCGTTGCCGATGAAGACGTGCTCGACGTCCGTCTCGATGCCGAGGGTCTGGTTGTGCATGACGACCGCACGGCGGGCTGCCAGCAGGCCCTTCGCGTCGCCGTAGCCGTGTGCCGTCGAGACGTTGCGGAGGATGTCCTCCAGGATCTCCGGCGGACACTCGAAGCCGAAGGCGGCGGGATTGCCGGTGTTGAGCTTGAGGATGCGGTGACCGGCCGCCTCCAGCCTCATCGCCTCCTCGAGAACCGGGCCCCGGATCTCGTAACAGACGTTGGCGAGCTTGGTCGACTGGATCACCTGCATGCCTGTGAGCTTACGGCCCGGTAACGCCTCGTGGGCCGTGTTGTCCGCCACGTGGGACCCGGAGGTTTGTGCTGTTATCGCCGGTAGCTGTCCCGGAAGCGGCCCGCCTCTCTAGAATCCGCCGCCATGTCCACCGAACGCGACCACGGGGCGGGGGCGCACGGCGCGCAGGGAGCGGACGCCGGCCCTGACGGCCGCCCGAACGTGTACCACCCGCAGACGGGCGCCGCCCCCTCGTACGAGGAGTACGCCGATCCGGCCTCCGCCCATGGCTGGCACCACAACGCCTACGACGAGACGGCCCGGCTGCCCGTGGTGCCGGCGCCGCGTGAGCCCGCCGAGGGCCGTGCGGAGCGCCGGCGGCGGCAGCGGCGCACGGGCTCACGCCGCCGGACGGTGATCCTCGCCGGGGCCCTCGGTGCCGCCGGGACGGTCGCGGTGATCGCGGCGCTGGCGGGCGGCTCGGACTCCCCGGGGCCGGGCAGGACCGGTCCGTCCGGCCGCGGGCGCGTCGCCGCCGGTGACTCCGCCGCCGCGAGCCCGCGCACGGACACCGGCTCCGCGTCCGCCGCGACGGCCACCGGCACGTCCGGGCCGGCCGCGCCGTCCGGCCCGGCCGCCTCCCCGGCCGTCACCGCGTCCCGGCCCCGGGCGACCGGCGGGCCGACCGTCGCGACCGCCTCCGCCCAGGCGCCCGCGGTGTCCCGCCCGCCCGTGCCCACCGGTACGACGGCAGGCCCGACGGTCTCCGCGCCCGGCTCCCCGGGCGGCTGGAAGCACGGTCGCGGCGGCCGGTGGCACCACCACTGACCGGCGGGCGACGCTTTCGCCGCCACGGGAGGCGTAACGGGCGCCGTCCCGGGGGTGGCGCTGCCGGGCGCCGTCCTCAGGGGCCGGTGCTGCCGGAATGCCGTCGTCGTGGGGCCACGGGCGGCCGCGGAGCGGCGGGGGTGCCCGTCCCAAGTCGGTTGCGGTGCGGCCGAGTTCCCTCTTGCTCCGCGCACAGGGAAACCCCTATGACCTGACCGCGCTTCTTGTTCGCACCCCCTCGCGGCATCGAGAATGCGCATGACAACTCAGTGGGCGGCCGGAAGAACTCCGGTCGCCCAAGTCGTAAGAGGGGACCCCCACATGAACAAGCCTCTCCTTGCCGCGCTCTCCTCCCTGGCCATAGCCGGGGTGGGTGCGGCCCCCGCGGTCGCCGCCCCGCAGGCCAAGGCCCCCGCGGCGACCGTCGACTTCGCCGGCACCGTCTCGCTCAGCAACTGCTCGGGCTCGGTCGTCCGCTTCCCCGCCTCCGCGGACACCGACCCGGCGCTCGTGCTGACCAACGGCCACTGCCTGGAGACCGGCTTCCCCGGGCCGGGCGAGGTCATCACCGGCCAGTCCTCCAGCCGCTCCTTCGGCCTGCTGAACTCCTCCGGTAGCAAGGTCGCCACGCTCCGCGCCAACCAGGTCGTCTACTCGACCATGACGGACACGGACATCACGATCTACCGCACCACCACCACGTACGCGAAGATCAAGAGCTCGTACGGCATCAGCCCGCTCACCCTCCAGGACACGCACCCCGCCGCCGGCTCCGCCATCAAGGTCGTCTCCGGCTACTGGAAGCGGATCTACAGCTGCAACGTCGACGGGTTCGTCTACCGGCTCCAGGAGGGCGACTGGACCTGGAAGGACTCGCTCCGCTACACCTCCGCCTGCAACACCATCGGCGGCACCTCGGGCTCGCCCGTGATCGACACCGCCACCGGCAAGGTCGTCGCCGTCAACAACACGGGCAACGAGGACGGCGAGCGCTGCACCGAGAACAACCCCTGCGAGGTCGACCAGAACGGCAACGTGACCGTCCGCAAGGGCATCAACTACGCCGAGGAGACCTACATCATCCCGGCGTGCTTCACCACCGGGAACAAGCTGAACCTCGACGCGTCCGGCTGCACCCTGCCCAAGCCGTAACCCCCGGCCGGAACGTTCACACGGGCGTACGGCGGACCGACCGGCCCGCCAGTACGTCCGTGCGCCGGCCGTCCTCGACGACGAACCGGCCGTCGACCAGGACGTACGGGATGCCGGCCGGCAGCGCGCGGGGCTCGGCGAAGGTGGCGCCGGGGGCGACCGTCTGCGGGTCGAACAGGACCAGGTCCGCCCGGTGGCCCTCGCGCACCAGTCCGCGGTCCGGCAGCCGCAGCCGGGCCGCGGGCCGCCCGGTGAGGTGGGCGACGCACTCCTCCAGCGTGAGCACGCCCAACTCCCTGACGTAGTGGCCGAGATAGCGGGGGAAGGTGCCGTAGGCCCGCGGATGCGGCCTGGCGCCCTGCAGGATGCCGTCGGAGCCGCCGGTGTGGGCGCGGTGCCGCATGATCGTGCGGACGTTCTCCTCGTGACCGACATGCTGGAGGATCGTCGTGCCCAGCCGGTCCTCGGCCAGCAGGCGGCGGGCGGTCGACCAGGGAGTCTCACCGCGCTCCGAGGCCGCCTCCAGGACCGTGCGGCCCACGAGGTCACCGAGGCCGGGGTTCGTCACGCCCGCGATCTCGATCGTGTCCCACTGGACGGGCACCCCGTGGCAGCCGTCCGAGCCGGTCACCTCCAGGTCGTGCCGGATCCGCTCGGCCGTCGCCGGGTCGCCGAGCCGGGCCAGGATCCGGTCCGGCCCGCCCTCGCCCGCCCAGCTCGGCAGCAGCGCGGCCAGGGTCGTGCACCCGGGGGTGTAGGGGTAGGTGTCCAGCGTGATGTCGGCGCCGGAGTCCAGGGCCCGGTCGAGGAGGCCCAGCAGGTCGGGCGCCCGGCCCCGGTTGACGCCGAAGTTCATGGTGGCGTGGGCCAGGTGCAGCGCACAGCCCGCCCGGCGGGTCAGCTCCACCATCTCGGCGTACGCCTCCAGGGCCCCGGCGCCGTAGGAGCGGTGGTGCGGGCAGTAGTAGCCGCCGTACCCGGCCACCACCCGGCACAGCTCGGTCAGCTCGGCGTTGCCCGCGTACATGCCGGGCGTGTAGGTGAGCCCGGAGGACAGGCCCACCGCGCCCTGTTCCAGGCCCTCCGCCACCAGCTGCCGCATCCGGTCCAGCTCGGCGGGGGTGGCCGGCCGGTCCTCCCAGCCGACCGCGAGCGCGCGCACCGTGCCCTGCGGCACGAGATAGGCGGCGTTGACGGCGATGCCCCCGTCCAGCCGGTCGAGGTACTCGCCGACCGTCCGCCAGTCCATGTCGATGTCGTCGCCGTACCCGTTCCAGCCGGTGATCGCCCGGCGGACCTCCTCCCGCGTGCGGTCGTCCACCGGCGCGTACGACAGGCCGTCCTGGCCGATCACTTCGAGCGTGACCCCCTGCGCGGCCTTCGCGCTGTGGTCGGGGTCGCGCAGCAGCGCCAGGTCGGAGTGGGCGTGCATGTCGATGAAGCCGGGGGACAGGACGAGCCCCTCCGCGTCCAGCTCCCGCCGCGCCCCGGGCCGCTGGCAGCCCGCCGCCGCGGCCTCCTTGACGATCGAGACGATCCGGCCGCCGTCCAGGACGACATCGGCGCGGTAGGAATCCGCACCGCTGCCGTCGACGACGTCCGCGTCCCGGATGACCAGGTCCTCCACGGCGCTCCCCTGCTCCCTAGAAGAAGGTGCGGAGGTAGTCGACGACCGTCCCGTCCGCCTCGGCCACCGGGATCAGCTGCCACTTGTCGAACACCGTGCAGGGGTGGGACAGACCGAAGCCGATCCAGTCGCCGACCTCGACGTCCGCCCGAGGGCCGGTGCCCAGCCACAAGTGCTGGTCCGACAGGGCGGTCACCTCGATGCCGGTCGCCGGGTGCTCGGTGCCGTCCCGGCGCACCACGTGGGCCACGGGACGGTCGAGGTCGTAGGCGGCGTCCCGCTTGCCCGCGTTGACGAAGGCCTGCTCGGGACTGGGCCGGGAGACGACCTGCGCCCACAGCCGGAACGCGGGCTCCAGGGAGCCCTCCTCGGGCACCCGGTTGAACGGGGTGAGCCTGCTGTAGTGCACGTCGTCGTGCGAGACGTACGCGCCCGAGCGGAGCAGCTTCAGGACGGGGAGCGAGAGCGCGGGGACCTCGGCGAAGACGTCGGCGACCGCGTCGAACCACTCGCTGCCGCCGGCACTCAGCACGATCTCCCCGGCCCCGGCGAACAGCCCCGCCTTGTCGAACTCGGCGGCGAGAGCCACCAGCCGCCGCAGCCAGTCGCCCACACGGTCCGGTGACGCCCCCGGAACCTGGGCCTCGTAGCCCGCGACGCCCACCAGGCGCAGGGTCCCGGTGCCCGCCACCGCGTCCGCGACCGCCCTCGCGTCCGCGTCCGTGCGCACGCCGGTACGCGCACCCTCGCCCGCGCCCAGCTCCACCACGACGTCCACCGGGCGGGCGGCGCCGCGCAGGGCCGCGTCCATCAGCTCGACCCCGCGCACGGAGTCGACGTAGCAGACGAAACGGAAGTCGGGGTCGGCCGCCAGGTCGGCGGCGATGCGGCGCAGGGCGGCCGGGTCCACGAGTTCGTTGGCCAGGAAGATCCGCCCGAACCCGAACGCCCGGGCCACCCACACCTGGTGGGGCATCGCGAGGGTGATGCCCCACGCCCCGTGCTCGATCTGGCGCCGGAAGAGCTGCGGGGCCATCGAGGTCTTGCCGTGCGGGGCGAAGGCGAGGCCGTGCCGGGCCGTGTACGTCTCCATGAGCGCCAGGTTGTGCTCCAGGCGCTCGGCGGACAGGGCGAGGACCGGGGTGGTGAAGCCGTCGGTGAAGAGGTTGCGGCGCTGGGCGGCCAGCTCGGCGACGGTCAGGCCCGCGGCATCCGGCGGGAGTCCCTTGAAGCGATGGTCGATGCGTTCCTCGGCGAGGCGGGCGAGTGCTTCGGAACCGGCTTCGCGAGCCATGGGCCCTCCCTGATCTGCTGCGTTGCATTATTTGCAACGTGCATTGCGTATGTCGCTCACTGCTGTCTAACATCTCGGCCAACACGGGGTCAACGGACTCCCGCCACCGAGGAGCTACGACGATCGTGACCGTCACCGGAGCCCGCAACGCCCCTGACATTGTGGACGTCGTGGCGCTCGGCGAGTCCATGGTCACCTTCCTGCCCACCCGGCCGGGCCGCCTCGCCGACGTCCCCGCCTTCGAACGGGCCATCGGCGGAGCCGAGTCCAACGTCGCCTGCGTCCTGGCGGCCCGCGGCCACTCCACGCGGTGGGTGAGCCGGGTGGGGGCGGACGGGTTCGGGCAGCACCTGGTCGAGCGGATCGCCGGGTACGGCGTCGACACGAGCGCCGTCAGCATCGACGCCGGCCGGCCGACGGGCATCTACTTCCGCACCGCGGCCGACCGGGCCACCGACGCGCATGAGGTCGCGTACTACCGGACCGGCTCGGCGGCCTCCGCGATGGCCGTCGACAACGTCGATCTGGCCGCCGTGCGCGCCGGGCGGCTGCTGCACCTGTCCGGCATCACGGCGGCACTCTCCGGCGACTGCCTGGCACTGATGCGGGAACTGACGGCCCCGCGGCCCGGCCGCCCCCTGGTCTCCTTCGACGTCAACCACCGGCCCGCGCTGTGGCCGGACGCCGACGGGCCGCGGGTGCTGCTGGAGTTGGCGCGGTGCGCCGACATCGTGTTCGTGGGCGACGACGAGGCACGTCAGGCGTGGGGACTGCACGGCGGCCGGGCCATCCTGGAAGCCCTGCCCGAGCCGGAGATCGTGGTCGTGAAGCAGGGCAGCGGCGGAGCGACCGTGTTCGACAGGAACACCGAGGGGCTCCAGGACGCCGACGGCACCGCGACCTTCGTCCGGGCCCCGAGGGTCGACGTCGTCGCCCATGTCGGCGCCGGGGACGCCTTCGCCGCCGGATTCCTCTCCGCCACCCTGCGCGGCCTGCCCCCGCGAGAGCGCATCCGGCACGGGCACCTGATGGCCGCGGCCGCGCTCACCACGCCCGGCGACCTGGCCGTCCCTCCCACCCGCCACCCGGCCACCGCCCCTCAAGGAGCCCGCCCCGGAGCCGAACGCCCGGGGGGACCCCCGTCGCAGCGCCCCTCCTGGATGAGCCGCGCCGACCGCCTCGCAGCCCTGGACGACGAGGCATGGGGGAGACTTCGACTCGGCCCCGGCTGGACGCAAGCCGGCGAGGCCACCGAGGAGGCGAACACCGCATGAGTCAGACCGTCGACCGCGCCCTGAGCATCCTGCCGCTGCTCGCCGAGGGCCCCGCCGACCTCGGCCAGGTCGCCGACCGGCTCGGCGTCCACAAGTCCACGGCCCTGCGCCTGCTGCGCACCCTGCACGAGCACGGCCTGGTCTACCGCCAGTCCGACCAGCGCTACCGCCTCGGCGCCCGCCTCTTCGCCCTCGCCCAGGAGGCGATGGAGAACCTCGACATCCGCGAGATCGCCCACCCCCACCTCGTCCGCCTCAACGAGAGCTGCGGCCACACCGTGCACCTCGCCGTGTACGAGGAGAACGAGGTCCTCTACATCGACAAGGTCGAGAGCCGCTACCCGGTCCGGATGTACTCCCGGATCGGCAAGCCCGTGGCGATCACCGTCGCCGCCGTCGCCAAACTGCTCCTGGCCGACCTGCCCGAACCCGAGCGCCGCGCCCTCGCGGACAAGCTCGACTACCCCCTCTACACGGCCCGTTCGACCCCCAACGCCGCCGCCTTCCTGCGGGAGCTGGAGCAGGTGCGCGAACAGGGCTGGGCCACCGACCTCGGCGGCCACGAGGAGTCCATCAACTGCGTCGCGGCCCCCGTCCGCGGCGCCGACGGCCGGGTGGTCGCCGCGATGTCGGTGTCGGCGCCGAACGTCGTCGTCACCGCCGAGGAACTCCTCACCCTGCTCCCGCAGGTGCGCCGTACCGCGGACGCGATCAGCGGCGAGTACTCCGGAAGGACGCCGGTGAAGGGCACCCCCGAATGACCGAAACGCCAGCGAAGGGCACCTGCGCATGACCGAGAAGACCGCGCTCACCCCGAAGACCCACACCACCCCGCCCGCGAAGTTCTCCCACGGCGTCAGGAAGGGCAACATCCTCCAGGTCGCCGGCCAGGTCGGCTTCCTGCCCGCCGAGGAGGGCAGGCCCCCGACGCCGGCCGGCCCCACCCTGCGCGAGCAGACCCTGCAGACCCTCGCCAACGTCAAGGCGATCCTCGAAGAGGGCGGCGCGGGCTGGGACGACGCGATGATGATCCGCGTCTACCTCACCGACGTGGCCCACTTCGCCGAGATGAACGAGATCTACAACGCCTACTTCGAGGAGCAGGGCCTCACCGGGCCGCCCGCCGCCCGCACGACGGTCTACGTCGGTCTGCCGGCCGGCCTCCTCATCGAGATCGACGCCCTCGCCGTCCTCGGCTGACGGACCCTTTCTTCACTCACTCCCGCACGCCCCGCACGGCACGGCAACCCCTCGGTCGCCGTGCCGCGCTCCTCCCTGCCCGAAAGCACCGTGCATTTACGAAGAGGCCCCCCATATGTCCTTCCCGCTCGCCGCGACCGCCCCCGCCGCGCCACCCCACACCGGAGGCCTGCTCCTCCTCGTCGACGGCACCCCAGGACTGCTCACCGTCGCCGCCGTCGGCATAGCCCTGCTGCTCTTCCTGATCATCAAGGTCAGGCTCCAGCCGTTCGTCGCCCTGCTCGCCGTCTCCATAACCGTCGGCCTCCTCGCCGGGCTCTCCGTCACCGAACTCTTCGGCACCGTCCAGCGCTCCGACGCCGTCTCCACCGTCGAGTCCGGCATGGGCGGCATCCTCGGCCATGTCGCGATCATCATCGGGCTGGGCACCATGCTCGGCGCGATCCTCGAAGTCAGCGGCGGGGCAGAGGTGCTGGCGACCCGGCTGCTCGGCCTCTTCGGAGAGCGGCGCGCACCGCTCGCCATGGGCCTGACCGGCCTGATCTTCGGTATCCCGGTCTTCTTCGACGTCGGCATCTTCGTCCTCGCGCCGCTCGTCTACGCGGCCGCCAAACTCCCCCAGGACGCCGACGAGCTCCGTCCCGGGGGTACCCCCACCGGCAAGTCGATCCTGCTGTACTGCCTGCCGCTGCTCGCGGGCCTGTCCATGACCCACGCCTTCCTGCCCCCGCACCCCGGTCCGGTCGCCGCCGCCGGTCTCCTCCACGTCCAGCTCGGCTGGGTCGTCCTCATGGGCGTCGTCTGCGGCATCCCCGCCGTCCTGGCCGCCTGGGCGTACTCCGCCTGGATCGGCAGGCGGATCTTCGTCGCCGTGCCCCAGGACATGGCCGAGGCGGCCGAGGAGGCGAAGCGGGCCGTCGTCGCCGAGCAGCGCGCCCAGGGCGTGGAACCGCAGGAGAGGCCGGTGCCGCTCGGCACGGTCCTCGCCGTCATCGGTACGCCGCTCGTCCTCATCCTCGCCGCCACCTTCTCCTCGATCGCCCTCGACCCCTCCACCGGCCGCTCGGTCCTGGAGTTCTTCGGCAGCCCCTTCGTCGCCCTCACCCTCGCGCTGCTGCTCGCCTACTACCTCCTCGGCATCCGGCGCGGCTGGTCCCGCAAGTCCCTGGAAGCCGTGTCGACCTCCTCCCTCAAGCCGGTCGGCAACATCCTGCTGGTGGTCGGCGCGGGCGGGGTGTTCGGCGCGATCCTCAAGGCCAGCGGGGTCGCGCAGGCCCTCTCCGACACCTTCCACGGCGTCGGCCTGCCGGTGATCGTGCTGTCGTACCTGATCTCGCTGGTGCTGCGGGTGGCCCAGGGCTCGGCCACGGTCGCGATCGTGACGACGGCGGGAATCGTGGCCCCCCTGCTCACCGAGGACCACCACTCGCAGGCCTTCGCCGCCCTGGTCATCATGGCCATCTCGGCCGGCTCCATCTTCGCGTCCCACGTGAACGACGGCGGCTTCTGGATGGTCGCCAAGTACTTCGGCATCAGCGAACGCCAGACACTGCGGACCTGGACGGTGCTGGAGTCGGTGCTGTCGGTGGCGGGGTTCGCGGTGGCGGGGGTGGTGAGTCTGTTCGTGTAGGCAGTATGGGTACGTGACCTCATCAGCCTCCCGGCCGTCCGAACCCGTCGGTGCCCTCACCGCGGAACGCGACGCCGTCCTCGACGAGTTGGCCGGACTCCGTGCCGGTGATCCGGCGACCGCCGAGCTGTGCGGGTACGCCGGGGAGCTGAGCCACCGGCTGTACCTGCTGCGCGACGACGACGGCCGGGACGAGGAACTCGCCCTGGCCGTCGAGGCGTTCGAGCACGCCTTTAGCACCCCCGGGCCCGAACCGCTCTGGTCGGCCTGGCGGGTCCGTTTCGGACATCTGCGGGGGGTGCAGTACGAGGACGGTGGCGAGCGCCAACTCCTGGACGAGGCCTTCGCGTTGCTGCGGGCAGGGGTGGAGGGGCTGCCCGAGGGGGACCCCGGGTTCGCCTGGGAGCGGGCGTGGGGCACCCACGTGCTCGCCGTGTGCGCCAAGGTCCGCTGCCTCGCCGACCCCGACTCCGCCGAACTGCTCGAGGAGGCCCTGCGCCGGCACGACGACGCCCTCGACGGCGCGGAGCCGGGCAGCGAGGAGGAGTCCGACCTGCGCGCCGGCGCCGGATACCTGTCCCTGCAGCTGGCCCTGCTGAGCGGCGACCTCGGCGCCGCCGACACCTCGGCCCGCCACTACCGCGCCCTGCTCGGCACCGCCCCGCCCGCCGAACTCCCTCACCTGCGCTACAGCCTGGGCCTCGCGATGCTGGTGCGCGGCCGGGTGCGGATCGACCGGGAGGAACTGGAGGCCGCCCGGGACGCCTTCGACACCGCGCTCACCGACGCCCGGCGGGCGGGCGGACCCGAACCCCACTGGGCGTTCGAGGCCGAGGCCAACGCCCTCCTCGTACGCGCCATGATCTGGGCCACCTGGAAGGACGTCGGCCACAGCCTGGCCGCCGAGGTCGAGCTGCGGCGCCTGCTGGAGCGGCCCGGCGCCGAGGAACAACTGCTGCCGCAGTACCTCGACATGTTCGGACGGCTGCTGTACGAGCGGGCCGCCGCCCGCGACGACGCCGAGGGCAGGGACCGCGGCATCGCCCTCGTCCGCCGGGCCCTCGACACCTGGCGTCCGCAGCGGGACGGCGACATCGGCGCCACCGCACTCTTCCTCGCCCTCTTCCAGCAGTCCCGGCACCACGACGACCCCCGTCCGGACCGTGCCCAGGACGTGCTGCGGGCCGCCGGACTCGTCCTGGACTCGGAAAGCGGCAACCACGACCTGCTCCAGTGCGCCCGCATGCTCGACGCCTGGGCCCGCTTCACCCTCGTCGACCACGGGGAACTGCCCGAGGTCGACGGACAGCCGGAGGGCCTCGACGCGGAACGGCTGAAGGAGACCTGGGACGCACTGCTCGACGACATCCGCGAGGGCCGCACCTTCTTCGACTTCGGCGAGGAGGAGTTCCTGCGGGGCCTCGAACGGGACGTCGTCGGGTCCCACCGCCGCATCCGGGGCTTCGAGCAGGCCCTCGCCCGGCTGCGCTCCCTCGAACCGGGCAGCCCCGCCCGCGCCCACCTCGCCTCGCTGATGCTGAACAACCTCACCCTCGTCGACCCCGAGGGCACCCACGTCACCGCCGAGCACCGGCGGGAGCTGACCGGGGCGGTCCTGGAACGGGCCGAACTGGACCCGGCCTGGCGCGGGCCGGCGAACGCCATCACGGGCGTCGCCCGGCTGCACGAGGAGATGAGCAGCGGCTCCGGCGCCGGGCTCGACGAGGTGCTCGCCCACTTCGACCGGGCGGAGGCCGACGGAGGCCTCGGCGACAAGTCCGGCCACGCCCTCGCCCTCGCCCGCTTCCTGGCCCAGACACAGCGCGGCCAGACCGGCGGCGCCGACGACGACATGGAGGCCGGCGCCGCCACCTGGCGCCGGCTGCGCTCCGACCCCGGCCTGCCCGCCCATCTGCGCACCCTGATGGACCTCCAGCAGGCGGGCTTCGACGCGCACGCCGCCATCCGGCGCGGCGACCTGCCCGACGCCGACCGGCACATCGCCGCGCTCACCGAGGGCCATGCCACGCTCAGCGACGAGGACCCCTCCCGCATCGAGATCCTCACCCACCTGGAGAACGCCCGCGCCGGGCGCGACAACCTCGCCGGTCACCTCGGCGTCCCCCCGCTGCCCGCGCTCGCGGCCCGCCCGAGCGCGGCCGAACTGCGCCGCCAGGCACAGCGGTTGCCCCGCGACCACCGTGCCTGGGTGCTCGGCGACAACGGCATGACCCGGTTCGTGCACGCCGCCGCCCAGCACGACGGGCCGGGCATCATGGCCGCCACCGGCCTGCTCCGGGAGGCCCACGAGCTGTGCGAACCGGGCAGCGACAGCCGCCTGCGCTACGCCAACGGCCTGGGCATCGCCCACTGCGCGCTGTCCGAGCTGGAGATCGACCGGGTGCGCCGCAGGGAACGCCTGGCCAAGGGCATCGCCCTGCTGGAGGGCGCCTTCGCGGAGACCGGCGGCCCCGAGCACCGCCTCCATGCCGACACCGGCCTCGCGCTCGCCCGGGCCCTGCGTGCCCGCGACGACCTGCACCGCCGCGACCGCGACGGCGCCCGCGCCACGGGCCTGGAGTCGCTGCGCGGCCACGCCTGGGCCGCGCTGCTGCAGTCCGGCACCGACCATGCGACGGTCGCCGCCGCGCAGGCTACCCGGGCCGCGCTGGAGGTGGCCGGCTGGTGCCTGCGCGACGACCGGCCCGAGCAGGCCCTCAGGGCCCTGGACGCCTGCCGGGGCCTGGTCCTGCACGCGGCCCTCACCTCCGCGACCGTCCCCGACCTGCTCACCGCCACCGGCCACACGGACCTGGCGGACGAGTGGCGGGCCGCCGGAGCCGACGCGGGCGAGCAGGCCACCGACCCGCTCACCGCCACCCGGACCCCCCTCACCGTCCCCAGCACCCTGCGCCGCCGCGTGCTGGCCGCGCTCACCGGCACCGACGCCCCCCACCAGGCCCGGCTCCTCGACCCGCCGGCCCCCGACGAGATCGCCGAGGCCCTGCGCGCCCTCGCCAAGGACGCCCTCGTCTACCTGGTGCCGGCCACGGAGGACACGCCGGGCACCGCCCTCGTCGTCACGTCGCGGGGCGCGGTGCACGCCGTGCCCCTGCCGACCCTGACGGAGGACGCGGCCCCGCTGAAGGAGTACGGCCCGGCCCAGGGACTGTCCCGCGAGCCCGGACCCCGCGAGCCCGGACCCCGCACGGACGGCCGCGGCGAGGACGTCCGCCACGACGACCGCCACCGAGAGGCCGGCTCCCGTACGGACGGCCCCCGTAGGGACCACCGCGGCGAGGACGGCCGCGGCGGCGACGTCCCCGGCCAGGGCGACCTCCGCGAAGGCGGCCCCCGCGAGGTCGGGCGTCGTGAAGTCGGCCGTGGTGACGGCGTCCCCGGTCCGGGCCATCCCCGCGAGGGCGAGCCGCGCGATCTCGGTCCCGTGCCCGGGCTGCGTCCCACCGCGCCGCCCTCCCTGCGCGCCCAGCTCGACCGGCTGAGCGGCTGGGCCTGGTACGCGGCGATGAAGCCCCTGCTGGAAGCCTTCGAGATGCCGGCCGGGCGGATGCCCCGCCTGGTGCTGGTGCCCATGGGCAGGCTGGGGCTGGTGCCCTGGCACGCGGCCTGGCAGGCGGGCGGGCCGCGCGGGCGGCAGTACGCGCTGCAGGCCGCCGAGATCTCCTACGCCGCCTCGGCCCGCCTGTTCTGCCAGGTGGCCGCCCGGCCCGCCGCCGAGCACACCGGCGCCGCCCTGATCGTCGGCAACCCCACCGGCGATCTGCGGCACGCGGGCGAGGAGGCCGACGCCGTCCAGCGGGCCTTCTACCCCGGCGCCCGCTTCCTGGGCCGCCGCACCACCGGCCCCACCGACGGCCCGGGCAGCCCGGGCGAGGTGCTGCGCTGGCTGCGCGAGACACCGCAGGACGGCGGCGTGCTGCACCTGGCCTGCCATGCGTCCGTCGCCGAGAACGCCCGTCGCAGCGCCTATCTCTCGCTGCACGACGGGCAGCTGGCGGCCGAGGAGATCACCGGGGCGGGCGGCGAACGGCTCGGCCTCGTCCTGCTGGCCGCCTGCCGCAGCCATGTCTCGGGCCGCGGCCACAACGAGGCCTACAGCCTCGCCACCGCCTTCCTCGCGGCGGGCGCCCGCTCGGTCGTCGGCTCGCTGTGGCCGGTCCCGGACGAGGCGACCTCGGTCCTGATGTTCCTCACCCACCACTTCCTGCGCACCGACGGCGAGCCCCCGGCCCGGGCCCTGCGCCGGGCCCAGCTGTGGATGCTCAACCCCGATCGTGAACTACCGCCGGGTCTGCCGGAGTTCCTCGCCGACCGGGCCCGCCGCACCGACCCGCACGACCTGAGCGCCTGGGCCGGCTTCACCCACCTGGGGCACTGACCCCTACGGCGTGTCCGGCACCAGCGTGCGCAGCGGCACGGTCACCGCCGTCCAGCGTCCCGCCGCCCCCAGCACGGGCCCCAGGACGCGGCCGCCGGTGGCCGTGTCCCACGGGGGCAACTGGAACGGCACCGTGCTCAACTCCCGGTCCGCGACGATCAGTTTGAGCCAGTCCCGGCTCTCGGCGCCCGGCACCGCCGCCCGGGAGGCGGGCAACGACAGCTGCACGGGGTCGCCGTCCAGCGCATGCCCCGTGTGCCCCGGTCCGATGAAGTGCCCCGGATACAGCACCGGATCGCAGGCGTAGGCGTCGGTCAGGTCCAGCAGCACGCACCACAGGGTGCGGTCGGGGGAACGGTTGTGCAGCCGGATCGACACCCACGGCGGGCGCGGGCCGGCCGGGCCCGGGAGGTACGGGCAGACCAGCTCCCCGGACGCGTCCGTACGCAGCGGCTCGTCCGAGCCCCACGGGACGATCTCCAGCTCCACCAGCCCGTCCAGCAGCGAGGGCCGCGGGGCCAGATCGCGCAGCTGGTGCCAGCGGGCGAGGTGGCCCAGGCAGTCCGCGACCCGCCCGGCGTCCCCCGGGCCCCTGAACGGCAGGGGCGCGGTGAACTCGGTGCCGTCCCGCCGCAGGAGGCGGGCCCGTCCGTCCTGCACCCGCACCCGGAAGTGCAGCCCGTGCGCGTCCTCGGGACCCTCCACCAGCCTGACCATTGCGCCGAGTTCGCCGGCCAGCCACTCCTCGTCCTGTGCGGATCCGTCCACCGTCACGCTGGCCGCCGGCAGCGCGACCTGCGACAGCGCGACCGGATACACCCGCTCCGGCTCCGGCTCCCAGTCCACCGGCGTCACCAGCGTCCGGGCGGCCGACACCTCCACCGCCCGCACCACACCCCGGCCCGGCCCCTCGTCCAGCGCCGCGAACCGGGTGTCCTGCGCCTGTGCAGCGCCCTCCCGCAGCCCGTGCACGGCACCGCAGTCCACCTCCCAGCCGTCGGCGCCGTACCGCAGCAGATGCGGGCTCGCCGACTGGACCGCGCCGCCCAGCAGCGGCCGGTCGGCCGGGCCGCCCGGAGCATCGGGGAAGAGCACCGGATGCTGGGTGCTGCCCGCCCGCTGCACCCGCGCCGCGGCCCCCGCCAGCAGCTCCCGGCAGGTGGCGCCGGGCCCGGCCGCCCGCACCGCGCCGAGCAGCGCATGCGTGAACGCCCCGTGCTTGTGCCCCTCGAACCAGCCCTCGTACGACGGCTCGTCCAGCCGGCTCGCCGCCAGCAGCACATGCCGGGGCGGTCCGCCGGGCCCCCTCGTCTCCTGCCCGGCCAGGTCCCAGCCGGGCCGGGGCGGCGCGTACCGCTCGGTCAGCTCCGCCTCCCGGGTCGCACCTCCCGAGTGGCAGCAGTCCAGCACCGCCGTGACCTGCGCGCCGCCCGCCGCGACCCGGTCCAGCAGCGCGCCGAGGCGCTTGTCGGGCAGCGGCCCGTCCACGCACACCAGCGCCTGGTTCATGCCCGTCGCCTCGATCAGCAGATCGGCGCCGGCGGCGGCCTCCTGCGTGCCGTGCCCGGAGAACCAGAGCAGCGCGGTGTCCCCGGGACCGGCCGAGCCCAGGTGCCCGAGCACCGCGTCGGTCACGGCGTCCACGGTCGCCTCGCCGTTCATCAGGACGGCGATGTCGGCCCGTTCGCCGGCCGACTCCGTCAGCAGCCGGTGCGCCTCGGCGATGTCGTTCACACAGCCGCCGAGCGTGCTCGCCACGGAGGCCGGATAGTCGTCGATGCCCACCAGGAGGGCCTTGATCGAGCTCATGAAGGAGAGTTTGCCAGGGGCGCACGGGGGTCAATACGACGTACGGAGATGCACTCTTGACGTGACGTCACTAACCTTCGCCTTCCGTGCATCGCACAACCGCTCACCACCCATGACTCTCGGGGGACACATGGGGAACACCGAACGACCACGTCGCATCGTGCGGCCGGCCCAGCAGGGACTGGGCGCACCGCAGAGCCTGGGCGCGCAGCCGGGTCCTGGCGCGCAGGGTCCTGGCGCGCAGCCGGGGCCGGGCGGCCGGCGGGTCTCCGCGCCCGCGAACCCGGGTCCCGGCGTGGTCCGCCGCGAGCTGCTCACACCGCGCTCCCGCAAGCTGCTGGACGCGGTCGGCCGGCTCGACGCCGGGCTCGACGACCAGGCCTGCCGGTCCCTGGCCGAGTGGCTCCGCGACCAGTACACGACGGCGTACGGCTCGGTCCCGCTCGGCTACGTCGCCCGCTGTTACCTGGGCCCGCCCTACGTCGACCACCAGCTCAGCCTCCTCGGCGTCATCGTCCGGCACTTCTCGGCCGCCGAGCCGATGCCCGAGCCGTTCTCGGCCGCCCGCATGCTCGCCCGCTCCGGCGGCTACGCCTACGTCGAGGTCTACGACGACGGCCTGATCCTCCCCGTCCTGGACGACGGCACCGTCGTCCGCCCCTGATCCCCGATCCCTGCCCGCTCACCCCGCAGCACTCGAACGGAGTTCCGCATGTCCGAGGTCGACCTCGCGCTGCACCGCAAGGTGCAGGAAGTCAGCAACCTCGTCATCAGACTCGGCGAACAGGTCGGCTCCGTCTCCGGCCAGGTCTCCACCGTCGAGGCCAACCAGCACCAGACCCGCACCGAACTCCAGCAGCTGCGCGACGAGTTCCTCGCCTTCGTCCGGCAGGCCGAGGCCACCGCCAACGTGCAGCGCGCCGAGACCCGCATCGGGGTCATCGAGGACAAGATCGACCACGAGTTCGGCCACCACAAGACGGTCCGCCGCACCGCGGTCGGCATGCTCCAGGCCTTCGACGTCGGCCTGGTCTCGGAGGAGAACGTCCGGATGGTCAGCGACCAGCTGATGATCCAGACCCCGCGCTACTGGCTCGCTCCCGCCCTGGTCGCCCTCGCCTCCTGGTCCGCGGACGACCGCACCCTGTGCGAGCGCGCCGTCGACGAGGCGTTCCGCCGCTCGCCCGACCGGACCTCCCTGTTCTTCGCACTCGTCCTGCGGCGCCAGGGCCGGCCCGAGGCGGCGGTGCGCTGGCTGCGGCACTACCTCCTCGCCCAGGACCCGGCGGCGCTCGGCCGCGAGTTCGCGATCATCCTGGAGGCCATCGCCCAGGGCGCGTTCGGGCCGGTCGGCCGTGAGCTGCTGGACCGCACCCTGGCCGAGTGGCGCGCCCAGCTGATGGACCGCGCCGACGCCCAGGCCAAGCAGGTCCGGCGCTGGCGCGACGAGCTGGAGTCCCTGCGTGGACCGTCCCAGGCCACCGAGTTCCCGCGGCTGGCCGCCCTGTCCCCGCAGTGGGTCACCCTCGACGGCGTGCTCTCCTCCGCGCGCGGCCAGCAGCCCGTGCTGGACAAGTACAAGGCGGTCATGGACCGCGAGTTCCAGCCGTCCGAACGCATCGAGGACGCCGTCGACGACATCCTCGACCGGCTCGTCTCCGAGTACGACAACGAGGAACTGCCGTACCGCCGCGACCTCGCCTTCAACCAGGCGGTGGTCGACCACGACGGCGACCTCACCGCCGCCCGCAGGTCCGCCGACGCGGACTCCGCGTCGTACGAGGAGACCCTCGACTACCTGACCGTGCAGACCACGGCCGCGCTCAACCCGCAGGCCATCGGCACCTCGCCGGCCACCCAGCGGCTGTCCGTGGCGGCCTGCCACGAGTGGTTCCAGCAGGCGCACGCCGCCCACACCCGGGACTACCGGGGCGCCGTGCCCCAGGACGTCCAGGCTCAGTTCGCCACCACGCAGACGGTCGGCTCGCAGCTCTTCCAGCTGCCCACCTGGGTCGGCTCGTTCACCCAGCCGCTGGCGTCCCTGGAGAAGTCGCTGAGCGACCACTGGGACCACTACACCCGCCCGTTCGTGGACGCGCTCGCCTTCCCGTGGCTGAAGAAGGTGGCCCCGCTGGCGGGCGTCGTCGCGGCCATCCTGCTCTTCCTGGTGGGCAGCTGGCCGGTCTTCGCGATCGGCGCCGCGGCGATCGTCGCCCTCGTCTGGGGCCTGATCCTGCGCAACCAGGCCCAGACGGCGGCCCGCGCCCAGGCAGCGGCCCGCGAACTGCTGGAGCGGGCCCGGACGGAGTCGCTCCACCAGCTGCGCGGCGCCTCCGCCGAACTCACGGACTGGTACGAGAAGTTCACCGCCGCCGACCGGGTGGAGGCCAAGGTGCGGGAGCTGATCGCCACGCTGCCCACGGCGGGCGGCGGCGCGTCCCCGTTCGAGGGCCGCACGGTCCGCAAGGAGGCCGCGGCCGCCCCGAAGCCCGGGGACCGTCCCGCGTCCGAGCCGCAGGCGGCCTGGCAGGCGGTGCCCGCGCCCCGCCCCGCGACCGAGGCCGCGCCCGAGACCAAGGCGACCCCGTCCGAGACCAAGGCGACCCCGTCCGAGGCCACGGAGCCCCCGTTCGCGACAAAGGCGACCCCGTCCGAGGCCATGGAGCCCCCGTTCGAGGCGAAGGCGACCCCCTCCGACGTGGCGGAGACCCCCTCCGACGCGAAGGAGACCGCGCCCCGGCCGACGGGGACCGTGCCCGAGGGGACCGTGCCCCTGTCGAAGGAGACCTCGCCCGAGCCCCAGGAGGACAGCGCCCGATGAGCACACCACCGCCGCCCGCCCACCAGCCCGGCCCGACGTCGTCGGAGCCCGCTTCCCAGCGCTCCTGGGCCGCCGCGTCCGGGCAGCCCGGGACCGCGCAGCCCGTCCAGGGAACCGCCCCGTCCCCCTGGGCACCCGCCCCGCAGCCCGGCGCCACCGCCCCGTCCCCCTGGGCAGCCGCCCCGCAGCCCGCCGCCGGCGCCGCCGCCCAGCAGCCCGCCGGCACCGTCCAGCCGCTCGCCGGCACCGCCCCGCAGGCCGCCGCGTCCCCCTGGGCCGCCTCCGCCGATGCGGGCCGCGCCCAGTCCTCGCCGTGGGCCGCCCAGCGCCGCCCGCAGCAGGAACGGATCACCAGCAGGCTCCGCAAGGTCGTGGAGGGGCTGCCCGACTGGGAGCCGCTGCCGCCGGGCGAGACCCTCGTACGCCGGCCCGGCAGCACCGCATGACCGGCCTGTGGGGCGACGGCGGCCCCTACCAGGCCTGGGTCGCCTTCCTGCGCCGCTGGGCGGCCATGGAACCGGTCGACCCGGCGAGCCTGCCCGCCCTCCCCGAGGAGCAGTGGGACGGCGACACCTGGGCACGGCTGGGCGAGCACCTCGGCGCCGCCCTGGGCACCCGGCTCACCACCTGGGCCGACCATCTGGTGCGCGCCCTGAGCGTGGCCCGCGACGAGTTCTCCTACGGCCGTGAACTCGCCCAGGCCCGCACCGGCCTGCACACGATCCGTGCCCTGGCCGCCCACCCCGGTCTCCCGGAGGACCTGCGCACGGCGCTCACCGAGATCGTCGACGGGCAGATCACGCAGGTGCAGGGCCAGCTGGAGCAGAGCCTGGACGACGAGGCCCGGCGCGGCGCCGACCCCCGCCTCGTGGAGCGCCGCCGCCGCACCCTGCGGGACAACGCGCTGACCGCGACGCTCGCCGGACCGCCGCCCGGCATGCCGTACCCCGGCGGCCCCCCGTCCTCCGGCGGCCCCCCGTCCCCCGGCGGTACCCCGTCCTCCGGCGCCTGGTCGTACGATCCGGCGGCCCCGCCGAGACGGCGCATCGTGCCCGGCTGAGGCGGCCGACCAGGAGCGCTCCCGAGGCGACCCACCGAGGAATGTTCCCTCGGCGACCGACCGGGGAGCGTTCCCGAGGCGACCGTTCGAGGAGCGCCTCGCTGCCGCCCCCGCCGCCCGCACCCCACCCTCGCAGAAGGCCCGAACCCCGAATGTCGAACTACGCCGAGAGCCTCAGCCACCTCGACAGCTACATCTCCGCCCGTGTCCCGGTCATCGCGATGCGCACGATCGAACAGCAGCGCGCCCTGCGCCTGCTGCGCGAGGCGGCCACCCAGTCCCGGCGCAGCAGCATGCCGTTCTGGATCTACACCCGGGCGACCGGCCTGCGCGACCTGCGCAGCAACGCCGCCGTGCAGGACGACCGTTCGCTGGCCGGGGCGATGGACTTCGCCGCCGCGCAGTTCGGCAGCCGCGCGAATGCCACCGTCGTCTTCGTCGACCCCGACGAACTCGAATCGGACACCCCGGTCACCCGCCACTTCGCCGAGCTGGCCCGCCTCGCCGACAGCAACATGGGCAGCATCGTCCTGATCACGGACACCCCCATCTGGAGCGGCCTGCAGCGCCTCGGCATGAGCCTGCGCCTGGACCTGCCCGACTCCGAGGAGATGTACGGCATCCTCAGCGGATTCCTCGGCGACCACCACGGTCACATCCCCATCGAGTGGACCGAGGAGGACGCCCGCCGCGCGGCCGAGTTCCTGAGCGGTGTCACCGAGGCCGAGTGCGTCAACCTGATGGCGACCATCGCCGCCAAGGGCGCCATCCGCCGCGAGGACGTCCTTGGCCTGGCCCAGGCCAAGGACCGCATCTTCAGCGACCTCACCGGCCTGGAACGGGTCCACCTCAAGCAGAGCGACTACGCCATCGGCGGCCTGACCGGCCTCAGGACCTGGCTGGAACGCAAGCACGACATGATCTCCCGCGACCTGCGCCACACCGCCCTGCGCCCGCCGCGGGGCGTCCTCCTGGTCGGCGTCCCCGGCTGCGGAAAGTCGCTGTCGGCCAAGGCGATCGCCCACGACTGGCAACTGCCCCTCTACCGCCTCGACATGGCGAGCATCCACGGCAAGTACCTCGGTGAGTCCGAGGGCCGCTTCCGCGAGGCGCTCGCCATGGCCGACCGGGTCGCCCCGTGCGTCCTGTGGATCGACGAGATCGAGAAGGGCCTGGCCGGCCGCGACGACATGTCCGGCGTACCGCAGCGCATCATCGGCCAGTTCCTGTACTGGCTCCAGGAGTCCCAGTCCCGCGCGTTCGTCGTGGCGACGGCCAACGACATCCGCAGCCTGCCGCCCGAGCTGCTGCGCAAGGGCCGCTTCGACGAACTCTTCTTCGTGGACCTGCCCGACGCCCAGGACCGCAAGGACATCATCCGCATCTACCACCACCGCTACCTCCAGGCCGACCCCACCCCCGACCAGCTCGACCGCCTGGTCGACCTCTCCGAGGGCTTCGCCGGTTCCGACCTGGAGGCCGCGCTGCACGACGTGGGCGAGGAGGCGGTGCGCCGCGGCGGCTTCGACCGGTTGAAGGACTCGTACGTCATGGACACCTTCGCCCAGGTGCGCCCGCTCAGCGTCAGCAACCCCGAGCAGATCGAGGAGATCCGTGCCTGGGGCCGCGAGCGCGCGGTCCCGGCGGGCCGGGCGGCGGTGACCCCGGTACCGGGCGACGGGGGCCGGACCCGCCGCATCGTCTTCATGGACGAGTGACCAGGGTCAACCCGAGTGTCGGGCGGTCCGACTGGTTCTGGCACAGCAATGTCGTCCATACTGCCGCCGTGGAGCAGCGCATAGGATCGAGCAGCAAGCCCGTCGAGGGCGAGCCCGTCACGGGCGCAGGATTCGACCCGGCCTTCATCCCGGGGCTCACCGCGCCCCTGCGGGCCGAGCCGGAGGATGCGAAGCCGGCGGCGGAGTCCGAGGAGCAGCCGGAGCCTGCCGAGGAGCCGGAGGCAGCGGCGGCCGCGGCACCGGCAGAGCCGGAGGCCGAGGACGAGGACGAGGCGCCCGAGGGCGGCCCCGTCTTCGAGGCCGCCGACCGCCGGGCGAAGTTCGTCGCCGACCACCGCGGGGTCCGTCTCAGCCTGGACGAGGAGAACTGCGAGTTCCGCTGGGACGAGATCGCGGCGGTCGAGACGGAGTCCCCCCGCTTCGGCAAGCGTTTCACCATCACGGTGCACACCCCTGACCGCCGCTGGTACCCGATCGAGATCGAGGCGGCGGCCAGGGCGCGCTTCAAGGAGTGGGAGGAGCAGCTGGACGCCGTGCTGGACTCCTACTTCGAGGAGGCCTAGCTGCAGTACTGGGCGGCCTTCCCGATCGCCCGGTACATGCAGTCCGCGTTCTCCAGCAGCTGCAGCACCGCATCCTTGTTCCGGGACGTCTCCCGCTCGATGACTTCATCGGGCGGGTAGAACCCGCCGTCCCAGCTGGACGTCGGGTACATCTCGAAGGTGTAGTCGAAGATCTTCTGTGTGCCCCACAGATAGTCGTCGATCGACCCGTCGGTGATGTACAGGTCGCTGGACTGCTCGGGCGTGTACCCGTTGCTCGCGGCCATCTTCTGCCCCACGGCCTTGAACGCGGCGGCGTCGTCCGCGCTCATCCCGGGCGCCGTGTCCGCGTACGTCCACCCGAACGGCCAGAGCACCAGCTCGCTGTAGGTGTGGAAGTCGATCCCGGCCCTGATCTGCTGCTTGCCCCCGACGACCCGGCTGCGCGCGAAGTCGGCGACGACCTTCACCTCGGGCGCGGACTCGGCGGCCGACCCACGGTAGGTCTCCGAGGACTTGGATCCCGACGAGCCGCCGCAGCAGCCCCACTTGTAGTCCCAGTTCCGGTTGAGGTCGGTCCCGACGGCCGAGGACCCTGAGTTGGGCTGCCGGTTCTTGCGCCACGACCGATACGACCCGGTGGCGATGTCGTACTCGCCCCCGTCCGGATTCAGATCGGGGACGATCCATATCTCCCGGCTGTTGACGATGTCGGTGATCCGGGAGTCCTTCCCGTACCCGGCGCCCAGCTCCCGCAGCAGATACAGCGCCATCTCGACGGTCAGATGCTCACGGGCGTGCTGGTGCGCGGTGAAGAGCACCTCGGGCTCGTCCTCGTCGGTGCCCACGTTGTCGCTGATCTTGATGGCGACGATGTCCCGCCCCTGGTACGACTTGCCGATCACCCGCTTGCTCATGATGTTCGGGTAGGCGGCCAGCCGCTGGTCGATCTCGGCGTTCATCTCGGCGTAGTTGTGGTACTTCGAGTCGGCGCTGGGGAAGTCGTACAGCCGCAGGTCACCGAGGTCGCGGGACGACCGTCCGGGCACCGCCCCGAGGGGCGTGACGTCGTAGCCGAGGCGGCGCAGTGCGCGTATCTGCTCGGCCCGCCCGGAGACGACGACGGTCTCCTCGTCGGCCTCGTCGACGGTGACGCCGGCTCGCTGAAGGGCCGTGCGGGTCACGGGAGTGGTGCTCCGCTGGATCTCGTACTGCCGGATGTCCTCGCCGGAGGAGGGGCCCTTGCGGGCACTGTCGGCGGTGGCGTGGGTGGCGGTGGCCGATACGGGGGCGGCGAGCGCGAGGGCCAGCAGCGCGCCGAGGGCTGCGGTACGTCTGCCGCCGCGCGCGCCGGAGCCGCGGATGCGAAGTCGCATGAATTCTCCTTGGGTCTCCAGGAATTCCGGGGTCGCCGAGGGCTCGCCCGGACGTGGGGAGTGGAGCTGGGGGAGCTGGGGGGTGTTTCAGTGCGACGGTGCGGATGGGTGCCCATGGTGAAGCCTTGGCATGACCGGGTCAAGGATGTGTCAAGGGGCACCGTCGGGAAATGGCCGCGGCTGCTCGCCTTTCGGCCGGCTATCGGCGACGGGTGGGCCGAAGCCGCTCGATGCGGTCGAGGTCGGCGGAGAGCAGGTCCTCGTGGCTGATCGCGAAGTCCCCGTTGGGCAGGGTTCGCCCCGGGGGGTAGTGCCGGCCCACGACGGCGTCGGGAAGAAACGCCCGCAGGCTGTGGCGCATGGACCGGGGGTGATCGACGGGGACGCCCCATCCGGACGGACCCTCGTCGGTGGAGAACAGGACCCAGTGATCGACGGGGACGTCCGCGTCCAGGTCCGGCGGACCTCCCGTGTGACTGTCCAGCGCGGGCAGGACCAGCCGGTCGGGGTCCAGGGGCGGGTACCAGACCAGCAGGGGCCTGGCGCGCTGCGCATCGGCGTTGTCGAAGCAGCAGAGGGCGATGGTGTGGTCGGGGAACTCCTCGGCGTAGAAGCGCAGCAGATCCGGGTCGAGAGCGGGGCGCCGATGGGGCGGCACCCGGTGCAGCGCGGCGGGGACGAGAGTGGGATCGGAGGCGAGGAGCACGGTGTAGACGTCGTGCTCGAAGACCTGGACGGGCTGCGGATCCGCCCCCATCCAGGCGATGCCGTCGTCCTCGGCGTCGGCGGCCCCGACCGCGGCGACCATGCGCTGCAGGAGGTCACCGCTGCGCCCGGCGGAGACGAACTGCCCGTGACCGAGCTGCCGTGTGGGCAGATGCAGCAGCATGGCGTTCGGACCGTCGGCCAGATTGACGGCGGTGTTCTGGTACCCCACGACATGGATGAGGCCGTGCTCGGGGTGGTGCTGCCGCCCGCAGTAGAGGATCGTGCCGGAGAACCGGGCCTCACCCGTCGAGATGCACATGACCGCGCCTCACTTGAAGGGAACGGTGAGCCAGGGGCTTTCGGGATCGGACATCAGGATCCCGTGCAGGTCGACCATGTCCGTGTACCACTCCCCGAACTCCTCGTCGTCGAAGTGCAGACACCGCCCGAGGATGTACCCGGCGGCGAAGTCCTGCCAGGACTTGTACGACCGCGCGGAGGCCCGGCCCGCCTGGACGACGGCCGACTCGGCCTCCTTCAGCGAGCAGTACCGCGAGCCCAGCCCCCAGCGGGCCATCCCGGAGGCCCGCCCGAAGTTCCAGGCGTCCACGGAACTGACGAACCGGTTCCCCTCCAGGATCCCGTCGGCCCGGAAGCGCGCCTCGTACCGGGTGATGCGCCCGACGAGATGCTGCACGCCCTTGATCCGCGCCTCGGTCTCCGCCTCCGGGGCGCCGGGAGTGGTGGTGACCCCGTCCGGGGTGATGACGGTCTCGCCGCCCGAACGGGCCCGCAGCACCCGGGCGACCGCGTCACGCCAGTAGGCGGTGTCGACATGGCCGCCGAAGTCCCGGGCGATGGTGCGGCGCAGCCCGAGGGCGAACTCCCAGACGGGGTTGGCGCCGTCGGGATCGAGCAGGGCGGTCTGCTGCTCCTGCCACTCCTCGCGGCTGGTGACGCCCCACCACTCCTGAAGGGTCTCGCGCTCCCCCCGATAGCCGTTGCCGTGATACGCCATGGCGTTCCAGGGAAACCCGTACCGCACGACCAGCAGCGCACCGCAGGCCAGCCCCTGAGCGACCTGCCCCTTGAGCGGCCCGCCGAACCGGAGCGTGCGCACCCTTGCGCGGTTCAGCGGACCCTGCGCCTCGTACTGCGCCCACGCGGCGGAGTGCGGTGGAGCGGAAGGCAGGAATGCCTCGCACGGACTGCCCGGATTGACCACGATCATGGGCGGATCGCTCGGCTCCCACACCCGGGCGAACCAGCCGAGGCGCTGCCAGCTGAGCACCCGGTGCGGGTCCGGCACGGGCAGCATGCCCTCCGTGTAAACGGCCCAGATCCGTCCGCCGGCGACCCGGGGATCGTGCCCGAAGACGGGAATCGTCCTGCTCGGTTCGGCATCCGCCCCGTCGCGCCGTATCTCGAAGTACAGACGGCTGTCCGCGAGAATGCCGAAGTAGGCTGCCCAGTCCTCGCGGGACTTGGCCTCGTAGAGGGCCTCTTCGACGGAGCTCGGCGCGGTCCAGGCGGGGGGAGCCGGGGCGGGCGGGGCCGACGGGGGTGGGGCGGAGGCTGGCGGGTTCGAAGGGGGTGGGGTCGATCCCGGCGGATTCGAAGGGGGCGGCGTCGCAGGCCCGAACCCTGCGGGTGGGGGACCGAACGACATGTTTGCCCTTTTCAACTTATGGCCGACTGAGGCAACTTGGCTTGTGTGGTCATGTTATGGAACGCGGTGGCGGCGGATTCAGCGGGGTGGTGTGTCCACGACAGCAGTGATGGCGGGGTCCTCTGCACCTTGCGTCGGCCCGGGTGAGGAAGAGCCGTTCCTCGTGATCCAGGACGAGGACCTGCTCGTCACCGTCGACGATCACGAGGTCGTCCGAGCTCGGGTACCAGAGGTCGTCGATCCGTTCGAGTACGGCCCGGTAGCCGGCGCGCACCGCCGTGCGCTCAGCCGGCCAGGCCGCCCAGACGTCCTGCCCCACGTCCGCGACGGCGGTGCGCAGGGCGTCTCTCAGCTGGTCGGCGTCGAGGGCCGACACGTCGAGGGCGACCTCGGCGTGCGTGATCAGCACGGGAAGCCTGTCCAGTGAACCGCCGAGGGCGGAGAGGAACCCGTCGTGGGCGCCGGGACCTTCGTACGCGTCTATGGCGGCCAGGGTCTGTCGCAGGTGGGGAGGCATGGTCCGTCTTCCGTCTTCCGTCGTCCGTCTCGAGTCTCGCGCTTTACGTTTTGCGTCACATGATCCGTGCAGCGTGACGGCATTGTCCGGAGTTCGTGACACAGGACGTTCCGATAGTGCGGTGCGAGCCGAGGCGTTGTTACGGTCCCGACCGGTGTGCGGCCGACAGGGCCGCCCTGCACAGGGGGGACGTCCCGACATGAATGCTCATCGCCTCAGACCCGCCGCCATTGCGCTCGCTGCCGCCGCACTGGCCGCGGTGCTCACCGGATGCCAGGGAGACGACTCGGCCGCTGGAGCCGACGGCTCGCCGAGCGCTGTTGCCACCACGGCGAGCAAGGCGCCGGGCACCGACGGGGGCAAGGGCGGGGACACGGGGAGCACCGGAGGCACCGGAGGCACGGGAGGCTCGGGGGCCACTGCTCCCGCATCGCCGGGTGCGGCCGGTGGTGCCGGAACGCCCGCGGCGAAGCCGGCCTCCAAGCCCGCCGGTTCGGCCAAGACCACGGCACCGGCCACCGGCTGCGCCACCAAGGCGCCGGACCCGGACCATGTCGACCCCGACGAGATCGCCGTCTACCGCGTCGAGGAACTCCCCGCGAGCACGGGGAAGGTGAACCTCGTCATCCAGCACGGGGCGTGGGGATGCCCAGGCAAGGACACCGACGGCAAGCCGTTCGTCGTCACCGGCGAGGACGCCCGCTGGGCCCTCGACCAGGCCGCGTACGTCACCGCCACCAACCCCGTCGTCGCGAGCAGCAAGAACCAGCGCATCGGCGTCCAGGAACTGATCGACTGGATCAAGGCGCACCCCGACTCCGGCCTGGTGTTCAAGTACGGGACGGGTGACGACGGCGCGATCCACAGCCTGGAGCAGGTGTACACGCCGTAGCCGCCGTTTCCGCCGGACCCGTACGAAGGGGGCCCTGTTCGAGGGCACCCTGTCGGTGGAGGGTCCGGCACACGGGCTGGGAGCGGGAACCGGCTACTGCCCGGCGATGAGGGCAGGCAGTTTGCGCATGTCGTGGAAGACGGTGGTGCCGGGGCCTTCGAGGCGTTCGGCCGGGGTGAGGCCACCGGCGTACCCGAAGGCGCGCATACCGGCAGCGCGGGCGGCCAGGACGCCGGGCCGGCTGTCCTCGACCACCACGCAGGCAGCGGGGTCGACCCCCATCCGCCGGGCGGCATGCAGGAACAGATCCGGGGCGGGCTTGCCGTGGGCGACTTCGGATGCACTGAAGATGCGGCCCGCGAAACGGTCGTGGAGCCCGGTGCGGCCGAGCGTGTGCCGCATCTTGTCGTGGGAGCCGCTGGAGGCCACGCAGGTCGGCAGGGATATCGCATCGAGCGCCTCGGGAAGCCCGTCGACGGGGGCGAGATCGGCGTCCACGGCCTCACGGTGGAGCTGTTCGAACCGCGCCGACCAGATCGCGGCGGTCTCCTCCCCGAGCCTGGCGGCGACCTGCTCACGGATGGCGGCGTGCGACCGCCCGATGAAGCGCTCGACGACCTCCTCCTGGGTGAGGGGCCAGCCCAGCTCCGCGCCGAGGGAGACCTGGACGCGGGCGGCGATGCGTTCGCTGTCGACGAGGACGCCGTCGCAGTCGAATATGACGAGTTCCACCGGATTGATCACCAGGGAAGCTTAGGAGCTTGCCAGAGCAGGCGGACGATCTTTCGGGGATGTTCCACGACCCGTCCGCGCGCGAGGGGCGCGAGGACGACGAGCCGTCTGTGTCCGAAGCGGACGAGGGCCGGTGAGCCGTCCGCGTGCGAAGCTGGCCGGCAAGAACGGCCGCAGCCGGTCCCACGCCTCGTCCGTCGAGTTCCCGCGATCGGCCATTCTGCGGAAAACGAGTTCCGCCGTCTGATCAGCACGGCCTACGCTTCCGTGACCGTTGACACCGCATATCCAACGTAGCGGGGGACTTGATGTGGACGTGAGCAGCGGCAGCGGCAGCGGCCTTGCACCGTTGGAACGGTTGCCCGGCTACGATCTCCGGCTGTATCGCGGCCACAACGACCATGACGCGATGGCCGCCGTGCGGCTGGGCTGTGCACAACGGGATCGGACCGACGCCCACTCGGTTCTGGACGGACTTCCGACGGCAGCCGAGATCGCCGAAGCCTCCGCCAAGCTCGACGACCCGTTCCGGAACCAGGTCTTGGTGGAGCACGACGGTGACGTCGTCGGCTACTCGACGATCACGTGGTGGCAGGAGCGGGACGGGACGTGGCTGTACCTGCACCGCGGCTACCTGCTGCCCGAGCACCGCGGCCAGGGCATCGGCTCGGCCATGCTCGACTGGGCAGAAGGCCGTATCCGTCAGCTCGTGCAGCAGCACGGAACCGCACCCACAGCCGTGATCGGCGCGAATGCCATGGCCTCCGAGCAGGAGGCAACGGCGCTCCTGCTCGAAACCGGATACCGGCGTGTCTTCAGCCTGGTGGAGCTGGAGCTTTCCGATCTCCGACATCTCCCCGCCGAAGGGCCGTTGCCGGCCGGCATCCGCATCGGTGCGGTCGATCCGAGCAACTACCACGCGGCCTGGAAGACGGTCGTCGATTCGTACGCAAATGCTGCCTTCACTCAGAAGTGGACCCTCGAAAGCTTCCTCGCCACTGCCGACCCGACCTGCTGGCGGGCTGCTTGGGACGCGGAAAACATCGCCGGGGTCGCCCTGTGCTCCATCCGTCGCCACGACCCGACTGTGGGCGAAGTCGAAGAACTGAGTGTCCGGGCACAGTCGAGGCGTCTGGGCCTTGGACGGGCCCTGCTACTGGACGGGGTGCGATGTCTTCGCGAGCACGGCGCAGAGACTGCCAGGTTGTACACCGGGACCGCGAATCCGCACCGGTCCTACGACCTCTACGAGAGCGTGGGCTTCCGGCGCCAGAACGAGTACGTCCGCTACCGCAAGCCGATCGCCGTCCGATCCGACGGGGTTGGCTCCACACCACTTTGACGGTACGGATTGCCGAAGAGCGAGCCCAGGTCGATCGACCGGACAGGTGCTTGCTCTAGCCGAGGCGTTCGACGGCTTCCTTGGCCTCCTTCAGACCGGCGCCGGTGGCCTCCCGGTACACCTTGATCGCCTGGATCTTCTTCCCCTCGCGTACGAGCGCGTTCACCTCGTCCATGCGCGGGAGCTCCTCTCGCAGGTCCAGGTGCTTGATGACCAGGTCGAGCTTGCGCTCGACGCGCGCGAGACGCTCGTCGGCCCGCGCGAACCGGCTCACGGTGCTGAGGGTGAGGCCGACCACGGCCAGGGCGAGAGCGGCGAAACCGAGTATGTCCATGGCCGTGATCTTAGAAGCGCACGCACCAGGCGCGTGACGTGGACACGCTTGCGGTCCCCTTACGTGCCCGTCTTCGGCTCACAGCCCCGTGGGGCGACTCTCCTTCAGGGCTTCGACGAAGGGGACGAAGGATGCGGCGGGGAAGGTGAGGACGGCTCTGGCCGGGGCCTTCGAGTCGCGGACGGATATGTGGGTGTCCAGATCCGCGACTTCGACGCATGTGTTGCCGTCGCCTCCGCCGGAGTACGACGACTTCTGCCAGCGGACGGCCTGGGTCATGTGAGGGCCTCAGACTTCCTTCGTCAGGTGGTGGATGAAGTCCCGTGATTCCACGGGCTGTAGTGCTGCCTTTCCCACCTTATTGAGCATGGCCCGGAAGCGCGCCAGCTGAGATTCGGCATCGATGAAGGCGGTTCCGTGCGGAGCGTCGCGCAGCACGGTGTCCAGCTGTGGCAGTGGACCACCCACGTACATCATCTCGATCCCGGCCCCGGCGAACCCCTCCCTCGCCAATGGGATGACCCGCACCGCTGCCCGCCCGTCCTCGATCGCGCGCAGCACTTCCAGCAACTGTGCACGAGCGGTACGACGATCCGAGACGAGGATGCGCAGCGCCGCCTCGTGGATGATCGTCTCGTAGGGGATCGGGACGTCACGTTCCAGCACGGACCGGCGCCTCATCCGATGCTCGACGCGGGGTTGCAGCTCGCTCTTCGGCAGCTCGGGGATCATGTAGCCGAAGACGGCGCGTGCGTAGTCCGGGGTCTGGAGGAGTCCTGGCACGTGGCTGGTGACGACCTCGCGGAGGAACGTGCCGTGATGCTCGGTCTCGGCGACATCCAGGAACACCGGTGGGAGTACTCCGCGGTACTCGTTCCACCACCCCTGCGTGCGGTCGGTCACCATCGCGACAAGGGCTTCGATCAATGCTTCGTCGGCGCAGGCGTAGTGGGCGGCGAGGCGTCGTACCCGTTCCTCGCTGACGCCCGCGAGACCCGCCTCGACCTGGCTCATCTGGGCCGAGGTGGAGCTGAGCAGCCCCGCCACCTCACGCGCTTTCAGGCCGGCTGCTTCTCGCAGCCTGCGCAGCTCGGTGCCCAGCCGCACCTGCCGTGCCGTGGGTTGGCTCCTTGGTGCCATGTGCCCTCCCGGCCTTCAACCACCCTGCTGGCGTGCCTCGTTCGGGGGACAGATTACGCGACTGGCTATGTGAGGAAAAATTTTTGCTCTACCGTCAGTGACGAGACGGACACGTGGCGGAAGTGCACCGCTTCGTCCTGCCATGACGGCTGCGGCAAGGCCACCGCACGCTAAATCCCCTTCATCTCAGCGGAGTTGATGACGTATGCCCGAAACCCTGGACTGGGACTACACCCTCTACATCCCCAACGACCTCAGAGCGGTGACGGTCTGCCGCCGCACCCTGCGCCTGATTCTTACCCTGCACGGGTTGACCGGTCTGGTGGACACGGCGGAGCTGCTGGCGGCGGAGCTGGTCTCCAACGCCGTACGCCACACGAAGGGGCCCGCTGCACTGAGGGTTCGCCGTACGGCGGAGGGGGTGGTGTGGATCGGGGCGTGGGACACGGATCCGGCGCCGCCGGAGCCGCCGGTGCCGTTGGCATCGGCGGGCGAGTTGGAGGAGGCCGGGCGGGGACTGGGGCTGGTGGTGGCCTGTGCGGATTACTGGGGGTGGCAGCCGTCGGCGCGGTTCGGGAACCGGGGCAAGTACGTGTGGTGCGAACTGACGGGGGCGGCGTGATGGTGGGCCAGTCGCACGAGGCGCTGCACAGGATCTTCCAGAAGGACCCGGCGCTGCTGACGAGGGCGTTACAGAAGGTGCTGCACGTCCCGTTCCCGGAACCGCGGGAGATTGCGGCGCTGAACGTGGACCTGACGGAGATCGAGCCGGTCGAGCGGCGGGTGGACACGCTGCTGCGGGCGGAGACGGCCGAGGGCACATACCTGCTGGTGGTGGAGTCGCAGGGTAAGGCGGACGACCGCAAGCGGGGCAGCTGGCCGTACTACCTGTCGTACCTGTACGAGAAGTACCGCTGCGAGCCGGTGCTGATCGTGATCACGCAGAACAGCGCTACGGCGCGATGGGCGTCGCGGCCCATCCGGTTCGGATTCCCGGGCTGGGATTCGCTGACGGTACGTCCCCTGGTCCTGGGCCCGGACAACGTGCCGGTGATCGCGGACGAGCGGCAGGCCGAACGGGACGTACCTCTTGCGGTGCTCTCGGCGATGACACACGGGCGTGGTCCGCAGGCCCCGGCCATACTGGAATCGCTGGCGTCCGCCCTGCGGACCATCGACCCCGACAGTGCCGCGGTCTTCGTGCAGTTCGTCGACTCATGCCTGGCCGATCCCCAGGCGAAGCAGATGTGGAGGGACCTGATGACGGCGATCCAGTACTTCTGGCGACACCCGCTGGCAGAGCAGGTGCGCGAGGAGGGGCGGGAGCAGGGCCGGACCGAGGCGAAGGCCGAAATGATCCTCCACATCCTGGGGTGGCGCGGCATTCAGGTGACCGACGAGGTCCGCGAGCAGGTGGAGTCATGCACGGACCTGGCCCGGCTTGAGGTCTGGGCCCAGCGGGCGGTGCACGCGACGGACGCGGCGGAGCTGTTCGTCGAGGAGTAAGAAAGCAGAACGGGGGGCCACCCGCTTCTCGGTGTTGCCCCGCCCGCCCCGGTCACTCCATCCGGTGAATCACGTCCGGGCGAGTTCCGCGACCCACGTGGCCGCCGCGTCGGGAACGGGCGGGGGCGCGCCGACGACCACGAGTTCCGTGATGCCCGCCGCGGCGAGGGCGGGCAGGTGCTCCGGAGTGCCGTCGCTCAGCGCGACGGCAATCGTGAGCTCGTCGATGGAGCGACCCTGCCGGGCGCACTCGTCGGCGAGGACGGCGACGCGCGAGGGGACGTTAGGGGTAACGGGAGGCGGGCGCGTCCACGAGGACCACCTGCTCGCCGCACCAGAGCCTCGCGAAGCCGTGCGTCTCCGCGGCCGTGGCCACTGCTCGGACGACCTCCGGTCGGACACCGTCACCGATCCCGAGCGCATGCAACCCCACTCGCATCCGCCACCTCCGGGCATCACCCTAGGCGCGAAGCGCGGACGCGCTCGGGTGACCTGGCATGCCGTGCATGGAGGCGGCACGGCATGCCACCTGGACGGGCCGAGGCCACCGCCCGCGCCCGAGTCGCGGTCTGCTGAGACTCGGGCGCATCGCGCTCGCCGCTCGCCGTCCACTCCTGCCCCTCGGCGACGGTCGAGTTCGCAAAGGATGCGAGGTGCGGAGGAAGCAGGGGGCGGAAGAGCCGGTCACGCCACGCACTTCAGACCCGCTGAGGCCAGGCCGCCCGCGAGTTCAGCTTCCTCGTCACTCACGGTCTGCCGTCGCCGTCGACGTACCCGGACAGGGCGGCGACGGAGACGCTGTCGGCGACGGCGCGAATACGGGTCCCGGGCGCCACGATGTCGACGGAGATGGTGTCGCCTCGTGCGATGGAGATGTCCGCCGTCACGTCGGTGCCGAAGCCGTCCAGGGTGATCGAGCGAAGTCCGCTGAAGGCAAGCTCGATCTGCACGGTGTTGAAACCCTGCGCGGCCCACTGCCGCGGAGGCTGTGCGGGATAGGCCGGCAGGTCCAGACGCACCCTCATCTGGGGCCCCTCCTTGTGCAACACCACCTCGTGCAAGCGAACGCCGGACAGGCTCGGCGGGGCGTTCTGAAAGATGCGGGTGATGCCCTCGGGGTTGACCACGAAAGACGTCCACGACATGGCTGCCCGCTGTGGTCCTCTACCGGAAGGGAATGTTGAGCCAGGGTCTGCCAGGGGTCCTACATCAAGATCCAATGGGCCTCCTCCATGTCTTGGTGCCAGTCACCGAACTCCTCTTCGTCGAAGTCGAGACAACGTTCGGCGGTTTAGCTAGCTGAGAAGTCCTGCCACGACTTGCATCTATTGCGGTCCTCTTTTGCGCTCCATTGCTATTCGGTACCGTGCAGTGGTCCGAATCTCGACGGCGTGTGGTGATTTCCGTTGTCTTCGTTCCACTGGCAATCAGCTGCTCGAACGTAACCATCGCCGCTGTTCAATAGAAATATAGTTCCTTGTGCTGGATCGATGCCGCGAGTCTGCAAAAAGTCTGCAGACTTAATCGCGTCGAGTCGAGTGATCTCTCGAGTTTGATAGCTTGGCGTCAAGTACATCAACTCCGTGCAGCACTTCCGCGGACGCAACCTATCCCGACTGCTCTGAGGTCAAGATTTCCCTTTTCTCCGACTCGTAGACGCCGCGGGCTTCTGGGGCGCGATCATAAAAGGCTTCCCAGAAGCCGGGCTGTCCCCACGGCTCTGGACAAAGAGAAAACGAGCCGTTTTTGAGTTGAAGGTAACGCCAGGAGGGTGGGATGAAAGAAGAGGTCACCTCAAATGCTCTGCTGTCGAATAGTGCAGGATCATCACCTTTGATGAATTCCATTCGAAACAATGCGCACTTATCGTGTGGTACAAACACTTCGAGAACTGTATAGTCATGACCTTCCCTGAGGGCATCGATGCCATGCAACTTCTCAATTTTCGCGGCTTGCTGAGCCATGAATCGAACCCGCATTTCTATTACCTCCTGTTCATGACGACTTTGTAGTCGTAGTTCAGTATCCTACCTGTCACGGGATTATAGTAGTAGTGCACTTGGAAATCACCGTAAGGTGATTGATGCGTTCTCGTTGAATACTTTCCCCAATCGCTGAGATTACTGCCATCGGACACCATGAGATTGCGAACCTCCTCATTGCCGAGTCTGTCGCCGGGGATGACGAGTCGCGACTCCGCGATAGCCTCGGGGGTTAGCCATCCGTTCTCATTGAATAGGGAGTTTGCTGATTCAAATCGCAAGTCATGTGCTAGTCGCTGCCCGTCCGCTGACCCTGATATGAAGTTTTCGTTGGCATCCTTTCCGGCCTTGGCTATTTTATCGGGGCAGTCATCAGGAGCGAGCCCCAGGTGATCTGTCGAGACCCTGGGGTTGTGGACGTACGTGGCGGGGTTGGGGGCAGGGGCGAGCCCAAGAGGGTCGGGGCTGACGTATCGGGCGGTTTCGGGGTCGTAGTGGCGGAAGTAGTTGTAGTGGAGGCCGGTTTCGGGGTCGTAGTACTGGCCCGGGAAGCGCAGCGGCGTGTACGCCGTGCTGTTGGCCGCCCACGCCGTTGTTCCCCACAGAGTGCTACGCGTGTGCCAGGCGATGTCGCCGTGCTCGTCAATGAGTTCGCTGGGTGTGCCGACGAGGTCGGTGACAATCGCGAAGAAGCGGGAGTCGATCTCGTTCTGGGGGGCGTCGGCCGCTGTGATGCGTTCCGTTTGGGCCAGGGGGCGTAGGCCCTGGTGGTCCCAGGTGAGGGTGACCGGGTTGGGGAGGTCGGCGGATGTCGTGGTCTGTTCGCAGAGAGTGGTGCCGTCCCAGGTGAAGCCGATCCGCTCCACGACCGTCTCGCCGTCTGCCGCGAGGCGGAGTTTGGCTGTGCGGCGGCCCAGGGCGTCATAGGTGTAACGCCAGCGCGTGCCGTCCGGAGTCGTCACCGAGGTCAGGCGGTCCTCGGCATTCCATTCGTAGCGCCAGGTGTCGGGCTTGCGGGACAGGCGGGTCTTCTGGCGGAGGGTGATGCGGCCCAGCGCATCGTGTTCGTAGCGGACGTTTCCGGCGCGTGTGATGCGCGTACCGGTGTACTCGCGGGTGCCCACCGCCTCCTGGCCCGGGTGGTCCGTCGGCCACGATGCCTGGGTCTGGTTGCCTGCCTCGTCGTATGCGTACCGTTCCGTCCAGTTCGCCGCGTGGACCGCCGTCACCCGGCCGGCCGCATCGAGGTCGAATCGGCGGGAGCCGGAGAGCTGATCCTCGATGCCGATGAGGTTGCCGTCGGCGCGGTAGGTGTAGGCCCGGTGTTGCACCGCGCGGCCCTCCGCCCCGCTCACCGACTGGGTCGTCAGGCGGCCCAGCGCGTCGAAGGCGTGCTCCAGGGTGATCGTTCCGCCGATGTGACGGGACAGTTCGCGGCCCGCCTCGTCGTAGGTGAAGTCGATGGCGCGGCCCGAGGCCACCATGCCTGTGCGGCGGCCGGTGGCGTCGTACGACCAGGTGGTCTCAGCTCCGGTGGGGGTGGTGCGTCCGGTGCGGCGGCCCAGTTCGTCGTACGTGTAGCGCAGTGTGCGGCCGTCGACCGTCTCCGAGTGCAGGCGGCCGTGGCGGTCGCGCAGGAGGGTGAGGGTGGTGCCGTCCGGGCCTGTGGCCTGGGCGAGTTGGTCGGTCAGGTCGTAGGCGTACGTCGTGAGCTGGCCGGCCGCGTTCTTGCGGGTCACCTGGCCCAGTTCGTTGCGCTCGAAGGACAGCACCTCGCCGAGGACGTTCCTGCGCGACGTCAGACGTCCTGCCGGGTCGTAGGTGTAGGTCAGGGTGCGGTCGTCGAAGTCGGTCTCCGTCTGCAGACGGCCCGCCGCGTCGTACTCGTACGTCCATGTCAGGCCCTGCGGGTTGGTGACCTTCGTCAGCTGCAGTTCCATGTCGTGGTCGAACTCGTAGCGGACCCCGTCCGGCCCTGTGCGTGCCGTCAGCAGGTCGAAGTGGGTGTACTCGAAGCGGGAGACGCCGCCGATGGGGTCGGTGTGGCTGGTGCAGTTGCCCTCGCCGTCGTACGTCCAGGACTCGGATGTGCCGTCCGGGGCCGTACGGCGGGTCAGGTGACCCTCGGTCGACCATTCCAGCAGCGTCGTCGCGCCGGTGGGGTCCGTGACCGCGGTCGGGCGGCCGAGGGCGTCCCGCTCGTAGCGGGTCGTCGCGCCCAGTGGGTCCGTGATCTCCAGCGGGAGGCCCGCGCGGTCGCACACGACGGTTGTCGTGTTGCCGAGGGGGTCGGTCACGGAGGTGAGGTGGCCGGCCTCCGTGTAGGTGAAGCGCGTGGTCCGGCCCGCCGGGTCCGTCACCGAGGTGCGGTTGCCGCGCTCGTCGTAACTCTGGCGGACCACCGTGCCGTCGGGGTTGACCACCTTCACCGGCAGGCCGAGTTCGTTGTACTCCGCTCTCGACTCGCGGCCGTCCGGGCGTACCACCGCCGTGGGATTGCCGGACTCGTCGTAGCGGAACGTGGTCCGGTGGCCGAGGGGGTCGGTGTGGGCAAGGAGGCGGCGGTAGCGGTCTCGTTCGAAGCGGGTGACCGCGCCGAGCGGGTCGATCTCTGTGACCACCTGGCAGTCGTCGTTGACCACGTAGCGGCGGGCGTGGCCCTCGGCGGTGGTCGCGGTGGTGACGCGCAGGCCGGTCTCGGGGTCGGTGTCGTCGTAGGACAGCCGCAGGGTCATGTGGCCGTGCGTGCCGCCCTCGGCCGTGCAGCGGTCCAGCTCGTCGTACTCGTAGGAGTAGCCGCGGTCGTTCGTGTCCGTCCACGAGGTGACGCGGCCCGCCTCGTCGTAGGTGAAGCGCAGGGGCAGGCCTGAGGAGTTGACGACCTCCGTCAGGTTCCCTTCGGTGTAGCCGTAGCGCTTCAGTTCCTGGCCGGTGGCCGCCAGGTGCAGCGCCGTGACCCGGTCCGCCTGCGTCGATATGCGCACGCCGTGGCCTGCACTGGACACGATGCCGACAGGGGTGCCCTCGGTGTCGTATTCGAAGGTGATCCAGTTGCCGTTGCGGTCGTCTATCTGCTCCAGGACCGCCAGGTTTTCGCTGCGGTCGGCGAAGTGCCAGGTGCGGCGGGTGCCCGGGTCGGTGATCGTGTAGCCGCCGTCCACACGGTCCAGGGGCCGGCGGGGGCCGTGGCTGGGGAGCGTGGGCAGGCCGGGTGCAGGATGCGGGTAGGCGAGGAGCATGCCGTCCTCGGTGACGAACACGACGCCCTCGGAATCGATCTCCAGGCGCTGGTCGATCGTCGACGACCACGACGGGCCGAACCAGCGGCCGAAGCGGTAACCCGACTCCACGCGCCGCGTGAAGACGAGCGGCAGCACGCCGGGCAGCGCCACGTCCGTCTGCGGCAGATACATCTTGCCAGTGGTGAGATCGACCGGATCCGTCGGGTCCTTCTCGACCTGGTCGCCGGGGCTGGGGTTGTCATGCTCGCCGGGGTGGGTCCTGGCGGTCTCTGCCGCGGAGTTCC
The DNA here is from genome assembly GCF_042958635.1 of Streptomyces sp. NPDC007971. Lineage (NCBI taxonomy): Bacteria > Bacillati > Actinomycetota > Actinomycetes > Kitasatosporales > Streptomycetaceae > Streptomyces > Streptomyces sp. NPDC007971. The sequence continues at coordinate 337,093 of NZ_JBIBJK010000001.1, forward strand.
CACCCGCCTCCTCGGCCCCCGCCCCCGCCTCGCGCCGCCCCGCCGCTTCCGCTGACTGCCGGGCCCCGGCCCCCTCCATCGCCGCCTCCCGTGCCGCACCCGCTTCGAAGCCCAGTCCGTCCAGGCCCAGCGCCTGGGGAAAGGCGCGGCCGGTGAACTCGCTCGGGTCCTTGCGGAATTCGTCCCAGGTCGTCTTCAGGGTGCGCTCGGGGTGCGTGGCGCTGGAAACGAGGCCCGCGAGGGTCATGCTCGTGTTCTGGAGGAACGCCGCGGGGTGGGTGAGGTTGTAGAGGTCCGTCGGGTTGAGGCCGCGGGCGAAGTTGATCAGGCCTGCCCCTCCCTTGACGACGCCCCCGGCGAAGTGGACGGACTCGGTGTTGAAGGCGTCCAGGGCGTCCGTGCCGTCCACCTGGAGACGGGTGAGCGGGGGCGGCTCGGCAGGCGCGTGGGCGAGTGCCCTGTCGACCGCATCGGATGCGATTCCGGCAGCCGTGTTGCGTTGTTTGCGGGCCGCGGCGAGCTTCTCCGCCGCCGCCTTGATGTCGGCCGTCCCGGGGTCGTGGAAAGGATCCGGCTTCGGCCCCGGGTCCTCCTTCGCCTCGACCTTGGCGTTGTAGGCGTCGACCTTCTTGTTGTAGGCCTCGGTCGCGTCCTTGGACGCCGTCACGCCCTTCTTGTAGAGGTCGATCGCATCCTGGGCCTGCTTCTGCGCCCAGGTGACCGTGTCGGCGTAGTTGTCCAGCGCACCCGCCGCCGTGTGGCAGGCATCCGCGGCCCAGAGCCATTTGACCGGGTGCGGAGCGAACTTCTTGCGGAACGCGTCGGCCGCCTCACCCTGCCAGGACGAGGAGTCCAGCTTCCGCATGCCCTGGCCGACCTTGTCGAAGGCGGTGCGGAAGTCCTTCAGGTGTTTGGCGCTGGCCTGGATGTCCCTCGGGTTGCCGTGGACCAGCTCGAAGGCCAGGTCTGTTTCGCCGAGTTGCTTCTCGCCGGGGGTGGCGCCGAGGTCCGAGGCGATGTAGTCGCCCCCGGCCCTGACGAGGTCGGCGTACTTGTGGGCACCGACCTTGTCCAGGACGTCACCGGTGAGGTCCGTGGCCTTGTGGATGCCCTTGCCGACGAGCTTCTTGCCGTCGTCGATGAGACCCTCGGTCCCGCCCACGACCGAGTTGGTCAGGTCACCGAGTCCCATCAGCCGGCGCTCCCGTCCTGCCGGCCGCCCTCAGCGTTTTCCACCGTGTGCTCGAAGTCGTCCGCGCTCACGCCCACGGGGCCGAATCCCGTCGGGCCCACCTTGGCCGTCATCACGTCGTGCCCGGCGTTCTCGGCGCTCTGCTTCGTGTGCTGCCACGCCTCCTCGAAGGACTTCTGGCTGACGTCCGGGTTGGCGTAGGCATCGGCGCTGTTCCGAGCCAGCTTGTGCCAGCTCTGCTTCTGGATGTCGTCCTCGGAGGCATACGGGTTGCCCCACAGCGAGTTCGCACCGATCTTCATGGCCCCGCCGACGTACTGGTCCGTCTCGTACAGCGTGCCTGCCGCGAGACCTACGTCCTGGGCGAACGCGTTGCCCTCCAGCACCAGCGTGCGCACGCCCCACTCCCAGCGCTCGCAGAACGACTTGAACTTCGACGTCAAGCCCTCGTGCCCCATCTGCATCCCGGACAGTTCCATGTTCGAGAAGCCCCGGCCCGCCCCGGCCAGGCTGTCGACGCCCAGGTCCTTCAGCTCGGCCAGGGTGAGCGTGATGCCCTGCGCTATCTCGTCCAGGCCCTCGGCCTTGATGTCCTTGCCCCCGGTTCCGCTCACCGCGGCACGTCCTCCCTCGTCCCGGCGGCCCGGTCGACGGCCACCGCGTCCGGCACGATCCCCATCACTGGCGGAAACAGCACCCCTTGGTCTCCGCTCGCGGCATCCAGAGCCACCCCGCACGGCACCCCGACGGCCGGGACCCCGGCGTCCAGCAACCGTGCCCCCAGCACCCGCTGGTACGCCCACTCCCGGTCGCCCTCACCCCTCGCGACCGCGAAGCGCGCCAACGCCGGTTCGTTGGAGAAGGCCAGGATCCAGCGGATGCCGCCCTGGTCGGCTGTCAGGGGGAGCTCGTCCGCGTCGAGTGGGACGAGTACGGCCGTACGGCGGAACTCGCCCAGCAGCGCCGCGAACTCCCGGCGCCTTCGCCGCACGTCATCCGGTTCGGGCGCGGCAACGGCGGGTACTTCCGGAGACACCTCAGCTACGTCCGGTGGAACCTCGCACATCTCCGGAACGATCTCGGCGGGTGCTGCGGGTGCTGCGGGTGCTGCGGGTGCCTCGGGTACGACGTGTACCTCGGGTACTTCCGGTACGCCCGCCCGGGCCATCTCCGCGTACTCCGACAACCGTGACCTGCGTATTTCCCCCGCCTGGTCGGCGGCACCCCCGCTCTGAGCCATGCCCGGGATCATCACATCGGCGCATTGACGGGTGCAACGCGGTACCCGACCCGGTCGACGCCCTTTGGCCGAATCCGTCCCCTGGCGGTGCGTGCGCCGCAAAAGATGACGCCCGGACCCGCCATGGGGTCCGGGCGTCCTCACGCCGACAAGCCGGAAGAGCCGAAGCCGCTCCTGTTACGGCAGCCCGTGCACATGCGCCCCCACCGAGTTCGACCACGCATTGCCCGACGCCGCGTCCCAGTTCGTCGACCAGGTCATCGCGCCCCGCAGATCGGGATACGTCCTGGACGGCTTGAAGGAGCCGCAGCCCGTGCCCTTCGTCAGGCAGTCCAGGGCGTTGTTCACGACCGTCGGCGACACGTACCCGCTGCCCGCCGCGCTCGTCGACGCCGGCAGGCCGAGGCCCACCTGGGACGGGGACAGGCCGCCCTCCAGCTGGATGCAGGCGAGGGCGGTGAGGAAGTCCACCGAGCCCTGGCTGTAGACCTTGCCGTCGCAGCCCAGCATGGAACCGCTGTTGTAGTACTGCATGTTGACGACCGTGAGGATGTCCTTGATGTTCAGGGCCGTCTGGAAGTAGGAGTTCGACGTCGACTGCATGTCGATCGTCTGCGGGGCCATCGTGATGACGAGCGACGCGCCCGCCTTCGCGGACAGCGCGCGCAGTGCCTGGGTCATGTACGTGGCGTTCAGGCCGTTCTCCAGGTCGATGTCGACCCCGTCGAAGCCGTACGTCTGCATCAGCGAGTAGACCGAGTTCGCGAAATTCGTCGCCGACGAGGAGTCGTTGATCGACACCGTGCCGTTCTGGCCGCCGATGGAGACGACGACCTTCTTGCCGGCCGCCTGCTTGGCCTTGATGTCCGCCTTGAACTGGTCGACCGTGTAGCCGCCGAGGCCCGCCGAATCCAGGTTGAAGGAGACCGCGCCCGGCGTCGAGGCCGCGTCCGCGAAGGCGACGGCGATGATGTCGTACGAGGACGGGACGTCCGACAGCTTCTGGACCGTCGCGCCGTTGTTGAAGTTCTGCCAGTAGCCCGTCACGGCGTGCTTCGGGAGGGCGCCGCCTCCCCCTCCGCTCCCGGAGGAGGACGTCGTCCCCGTCACCGCCCCCGACTTCGCCGACTCACCGGCCGAGTTGGTGGCCGCCACCTGGAACGAGTACGACGTCGACGCGGACAGGCCGGTCACCGTCGCCGACGTGCCCGTCACCGCCGACACCTTCGTGCCGTCGCGGTACACGTTGTAGCCCGTCGCGCCCGACACCGCGGACCAGGACAGGGAGACGGAGGACGAGGTCGTGCCCGAGACCGACAGGCCCGACGGGGTGGCCGGCACGGTGGGGGCCGGGTCGCCGCCGCCCCCGCCGTCGGGGCCGTAGACCGAGACGTCGTCGGCGTAGTAGGCGGCCTGGCCGTACCAGCCGTGCGTGTACACCGTGACGGACGTCGTCGACGCGCCCGTGGTGAACGTCGTCGACAGCTGCTTCCACGACGACGAGTCGGGTGTCCACGTGGAGACGTCCGTCGTCCCCGTGCCCGTCACGCCCAGGTAGGAGTAGCCGCCCTGGACCCACGCGCTCAGCGTGTACGTCGAGTTGGGCTTCACCGCCACCGACTCGGTGCACTGGGCGTTGTCCTGCCCGGCCGGGGTCGCCTTGAGTGCCGAGGAGCCGCCGTGGACCGGGGACGAGACGGTCGTACCGCTGCCCGCCGTACAGGTCCAGTTGGTCAGGCCCGACTCGAAGCCCGCGTTCTTGACGTTGTTCACGTCCGCCGCGGACGCGGGAGTGGCGGCGAGGCCGGCCACCGAGAGGGCGAGGGCGGTTGCGGCGGACCACGTCGCGATCCGCCGTCTGCGTGGTCTGGGCATGCCTGGTGCACGGTCCACTGGGGCCTCCGGTGGGGAAGGGAAGTCTGCGGGGAGGGGGAAGAGCGAGGGGGAGGGTGGGGGATGGAGGGAGAGGGGGGAGAGGGGGGAGTAGTGCAGGGGGACGGTGGCCACCGTTGGCCTACAAGTTGGTCCAGACCAATCTCACTGTCAAGAGGTCCAGACCAAAACAATCTCCCCTGGAGGGCGATTGCCCGGAACGTCTTGCCGGTGGGCGCGCGGAGCGTCGCACTGGAGGGCGCCCGGAGCGCGGTGCAGAAAGTCGCGCGCTCAACCTGTCCGGTTTTGGCGGGACTTGCGACCAGAGAGTTCCACACGAGCTACACAAACGCTGTTCTCCGGTCATTGGGCCGTGGATACAGTGCTCAGGTAGTCACGCAATGAAGTCGTCCTGGCGCACGGGAGTTACACCGGTGGGCCGAAGGGCGTGAAGAGCGGGGAGCTGCGCGTGCCAACAGTCATTGCCGTGACCAGTGCCGACATGGCACTGCCGGCGCAGGACGAACGGACCATGCCCGCCGTCGTGCTGAGCGACCTCGACCGGCGCCCGCTGGAGCACTCCCTCACCGAACTGCACACCCTGACCGAGCAGTACGGGTACGTGGTCGTCGTGTGCTCCGAGGCCACTCCGAAGCCCGTCGTACGGCGGCTGTACACCCTGCGGTCGCTGCTGGAGAGCGACCGCATCGCCCTCTTCCGGCCCGAGCTGCCCCCGCTCGCCACAGCCGTCCTCGCCCGGCAGCTGCGCCAGCTCGCCTCCTGCGATCTGAGCCCGGGCGTGCTCGCCTCCGCCGGGCGGCTGCTCACCCACTACATCCACGCCGGTGCGGTGCTCGGATCGGTCGCCCGGCTCGACCGCGTTCCCGTCGGCCTCAAGGCGCACGCCAAGTCATGGGTGCCGGGCAGCCAGTTCGCCGTTCTCGCCCATCCCGATCCGCAACTCGTCAAGCTCGCACCCGGCGCCACCCTCAAGGGGCCCGAGTTCAGCACCTGGATGCTCGTCGCCAAGGGACAGCTGCAGACCGAATGGGTCGCCCAGCTCGCCGAGGCGTGGAACGCGCACGGACTGCGCGAGACCCCGCTGCCCGCCGAGTCCCCGCACTGGTGGGGTACGGGCCGGATGGTGGAGTTCTGCAGCTACCTCGGCGACCTCTCCGTCCTCTACCAACTGGTCACCTCCGTCCGGCAGTCCCGCTGCCACTGGTGCGGCATCGACGTCATCGGCGACCGGTGCGTCTTCTGCTGCGCCGGCCCGCCCGTGCCCGAACCCTCGGCACCCCGCGCGCTGGAACAACGAACGCCCGCCTGACCCGCACGAACGCGACTCACCTGCCCGATCGACCGATTCCCCCAATGAGGTTGCACGGTTCATGAACTCCCGTCAGCGCCGCGGCGTGATACTCCTGATCCTGTCGGTCCTGTGCGCTCTCGGCGCGTTCGCCGGCGTGCTGTCCGTCGTCCATGACGCGAATTCCAAGGTCGGACCCGAGGTCGCCGCCTATCGGGTCAGGTCCGACGTGAAGCCGTACACCACGCTCGGCACGGACCAGTTCGAGAAGATCGAGATGCCCAGGCGGTGGCTGTCCGGCAACGCCGTCACCGACCTCCGGCAGATCCAGGGCAAGATCGCCGTCACCACCCTGCGCGCCGGTTCCCTGCTGCAGACCGACATGGTCGTCGACCAGCCCGCCCTCCAGCCCGGCCAGCAGGAGGTCGCCATCATGATCGACGCGGCGACGGGCGTGGCGGGCAAGATCACCCCGGGGGCGCGGGTCAACGTCTACGCCACCTTCCAGGGGAAGAAGGAGGGCGACCCCGACCAGTCGAAGATCATCGTCACCAACGCCCGGGTCCTCGACGTCGGCCGGATCACCGCCCTGGACCCCGACTCCGGCAAGAACCAGCAGCAGCCCACCGAGGCCGTCCCCATCACCTTCGCGCTGTCCACCCTCGACGCCCAGCGCATCACCTACGCCGAGTCCTTCGCCCAGCGGGTCCGGCTCGCCCTGGTGGCCCCCGGCAGCGAGACCAGCGTCCCCGACAAGGACCGCACCTATGAACTCGCGACGGACAAGTGAGAGGCGGCCCGCATGCCCACCAGGATCCTCCCGGCCGGTGCGGACCCGGATGCCGTCCGCTCCCTGGTCACGCTGCTCAGCCAGCTCCCCGACGCCGAACCGCAGCCGCCCGTCGGTGACTCCACCCAGCTGGTCGACACCCTCGCCCGCCTGGCCGCCGAGTCGGTCGACGAACTCCCCGAAGTGGTCGTCGTCCACGAACGCATCGGGCCGGTCCCCGCGCTGGAGCTGATCCGCGAGGTCGCCCTGCGCTTCCCGGCCGTCGGCGTCATCCTCGTCACCACCGACGCGAGCCCCGGCCTGTTCGCCGCCGCCATGGACTCCGGCGCCCGCGGCCTGGTCCCGCTCCCGCTGTCGTACGAGGAACTCGCCAGCCGCGTCCAGGCGGTCGCCCTGTGGTCCACCGGAGTACGCCGCCACCTCGGACACGGCGGCCCCGACGCCCTCGGCGGCGTCGGCGGAACCGTCGTCACGGTCAGCGGTGCCAAGGGAGGCGTCGGCGCGACCCTGACGGCGATCCATCTCGCCCTCGCCGCGCAGGCATCCGGCCGGTCCACCGCGCTGGTCGACCTCGACCTCCAGACCGGCGACATCGCCTCCTACCTGGACGTCCAGTTCCGCCGCTCGGTCGTGGACCTCGCCGCCATCACCGACATCTCCCCGCGCGTCCTCGCCGACGCCGTCTTCCGCCACGACACCGGCCTCGCGATGCTCCTCGCCCCCGCCGAGGGCGAACGCGGCGAGGAGGTCACCGACCGCGCCGCCCGCCAGATCGTCAGCGCCCTGCGCTCCCGCTACGAGGTCGTCGTCCTGGACTGCGGCGCCCAGCTCGGCGGGGCGAGCGCGGCGGCGGTGGAGATGGCCGACACCTCCCTGCTGGTCACCACGCCCGACGTGGTCGCCGTACGGGCCGCCAAGCGGACCGTGCGCATGTGGGACCGGCTGCAGATCCGCAAGGCCGAGGAGACGACCGTCGTCGTCAACCGTCACACCCGCGGCACGGAGATCCAGCCCGCGCTCGTCCAGCGCATCACCGGCACGGCGCTGGCGCGTACGGCCGTGCCCGCCAACTTCAAGGAGCTGCAGGGCGTCGTGGACGCCGGACGCCTGCACGAACTCGACGGCAGGAGCACGGTCAAGCAGGCCCTGTGGGCACTCGCGGGGGAACTCGGCCTGGCGAAGGCACCCGAGGGCACCCATCGCGGGGGCGGCCGGCTGCGCGGCGACCGCGGGTCGGTGAGCCTTCGGCGGCGGAAGGAGTGAGGGGGCGATGAGACACCTGCGGAGCGAGCGGGCGATGAGACACCTGCGAGGGGACGACCGGGGACAGGTCAGCATCGAGTTCCTCGGGATGACCCCGCTGATCATCCTGACCCTGGTGCTGATGTGGCAGGTCGTGCTCGTGGGGTACGCCTACACGCTCGCGGGGAATGCTGCGGACGAGGGGGTGCGGGCGGGGACGGCGGTGCCTCCGGGCGAGCGTTTCGGCGTGTGTCAGCAGGCGGCACTGAAGCATCTGTCGGGGGCGTGGCGAGGGGGTGCCAGCGTGGAGCAGTGCGGCGGGACCGGGTACGTGACCGCGGACGTGGCCATCAAGGTCCCGGTCCTCTTCCCCGGCTCGATCGACTTCCCCGTCACGGTGCACGGCCATGCCGGCGCGGTGGAGGAGGCGAAGCACTGAGATGTCGTACCGCCGCAGACGCGACGCGGGCCAAGTCGCCATCGAGTACCTCGGGTTCGTGCCGATCCTGCTGATCGTCGGGCTGGCCGGATTCCAGATCGGGGCGGTCGCCTACGCGGCCGAGCAGGCCAGTACGGCGGCGCGGGCGGGGGCGCGGGCGGCGTCCCTGGGGCAGTCGGCTCAGCAGGCGTGTGCGCAGGCGGTCAGCGGCGGGCTCACGGTGCAGTGCGGCGAGCCCGGCGGAGGGGGCGACTCCGTCACCGTCACCGCCTCCGTCACGATCCCCAAGATCCTGTGGAGCTTCGGGGACGTCCACAAGACCGCCACCATGCCCCGCGACCACTCACCGAGGAGAAGCGAACCATGAGCCTGCGGGCACGGATCAACGCTCCCGAGGAGCACGGCAGCCGGGGCGAGGACGGCCATCTGGTCGCCTCCTACCGGGCCAAGCTGCTGGAGGAGATCGACCTCGCGGAGATGAGTTCGCTGGCCGCCGCCGAGCGCCGGGCCCGGCTGGAGAGGGTGCTCGGGCACATCATCAGCCGCGAGGGCCCGGTGCTCTCGACGGTGGAACGCTCCCAGCTGATCCGCCGGGTGGTGGACGAGGCGCTCGGCCTCGGCATCCTGGAACCGCTCCTGGAGGACGCGTCGATCACCGAGATCATGGTCAACGGCCCGGACGCGATCTTCGTGGAACGCGGCGGACGCGTCGAGCAGCTGCCGCTCCGCTTCGCGTCGGCCGACCAGCTCATGCAGACCATCGAGCGGATCGTGTCGACGGTCAACCGCCGCGTGGACGAGTCGAACCCGATGGTGGACGCCCGTCTCCCCTCCGGCGAGCGCGTCAACGTGATCATCCCGCCGCTGTCGCTGACCGGTCCGACCCTCACCATCCGCCGCTTCCCGCGCTCCTTCACCCTCCAGGAACTCATCGGCTTCGGCTCGCTCGACGAGCACATGGTGTTCCTGCTGGCGGGCCTGGTGCAGGCGAAGTTCAACATCATCGTCTCCGGGGCGACGGGCACCGGGAAGACGACCCTGCTCAACGCCCTCTCCGGCCTGATCCCGGAGCACGAACGCATCATCACCATCGAGGACTCGGCCGAACTCCAGCTCCAGCAGTCGCACGTGGTCCGGCTGGAGTCGCGACCGCCGAACGTCGAGGGCAAGGGGCAGGTCAGCATCCGCGACCTGGTCCGCAACTCCCTGCGCATGCGGCCCGACCGGATCGTGGTCGGCGAGGTCCGCGGCGGCGAGTCCCTCGACATGCTCCAGGCGATGTCCACGGGCCACGACGGCTCCCTCGCCACCGTCCACGCCAACAGCGCCGAGGACGCGCTCACCCGCCTGCAGACCCTCGCCTCCATGTCCGACGTGGAGGTGCCGTTCGTGGCGCTGCACGACCAGATCAACAGCGCGGTCGACGTCATCGTCCAGCTCACCCGGTTCGCCGACGGCGCCCGCCGCATCACCGAGGTCGCACTGCTCGACAGCCACGGCGGCGAGCCGTACCGGCTGGCGACCGTGGCCCGGTTCACCGCCGAGCCCCTGACCCCCGACGGCCGGGTGTACGGCGCCTACGACCACTTCCCGCTGCCGCGCCGCACCGCCGACCGCCTCTACATGGCGGGCCAGCCCCTTCCGCAGGCCTTCGGCGTCGCCCACTCCGCGGCCCAGCTCACCACCCGAGAAGCCAGGTAGGTAGGCCACCCCATGGAACTCCACACGATCGTCCGGCTCACCACCGGTGTCGCCCTGCTGACCTGCGTCCTGGCCGTCGTCGGCGCGCACACCTACGCCTCGGGCCGGGCCCAGCGCGCCGAACTGATCGACCGCCTCTCGCAGACGGGTGCCGTCTCGGCCTCCGGCCGCCGGCGCCGCTTCCGCAACCTGGACCGCCGCCTGCGCCGTACGGCGCTGGGCCGCAGACTGGAGCTGCGGCTGGCGGCCACCGGCCTGGACGTCACCCCGGGCGAGTTCTTCGTCCACATGCTCGCCGCGGTCGCCGCACTCTGGCTGATCGGCCAGGCCACCCTCGCCCCGTTCTTCGGTCCGATCGCCGGCCTGCTGGGCGTCTGGGCGGCGGTGCAGTTCCTCAACTGGCAGCGGCAGAAGCGCATCGAGCGGTTCATCAACCAGCTCCCCGAACTCGCCCGCATCCTGGCCAACGCCACCCAGGCCGGACTCGCCCTGCGCACCGCGATCGGCATGGCGGCCGAGGAGCTGGAGGCGCCGGCCGGCGAGGAACTGGCCAAGGTCGCCGACCAGCTGGCGATCGGCCACTCCCTGGACGACGCACTCGGTGAACTGGCCGACCGCCTCCCCTCCCGCGAGCTGGTCGTGCTCGTCACCACCCTGGTCCTCTCCAACCGGGCGGGCGGCCAGGTCGTGTCGGCCCTGCGGAACCTCACCGAGACCCTGGAGGAACGCAAGGAGACCCGGCGCGAGATCCGCACCCAGCTCTCCCAGGTGACCATGACCTCGTACGCCGTCCCCGTCCTCGGTATCGGCGCGCTGTTCCTGATGAACGGCGTCAAGAGCGGCGCCCTGGACCGGATGACCGGCTCACCGGTCGGCCAGGCCTGCGTGATCGTCGCGTTCGGGATGTACGCCGTCGGCTTCGTGCTCATCCGCCGGATGAGCCGGATCGACGTGTGAGGGGGCCGGCCTGATGGTGGACATTGCGCTCGCCCTGCTGATGGGCCTCGGCGTCTGGGGCGCCTTCGCCGGCATCCGGATGTACCGCGCGGACACGAAACTCCCCGGTGACCTGGCCCTCGCCCTGGAGGTCGGCGCCACCCGCACCGGCGCGGTCGGCTCGGTGATCGACCGGATGGGCATGCGCTACGCCCCCGCGGTGCTGCGCCTCATGGGCCCCCGCCTGGTGGCCAAGTACCGCCGCAGGATCGACCTCGCCGGCAACCCCGGCGGCCTGACCATCGACCGCTACGCGGCCCGCCGCGCCGTCTACGGCGCCCTCGGCGGCGTCGGCTTCCTGGTCTTCCTGCTGCGCGGCCAGTGGTTCGTCGCGCTGATCCTCCTCCTGTTCGGGGCGTTCTGGACGGAGGTCGGCATCTGGTCGGCGATCCGGGTCCGCAAGGACGTCATCGAGCGGACACTGCCCGACTTCCTGGACGTCCTCGCGGTGGTGGTGAGCGCGGGACTGGGCTTCCGCCAGGCCCTCGACCGGGTGGCCTCCCGCTACGAGGGTCCCTGGGCGGACGAACTGCGGATCACCCTGCGTCAGATGGACCTCGGCGTGAGCCGCCGCCAGGCCTTCGCGGAGCTGCGGCGCCGCAACGACTCGGAGCAGGTGGCGATGTTCGTCACCGCGCTGCAGCAGGGGGAGGAACTCGGCGCCCCGATCGTGGACACGCTGGTGGCCCTCGCCAAGGACATGCGCCGCACGGACGCCCAGAACGCCCGCCGCAAGGCCGCCCGCGCGGTCCCCAAGGCCACGCTGATGATCACCACGTTCATGGTCCCGGCGACCATGCTCCTGCTCGGCGCGGGCCTGCTGCTCGGCTCGGGCGTGGACTTCGGCTCGCTCACGGGGAAGTGAGGGACGGATGACGACGATGGGGGCGACGGGACCGGGCAGGCACCTGTCCCTCCGGGAGACGGCACGAGGGCGGCTCACGTTCTTCGAGTCCCTCCGCCCGAGAAGGCTCACCAGGAGCCGCGCCAAACCGGAGCCGACGGCGGCGGAGCCCGAGACGACGGCGGCGAGTCCGGAGCCGACGGCGGCGATGCCCGGGGCGAGGGAGGCGAAGCCCGGGTCGACCGGGGTGGGACCGGGGGTGCGGGAGGCGAAGCCCGGGGCGACCGGGGTGGGGCCGGGGGCGAGGGAGGCGAAGCCCGGGTCGAGGGGGATGGAGTCCGGCCCGGCTGCTGCGGGGCCCGGGACGGCCGCTGCCGGGTCCGCCCCGACCGCTGCGGCGTCCGATCCGGCCGCAACGGTGTCCGCTCCGGCTGCTGCGTCCACCCCGTCCGTTGCCGCGTCCGATCCGACTGCCGTGGCGTCCGATCCGACTCCTGGGACGTCCGGTCCGGCTGCCGGGGCGTCCGATCCGACCACGGAGGCCGTACCCCACCCCCCACCCTCCGAGAAGATCCAGATACGAGCGCTGCAGGCGATGTGCCGGCAGGTCTTCGGCTTCCGGCTGGCGATGATCGTCGTGGCGGCCCCCGCGGCCCTCCTCAATGCGGCCCCCGGCCTGGGCGTCCGCCTGGTCGGCGCGGCGGTCGTCGTCACCTTCATGGTGTCGTACGTCCTCTTCCGCGACTGGGAACGCTTCGGGCCGCTCCTCCTGCGCCACCCCAGCCTGCTCGCCGCCGACACCCTCTTCGGCTCCTTCCTGCTGATCTCGGCGGGCCCGGACACCACCCTCGCCTACGTCGGCGTCTGCACCCCGCTGCTGGCAGGTCTGGTCTACAGCTGGCGGGGCGCGGCCTTCTTCGCCTCCTTGCAGGGCCTGATCCTGCTGCTCGTCCACGTCACCCTGAAGACCGACCGTCAGGCGGGCGTGGCGGAAGCCCTTCTCCTGCCCGGCCTGTGCGTCATCGCCGGGGCGATGGGATCGACCCTGCGCAACCTGATGCTCCGCTTCGGCGCGGCCACCCAGGCCCTGACGGCGGTCCAGGCCCGCCTCGCGGCCACCGAGGCGGTGCACGCCGAACGGGCCCGCCTCGCCCGCGAGATGCACGACTCGGTGGCCAAGACCCTCTACGGCGTGGCCCTGGCGGCCGACGGTCTGGCCGCGACGGCGTCGGCCGACGCGCCCGATGCGGACCGCATCCGCCGCCAGGCGGACCTGGTGTCCCGCTCGGCCCGCAGGGCGGCGGCGGAGTCCCGGGAACTGCTGGAGGACCTGCGCAGGGAGGCCGGCCCGGCCGAGGCGAGGCCGACCGACCTCTGGACGGAACTGACGGCACGCACGGCCGACTTCACGGCCCGCACCGGGATGCGGGCAGCCTTCCGGCACACCGGCGAAGCCCCCCTCCCACCCGTCCCCGCACCCCTGGCCCGTCACCTCCTGGCCATCGTCACAGAGGCGCTGGACAACGCCCACCGCCACGCGTCGGCGAGCCGCGTGGAGCTGACGGCGGAGGTGGACGGCGACGTCCTCCGCCTGACGATCCAGGACGACGGCCGGGGCCTGCCCCCCGGCACCGCCATCGAACACCTCCGCCACTGCGGCCACTTCGGGCTGCTGGGCATGGCCGAACGGGCGGCCGCGGCAGGAGCCGGCATCCGGATGGGGCAGGGCGAGCACGAACACGGCACACGCGTGGTCGTGGACCTGCCGCTGAGTGCCCTGAAACCCGACCCGTCCTGCGATGTTCCATCCCAGGAAGCCTGAGAGGAGGCACCCGATGCAGCATCTGAACCCCGGCCGGGACTTTCCCGCGCCCACTGCCACGGCCCCGCTCCGCCTCGTGGTGGCCGACGACAATCCCGTGATCAGGGCGGGCCTGACCGCTCTGCTGTCCGACCGCGAGGACACCACGGTGGTGGCGGAGGCGGCGGACGGCCGCGAAGCCTACGAGGCGGCGCTGCGGCACCGCCCCGATGTGATCCTCCTCGACGTCCGCATGCCCGGAGTCGACGGAATCTCGGCATTGCCCCACCTGGTCCGGCTGGCGCCCGTCATGATGCTCACCTACAGCCATGAGACGGAGACGGTGCGGGAGGCGCTGCGGCTGGGGGCGGGGGGCTATCTGGTGCACGGGGAGTTCACGACGGAGCAGTTGGTGAGGGCGGTGCGGGATGTGAGCGAGGGACGGCCGCATGTGACACCAGGGGCGGCGAAGGCGTTACTGACCCATCTTCGGCCAAGTGCACCTGCACATGCAGGAGCGGAACTCCCCGCTCCTTTAGCCAAAATTCCCCCTCAAAACCTTTCGCGATTGCAATCCGATGTGGGACAGTCGTTCCGGTCGCGGTTCCAACTCAGCACGAGGGAGGCGGAGATCATGGACCTCATCGCGTCCGGCATGACCAACCAGCAGATCGCCGCCACCTGCTTCATCAGCGAGAAGACCGTCAAGAACCACATCAACCGCATCTTCGCCAAGCTCCACAGCACCAGCAGGTCACAGGCAGCGGCCAAGTGGCTGGGGGTGGCGTGAAATGCCCACCCGGCGCCGGCACTGGGTCCGGGAATGGGCCCTGGGGCCCTCTGGGGGGCAGGCTGCCCCGGCATACGTTTCCGACTTCGGAAGCGCATCTGGAGGGGACCGTTGTGAGCGACCTGATGCTGAAGACGGCCGTTGCGGCCAAGGTTCGCGTGAGTGGCTGGAAGAACACGACAGTCGACGCCGTACGCCGCCGCGCCGGCGACCGAGGGCAGACCGCGGTCGAGTATCTAGGGATCATCGCTGTGGTTGTGGCGATCGTGTTGGCGATCACGGGTACGAGCATCGGCCAATCGATCTACGACGCGATCACCCAGAAGATCTCCGAAGTCACGGGCGGCTGATCCGCCCTCATCGGTATCGCGACGCTGGGCAGGCCTTCCCCATCTACATCACGGTGGTGGCGGGCCTGCTTTTTCTTGCGCTCGCCTATCTGGCGGTCGGGCAGGCGGCGGTGAACCGGAGCGGCGCTCAGACAGCGGCGGACGCTGCGGCGCTGGCGGCGGCGCAGAAGACCAGGGATCAGCTGGCAGGCCAATGGGTGGACGACGTACTCGATCCGAAGAAGTGGCAAGACATCTTCGAGGGCAAAGGCGGCCTCGACTCGTGCTGGCGTGCAAATGAGCTCGCCGCCCAGAATGAAGCCCATCTGGACGCGAAAGGGTGCCAATGGGATGGGGTATTCCGCTACACGGTAGACGTTAAGACCGACAAGCCCGTCGGAGACTCCATCGTTCCCGGTACCGAGGACAAGTACGCGAGGGCCTCTGCCGCGGCTGTGATCGAGCCGCTCTGCAAGCCCTCGGATGGCGACGCCGGGCACGGAAAGCTGCCGCGGCTGATCTGCAAGGACCGGAACTGGGATCTGGACCCCGACCACCTCGCGGACCTCCCGAGACCCGAAGATCTCTTCGACGTCCATCTGGCCGACTGACAAGCGAACCACGAGTCAAGAAGGAAACAGAGCGATGAGCATTCGGGTCACTGGGAAGGCCACCAGGGGGATGGTCGCGTTGGCCGTAGCGGCTGGTCTGGCCCTCGGCGTGGCCGGCTGCAGTAGCGGCGGAGGCGACGATGGCAAGAAGCCGGACCGCAAGACGTCCGCCACCGCGTCCCGTGGATCGAACCCGAGTACCCAGGAAGGTCAATCGGACGATCCGCTGGCCGAGGTGAAGGGCTCGGACGGACTGCTCCTTCAGATCACCTCCGCTCAACGCGACTCCGGTGGATTCGTCACCGTGAACGCCATGTTGAAGAATGACGGCGCCAAGAGCATCGTCATCCCGTCGGCGTTGAGTGGCAACGAGACCGAAATCATCAGAAATGGCAGGTCTCTTGGAGGTGCCACGTTGGTCGATCCGCAGGGGAAGAAGCGCTACTACGTCCTGCGTGACACCGATGGACGCCCCTTGACCACCACGGGGTTCTCGACGCTCAAGGCGGGAGAGAACCTGGCGGTCTTCATGCAGTTCCCGGCACCTCCGGCCAACGTCTCCGAGGTGGAATTCCAGCTGCCGACGTTCTCGGCCGCCACCGTCAAAATCTCCGGGTGAGGCCAAAGTGACCACCACACCCCGTCTCACCCTCACGGCCGCCGTCCTCCTCGCCGCCGCCAATCTGACCTTGGCCCACGCCGACGACACGGACCCCAGCGAACCCCCGGGCACCGCGCCCTCCGCCAGTGCCCCGGTGAAGATCGACCCCACCGACCCGGATCTGAAGCTGCCCGAAGGCGCCACCCTGGCGCAGCCCAAGGTGCTGGACATCAAGTCGGTCGTCGAGGACCAGAGCGGGGACGAGCGTCGTGAGGACACCAACGCGGACGTGACCTTCGCGCTCCAGGCCGAGGTGCTGTTCAGCAAGGACAGCGCCAAACTCGGCGACGACGCCAAGGCCCGTATCGAGACGATCGCCGAGGAGGTCAAGAAGCAGAACGCGACCCAGGTCCGCGTCTTCGGCTTCACCGACAACCTCGGCTCCTCCGCCCACGGCGACATCCTGTCCAGGCAGCGCGCCAACGCCGTCCAGGCCGTTCTCGACCAGGACCTGAACGATCCGAACGTCACCTTCGACGTGCGCGGCTACGGCGAGCAGTACCCGATCGCCGACAACTCCACTGAGGAGGGCAGGAAGAAGAACCGCCGGGTGGAGGTCTCCTTCCCGCGCACCCAGCAGCAGTGAGGAGTGAGCAGAAGGCCCCCTACTCACCCACCTCGTAGTCGAACCGGATCCGATGGGTGCCGTCCGCGTCGATCGCCAGGCCGCCGGTCCCCCGGATCCCGGCCAGTGCGCCCGTCCCGCTGCCCGGCACGATCACGAAGAACTCGGCCTCGCGGCCCTGCCCCAGCGTCGTGGCCGAGTGGGCGAAGTTGAAGGTGCCGCTCAGGTCGTGCAGGGTCCCCTCGAAGGACTCCATCGCGACATACGTGCCGGTCGCCGTGGACTGGTC
Source organism: Streptomyces sp. NPDC007971 (assembly GCF_042958635.1). Classification (NCBI taxonomy): domain Bacteria; kingdom Bacillati; phylum Actinomycetota; class Actinomycetes; order Kitasatosporales; family Streptomycetaceae; genus Streptomyces; species Streptomyces sp. NPDC007971. Next base: position 353,764 of record NZ_JBIBJK010000001.1, read on the forward strand.
GTACGCCGCGGTGAACAGCGTCGCCGACACCCCGACGACCTCCCCCTCGTACCGCTTGCGCATCGTCGCCACCCCGACGGGCACCGCCGTCTCGACCACCGGCCCGGGCACCTCCACCGATGTGGGGGTGAAGTCCTCGACTGTGAATGTCCCTGATGCTCGCATGCCCCGGATGCTAGGCCGCCGCACTGACAAGGCCCCCGAACCGGCGGCTCCCAGTCGCTCTCGGCCACTCTTGGCCGCGCTCGGCGGCTCTCAGCGCACCGCGGCGTCGGCGTCCGGATCGACGCGGACGGTCACCCCGGCCACCAGCCCCCACCCCGCCATCACCCCGGCCCGGGCCTCCAGCACATGCCGTGCCCGCAGCCTCGGCCGGCCGAGCCGGCCCGGCAGCATGGTCCGTACGGCGACGACGCGGAGCCGCCGGTCGAGGTAGGCGACGTCGATCGGCATCCGCATCCGGAAGGTGTGCACCCCGCTCGCCGGGGAGAGCAGCATCGCCCCGTCGACCGAGTCCCGTCCCAGCAGCCCCTTCGTGCGGGCGCGATACGAGGTCGCTATCTCCAGGGGCAGCGCGAGCGGTGTCCCGTCCCCCCGGTCCACGACCAGCCTCCCCGGCCCGTCCTGCCAGCGTCGCCCCATGCCCGGCCCACCTCGCCCTCCGCGCAGCAGCGCACTCCGACCAGCCGACCGTACCCACCGACGCGCCCCCCGTACCCTCCGCCGCACACTCCGCCGCGCCGACGGGTACCCACCGCCGCGTACTCCGACGTGCCGGCCGCACTCACTACCGCACCCACCGCCGCGCCGGCCGCACCCACCACGGCACCCCACCACGGCACCCCACCACCGCACCCACAGCCCCCACCCCTGACCCGCCCTCGGCGTAAAGGAGTTGTCCCGCTCACCGCCGCGCACTAGGAAGGCCCCATGACTGGACTAGGCGCGGTATTCCGACCTCAGCTCCCGCCCGAGCGGCTTCGCGAAGTGGCGCGGGTCGCGGACCAGGTGGGGCTGGAGGAGCTCTGGCTGTGGGAGGACTGTTTCCTGGAAGGTGGTGTCTCCACCGCCGCGGCCGCTCTCGCCTGGACCGAGCGGGTGCGGGTCGGCATCGGGCTGCTGCCCGTGGCGCTGCGGAACGTCGCCGTCACCGCGATGGAGGCCGCCTCGCTGGAGCGCATGTTCCCCGGCCGGGCCGTCCTGACGGTGGGGCACGGGGTACAGGACTGGATGGGACAGGTCGGCACGCGGGCCGCCTCCCCCCTCACCCTCCTGGGCGAGCAACTCGACGCGCTGCGTGCCCTGCTGCGCGGGGAGCGGCTGAGTGTGCGGGGGCGGTACGTCCAGCTGGACGATGTCGGCCTCGACTGGCCGCCGCAGCGGGCCCTCGACGTGTTCGCCGGCGCCACCGGGCCCCGAACGCTGCGTCTGACGGGCGCCAAGGCCGACGGCACACTGCTCACCGCGTCCACCTCGCCGGACGGCGTACGGCAGGCCCGGCGGCTCATCGACGAGGGCCGCAGGGAGGCGGGGCGGACCGCACCGCACAAGGTCGTCGTCTATCTCCTGGCCGCCACCGGGGCCGGTGCCGCCGCCCGGGTGCGCGCCGAACTCGCCGCCGAGGGGCTGGAGAAGGCCGTGGACGTCGGGGTCGCGGGCGACGCCGTGGCCGTGGCCGAGGCCGTGCGGCGGATGGCCGGGGCCGGCGCCGACACCGTCGTCCTCCAGCCGACGGCGGACGAGCCCGACCCGGAGGGCTTCGTGCGCTTCGTCGCGCAGGAGGTACGGCCTCTGGTGCCCTAGGGGTCGGCTCCGGCTCAGCCGGCGTTGTCAGTGGGCCCTGTCACACTCGCCACCATGACGGACGTGTACAGCGATGTGAGTCTGAGGCCGGTCCGCGAGGAGGACCTGGAGTTCTTCCTCTCCTACGAGCATGATCCGGAAGCCGTCCGGCGGTCGAGGTTCACGCCCCGGCCGCGGGAGGCCTTCCTGCGGCACTGGCGGGAGCGCGTGCTCGGCGATCCCGACTGCCTGGTGCGGACGGTCATCGCCGACGGCGAGGTGGCCGGCAACTTCGGTTCCTGGACGCAGGACGGCCGGCGGTTCGTCGGCTACTGGCTCGGGCGGCCGTACTGGGCCCGCGGCGTCGGCACCCGGGCCCTGTCCCTCTACCTGGACGTGGAGCGGGTCCGGCCCCTGTACGCCGACCCGTTCTCGGGCAACGCCGCCTCCGTGCGCCTGCTGGCCGGACACGGCTTCGCCCGCACCGGCACGATCCGGCACGGCGAGGACGAGCACATCCTCTTCGCCCTCGCCCGCCCCGAGGACACCGCCCGGTGAGCAGCCGCCCTGCGCAGCCGCCCGGGTAGCCCGGTGCCTCCCGGGCGCGGGGCAGCTCGATGCCTCGGGTGTCCGGGAGGCGGCGGGTGTCCTCCTCGCGCCCCGTCGGCACCGGGAGGCGGACGGGCCGCTCAGTTCCTCTGTACTGGGGTGGCCGGGCGGTGGTCGCCGGTCGCCCCGTCGATCAGCTCGCGCAGGATGTCCATGTGGCCGGCGTGCCGTGCCGTCTCCTCGATCATGTGGACGAGGACCCAGCGCAGCGGGACGGAGTGCTCACGCCAGGCCGGGCGGCCCTGGGCGGCCAGGGGCAGCTCGGTGATCATCCGGTCGGCGGCGGCGCGGGCACGGCCGTAGAAGGCGACGATCTGTTCCGTCGTCTCGCCGGGGGCGATCCGCATGTCCTCGTTCTTGTACGGGTCGAACCACAGGGTTTCCCCCTCGCCCCCGAACGTCTCCACGAACCAGCCGTACTCGACCGAGGCCAGATGCTTGACCAGGCCGAGCAGGGTCGTCCCGGTCGGTGTCATCGGCCGGCGCAGCTGTTCGTCGTCCAGTCCCTCCAGCTTCCAGATCACGGCGTCCCGGTGCCGGTCCAGGCTCGATCGCAGGATGTCCTTCTCTCCGGCGCTGCGGCCGGCGGCAGAGGTCGTCATGCGCGCGGAAACTAGCAGGCCTTGCCGGCGGCGTCCTGCGATCATGGCGTTCATGGCAGAGAACCGGTCCTTCGAAGACCTCGTGGCCGAGGGCGCCGCCGTGCCCACCGAGGGGTGGGACTTCTCCTGGTTCGAGGGACGGGCGACCGAGGCACGGCCCTCGTGGGGGTATGCCCGCTCGGCGGGGGAGCGGCTGGCCCGGGCCGGGGCCGCGCTGGACATCCAGACCGGGGGCGGGGAGGTGCTCGACTTCGCGCTGGGCGGGGCCGAGCCGGACCGCCCGCTGCTGGTCGCGGCCACGGAGGGGTGGCCGCCGAACGTCGCCAGGGCGACCGGGCTGCTGCGGCAGCGCGGAGTCGTGGTCGTCTCCGCGCCGGACGACGCGCCGCTGCCGTTCGCCGACGGGGCCTTCGACCTGGTCCTCAGCCGGCATCCGGTGAAGCCCCACTGGGAGGAGATCGCGCGGGTGCTGCGGTCCGGCGGCACCTACTTCGCCCAGCACGTCGGGCCCGCGAGCGTCTTCGAGCTGGTCGAGTACTTCCTCGGACCCCAGCCCGAGGCCGTGCGCGGCGGCCGGGATCCCGAGGGCGAGCGGGCCGACGCGGAGGCGGCCGGCCTGGAGGTCGTGGACCTGCGGGCGGAGCGGCTGCGGATGGAGTTCCGCGACATCGCCGCCGTCGTCCACTTCCTGCGCAAGGTGGTCTGGATGGTCCCGGGCTTCACCGTGGAGGCGTACGAGCCCCAACTGCGTGCCCTGCACGAGCGGATCGAGAAGGAGGGGCCGTTCGTCGCGCACAGCGCCCGGCAGCTCTTCGACGTCCGAAAGCCGACCCGCTGACGAATCGGATGAACCGGGGTGAATCGCCCTTTGGTTCACCCGTCGTTCGCCCAGGGTTTCCACATCGTTATCGGGAGCGGTTCACATCAGCCTCATCCGCCCCGTAAGTTCAGACCAAGGTAATTCACGCCAGCAAAGCTGTGCGGGTGGCACCGCGCAGTGGAGGGGGCTGCGCGGTGCTGCGATGCTCCGCGGGTCCGAACCGGAACCGTCAAGTCACCGTTCGCTGACGGAGTAGCCCGTCGGGGGGACCCCGGACAACTCGCCGACCGGTCCCCAGGATGGCCCAAACCCTCTTGATCTCTCCGTATCGGGCCCGATTCCCTGGGAATCCGCTGTGAATCGGCCATGAGACACCCCTGAATCCAGCGTTCCGTGCCCACCGGGGCGTCGCCGGATGACTCCGGAGAGTAGTTGTGGCACGCCGATGCACGCATCAGCCCTTACGAAGGGTTATGGTGGAAACCCCCCCTCGGGCCGGTCCGTCTCCCCCCCACGGACCGGCCCGTTTTTTTGTCGGGGGGCTTCGGGAACTTCGAAGCAAGGGGTGGGCGTCCCCACCGGTAGGGACGCGGGGAACCGCCGGTCCGGCCCCCTGTGCCCGCACCCGGGGCCGAAACCGCACCCGGTCCGAACCCCAAACCCCCACGCCCCGACGACCCCGACACCAGGGGTACCCTCAAACCCCCGCCCAACCCCCGGAGGGTCCCGTGAACCTGCGCGACACGCTGCGCAGCCTGCTCGTCAGGCTCTACGCACGCCGGGTGGAAGGTCACCTGGACCACGCTCAGGTGCCCAAGCACATCGGCGTCATCATGGACGGCAACCGCCGCTGGGCGAAGGCCGCCGGCTCCACCACGGTCCACGGTCACCGGGTCGGCGCCGAGAAGATCGAGGAGTTCCTCGGCTGGTGCAGCGAGACCGATGTCGGCGTCGTCACCCTGTGGCTTCTGTCCACGGACAACTTCGACCGCCCGCAGGAGGAGCTGGTCCCGCTCCTCGGCATCATCGAGGACGTCGTGCGCACCCTGGCCGCCGACGGCCGCTGGCGGGTGCATCACGTCGGCACCCCCGATCTGCTGCCGTCCGGGATGCAGGGCACCCTCAAGGAGGCCGAGGAGGCCACCGCCCACGTCGACGGCATAGTCGTCAACGTGGCCATCGGCTACGGCGGCCGCCAGGAGATCGCCGACGCCGTGCGCTCCATGCTGCTCGACGCCCAGAGCAGGGGTGTGTCGATGGAGGACCTCGCCGAGTCCGTCGACATCGACATGATCGGCCGTCATCTCTACACCGGCGACCAGCCCGACCCGGACCTGGTGATCCGCACCAGCGGCGAGCAGAGGTTGTCCGGATTCATGCTGTGGCAGACAGCCCACTCCGAGTACTACTTCTGCGAGGTCTTCTGGCCGGCCTTCCGCAAGGTCGACTTCCTGCGTGCACTGCGCGACTACGCCGCACGCCACCGTCGTTACGGCGGCTGAGCCACCCCGGACGCCCCGCCGGCCACCCCCGCGACGGGATGCTCCGTATACCCCTGTTGGGGCGGATGTAACAAGGTGTTCACCGGCGCGCTGTTGGCTGCTTCTGCATGGCGGCGCATGTTCGAGGGCATAAGCCAAACAGGTCGACGCCCGAACCACGGGCGTCGCATCTCAGCGGACGGCACGGGGCCGTCCGCCCGGGAGGCCCTTTGCACCAGCCCGACCGTGCCGTCACTGCACGGAAGCAGCCGCGGAGGTCCGGTGTCCGGCCCGCCGTATGCGGTGGCCCGGGACCGGTCGCACTGCTCCCACCCTCCCGGCCCGGCTTCCACTTCGTCGCTCCCCGACCTCATCCGAGGGGGTACGTCCTTCCGTGGTGACCAGCACAAAGCGCCACAAGCCAGACCGGCGCACTTATGTTCTCGACACCAGCGTCCTGCTGGCCGACCCGAACGCCCTGACCCGCTTCGACGAGCACGAGGTCGTGCTCCCCGTCGTCGTGGTCACGGAACTGGAGGCCAAGCGGCACCATCCCGAACTCGGCTACTTCGCCCGTCAGGCCCTGCGTCTGCTGGACGACTACCGGGTGAAGCATGGCCGCCTCGATGCCCCCATCCCGATCGGGGAGCTGGGCGGGACCGTCCGTGTCGAGCTCAACCACTCGGACCCCAGCGTGCTGCCCAGCGGCTACCGCCTGGGGGACAACGACTCCCGCATCCTCGCGGTGGCACGCAATCTGCAGGCCGAGGGGTTCGACGTCACCGTCGTCTCGAAGGATCTGCCGCTCAGGATCAAGGCCTCCTCCGTCGGCCTGCTGGCCGAGGAGTACCGCGCCGAACTCGCCATCACGGAGAACTCCGGCTGGACCGGAATGTCCGAACTGACACTCTCCGGCGAGCAGGTGGACATCCTCTTCGAGGAAGGACACGTGTACGTCCCGGAGGTCACCGGCCTCCCCGTGCACACCGGTCTGACCATCCAGTCCGAGCGCGGCAAGGCGCTCGGCCGCGTCAGCGCCGAGGGCAACGTCCGTCTGGTGCGCGGCGACCGGGAGGTGTTCGGCATCAAGGGCCGCAGCGCCGAGCAGCGCGTCGCGCTGGACCTGCTGCTCGACCCGGACGTCGGCATCGTCTCGATGGGCGGCCGGGCCGGCACCGGCAAGTCGGCGCTCGCACTGTGTGCGGGCCTGGAGGCGGTGCTGGAGCGCAGGCAGCACCAGAAGGTGATGGTCTTCCGGCCGCTGTACGCGGTGGGCGGGCAGGAACTGGGCTATCTGCCGGGCAGCGAGGCGGAGAAGATGAGCCCCTGGGCGCAGGCGGTCTTCGACACGCTCTCCGCGGTCACCAGCCGGGAGGTCATCGAGGAGGTCACTGCGCGCGGGATGCTGGAGGTGCTGCCGCTCACGCACATCCGGGGCCGCTCCCTGCACGACGCGTTCGTGATCGTCGACGAGGCCCAGTCACTCGAACGGAACGTCCTGCTGACCGTTCTGTCCCGAATCGGCGCCAACTCGCGGGTGGTTCTGACCCATGACGTGGCGCAGCGGGACAATCTGCGCGTAGGCCGCTACGACGGTGTGGTCGCCGTCGTGGAGAAGCTGAAGGGCCATCCGCTCTTCGCGCATGTCACCCTGACCCGGTCCGAGAGGTCCCAGATCGCGGCCCTTGTGACCGAAATGCTCGAAGAAGGTCATATCTGAGCAAGCCCAGTTGGCGCCGTCCGGCAAAGGCGAAGAGCTTAGCCGGGCGGCGCCGTCGCGTGCGGGGGTTTCCAGAATTCCCGAGGGGCAAACGAGGTGTGAGCTTTCACACGCAACACAGAATTGCCACCCGGTGTCGGGGTGCGGCAGAGTCTCAGTCCTGTCAGGCCCCGCATACGACACACCTGTACCCCCAGCGGTACGGCACCACAGAAGCACCACCTTCAACTCCATAGAGTCGTCGTATGCCGCCCGAGCACCACACGGCCTCTCCCTCGCGGGAGTTGCCCACCGGGCCCGCGCCTCCCGTGACCCCGCAGTTGGGAGGCCAGTGTCAGGGGCACGATTGCGTCCGCCAGGGTCACCGAAGCGGGCGATGCTGGAAGGAAACCGTGTGAGCCGGATTTCGGTCCGGGGATTCGCAGTGGCCTCGGCCACCGCGGTCACCGCTGTCGGAAGCGTCGTCGGCGTTGCCTCGGGCAGCACCGCGCAGAACAACGACGCCGAGGCGACGGCTGCCGACACCACGCTCCTCGCGGACATACCCGCGGGTCAGCAGGCCCAGGTGCAGACCGCGTCCCTGACGCAGCAGGCCGACGCACAGGCCATCGCTGCGGACTCGAGCGCCAAGAAGGACGCCGAGGAAGCGGCCCGCAAGGCCGCCGCCGAGACCGCGGTCGCGAAGAAGGCCGCCGCGGAGAAGGCGGCCAAGGCCGCCGCCAAGGAGGCCAAGGACCGCATCGAGGCGAAGTCCGCGGCCAGCCGCGACTCGACCCGCGACTCCTCCAGCTTCCCCGTCCAGACCAGCTACAGCGTCGCGCAGATCCAGGCGATGGCGCGGCAGATGGTGGCCGGCGACCAGTTCCAGTGCTTCAGCAACATCGTGGACCACGAGTCCAGCTGGAACTACCAGGCGACCAACGCGTCCTCCGGTGCCTACGGCCTCTTCCAGGCCCTGCCCGCCGGTAAGTACGCCTCCGCGGGCGCCGACTGGCAGACCAACCCGGCCACGCAGATCAAGTGGGGCCTCAACTACATGAACGACCGGTACCACAGCCCCTGCCAGGCGTGGTCGTTCTGGCAGGCCAACCACTGGTACTAGGCCGCCCGGTCCCCGCTCAACCTTGCGCAGCCCCTCCCCGTCCTAAGGGGAGGGGCTTTCGCCCTGTACGGTCGTACCCGGACGACTCCAGGGGGGGAGTGGTGGCGAGCACGCGGGGACGCGGGGGAAGAGGACGGATCATGTCGCGAGTGCCAGGGTGGCTCGGCCGGGTCGGCGCCGGCCTCACCGAGATGGGCGAGCGCCTGGACGAGCGTCGCGCGGAAGTCGAGAAGGAGACCGCGCCCGAGCCGCCCGCCCCGGCCGTCGTCGTCGACACGCCACCGGCCGCACCCCCTCCCGCGCCGAAGACCGGCCCCCGCCCCGACCCCGCCGAGGCCGTGCCCTGGGGGGTGCGCGTCGCGGCCGAGGCCGGCTGGCGCCTGCTGGTCCTCGCCGGCACCGTCTGGGTCCTGATGCGGGTCATCAGCGCGGTCCAGCTGGTGGTGTTCGCCTTCGTCATCGCCCTGCTCGTCACCGCACTGCTGCAGCCCACCGTCGCCCGGCTCACCCGCCGCGGGGTGCCGCGCGGCCCCGCCACCGCGCTCACCGCGATCAGCGGCTTCGTCGTCATAGGGCTCATGGGCTGGTTCGTGACCTGGCAGGTCATGGAGAACATCGACACGCTCTCCAGCCAGATCCAGAACGGCATCGACGACCTGCGCAACTGGCTGCTGAAGAGCCCGTTCCACGTCACCGACAAGCAGATCAACCAGATCGCCAAGAACCTCCGCGAGGCGATCGGCGCCAACGCCGACCAGATAACGTCCGCGGGCCTGGAGGGCGTTCAGGTCATCGTCGAGACCCTCACCGGCATCCTGCTGGTGTTCTTCTCGACGCTGTTCCTGCTCTACGACGGCAAGCGCATCTGGGAGTGGTTCCTGAAGCTGGTGCCCGCCGCGGCCCGCCCGGGTGTGGCCGGCGCCGGTCCGCGCGCCTGGAGCACCCTGACCGCCTACGTCCGCGGCACGGTCCTGGTCGCCCTGATCGACGCCATCTTCATCGGCATCGGCATCTACTTCCTGAACGTGCCGATGGCCGTCCCGCTGGCCGTGTTCATCTTCCTGTTCTCGTTCATCCCGCTGGTCGGCGCGGTCGCCTCCGGCGCGCTCGCGGTGATCGTGGCGCTGGTGACCCAGGGCGTCTTCACCGCTGTCATGACCTTGGTGGTCGTCCTCGCGGTCCAGCAGATCGAGGGCCACATCCTGCAGCCGTTCATCCTGGGCCGCGCCGTCCGCGTCCACCCGCTGGCGGTCGTCCTCACGGTCGCGGCCGGCGGCATGGTGGCCGGTATCGGCGGCGCGGTGGTGGCCGTACCGCTGGTCGCGGTGACCAACACGGTGGTGGGGTATCTGCGGCAGTACTCGCTGGAAGTGGCCGGAGAACGGGCCACGCCCCCGACACAGGCCGAGGCGGCGCCCACGGCCACCGGGGAACCGGAACCGGCCACCGCGGACGAGCCCGCTCAGGGCGCAACACCGTCGGCGGCGCGCCCTCAGCCGTAGAGCGCGCCCTCGGCCGTAGAGCGCGCCCTCAGCCGTAGAGAACGGCCTCAGCCGTAGAGAACGGCCATGGAGGCGAGCAGCAGTGCGGCCGAGGCCGCGAGCGCGGGAATCCGGTAGCGGTCCCACGCGGCGAGCGCCAACGAGTACGACCATGCTCCGCCCGCGAGGGCGACAGCCCACCAGCCGGCCGCCGTGTCTGCGGCCGCGAGGGGCATCGGCGCCAGCATCAGCGTCGGCGGCACCACGGCGATCCGCGGTCTGATGCCCAGCCGCTTGTAGACGACGAGCAACACGACCAGGGCGACCGCGAAGACGAGCGGGACGGCTGTCAGGTTCCAGCCGGTGAAGCAGAGGCCGTCGGTCGTCCGGCAGATCCGGTCACTGCGGTGTGTGGCCCAGGAGAGATAGGCCCGGGCGCCGGTGGCCAAAACCGCACCCGTGACGGCCGCGCCCAGTACGCGCGGCAGGACGGGCTGTGCTTCCGGTCGGGGGGTGGTCATGCCGTGCAGCCTTCCGTACGCAAAGGCCGGGGGCCTGAGTACGGATACTCAGGCCCCCGGTTCAGGTGTCCGCTACAGCTTCCTGAGCTTCTGTTCCAGGGTGTCCGCGTAGATACGGGCCCCGGCGATCTTGGGGTGGAGGGACTGCATGGACGGGTTCGGACTCTCGCTGTCCGCCTTCTCCCGCCCGTTCTCCACGAGGGCGTTGATGGTCTCCGGACTGCCGCAGGCCGCCTTGCCGTCGAAGTTGTCCCGTGGGTCGGCGAAGACCGCCCACGTTCCGCCGTCCTCCTCGGCGGCGCCCTTCATCTCGGTCGCGAGATTGTCGGCCACCGTGCGGACCCAGTCGTTCTCGACGGTCTCGTAGGCGCCGGGGAAGCAGCTGTGGTCCTTCTCCACCAGGCGCGGGTAGCCCATGAGGACGACCTTCGCATACGGTGCCGCGGCGTGAATGGCGTTCAGCGCCAGGGCGATCTGCGGCCGCACGGAGTCGTGCAGCCACTTCGGCGCCCAGTCCTTGAGGTCACCGGTCGTGCCGCCCGTCGACTTGCCCGTCGCGGGGTCCTCGTTGTCCAGCTCCGAGTACGGGCAGGTGGTCAGCGACGGCACGGGCAGGTCGATGCACTTCTTCATGACGTCGCTGAAGCGGGCGTCGTTGCCGCCGATGCTGAGCGTCACCAACGTGGTGTTCTGGTCCAGGTATCCGGTGTCGAGCTGTGGCAGCTCGCCGGACAGGGGCTGGTTGAGGATGTTGTAGGTGCGGGCCCCGGAGCAGGCCACGAAGTGGTAGTCCATCTGCGGGTCGAGGCCGTCGGCCATGGCTCCGATGGATGTGGAGTAGCCCGGAAGGGTCGCCTGCCTCGACCATGCCAGCTTGGAGCGGTGGCACTTGTCGATTTCCTTGTCGTTCTGCTTGTCGGGGTGGTCGGTCTCCGGGTACAGGTCGGAACCGTTCGGCCCGGTGACGGCCTCACCCGAGGAGTAGGAGTCGCCCATCGCGACGACGAAGTTGGCCGGCTTGCCCGCAAGCGGCTGGAAGGCGACCGCACCCCAGGCGATGTCCTCGTCGGCGGTCCCGTCCTTGGTCGTGTTCGACAGCTCGACCCGCGGGGTGCCGGTGAAGTGGAACACGCCCAGGCTGACCCAGCCGCCCGCGCGCTGGAGCACGACCCGCTTGTGGCTCAGGCTGTCCGTGCCCTGCACGTCGTACGTGGCCTGCCGGGTCTGGGCGCCGGTGTCGGGCAGGTGCACCAGGACGCGCGCCCAGTTGAGGCTCTGGCCGAGTGTCCAGGTGCCGTCGATGGTCATGTAGCCGGCTGGGCCACCGAAGTGGCCGGCGTCGCGGGTGCGGGTGTACCAGTAGTGGCCGCCGTAGCCGCCGCCCACCGAGTGCAGGTCGGCCTTCGCCTCGTAGCGGCCTTCCGTGCCGGGGTTGAACGAGAACTGGAAGCTTCCCGCGGAGTGGATCGTCGCGCAGTCGCTCTGATCGCTCCAGGTCGGCGTTCCGTCCGGGACGGAGGCGACGACCTTGGACCCGCCCGGGGCACCGGAGCACACCGGCGTACCGGTCTGCAGACGGGAGCCGCGCCCTGGTTCCGACACCAGCGACTGGTACTTGATGTTCTCGTTTCCGCAGGTGCTGGCGCAGTTGTCCTTCCAGGTCGCGTTGGGCTGGTTCCACCAGTACTGCGCGTAGCACTCGGCGTCCGGGCAGTTGGGCGGCGTGTTGGGGTCGCAGTTGTTCTTGGAGTTGCAGAACGTGTCGAGCGGCGGCGCGACGTGCACCCGGTTGTATCGCGCGCTGCCTTCGTACAGGTAGGGCTGGTCGTTTCCGTTCCAGTAGGCGGGGCGGAAGCCGGCCGAGGAGAAGCCGGACTCGCCGGGCCAGTCCTGCCGTCCGGAGGTGGCGTAGGAGAAGCCGGTGTCGATGGACCAGGCGGACCAGCCCATCACCTTCAGCTCGTACGGCCAGTCCTGCGGATGCGCGGCGTCCTTGGCGGCGTACGGGTCGACGTCGGTGTCCATGAACGGCCGGCCCCAGCCCTTGGCGTAGATGGGGTTGGCCGGGTTGTTGTACCAGCCCAGGCCCCAGTGCCCGGCGTGCTTCGAGGCCTCCGAGGGAGGGTTGAAGCCGAGGTTGTAGTTCCAGACGGCGGTGAACCAGTTCTCGACCTTGGACGGATCGTCGTTGTTGACGGTGATCTTCTGGCCGTCCTTGTGGACCTCGTTCCACTTGTCGGCGAGGATCTTCATGGAGGCGGCCACGTTGGTCGCGTAGTCGACCGCGATGAGCTTCTGCAGGGCCGGGGACAGGCTTCTCTCGCCCGTCTTCTCGTGGCCGGCCAGCCGCATGCCGTCGGTGACCTGGCCGACGCCGTAGCCGCAGTCGGACTTGTCCCAGTTGATCTGCCAGTAGGCGGCCGGGTCATTGTCGTCGGCCTTGTGGCCGTAGTAGCCGTCGACGGCGGCCAGGGGGTTGCCCATCTGTCCGGGGATCGACCCGCCCTCGGCCTGCCACAGGTTGGACTCCTGCGCCATGATGCCGAGGAGCACGTTGGCGGGGATCCTGCCGCCACCCGTCAGCGTCGGCGGGGGGAACAGCGCCTGCGGGTCGATGGTGCCCAGGCCGGCCTGGTCGCGGTATCCGCCCTGACGGATGTAGTTGGCGCGCAGATTGCCGCGCACGGCCATGTCGACGGCCCACTCGACCTGGTTGGAGGTCGGCTGCAGCGCCTGTGCCTTGACGTCGTTGCGGGACACGGCGCACCAGCGGTCGTCGTCGGTCGGGGAGCTCGCGGTCAGGCCCGCCTTCGAGGAGGTGCCCTTCGGCCGGTGTGTCCCGGTGGCCGTGGGGAGGACCGGGGAGGGATTGTTCCCCGAGCCGTCCCCGGCCGTCTGCTCGACGCTCTGCGTCAGCTTGGTCCCGGTGGTGGTGGCGATGCTGGTGACCGTCACGGGCCTGTCGCCGTCGTCGGCGGGCGTCGCCGTCTGCGAGGCGGGTTCCCCGGACCTCGTGAAGCCCTTGCCCGCGTCCTTGATGCGCGTCAGGCCGGCGCGCACGCCGGGCGTGAGGACCGGCTCGGTCGCGAGACGGCCGTGCGAGGACACGTCGGTGCCGGCCGGGGCGTCGAGGCGGGTGACGCCGGTGCCCGCGGTGGCCGGGGTGCCCTTGGGGTGGCCGGTGAGGAAGACCCTGCCCGCATCGCCCTGCACGAGGGCGAGATCGCCGAGCCTGCCCGAGGCGATGGCCTTCGGCCTGCCGCGGCCGGTGAACAGCTTGGCGTGCGCCGTGGAGCCGTCCTTGCGGTCGACGAAGGCGATCTGCCCGTCGGCGGCGGGCCGGATGTCGAACGGGGCGCTGTCCGCGTCCGCGAGGTTCGTCACTGTGCCGGAGCGGCCGAGGTGGACCAGGCGGCTGCCGAGCGCGGCGACCGTGCCGTCCTTCACCGGAACGGCGCTGGTGATCTCCCCCTTGGCCGCTGCCGTGCCCGTGGTCTTCCCGGACACGTTCACGGTGATCACACGCGTCCGTGTGCTCGCGGGGTCGTTCATGTCCCGAAAGCCGGTGAACGCGGCCTGGTGCGTGGTCGTGTTGCAGGAGGGATCGAAGTAGGCCAGCGACGCGGTGAACGGCAGCTTCTTCACCTTGCCGGTCGTCAGGTCGACGACGGCGGCGAAGGCGCCGCCCTGCATCAGGTCGGGCTTGTTGGTGAAACTGCGCGGCGCGTAGACGACGGCCGCGTGCGCGCGGTCCATCAGGCACTGGTTGCCGATCCACGAGTCCGCCGGCAGGCCGGGCTCCGACAGCAGCGCGACGGTCTTCCACGCGTACGCCTTGCTGCTGTCGGCGACGAGGATGCGCAGACCGTCCGCGTCGGCGGCGGCGGTGACCGCGCGGTCGGGACTGTTCTGCCAGCCCTTGCCGAGCTTCTTGCCCGGGTCGGGCACCCGGCCGGGAGACGGCGGGGGCGTGGTCGGGTGGGCGGAGGGGCGGGATGCGGGCGTGGCGCTCGCCGGTGCCGCCTGGAGCAGAGCGCCGGTCACGGCGGTGCAGGCCACAAGAGCCACCAGGGGCGCGCGAGTTCGTCTCTTGAAACGCAAAGGAGCTGTCCCCGTCTTCGGATGAGTGGCTCTCCGGCCGTTTCAGGGCACGGCCGTACCGCGCAGCGCCGGGCAGAAGGGGTCCGGGCGGTCGGGAGCCGGGTGGAATCAACAAGGAGGGACCCCACGCCTGAGGCGCGTGGAGTCCCGGTTCACGGTTCGTGCAGTACCTGCTAGTTGCAGTTCGTGCTGTCCGTCTTGTTGTTGACGATGAGCGTGCCCGAGCTGGAGGTGTTGCTGCTCATCAGCGACGTGACCTCACCGCAGCCGCCGTGGTTGCGGTAGACGGGGCCGGCGTACTCGGAGTAGACGCCCGCGTCGCTCGCGCAGCCCTCTGCGATGTAGTTCGAGCAGAGCTTGATCTTCATCCACTTCGCGCCGGCCGTGTTGTTGTCGAGGATGGCGCACGTGGGGGCGTCGTTGCTGGCGGGGTTGCTTCCCTTGACGTAGACGAAGAGAGTCGCCTTGCGCGCCGAGCCGGGCGGCAGCATGTCCGCCTTGTAGAGGGCGTATCCGGCGCCGCAGACCGTCGCGCCCGCCGCGGCGGCGGTGGGGTGTGCCGCCGCGATCGCCTTCGTGTGCGTGTCGGCCTTGACCGAGATGCTGGGAACCGGCCGGTCGGCGGCGGCGACCTGCGGAGCGGTCAGGCCGAGGATGCCCAGGCCGGCTGCTACTGCGGCCAGCGCGGCTCTCTTCGGAACATGGCTGCGTATGGACATGGGATCCCCCTGGAAAGTATGCAAGCAACCGCCGGAACAGGCCATTCGGCGGCGTGAGTGTGGTCGCCAGGAGCCAACCAGATCGCCTCAGCGGCTGTCGATCGACAATTCGGCGGCGAAGTGGGGGAGTTGTATTCCGCTATGACTCTGCGCGCGGGGACCATCCGCGCCCGAAGGGGAGGAATCGGATAATCGTTCGACCCCTTGTTCACTCGTGGTTCTCGACCCCCGGGGAGTGAGTAGTACATGTCACATCGGTGGGCGGGTGTCGCCGCTTGCCCACAGGTGGACGGACGAAGGCCCCTGCCTGATGGGTGGGTGGACAGCAACCCCTGCCTGCGGGGTGGACGGACGAAGGCCCCTTCCCACGGGGTGGGCAGGGGCCTTCGCTGTGCTGGGGCGGGTTACTCGGCCGACTCGGCCAGCACCGCCTCGGTGTCGAGGGTGACGCCGACCGCCTGAACCACAGAGGCGATCTTGAACGCCTCCTGGATCACCTCACGGTCGACCCCGGCCTTGCGCAGCACCTGCTCGTGGGAGTCCAGGCACAGACCGCAGCCGTTGATCGCGGAGACCGCGAACGACCACAGCTCGAAGTCGACCTTCTCCACGCCCGGGTTGCCGATGACGTTCATCCGCAGACCCGCACGCAGCGTGCCGTACTCGTGGTCCGACAGCAGGTGCCGGGTGCGGTAGAAGACGTTGTTCATCGCCATGATGGCCGCCGCGGACTTGGCCGCGGTGTACGCCTCGGGCGTGAGGTTCGCCTTCGCCTCCGGCTCCAGCTCGCGCAGCACGATCGGGGAACGGGAGGCGATGGCGGTCGCCAGCACCGTGCCCCACAGCTGCTGCGCCGGCAGGTCGGAGTTGCCGATGACCGAACCCAGGTTGAGCTTCAGGTCCTTGGCGTAGTCCGGAACGCGGGACTTCAGCGAGTCGAGCGACATGGGTCACTCACCGGCCAGCAGCGCGACCGGGTCGAGGGTCTCGTCGCCCTTGCTCCAGTTGCACGGGCACAGCTCGTCGGTCTGCAGGGCGTCCAGGACCCGCAGGACCTCCTTGGGGTTACGGCCGACGGAACCGGCGGTCACCATGGAGAACTGGATCTCGTTGTTCTGGTCGACGATGAAGACGGCGCGCTTGGCGAAGCCGTCCTCGCCCTCGATGCCCAGGTCGCGCATGAGCTCGTGCTTGGAGTCGGCCATCATCGGGAACGGCAGGTCGCGCAGGTCGTCGTGGTCCTTGCGCCAGGCGTGGTGCACGAACTCGGAGTCACCGGAGAAACCGAGGACCTGGGCGTCACGGTCGGCGAACTCGTCGTTCAGCTTGCCGAAGGCCGCGATCTCGGTCGGGCACACGAAGGTGAAGTCCTTGGGCCACGCGAAGACGACCTTCCACTTGCCCTCGTAGGTCTTGTGGTTGATCGTCTCGAACTCCTGGCCCTTCTCCAGCGAGACGCAGGCGGTCAGTTCGAACTCGGGGAACTTGTCACCGACAGTGAGCACGTGCTCTCCTTGCAGCGAAGAAACACCCCTTTTGAGGGTATTTCCCGTGTGGGTTGGACGCTGCTGATGTTGGCACAGGGTGCATTGATTAGGGAAATAGCTACACTCGGTCGTGTTGATCGGAGGTAGTTATCAGTGACCATCAGTAACGGCAAGCGGAGGCAGCCGAGCCTCGCGCAGCTGCGGGCCTTCGCCGCCGTCGCCGACCATCTGCACTTCAGGGACGCGGCCGCCGCCATCGGGATGAGCCAGCCCGCCCTGTCCGGAGCGGTGTCGGCCCTGGAGGAGACCCTGGGCGTCACCCTCCTCGAGCGTACGACCCGCAAGGTGCTGCTCTCGCCCGCCGGTGAGCGCCTGGCCGTGCGGGCGCAGGCGGTGCTGGCCGAGGTCCAGGCGCTGCTGGAGGAGGCCGAGGCGGTCCGGGCGCCGTTCACCGGGGCCCTGCGGCTCGGGGTGATCCCGACCGTCGCGCCGTACCTGCTGCCCACCGTGCTGCGGCTGGTCCACGAGCGGTATCCGCAGCTCGACCTCCAGGTGCACGAGGAGCAGACCGCGAGCCTCATCGACGGCCTGAACTCGGGGCGGCTCGACTTGCTGCTGCTGGCCGTCCCGCTCGGCGTCCCCGGCGTCGTGGAACTCCCGCTCTTCGACGAGGACTTCATGCTCGTCACCCCGCTCGACCACTGGCTCGGCGGCCGTGAGGGGATCCCGCGCGAGGCCCTCAAGGAGCTCAACCTGCTGCTCCTGGACGAGGGCCACTGCCTGCGCGACCAGGCCCTCGACATCTGCCGGGAGGCCGGGCGGGAGGACGCGCCGGTCACCACCACGGCCGCCGGGCTCTCCACCCTGGTCCAGCTCGTCGCGGGGGGCCTCGGCTGCACCCTGCTCCCGCGCACCGCCCTCAAGCTGGAGACGACCCGCAGCAACCAGCTCCTCACCGGCTCCTTCGCCGAGCCCGCCCCGAGCCGCCGCATCGCCCTCGCCATGCGCACCGGCGCGGCCCGCGGCGCGGAGTACGAGGAACTGGCGACCGCCCTGCGCGAGGCGATGCGCCCGCTGCCGGTCCGGGTGTGCGACGGCGCCGGCTGACGCCGCGGACCCCTGCCGAAAACGTTCAAATGAGCTACCGGCAAAGCGAGTTGAAAGGCATGAACCGGCAACTTCCGTCAGCCGGGGACAGGTCGGAAAGGCCTGGCCGAATCAGGCCTTAGAACTGATACACATGCCCCCTCAGTGCGACGCGTCAAGCGTGTGTGCGACCTGTCAAGGGGAGTGATGTCGGACGTTCGGGACGCCCTGGGCCGCGTCGGCCACGACCGGCTGGCCAGCGCCCTCGCGGCCTGCGGTCGGGCGGAGTTCACCGGGGAGCTGCGGGTGTCCGGCCGGCCCGGCGGCGCCTTCCACCTCAGGGACGGACTCGTGGTCGCGGCCCGGAGCCCAGGCGCCCCCGGCCCCGACGTACTGCTGCTGCGCAGCGACCGTATCGACGCCGAACGGTGGGCCGATCTCGTACAGGAGTCCGGCGGGGCCCGCTGGCCGGCCGCCGCGCTGGTCGCCCGAGGCTATGCGGGAGCCACTCAGCTCAGGGTGGTGTGCGTGATGGCGCTCCAGGACGCCGCCTTCGCCATCGCCGCCGGCCGGGTGGACGCCTGCGAACACATCGCCGGAACCGAGCCGCACGCCCCGGTCCCCGTCGGCGAGGCGCCCGCCCGGCTGATGCAGGACACGGCCCGCAAGCTCGCCTCCCTCGCCACGCTGCCCTGCCCGGTGAGCCCCGAGGGCCAGCGCCCGCGGCCCGCCCCGCCGACGGGCCGCCGGCTCACGCCCCTGCAACAGGACCTGCTCACCCACGCCGACGGCCGCCGCACGGCGCGGGACCTGGCCTTCCGCGTCGGCCGTGGCGTCTACACGGTCACGGTGGAGGTCGCGCGGATGCTGGCCGAGGGATTCCTGGAGTGCCCCGGCACGCCGGCCCCGATCCCTGTCCGGCTGCCACCGCACCTACGGGCCGTGGAGCACCGCGAACCGCCGCCCGAGTCCCCGCCGGTGCCGCCTGCGGCGCCCACCGTCCTGCCGCGCCGCGAGCCCGGCTCCAGTGGCATCGCCGCCCTCGCCCCGTCCAGGCACGGGGCGAGCTGGAAGGGGTTCTTCCGGCTGCGGCACCAGGCCGCCGAGTGAGAAGGGCGTCCGGCCCTCCGCACCGGCCGGACCCGAACAGAGAAAGAGGGAGTTCCACCAGATGAATCGCGAAGCGCTCGCGCTGGAGATGCGCGGGCTGCGGGAGCAGGTGACCGGCATCACCGACACCGCCCTCGCGGCGGCCGACGGACTGCTCATAGCCTCCGACACCGCCGAATCGATCGACCCGGAGGGGCTCGCCGCCCTCGCCGCGGCCGGACTCGGCCTCGCTCGCCGCACCACCCAGGCCACCGCCCGCGGAGCGCTGCGGCAGACGGTGGCGTACGGCAGCCACGGCTGCGCCGCGTTCTACGCCGTGGGCGACACGGCGTTGATGGTCGTGCTCGGCGACGAGGGACTCGACCTGGAGAGCCTGCACCGGGCGACCCGGCCGGCCCTCGACCGCATCGGCTCGATCCTCACTGGAAAGACCACTGAAGGAGTGTGAAGGGATGGCGACGAAACGCATGACCCCGGGTTTTTCCGACCAGGTGATGAGCCTGGTCAAATCACTGCGATCGAATGCACCCGACTGCGTCGCGGCCGGCGCGGTGGACATGTCCACCGGCATGCTGCTGTCGTACGAGACCGTCGACAACCACCCGCCCGAGGTCCTGGACCTGCTGGCCGGAGCCACCCTCGACCTGTTCCAGGGACGTACGGTCGTCATGATCGAGGACATCTTCAAGGAGCGCCGCGGGGTCAGCGACGACTCCCACCTCTTCCAGGAGATCCTCGTCAACAGCGAGAACCTCACTCACCTGTTCCTGCGGATGAACGAGCAGCAGGACGTCGTCGCGGTCGTCGTCTGCCGTAAGTCGGTGAACGTCGGCATGCTGCTGGCCCAGGCCCGCAGGGTGGTGCGCGAGCACAGCCTGTGAGGAACGGGACATGGGCCCTTCCCGGCGGGAAGGGCCCATGCGGCGCATCACGGCCGGTCCGCTACTCGGTGCGCAGACCCTCCGGACGCATCAGCCGCACCAGCGGGGGCAGGCTGAGCAGGGTGACCGCGAGGACGACCGCACCGCCGATGCCGGTCATCGCCAGCACGCCCGGCCAGTCGACGCCCACCGTCGCGCCCACCATCTTCAGCAGCACCGCGCCCAGCGTCAGCCCCACGGTCATGGCGAGCAGCAGGCCGAGGGCGATCGGTATCGCCGTCTGCCACAGCACCGACAGGCTCAGGGTGCGCCGCCGGGTGCCGAAGGCCACCAGCGCCGACAGCAGCTTCTTGCGCTCGCGCAGCTGCTCCAGCTGGGACACCAGCAGGCTCGCGCCGATCAGCGCCAGCACACAGGCGGCGCCGACGAACAGGCCGGTGCGGATGGAGGTGAGCTGCCGGGACCGCTCGGTGGTCGACCACACCATCGTGTCCGCCAGCGGGTCGACCGCGGCCGAGGTGTTGCGGACGTACTCCTGCACGTCCGGCACCGACTGGTCGAGCGTGACGAACACCGATCCCTGCAGCTCGCGGCTGATCCGCTCGGGCGCGGCGGCCGGTGTCATCAGCACGCCGCTGTTCCTGGTCTCGTTTGGGCCGGCGATCGCGTGGGCCGGCTTCAGGGCGCCCGGCACGGTCCAGCGGACATCCGGACCCGGTCCCCTGCCGTCGGCGGTCTCGAGGTGGAGGGTGCGGCCCGGCCGGACGAGCTTCGCCACGTCGGAGTCGCCGTCCCCGCCCCTGGCCATGAAGACGTCGCCGTCGTGGCAGGACGTCAGCCTGGCCACCTCCCGCAGGGAGTCGCAGGTGCCGACGGTCAGCAGCGCTGTGGTGTTGGGACCGCGCTTCCAGTCCCGGTCACCCAGCTCGATATTGCCCAGCGAGGTGGCCTTCCGTACCCCCTTGGTCGCGGAGAACTTCTCGCCGACCGGCAGGAAGTCGACGCCCCGTGACAGATTGACCTGCATCTGCGCCCGGGTGACGTCCTTCCCGGTCTGCTTGGTGTAGTCGCCCTGGATGCCCGCGAGCAGCATCTGCAGCGCGATCGCCCCGGCCACCGCGACCGCGACGCCGTTCACCATGCGGGCCGCCGTACCAGTGCTCAACTGCAGCCGCCGTACCGCCAGTTGCCAGGCGACACCGCCCGAGCCGAGCCGGGCCACCACCGCCTCGACGACCCACGGCAGCAGTGCGGTCACTCCGATCAGCAGCAGCACGACGCCGCCGATCACCTGGTACTCGTTGAAGTCGCCGTTCGACCGGCCCTGGCCGATCATCGGTACGAGCAGTCCGAGGCCGCCCAGCGGCAGCAGCAGCCGCCACCACAGCCGGCGCCTGGCGGTCTTGGCCGTGCGGACCACGCCCAGCGGTTCGATGACCACCCTGCGCATCGCGAAGAGGGTGACCAGCACCGCTGCCGCCGGGACGGTGACGGCGACCAGAGCGGCCAGCACGGGCGAGGGGTTGAGGTAGCTGGGGAAGAAGCTGGTGCCCAGGATCTCGACCGAGCCCGCGAGCTGACGGCCGAGCAGGAAGAAGACCGTGCCGAAGACCAGCCCGACCAGCGAACCCGCGAGGGCCTCGCCCGCCGCGATCCGCCGGGTCATCCGGCTGTCGGAGCCCACCAGCCGCAGCGCGGCCAGCCTGCGGTCGCGCCGCTCGCCGCCGAACCGTACGGCCGCGGCGATGAACACGGCGACCGGCATCAGCAGCACCACGAAGACGACCATGATCAGCAGGATCAGCACCGGGTCCAGCTGGTTCGCCGACGTCGCATGCCCCGGCCCGAACTTGGCGATCCGGGCGGTCTGCCAGCCGTTGATGCGCTGGGCGAGGTTCGTCGCGCCGGCGTAGTAGGAGAGCTCCTGCGAGCCCACGAGGCCGGGCTCGGCGATCGTCCCGACGATCCGGTACGGCAGCCGCTGGCGCAGCAGCCTGCCGTCAGCGGAGCCGAGCAGTTTCCCGAGCGCGGGGGAGACGATCATCTCGCCCGGTGCCGGATACTTCGTCAGGCCCGGGGCGATCGGTGCCCGCGGCCCCTCGGGTTCGACCAGCCGGCCGCGCACGTCCTCGCCGTGGTACGTCGAGTCGGCGTCGGCGATGATCAGGGTGTTGGCGCCCTTTTTCCCGAGCGAGTGGTAGGTGTAGTCGGCGCGGGCCTGGTCGCGGTCGTGCCGTACCGCCAGCGCGTTCGGGATCGCGGTCGTCAGCAGCAGCAGAGCCACGCCGAGGCCCACGCCGACC
This sequence comes from Streptomyces sp. NPDC007971, assembly GCF_042958635.1. Lineage (NCBI taxonomy): Bacteria > Bacillati > Actinomycetota > Actinomycetes > Kitasatosporales > Streptomycetaceae > Streptomyces > Streptomyces sp. NPDC007971. The sequence goes on from NZ_JBIBJK010000001.1 coordinate 375,569, forward strand.
GCCGTCAGCAGCACCCTGACCCAGCCCTCGCGCCCGCCCGTGAAGGCGAACCGGGCTCCCATGGCCAGATCCCTGGCCCACTGCCGCACCTTCATACGGCGCGCTCCATGTCCCGGGACTTCCCGTCGCGCACGACGATCTCGCGGTCGGAGTAGGCCGCCACCCGGGCCTCGTGCGTGACGAGGACGACGGCGGCGTTGGTCGAGCGGGCCGCTTCGGTCAGCAGCTCCATCACGCGCTCGCCGTTGAGGGAGTCCAGCGCGCCGGTCGGCTCGTCGGCGAAGAGCACCCGGGGCCCGGTGACCAGCGCCCGCGCCACGGCCACCCGCTGACCCTGACCGCCGGAGACCTCGCCGGGCCGCTTGGCCTTGAGGTCGTCGACCTCCAGACGCTCCATCCAGCCCAGGGCGGCCTTCTCGGCCTGCTTGCGGGAGGTGCCGTTCAGCCGCAGCGGAAGCGCCACGTTCTCCACGCAGGTCAGTTCCGGTACGAGCTGGCCGAACTGGAAGACGAACCCGAATTCGCTGCGCCTGAGCGCGCTGCGCTCGGCGTCGGACATCGTGGCCATCTCACGCCCGGCGTAGGTGATGGAGCCCGAGTCGGGCGTCACGATCCCGGCGAGACAGTGCAGCAGCGTCGACTTGCCGGACCCGGAGGGGCCCATCACGGCGACGACCTCACCGGGGTGGATGGAGAACTGGGCGTCGTCGAGCGCGAGCGTGGGACCGTAGGCCTTGCGCAGGTTCTCGGCGGCGAGCAGGGAGCCGGGGGGATTGGTCACTTGGTCACCTCTGTGCGGAGCTTGTCGAGGCGCGCCGCGGTCAGTTCGAGCCAGCGCAGGTCGGCCTCCAGGTGGAACAGGGCGTGGTCGCAGATCAGCTGGTCCGCGAGGTCCCCCTTGCGCTTGCGGTCGGTCAGGATCCGCATGCTGCGCAGGTGCTCGGAGCGCTGGCTGTCGAGGATGTCGGCCGCGTCGCGGTGGGTGAGCAGCGCGAGGACGACCTTGGTGTACAGGGTCGACTGGAGGTACTCCTCCGGCTTCTCCGGGGTCGCGAGCCACCGCTCGACGTCGGTGATGCCGGCGTCGGTGATGGCGTACCGCTTGCGCTCGGGACCGCCGCCCGCCTCTATCCCGTCGACTTCCACGAGCCCGTTCTTCAGCAGCCGGGACATCGTCGAGTAGACCTGGCCGTAGTGCAGCGGCCGGTCGTGACCGAACTTCTCGTCGAAGGCCCGCTTCAGGTCGTAGCCGTGTCGGGGGCCGGACTCCAGGAGTCCTAGGAGGGTGTGACCGATGGACATGCGAGCACTCTACACACTGTGTATACGCGGCATGTATACGCGGTGTGTCTAGATCATGGCGGGGTGTACGGCGACGCAGGTGGAGGCCGATTGTCACGGTTCCGAAACGGCCTCGGCCTGCGGTGATCAGCCTCGCGGGCGGGGGAGGCGGGAAGCCCTTCAGGCCTGCGGGGATCCGGGGGCGGAGCCCCCGGGCGGCCGCCCGCGTCGCGGCAGCGGACCTGTCTCCTTCGGCAGCCGGCCGGCATCGGCCAGGGCCTTGCGGAGCAGGAACTCGATCTGCGCGTTGGCGGACCGCAGCTCGTCCCCGGCCCACCGCGCCAGCGCCTCGTACACCGACGGGTCCAGCCTCAGCAGCACCTGCTTGCGCTGCTGGGGCCGACGCTGGGGGGTCGAGTCCCCGGAGGGTGCCGTCACTGGTAGAGGGTCCCGGTGTTGAGGACGGGCTGCGGTGCGCGGTCCCCGCACAGCACCACCATCAGGTTGGACACCATCGCCGCCTTCCGCTCGTCGTCCAGTTCCACGATGTCCCGCTCGGCGATCCGGGCGAGCGCCGCCTCCACCATGCCGACCGCGCCGTCGACTATCTGCCGGCGCGCCGCGACGACCGCGCCCGCCTGCTGGCGCTGGAGCATCGCCGAGGCGATCTCGGGAGCGTACGCGAGATGCGTGAAGCGCGACTCGATGATCCGCACACCGGCCGTCTCGACCCGGGCCTGCAGCTCGACGGCCAGCGTCTCGGTGATCTCCTCGGCGTTGCCGCGCAGCGAGAGGCCGTCCTCCTCGTGGGCGTCGTAGGGGTATTCGATGGCGATGTGCCGGACGGCCGTCTCGGTCTGGGTGGCGACGAACTCGGTGTAGTCGTCCACCTCGAACACCGACTGCGCGGTGTCCTGCACCTTCCAGACCACGACCGCGGCCAGCTCGATCGGGTTGCCGTAGGCGTCGTTGACCTTCAGTACGGCGGTCTCGTGGTTGCGCACCCGGGTGGAGATCCGGGTCCGGGAGGTGAAGGGGTTCACCCAGCGCAGTCCGTCCTGCCGGATCGTGCCCCGGTAGCGCCCGAAGAGCTGGACGACCCGCGCCTCGCCGGGCGCGACCGTGTTCAGGCCGCGCATCGCGAGCAGGGCGGCGAGGAGGACGAGGACGCCGGCTGCGGCGAGCCCGCCCTTGGCGCCGGAGGCGGAGACCGCCGAGGAGGCGGCGAACAGGGCGGCGGCGACGGCGAGGCCGAGCAGGCCGAGAAGAAGGGCGAGCCCGCCGCCGATGCTGTGCGCCTGGAACTCCCGCACGCGTGGCGCGGGCATCTCGGGTGCGTCGGCGGCCGCGGACGCGTCGTGTGCGGACATGGTGGGTCCCCCCGTTTCCGTGGTCCTAGCTTCGTTCTAGCTAAGTGATATCACTTTACGCTCGCAGGCAACCCATGGCTATGGATATTCGTCGGTTCCCTTGGGGCGGGTGCTGATTGTCACGTCCGTAAAAGAGCGGATCGGACGCCCTTTGTCATATAGACGGGTGTTAGTTTTCGGAGCTGACCCCGAGACGGAAGCCCCGAGACGGAAGCGGAGTGTAGGGACTCATGGGACGAGCGGAAGAGAGACGAGCGCGACAGCGCGGTGGCCGCCGCGCGGCGCCCAAGCGCCGCAGTCCGGAGTCCACGGCCGGTGCCCCGCAGACGGCCGGTGGTACCCACGCGGCCGACGGGGCGACGGCGCCCGGCGGCAGGGCGGCCTCCAGGTCCGCCAAGACGGCCAAGCCCCCCAAGGGCCGAATACGCAGGCTCTTCACCTGGAAGAAGATCCTCGGCACGTTCTTCGGCTTCTGCCTGCTCGGCATCGCCGGTTTCGCCGCGCTCTACCTGTACGTGGACATCCCCGAGGGCAACGCCGCCGCCCGGCAGGAGAGCAACATCTACAAGTACAGCGACGGCACGCTCCTCGCCCGGGTCGGCGAGACCAACCGGGAGAGCGTGGACCTGGCCAACGTGCCCAAGGACGTCCAGCACACCTTCGTCGCCGCGGAGAACAAGAGCTTCTACGGGGACTCGGGCATCGACCTGAAGGGCCTCGCCCGCGGTCTGTTCAACACGGTGACCGGCCGGGGCACCCAGGGCGGCTCGACGATCACTCAGCAGTACGTCAAGAACTACTACCTGAACCAGGATCAGACGGCCACCCGCAAGCTCAAGGAGATGGTCATCTCCTTGAAGGTCGACCAGAAGGAATCCAAGGACTACATCCTCGCGGGCTACATCAACACGAGCTACTACGGTCGCAACGCCTACGGCATCCAGGCCGCGGCCCAGGCCTACTACCAGACCGACGCCAGGAAGCTCAGCGTCGAGCAGGGCGCCTACCTCGCCGCGCTGCTCCAGGCGCCGAGCCAGTACGACTGGACGGTCGCGTCCTCCAACGCCACGCTCAAGAAACTGGTGCTGAACCGCTGGAACTACGTCCTGGACAACATGGTCAAGCAGCACTGGCTGGACCCGGCCAAGCGGCAGGCCATGAAGTTCCCCGTCCCCAAGGAGCCCAAGGGCGCTCCCGGTGAAGAGGGGCAGAAGGGCTATCTGGTCGAGCTCGCCAACCAGCAGCTGGAGGACCAGCTGATGAAGCAGGAGGGCATCAGCCGCACGGACGCCGCACAGCAGGTGGTCAAGCGCGGCTGGACCATCACCCTCAACATCGACAAGAAGAAGCAGGCCGCGCTGGAGAAGGCGGTCAAGGCCGAACTGACCGGCAGGCTGGAGCCGAAGAAGCGCAAGGTCGACGCCAACGTCCAGGCCGGCGCCGCCTCGGTGGACCCCAAGACGGGCAAGATCGTCGCCATGTACGGCGGCCAGGACTACCTCAAGCACTTCTACAACAACGCCACCCGCCGGGACTACCAGCCCGCTTCCACGTTCAAGCCGGTCATTCTCGCCGCCGCACTGCAGCAGAACGCCACCACGCAGGACGGCAAGCCGATCAACGCCGACACGGTCTACGACGGCACCAGCGGCCGCCAGGTCCTGGACCACGGAAGCAAGGTCGGATTCGGCCCGCCCAACGAGGACCACCACAACTACGGTCCGATCACCGTCCAGACGGCGATGAACCAGTCGGTGAACTCGGTCTTCGCCCAGATGGGCGTCGACGTCGGCATGCGCAAGGTCATGGACACGGCCAAGAAGCTCGGCATGGACACCGACGGCATGCAGGCGGTGCCCGCCCAGACGCTCGGCTCGATGGGCGCCAGCCCGCTGGAGATGGCGGGGATCTACGCCACGCTCGCCAACCACGGCAACCAGGTGACGCCGTCCATCATCAAGTCCGCGCAGCAGAAGACCCGCTCGCCCCAGATGCCCGACCCGATCGGCGGATCGGTCATCAGCCGCACGGCCGCCGACACGGTGACCTCCGTGCTGACCGGTGTGGTCGACGACGGTACGGCCAGCGGGAGCGTGGCGAGCAACCCGCTGCGCGACGGCCGTCAGGTGGCCGGCAAGACCGGTACCTCCGACGAGGACAAGTCCGCCTGGTTCACCGGCTACACGCCCGACCTGGTCACCTCGGTGGGGCTGTTCGGCGAGGACGTCAAGACCAAGGCCCATGTGTCCCTGACGGGCGCCGGGGGCTTGATCCCACCGCGCGTCAACGGCGGTGGCTACCCGGCGAAGATCTGGGCCGCCTACACCTTCGGTGTGAGCCACGGGACCAAGTTCGACCTGAACACCACCCAGGGCGCGGCCGTCGCTCCGACGCCGACCCCGACCTTCAGCCACAGCCCGTCCAGCACTCCGTCGCAGACGCCGAGCAGCAAGCCGCCGACGTCGTCCGCGCCCCCGTCCCGGTCGCCGTCGCAGACGCCGTCCACGACACCACCGAGCACGCCGACCACGCCGACGCAGACGCCGCCCACGGGGACCCCGACCACCGGGGACCCGGCGGACGGCGGCACCGCGGGCGATCCGCTCAATCCCGACGACAGTCCGGCCCTGGGCCAGTAGGCAGCGGCCGTCGGCGCACGAAAAGGGCGCCCGGGGACTCCCCGGGCGCCCTTCGGCGTGCTCCAGGCCCGTTCAGGCCCGGTTCAGCTCGAACCAGACGACCTTGCCGGTGCTCAGCCGGGTCGCGCCCCAGCGCCGGGCCAGCCGGTTGACCAGGTACAGGCCGCGGCCGCCCTCGTCCGTGGCACGGGCCTGCCTGAGCCGCGGCAGCTGCGGCACGTCGTCACCGACCTCGCAGCGCAGCACGTCCGTGCGCAGCAGCCGCAGCGTGACCGGGCGTGAGGTGTACCGCACGGCGTTCGTGACCACCTCGCTGACCAGCAGCTCCACCGAGTCCGTCAGATCCTCCAGGTCCCAGCGGGCCAGCGCGCGCCGGGCCAGCCGGCGGGCCTGGCCGGGCGCCGTCTCCTCCGGCTCCAGGGACCAGTACGCCACATCGCTCGGCGCGATCCCGTCGAAGCGGGCGGCGAGCAGCGCGATGTCGTCGTCCCGGTCGCCCGGGCCGAGCATGTCCAGGACCTCGTCGCACAGGGCTTCCAGCGGCGGCGGATGATCGGGGCCGGTCAACTGGGCCGTCGCGGCGAGCTTCTCGCGCAGCTGCTCTATGCCGGTCCACACGTCCCGCAGCCGGGACTCCACCAGGCCGTCGGTGTACAGGAGCAGCGTGGCCCCGGCGGGCGCGTCCAGCTCGACCGCCTCGAAGTCCACCCCGCCGACCCCGATGGGCGCGCCCGGCGGCACCCGCAGCACCTCCGCACGGCCGCCCAGGTGCAGCAGAACGGGCGGCGGATGGCCCGCGTTGGCGATCGTGATCCGGTGCGTGACCGGGTCGTAGACGGCGTACAGGCAGGTGGCCATGCGGTCGGTGCCCAGGCGCTGCGCCTGCTCGTCCAGGTGGTGCAGCACCTCCTGCGGGGGCAGGTCGAGCCCGGCCAGGGTCTGCGCGGTCGTGCGCAGCTGGCCCATGATCGCCGCCGAGGTCATGGAGTGCCCCATGACGTCACCGACGACCAGTGCGACCCGGCTGCCGGGCAGCGGGATCGCGTCGTACCAGTCGCCGCCCACCCGTGCGGTCTCCGCGGCCGGCAGGTAGCGCGAGGCCAGCCGCACCCCGGTCGGGCGGGGCAGGGTCTCGGGCAGCATGGTGCGCTGCAGCTCGTCGGCGATGTAGGCCTCCCGGCCGTACAGCACCGCCTTGTCGATGCCGAGCGCGCTGTGCGTGGCGAGCTGCGCGGCCACCAGCAGGTCGTCCGCCTCGAACGCGAGGCGCTCGGGACGGCGCAGGAACAGCGCCGCGCCGATCACCCGGCGCCGGCCGCGCAGCGGCGCGAGGATCGCGTGCTGCCCGTCCGGTACGAGCGCCTCGCCGCCCTCGCCGAGCAGCTCGGGCAGCGCGGCACGGGCGGCGGGCGCGTCCGCGAAGACCGGCCGGACTCCGCGCAGGACCTCGTTCAGGGCCCCGCCCGGGCGCACCTCGCACAGCTCGGTCGTCAACGACGACAGCTCGGACAGCGGCGACGGATCCGGCTCCGGCTCCGGGAACGGCGGGAGCAGCAGGCCCTCGGTGTCCCGTTCGTCCGGTATCCGGTCGGTGCGGCGCAGCCGCAGCACCACCGGGCCGGTGGGACGCTCGTCGCCGACCGGCAGCGGATCGCGCAGATAGACCAGGATCGCGTCGGAGAACGTCGGCACGGTGGCGCGGCACAGCCCCATCACGATCTCGTCCAGGTCGATGCCGCGGGCGATCCGCCGGGTCGCCGCGCCCACGAACCTGAGCCGGTCCCCGTCGCGTCGCATCGGCATCGGCCGTCCCGGCGGCAGTCCGCGCCCGCTGCGGCGCTCCTGGCCGCCCGGCGCCTTCTCCTCCTCGGTGCCCGGCTGCGGCGGAATGCTCTCCGGCGCGGGGCGCGGCCGATGGGTGTCGGGCTCGGCGGTGGCGGGCTGGGAGTGCTCGGGGCCGTCGACTGGGGGCTCCTTCCCCTTGTTCCCCTTGCCGCAGGGCATGTTGGTCGCCGGGCCCGACGGCGTCCCCTCGGCCCGGGCCTGGGCCGGTAAGGCGGGGCTGCCGAGCGGATTCGGGGTACGCAGGAGCGCCCCGCGGGCCTCCGCGGGGTCGACGCCCGGCTGGGGGCGTTCGAAGGAGGTGGGCTGCTCCGTCACGCGTGTCGCATCCGTCCGTCCGGGGCTGCGCGCCGGGCGCGCAGGTGGTCCCGCCGAAATGCCGATACCCGGAATACGTGCCCCAGGAACGGAATTCCCGCGTGGTCAGAGGTTGTTCCTGTGCCACCGGCGAACCCTGCCGGGTCCGCGGTGGTGTTGCCCTCGTACCCCTCGCTCACGTCCTGCCGCCCCTCGGTGACGTTCGGTCAAGCCCTGCGCATGTTCCGGAAGTTGCACTGATGCACCCTTGCGGAGGACGATCCTACGGTTGTGCACCGGGGGCGCATCAAGGGTCTCATGAGGACACGTGCGCGGGCGTACGGTCCCAGTCCTCGGGGAGAGACGGTACCGTCCAGGACGGATCCGGGCGCCAGTGCTGCCAGCCGTCCCGAAACGGCGGGCCCCAGGCGTCGACGGCCGCCAGCGCGGACCGCCCGGCCTCCCGGACCCGCTCGGCGGTCCGGGCGTCCATCAGCCCGTCCCGCTGGGCCTGTGCGAACTCGTCCTCGTCCCGCCAGTGCCAACTGCGGTCCGGGTTGACGGAGATGTCCAGGAAGTAGTCCACGGAGTCCACCCCGCCCTCCCAACGGGCCAGCGGCATTTCCAGGTTGACGTACCAGTTCTTGAACCGCCAGCCCGGATCCCAGAACAGCCACACCGACCAGGGCTCGCCGGGCCGGGCCAGCTTCAGCACGCCCGTGCCGAACCACCGGTCCCGCTGCACCGTGCGCGGCTTGGTGTAGCGGGTCTCCAGCGGCTCCAGGTGCACGGGCGTCCCGTCGGCCAGCACCGGCCTCATGCACTCGGTGCCGGGCGCCATCCACACCGCGAGGAGGTCCTCGTCGTCCTGGACGACGGTGACGGGACGCGCGATGTGGAAGCCCTCACCGGCGTTCTCGCGGTACCGCCACAGGATCTGTGTCCCGGGGGCCCAGTAGGTCGCAGGTCCACCTGCCACTCGCCTCACCGCTCCGTCGTCCGTCATGGACAGATATTAGGTGCCGTAGGCATACGACGCTGCGGCGCCCGTCACGGTTCGGCCCGGCCGGGATTCCTGCTACGGACGGGTCATCCGCAGGACGTCCAGCGCCTCGTCCAGCTGCTCCAGGGTGAGCAGGCCGCGCTCCACGTACCCGCCCTCCAGCACGACCTGACGGATGGTCTTCCGCTCGGCCAGGGACTTCTTGGCGACCTTCGCGGCCTCCTCGTAGCCGATGTACTTGTTCAGCGGGGTCACCACGGAGGGGGACGACTCCGCGTACTCGCGGGTCCGCTCCCGGTCGGCCTCGATGCCGTCGACGGTCCGGTCGGCCAGCAGCCGCGAGACACGGGCGAGCAGCCGGACGGACTCCAGCACGTTCTTGGCGATGACCGGGAGCATCACGTTCAGTTCGAAGTTCCCGGAGGCACCGGCCGTGGCGATGGTCGCGTCGTTCCCGATCACCTGGGCCGCCACCATGAGCACGGCCTCCGGGATCACCGGGTTGACCTTCCCCGGCATGATCGACGACCCCGGCTGCAGGTCGGGCAGCCGGATCTCGGCGAGCCCGGTGCGCGGCCCGGACGCCATCCAGCGCAGATCGTTGGCGATCTTCGTCAGCCCGACCGCGATGGTGCGCAGCTGCCCGCTGGTCTCCACGATCCCGTCCCGGGCGCCCTGCGCCTCGAAGTGGTCGCGGGCCTCGGTGAGCGGCAGCCCGGTGGCCCGCGCGACCTCCTCGATCACCGCGGCGGAGAACCCGGGCGGTGTGTTGATCCCGGTCCCGACCGCCGTACCGCCCAGCGGCAGCTCGGCCAGCCGGGGCAGCGAGGCCTGCAGCCGCTCGACGCCGTACCGCACCTGGGCGGCGTACCCGCCGAACTCCTGCCCCAGCGTCACCGGCGTCGCGTCCATCAGATGCGTCCGCCCGGACTTCACCACGTCCGCGAACTCCTCGGACTTGCGGGTGAGGGACGCGGCGAGGTGCTCCAGGGCCGGAATCAGGTCGCGGGTCACCGCGGCGGTGGCGGCGATGTGGAGGGACGAGGGGAACACGTCGTTGGACGACTGCGAGGCGTTGACGTGGTCGTTGGGGTGTACGTCCCGGCCGAGCCGCTCACTGGCGAGGGTGGCGATGACCTCGTTGGTGTTCATGTTGGACGAGGTGCCGGACCCCGTCTGGAACACGTCCACGGGGAAGTGCTCGTCCCACTTGCCCTCGGCGACCTCCGCGGCCGCGTCCTGGATCGCGCCGGCCACGTCCTCGTCCAGGACGCCCAGCCGGGCGTTCACCTTCGCCGCGGCCGACTTGATCCGCGCCAGCGCCTCGATGTGCGCCCGCTCCAGGCGCTGGCCCGAGACGGGGAAGTTCTCCACGGCACGCTGCGTCTGCGCCCGCCACTTGGCGTCGGCGGGGACACGCACCTCGCCCATGGAGTCGTGCTCGATCCGGTATTCGCTCATGCCGGTCATAGCGATCGCGGGGGCGGGGTTGTTCCGGGCCGTGGGCCGCACGGGTGCACCGGCGTCACCGGTACGGCCGCCGGGGGCGTGTGACGGCCCGCGCGCCGGGGGACCGGTGATCGCTGCACCGGTCACCGCCGCCGCCCCCGCACCCGGCGGGGGCGGCGACCGTCACGGCGTCAGGCAGGTCAGGCCAGACCCGGGCCCCGCACCGGAATCGACGTGAACGTCGGCTGCGGCGCCGGGTCCTGGAAGAAGTCGTTGCCCTTGTCGTCCACGACGACGAACGCCGGGAAGTCCTCGACCTCGATCTTCCAGACCGCCTCCATGCCCAGCTCCTCGTACTCCAGGACCTCGACCTTCTTGATGCAGTCCTGGGCGAGGCGGGCGGCCGGACCGCCGATGGAGCCGAGGTAGAAGCCGCCGTGGGCGTCGCAGGCATCGGTGACCTGCTTGCTGCGGTTGCCCTTGGCGAGCATCACCTTGGAGCCGCCCGCCGCCTGGAACTGCTCCACGTAGGAGTCCATGCGACCGGCCGTGGTCGGACCGAAGGAGCCGGAGGCGTAGCCCTCGGGGGTCTTGGCCGGGCCCGCGTAGTACACCGGGTGGTCCTTCAGGTACTGCGGCATCTCCTCGCCCGCGTCCAGCCGCTCCTTGATCTTGGCGTGGGCGATGTCACGGGCCACGACCAGCGGGCCGGTCAGCGACAGACGGGTCTTGACCGGGTACTTCGTCAGCTCGGCGAGGATCGTGTCCATCGGCTGGTTGAGGTCGATACGGACGACGTCGGACTCGTCGAGATGCTCGTCCGTGGTCTCCGGCAGGAAGCGCGCCGGGTCCGTCTCCAGCTGCTCCAGGAAGACGCCCTCGGCGGTGATCTTGGCGACGGCCTGGCGGTCGGCCGAGCAGGACACGGCGATCGCGACCGGGCAGGACGCGCCGTGCCGCGGCAGGCGGACGACCCGCACGTCGTGGCAGAAGTACTTGCCGCCGAACTGCGCGCCGATGCCGATCTTCTGCGTCAGCTCGAAGACCTTCTCCTCCAGCTCCGTGTCCCGGAAGCCGTGGCCGAGCGGCGAGCCCTCGGTGGGCGCGTTGTCCAGGTAGTGCGCGGAGGCGTACTTCGCGGTCTTGAGCGCGTACTCGGCGCTCGTGCCGCCGACGACGATCGCCAGGTGGTACGGCGGGCAGGCGGCCGTACCGAGCGAGCGGATCTTCTCCTCCAGGAACTTCATCATGGAGGCCTCGTTCAGGACGGCCTTCGTCTCCTGGTACAGGAACGACTTGTTGGCCGAGCCGCCGCCCTTGGCCATGAAGAGGAACTTGTAGGCGCCGCCGTCGGTCGCATACAGCTCGATCTGCGCCGGGAGGTTGGAGCCGGTGTTCTTCTCCTCCCACATGGTGAGCGGAGCCATCTGTGAGTAGCGCAGGTTGAGCCTGGTGTAGGCGTCGTGGATGCCGTGCGAGAGGTGCTTCTCGTCCGTGCCCTCGGTGAGGACGTTCTGCCCGCGCTTGCCCATGACGATCGCCGTGCCGGTGTCCTGGCACATCGGCAGCACGCCGGCCGCCGCGATGTTGGCGTTCTTCAGCAGGTCGAGGGCCACGAACTTGTCGTTGGCCGACGCCTCCGGGTCGTCGATGATGCGGCGCAGCTGCGCGAGGTGGGCCGGGCGCAGGTAGTGCTGGATGTCGTGGATGGCCTCCTCGGCGAGCTTGCGCAGCGCCTCCGGCTCCACCTTGAGGAACGTCCGCCCGTCGGGCCCCTCCACGGTCGAGACGCCCTCGGACGTCACCAGCCGGTACGGGGTGGTGTCCTCACCCTGGGGGAGCAGATCGGTGTATGCGAACTCAGGCATCTCAGCCCATTCCTCACTCTGACGGACGGCCGCCCGCCGACGCTGGCGAGCCTCACCAGCGTAGGACCTGCCGCCGACGGAAAACCTGTGAGGTAAGGCTCAGTCGCCCAACACGCAGGTCGCCCGGACCCCTAGTCGCGATCTATCGCGTTTCGGTACGCTGCTGTCGTGGACCTTCACAAGCACCCCCAGCCGCAGGACGGCGCGCCGCAGGTGGCCGAGCTGCGTGCCTCCGACGCCGACCGTGACCGTGTCGCCGAGATCCTCCGGGAGGCCCTGGCCGAGGGCCGGCTGACCGCCGACGAGCACGCCGAGCGGGTGGAGGGGGTGCTGAGCGCCAAGACCGTGGGCGAGCTGGATGTCTTCATCCGGGACCTGCCCGCCGCCCGGACGCAGGCCCCCGCCTACGCGGCCGTCCCGTCCTGGCCCGCACCCGGCGCGGTCCCTGCCCAGGCCGATGCCAACGTGGTGGCCGTCTTCAGCGCCGCGGTGCGCCGGGGCCGCTGGCGCGCGGGGCGCAGGCTGCACGCCTACTCGATCTTCGGCAGCATCGAGATCGACCTCAGCGAGGCGATCTTCGAGTACCAGCAGGTCGTCATCAAGGCCGTCTCGGTCTTCGGCGACATCCAGATCCGCGTCCCGGAGAACGTGTCGCTGCGCGGCACCGGCGGCGGCGTCCTCGGCAACTTCGAGGTGGACACGCTGGATTCGGCCGACGCCCAGGCTCCCGTGGTCTACGTCGACGGGTGGGCCGTGCTCGGCAACGTCGAGGCGCGACCCAGGCGCGGCAAGCTCGTGGCGGACATCGTCCAGCGTGTGCAGGACAAGGTCGACAGGAAGTTGCGCAAACACCTGGACCGTTGACGGTCGCGAATCCGCCGGTGATCGCGGGGACGCACGCCGGACGCCGCGGACTCCGGGGGGCGTGAACAAGCCGCCGCGCGCCTGTGGTTGGAAACGCAGTGCATAGGCACGCGCACAGCGGGTAGGCCTTGCTGCATCGTCGCTCACTCGCGAAGCCGTCGTCAGGAGTAGACCGTGCTGCAACCGCCGCATTCGTCCCTGCAGGTAGCTGCCGTTCCGGCCCAGCGGGTGCCAGCGGGTGCCAGGGACCAAGACGCACCCTGGCACACCGAGGCGGTGTGCCGGCGCGATGAGGCCGGCCTGTTCTTCGCTCCCTCGAAGGAACCGACGGCCGCGCGTCTGTCCCGTGAGGAGGCGGCCAAGCGCGTCTGTGCGCGCTGCCCCGTGATGGTCGAGTGCCGCGAGCATGCGCTCCTCCAGCCCGAGCCCTACGGCGTCTGGGGCGGCCTGACCGCGGCGGAGCGCCGTGTGGTCCTGGCGAGGCGCCGCCGGCGCGAGATGGAACTGAAGAAGGCGGCCAGGGCGACGGCCAACCGCATAGCGGGCTAGGCAAAAAAAGGGGGGATGCGCCCTCTCCGCACAGAGGGTGCATCCCTGTCCCCGGGGCGCGGGGAACTGCGCGAACAACCACGACGAACTTGCACTCGCCGACAGACGCGCAGCCCCCCCGTGACCGGGCGCTACTTGGCCCGGTCGAAGTCGATCGCGCTGTAGGCCCGCAGCTTGCGCAGCCGGTGCTCGGAGTCGATCCGCCGCACCGTCCCCGACTTCGACCGCATCACGATCGAGTCGGTGGTCGCGGTCTCCGACCGGTACCGGACCCCGCGCAGCAGCTCACCGTCGGTGATGCCGGTGGCGACGAAGAACACGTTCTCCCCGGTCACCAGGTCCTCGGTGGTCAGTACTCGGTCCAGGTCGTGCCCGGCGTCGATGGCCCGCGCACGCTCCGCGTCGTCCTTCGGCCACAGCTTGCCCTGGATGGTGCCGCCCAGGCACTTCACCGCACAGGCCGAGATGATGCCCTCCGGGGTGCCGCCGATGCCGAGCAGCAGGTCGATGCCCGTGCCCTCGCGCAGCGCCAGGATCGAGCCGGCCACGTCGCCGTCGGAGATCAGCTTGATGCGGGCGCCGGCCTCCCGGACCTCCTTGATGATGCCCTCGTGCCGGGGCCGGTCCAGGATGACGACCGTGACGTCCTCGGGCGAGGACCGCTTGGCCTTGGCGATCCGCCGGATGTTCACCGACACGGGCGCGTCGATGTCGACGAAGTCGGCGGCCTCGGGGCCGGTGACCAGCTTGTCCATGTAGAAGACGGCGGACGGGTCGAACATGGCGCCGCGCTCGGTGGCCGCGAGGACGGCGATCGCGTTGGGCATGCCCTTGGCCGTCAGCGTGGTGCCGTCGATGGGGTCGACGGCGATGTCGACCTCGGGCCCGGTGCCGTCGCCCACGCGCTCCCCGTTGAAGAGCATCGGCGCCTCGTCCTTCTCGCCCTCTCCGATGACGACGATGCCGTTCATGGAGACGGTGGAGACGAGGGTCCGCATGGCACGCACCGCGGCGCCGTCGGCGCCGTTCTTGTCGCCGCGCCCGACCCAGCGGCCGGCGGCCATCGCCGCGGCCTCGGTCACCCGGACGAGTTCCAGGGCGAGGTTCCGGTCGGGGGCCTCGGAGGGGACGTCCAGCTCGGACGGGAGGTGATGATGTTCGGTCATCGGAGCGCACCTTTCTGATACGACGACGGCCGGATGAGGGTGTGCCTCCGACTCTATCGTTAGGCTGACAAAATGAGCAGGGGACCCCACGGATGAGCGCCCCGGGCACCTGCGACGATAGAGGGCGTGGCAGGTTCGAACGGCAAGCAGAAGACGGTCCGGGACATGATCCTCTCCCTGGCCCTCATCGGGGTGGCGGCGGGGTTCATCTATCTCCTCGTCCCGCACAACGATCACGCTCCCGACCTCAAGCGGGTCGACTACCAGGTCGAGCTGTCGACGGCACGCCGTGCGGCGAGCTATCCGGTGGCCGCTCCGGAGGGCCTGCCCGCGGCCTGGAAGGCGACCTCGGTGCGCTACCAGGGCGAGAATTCCGACCGCTGGCACCTCGGCTTCCAGGCCCCCGGCGGTCAGTACGTGCAGGTCGAGCAGTCCACTCAGAAGCGCGCCGACTTCATCGACCAGGCCAGCCAGGGCGCCTCGGCGACCAAGCGGACCGAGAAGATCGGCGGCCATACCTGGACCCGCTACACCGGCGGCCGCTACGACGCCCTGGTCCTGGAGGGCACCCCCGGCTCCACGACGGTGGTGGCCGGCACCGCCTCCTTCGGCCGGCTGACCGAAATGGCGGAGGCGCTCAGGACGCGGTGAGTTCTCCCGCGCCTGCACGCACACACGCAGGAGGCCCCCAGCGACGCTGCTGGGGGCCTCCTGCGTGTGCGGGGTGGCTCAGACGGTCGTGACGACGTCGTCGTAGGCCAGGCGCGGGGAGCGCGGGAACCAGGCGTCCGGGCCCGGGCGGCCGATGTTGACGACCATCAGCGGGGTGTGGTCGTCGTCCAGGAACTCCTTGCGGACGCCCTCGAAGTCGAGGCCGGTCATCGGGCCGGCGGCCAGGCCGGCGGCGCGGACGCCGATGATGAAGTACGCGGCCTGCAGGGCGGCGTTCAGCGCGGCGGCACCCTCACGGGCCGGACGCTCGCTGAAGAACACGTCCTTGGCCTGCGGGAAGTGCGGGAACAGGGTCGGCAGCTCCTCGTGGAACTCGTTGTCCGCGGAGAGGATCGCGACCAGCGGGGCGGCGGCGGTCTTGGGCTGGTTGCCCTCGGCCATGTGCTTCACCAGGCGCTCGCGGGCCTCGGGGGAGCGGACCAGCGTGATGCGCAGCGGGGACTGGTTGAAGGCGGTGGGGCCGTACTTGACCAGGTCGTAGATCGCCTGGACGTGCTCCTCGGTCACCGGCTCGTCGGTGAAGTTGTTCGCCGTGCGGGCCTCGCGGAACAGCAGGTCCTGGGCTGCGGGGTCAAGAACGAGAGACATTGAGTGAACTTCCTCAGGGTGGCGTCCGATCCGGACCACGGTCCGGATCGGCTGACGACACCGACAGTACGCCAGGGAAGTTCAAGGTTCAACGAAGATGGGGGTGTGGTGATCCGCTTCACAGCGGACGGAACCACCCGCGCTACTCGCGGCCCTCTTCCCCGGCCTCTTCCTCCTCGGCCAGCGCCGCGTCCAGCCGCGCCCGGGCGCCCTCCAGCCAGCGCCGGCACACCTTGGCCAGCTCCTCACCGCGCTCCCACAGCGCCAGGGACTCCTCCAGCGTCGTACCGCCGGCCTCCAGCCGCCGCACGACCTCGATCAACTCGTCCCGCGCCTGCTCGTACGAGAGCGCCTCATCCACCTTGCTGGTCATCCACCCACCCTAGACATCGGCCTGGACATCGACTCGAACCGTGAACTCGCCCTCGGCGACCCGCGCCCGCAGTGCCTCGCCCCCCGCGACCTCGTCCGGATCCCGCACCACGTGTCCGTCGGCCCGCTGCAGCACCGCGTACCCGCGCTTGAGCGTGGCAGCGGGCGAGAGGGCCACCACGCGCGCGTGCGTGTGCGTCAGCTCCGAGTCGGCGCGGTCCAGCAGATGGCCCACCGTGCGCCGGCTGCGGTCCAGCAGGGACGCCAGGTGATCGGCACGCTCGTCGACCATCCGGTGCGGATCCTCCATCGAGGGCCGGGCCAGCGCATGCGCCAGCCCCCGCTCCTCGCGCTCCACGAACGCGCCGACGCACCGCCGGGCCCGGTCCCGCAGCATCCGCACCCGCTCGACCTCCTCGCCCACGTCCGGCACGACCTTCTTGGCCGCGTCGGTCGGGGTGGAGGCGCGCAGGTCGGCGACGTGGTCGAGCAGCGGATTGTCCGGCTCGTGCCCGATGGCGGAGACGACCGGCGTACGGCACTGGGCCACCGCCCGCACCAGCTGCTCGTCGGAGAACGGCAGCAGATCCTCCACGCTGCCGCCGCCCCGCGCCACGACGATGACGTCCACGTCCTCCATCGCGTCCAGCTCCTTGACGGCCTGCACGACCTGCGGGACGGCGTGCACGCCCTGCACCGCGACATTGCGCACCTCGAAGCGGACGGCGGGCCAGCGGTGCCGGGCGTTCTCCAGCACGTCCCGCTCGGCGGCGGAGGCACGGCCGCAGACCAGCCCGATGAGCTGGGGCAGGAACGGCAGTGGCTTCTTGCGCTCCGGCGCGAAGAGCCCCTCGGCCGCGAGCGCCTTCTTCAGCTGCTCCAGGCGGGCCAGCAGCTCACCGACGCCGACGGGCCTTATCTCGGCCGCCCTGAGCGAGAGCTGCCCGCGCGGCGCGTACCACTCCGGCTTGGCGAGCACGACGACCCGCGCGCCCTCGCCGACGACATCGGCCACGGCGTCGAACACCTGCCGGTAACAGGTCACGCTGACGGAGATGTCGTGCGAGGGATCCCGCAGGGTCAGAAACACGACTCCGGCCCCGGGCCGCCGCGACAACTGCGTGATCTGCCCTTCGACCCACACCGCACCGAGCCGGTCGATCCACCCCCCGATCATCCGGGAGACCTCACCGACGGGGAGGGGGGCTTCGGGCGATGTGTTCACGGCCATGCGCCGAGCGTAGTGGGCGCCACCGACAGTGCGGCTACGCGCCGTAGTCCCGCCGCCTGCCCGGCCAGCGCGGCGAACGCCGCCCTGACCGCCTTGCTCGCAGCCACCAGACCGTGCAGCCACGTCCCTACCGACGCGTCGAGGGCGTCGTAGAAGGCCGACCCCTGCCGGGCCGGGTCGGCGGCACCTGAGGGACCAGCGCGTAGTCCAGCAGCGCCATCCAGCCCGCGACGAACCCGGCTCCCCGGCCGAGCCCCGCGCGCGTAGGCGAACACCGATCCCGCCTGCGGCACCACCCGCACCATCTGCGCGTAACCGAACCCGGTGAACGCCATGGCGACGGTGGCGACGACGTACACCAGCGCCACCGCCCCGTGCGACCTGGCGTCCAGCGCGCCGAACACCCCGACCGGTGCCATGGGGGCGATGAACAGCAGCCCGTAGACCACCAGACCCCGCAGGCCGAGGCCGCGGCGCAGCCGGTGGCGCGCGTCGGCCGAGGGCACCGCCGTCCCGGTGTCGGACATGAGGACCAGTCTTCCCCGCGGCGGAAGGGGCACGCGATCCCGGGCCCGCCGAACGCGGCCTTACGATGGGTCCCATGACCGCTTCGCCTGGCCGCCGTGTCCTGCTCGCCGCCCCCCGGGGTTACTGCGCCGGTGTCGACCGCGCCGTGATCGCCGTCGAGAAGGCGCTGGAACAGTACGGCGCCCCGATCTACGTCCGGCACGAGATCGTCCACAACAAGTACGTCGTGCAGACCCTGGAGAAGAAGGGCGCGATCTTCGTCGAGCGGACGGAGGAGGTGCCGCCGGGCAACATCGTGATGTTCTCCGCGCACGGCGTCGCCCCGGTCGTGCACGAGGAGGCCAGGCAGGGCCGCCTCGCCACCATCGACGCGACCTGCCCCCTGGTCACCAAGGTCCACAAGGAGGCCGTCCGGTACGCGGGCGAGGACTACGACATCCTCCTGATCGGGCACGAGGGCCACGAGGAGGTCATCGGCACCTCCGGCGAGGCCCCCGACCACATCCAGCTGGTCGACGGCCCCGAGGACGTCGCCAAGGTCGAGGTCCGCGACGAGTCGAAGGTGGTCTGGCTGTCCCAGACGACCCTCTCCGTGGACGAGACCATGGAGACCGTCGACGCCCTGAAGACGAAGTTCCCCGGGCTCGTCTCCCCGCCCAGCGACGACATCTGCTACGCCACCCAGAACCGCCAGCTGGCCGTGAAGGAGATGGGTGCCGAGGCCGAGCTGGTCATCGTGGTCGGCTCGCGCAACTCCTCCAACTCCAAGCGGCTCGTCGAGGTCGCCAAGCTGGCCGGCTCCCGCGAGGCCTACCTGGTGGACTTCGCGGACGAGATCGACGAGGCCTGGCTGGAGGGCGTCACCACGGTCGGCGTCACCTCCGGTGCCTCCGTGCCCGAGGTCCTGGTCGAGCAGGTCCTCCAGTGGCTCGCCGAGCGCGGCTACGGGGACGTCGAGATCGTCAAGACGGCCGAGGAGTCCATCACCTTCTCGCTGCCCAAGGAACTCCGCCGCGACCTGCGCGACGAGGCGGCGGCCCTGGTCGCCGAGCGCGGTGGATCGGGTACGTCTCACGCGTGAGCGCGCTTCCGCCCGGGGCGTGACCGTCAGTCGTCCGTCGTAACGTGGAGCCATGCAGATCTTCGGCGTGGACATCGGTGGATCCGGGATCAAGGGCGCCCCTGTGGACCTGGACAAGGGCGACCTGGCCCAGGAGCGCTGCAAGGTGCTCACGCCGCACCCGGCGACGCCCGAGGGCGTGGCCGACGGCGTGCAGCAGGTCGTCGAGCACTTCGGCTGGTCGGGCCCGGTGGGCCTGACCTTCCCCGGAGTGGTCACCGACGGCGCCACGGTCCGTACGGCGGCCAATGTGGACAAGAGCTGGATCGACACGGACGCGCGCGCGTTGTTCGGCGGGCGGCTGGGCGGCCTGCCGGTGACCGTGGTCAACGACGCGGACGCGGCGGGCGTCGCCGAGATGCAGTTCGGCGCCGGCCGGGACCGGCGCGGCACGGTCATCCTGCTCACCTTCGGCACCGGCATCGGCAGTGCCCTCTTCGTCGACGGCACCCTCGTGCCCAACACCGAGCTGGGCCACCTGGAGCTGAACGGCCACGACGCGGAGAAGCGGGCCTCCAGCAAGGCCAAGGAGGACGGCGAGCTGACCTGGGAGCACTGGGCACGCCGCGTCCAGAAGTACCTCGCCCACGTCGAGATGCTGTTCTCGCCCGAGCTGTTCATCATCGGCGGCGGGGTGAGCCGCAAGGCGGACAAGTTCCTGCACCTCGTCAAGGGCATCAGGGCCGAGATCGTGCCGGCCCAGCTGCAGAACAACGCCGGCATCGTCGGAGCGGCGATGCGCGCCGCGCAGAGCCAGGCGTAGGACGCGGGGCGCGGAGTCGCTGGTCGGTCCCGGGTGCAGGGCGCGGGGCGTGGAGTCGCTGGTCGGTCCCGGGTGTAGCGAGCGGGGCCTGGAATTGCTGGTCGGTCCCGGCTGTACGACTCGGGGCGTGGAGTTGCCGGTCGGTCCCGGGCGTAGGGCGCGGGGACTGGAGTCGCTGGTCAGTCCGGGTATTGGACGCGGGGTGTAGGGCCGCCGGTCAGCCGCGGCGACGGCGGCTCCGTACCCACCGCACCCGGCGTACGAGCACGATCACCCCCGCGACCAGCGTCCCCCCGTACAGCCAGCCCGCCTGCGTGGCGAGCCCGGTGACCAGGCCCATCAGCCGGCCGACGAGCCCCCCGCTGCCGTCGGCGACGGGGAAGAGCCCCGCGGCGAAGCCGATCGGCACGACCACGGGTGCGGTCAGCAGGTCGCCCCCGCGCACCCACAGCGCGGTCAGCACGCACACCGGCACGAACAGCACCCCGTACAGCGTCAGGGACCCCCCGAACAGCAACTGGTCCAGGACACCGAGCACGACCATCACGGTCACGCAGAACAGCCCCCCGCCGAGCCCGGTGAGCCGGGGACCCGGCATCCCGCCCCGCGGTGCCGGCCTGGCCTCCCGGACCGGGCCCGCGCCCCTCCCCGCCCCCGGCCGGTGTCCGGCGTGCTGCCGCCGTGACTGCGCCGGCAGCGGCGCGCCCGGCACGCCGCGTCGCCGTCCGCCATTCGGGGGTCGCGATCCGTGTTGCTCCATTGGACCAACTTAGGTCTGCTTATGTGCTTGATCGGTCCCCAGACACGCCGACGGGAAGAGCTTGGCCAGGCGTTCGACGCTCCCGCGAGCCCCTGCCACGGACGCCGTAGACTGGTGGATCGGCCAGTGTCTCTGGCCCCTGGCAGCCCCTGGCCCACTCATCTACGGGAAGTCGCAACGTGTCGCTCACGATCGGAATCGTCGGCCTGCCGAATGTCGGCAAGTCGACCCTGTTCAACGCCCTGACCAAGAACGACGTGCTGGCGGCCAACTACCCGTTCGCCACGATCGAGCCGAACGTCGGCGTGGTCGGCGTCCCCGACGCGCGCCTGACCAAGCTGGCCGAGATCTTCTCCTCGCAGCGGACCCTCCCGGCCACGGTCGACTTCGTCGACATCGCGGGCATCGTCCGCGGCGCCTCCGAGGGCGAGGGCCTGGGCAACAAGTTCCTCGCGAACATCCGTGAGTCCGATGCGATCTGCCAGGTCATCCGCGCCTTCAAGGACGAGAACGTCGTGCACGTCGACGGCAAGGTCTCGCCGAAGGACGACATCGAGACGATCAACACCGAGCTGATCCTGGCCGACCTCCAGACGATCGAGAAGGTCCTGCCGCGCCTCCAGAAGGAGTCGCGGATCAAGAAGGACATCGCGCCGAAGGTCAAGGCGGTCGAGGAAGCCAAGGAGATCCTGGAGAAGGGCGACACGCTCTTCGCGCACGGCATCGTCCAGGGCACCGAGCGCAACGAGCTGCTGCACGACCTGCACCTGCTCACCACCAAGCCGTTCCTCTACGTCTTCAACGTCGACGAGGACGAACTGATCGACGAGGACTTCAAGAACGAGCAGCGCGCCCTGGTGGCCCCCGCCGAGGCGATCTTCCTGAACGCCAAGCTGGAGTCCGACCTCGCCGAGCTGGACGAGGAGGAGGCCCTGGAGCTGCTGGAGTCCGTCGGCCAGCACGAGCCCGGCCTGGCCACCCTCGCCCGCGTCGGCTTCGACACCCTCGGCCTGCAGACCTACCTCACGGCCGGCCCCAAGGAGTCCCGCGCCTGGACGATCAAGAAGGGCGCCACGGCCCCCGAGGCGGCCGGTGTGATCCACACCGACTTCCAGAAGGGCTTCATCAAGGCCGAGGTCATCTCCTTCGCCGACCTCGTCGAGTCCGGCTCGGTCACCGAGGCCCGCGCCAAGGGCAAGGCCCGCATGGAGGGCAAGGAGTACGTGATGCAGGACGGGGATGTGGTGGAGTTCCGCTTCAACGTGTGAGCGGATGAAGTAACACCACGTTGGCGACCCGGCAAGCATGCAGGGCAAGTGGGGTCGGCTCCTCCGGGTGCCGGCCCCTTGCTGTTTCCCGTGCTGGGATGGTGCCTGGTTTTCTGGTGGTCCGTCACCTGATCGGCTCTGTTTGAGGCGGCCGTGAGTGGTACGTTATTCGGTACCACTTGAGGTAGGGAGTCAGCTTATGTCGATAACTGCGAGCGAAGCCCGCAAGGCTCTCTTTCCGCTGATCAAGAAGGTGAACGACGACCACGAGGCCATCGAGATCGTCTCCAAGCATGGCAACGCCGTGCTTGTCTCGGCCGAGGACTACGCGGCGCTGCGCGAGGGCTCGTACCTGCTGCGCTCGCCTGTGAACGCACGGCGACTGCTCAAGGCGTACGAGAATGCCCTGAGCAACGTCGACGTGTCGGAGCGCGAGCTGATCGATCCGGATGTGGCGGATCCTGCTGCGGGTGACGCGTGAGGCTTGTCTTCGAGGATCAGGGCCGGGAGGACTACACGTCCTGGCTCAAGAGCGACCGCAAGATGCTCGCTCGGATCAACAAGCTCATCGAGGACGTCAAGCGTGACCCCTTCACGGGGATCGGCAAGCCCGAGCCGTTGAAGTACCACTTGCCCGGGGCGTGGTCGAGACGGATCGACGATGAGCACCGCCTTGTTTACCTGGTCACGGACAAGGAGATCGTGATCCTCGCGGCTCGCTATCACTACTGAACGCAGGGCGTCCGTTTTGCATTGCCGGTCTCGTGCGGGGTGATGGGAGAGGGGGCGGCCTCTTCAGGGGTCGACCCCTTCTTCGATCCCGTGCCGGGGCGGTGCTGGATGTTCCGGTCCGACATCGGGAGCGTTCGGATGGCGGGGACGGTGGAGCGGCGCCCGACGTGTACCGCCCACGCCCACCGGCTCGGCGTTGTCGATCGTGTGGATCAGGCGATGGTCGCCCGCCCGTAGGCGGCAGTCGGGCCGCGGGTCGGTCTCCGGCTCGGTCGGCTCGGCCAGGATGGGCAGGGCCGTGTCTCACGGGACCTTGCGGAGCTCGGCCTGAGCGCCGGGCCGGGAGACGGGCGGCTCATGGTTGCTCGGAGGCGCCGGGCAGGTCGTCACCGTGGTGGTTCCGTGCTGGTCAGCGGAACCGGCGTGCGTGGAATCCGTGTGGTCGTCCACGTCGGCCTCACGCCCGTACCGCGTCCAGGAGGACCATCATGCGCCGCACCGTCCCGACGACCGACGGACCCGTGTCCATCCCCTCTCCCGACCACGAGTGGACCGTGCTGTTCTTCATCACCGAGCCCGGCATCGGCGAGCGGCTGCCCGAACTGGGCGGATGCACCACGGGACTGTGCTCCGCACGCGACGCGGCGGTGGCCTTCGCCCGTGCCGGCGCCCGGGTGCTCGGTGTCAGCGCCCACGCCCCCGGCCACCTGGCGGAGTTCGCCGAGAGCCGCGCCCTCGGCTACCCGCTGATCGGTGACGCGGACCTCGCTCTGGGCCGCGAGCTCGGTGTCCCCGAGGTGCAGGCCGAGGGGCGGACCCTGTTCGCCCGAGCGGCCGTCGTCCTCGACCGCACCGGCTGTGTGCGGTCCCTGATCCACCCGGTTCCCGAGCCGGACCTCCATGCCGGCCTCCTACTGGAGAAGCTGGCGGAACTCGCCACTCGTGCCGGTTCGCGTCAGTGACGCGCTCCGTCCGCCCCGTGGCGCCGACGGGCGGCCAACCGCGGCTCCCGGCGGGGGCGCTGCCCTCCGCCCGTCCGCCGGAGCGACGCTCTTCAGGGTTCCTCTCTTCAGGGTGCGGGCCTCCGTCAGAGCCCCGTCACCCGTGCCACCGTGAACGGCGTTCGAGGCACCCCCGGGCCCATCGGGCCGCCCTTGTCGAACTGGGAGCGGACGACCAGCAGGCCCTGGCGGGTGTGGGCCAGGGTGGTCGGGATCTGGAGCGCGGGGTCGGTCAGGCGGCGGCGCAGGCGGGCCGTGGTGCCGTCCGGGGACAGCTCCCAGCGGGTGAGGGTGTTGGTGGCGTTGTGTGCGGCCCACAGCGTGCGGTGGTGCAGGTCCAGGCCGTCGCCGTTGACCAAGTCACCTCCATCTAGGGTGACTTGACGCACCGCACCGGTGGCGGTGTGCACGCGGTAGAGTCCGCCGCCCGTCATGTCGACGGCGAACAGCAGCCGTCCGGTGGGGTCGGCGGCGATGCCGTTGAGGGCGTAGGTGCCGGACGGGTGCGGGGGCAGGGCGCCGCTCAGGTCGTAGTGCGTGGTGAGCGGTGCGCGGCCGCCGCGGGCGCGGGTCACCTCGTCCGGGGTGACGCGGTAGATCACCGGCCGCGCACTGTCGGTGGCGTAGGCCGTGCCGTCCGCGGTGATCACGAGGTCGTTCACGAAGCGTGCGTCGCCGGCCGGGACCTCGAAGCGGGCGAGGAGCGAGCGGTCGCGCAGGTCGTAGACGTCGATCCCGGCGGTCGAGTCGATGACCCACAGGCGGCCCGCCCGGTCGGCCTTCAGCCCGTTGGCCGTCGTACGGCCGTCGGTGCCCGCCGGGAGGAAGACCTCTGCCCTGCGGTGTCCGGCGGCTGCGCGGTAGACGGCGCCGGTGGTGTACGAGCCGACGTACACGTCCCCGGTGCGCGCGTCGAGGGCGATGCCCTCCGGGTAGGCCCGGTCGCCGGGGAGGGTGAAGGCCGTGGAGATGCGGGGCGCGGTGGCCGCGACGGCCGTGGGGGCGGTGGCGGCGACGGTGGCGACGGCCAGGGCGGCCGTGCCGGTCAGGAAGGTGCGGCGGTGGATCGAACGGGACACGGATGTGCCTCTCGGTTCGGGTGCTCACTGTATGACGAGTACGAATCTAAGTTAGACCTCTAATCATCGGCAACGGATTAATCTGTCCCGGGTGACCTCCATGCCCGTCCCCGAGCGCCTCGGCTCCCACCTCAAGCGGGCCGAGCAGGCCCTCAACGCGACCAAGACCGCGGTCCTGAAACCGGCGGGCGTGACGGTCGCGCAGTACGGAGCCCTGCTCCACCTCGCCGGCAACCCCGGCATCTCGGCCGCCGCCCTGGCCCGGCTGTGCGGGGTCACCCCGCCCACGATGAACACGGTCCTGAAGAACCTCCAGGACCACGACTACATCGCCCGCACCCCGCACGAGTGGCACAGGAACGTCCTGGAGACCCGCCTCACGGAGGAGGGGCGCGCGGTCCTCGCCGACGCCGACGCCCGTGCCGTACGCGTCGAGCGGGCACTGGCCGCCGCGTTCACCGACGAGGAGCGGGACGCCCTGACCGGCCTGCTCGCCCGCTGCGTCGACGTGCTGGAGGAACAACGCCCCTCGGGCCCCTGACGGACCGGTCGCGTAGGTCGGGGCGGATCCCCCGTTCCCTGACCCACCGGTCACGTACGCCGGGACAGATTCCCCGTTCCCCTGACGGACCGGTCGCGTACCCCGGGACGGACCCTTCGGGCCCCTGACCGGCCGGGCGCCTACCTCGGGGCAGATCCCCGGGCCCCTCGCCGGCCGGTCATGTTCCTCGCGAGAGGGTTCAGGCTCTGCCCAGGCCCATGGCGGGATACGGCGCAGGGTCCGTCACCCAGCCCGCCATCAGCACCAGCCGTGACTCGCGGTCGACCGCGAGGAAGCCGAAGGGGCGGTCGAAGGCCACGCGGACGACCGTCGTCTCGTAGCGGTACTGCGGCGCGGCGCCGGCCCCGTACGGCTCGAACGCCGTCACCGCCGCCGCCTTGAAGCCGAGCGCGCCGAACCGGGCGAGGACGGACTGGCGGGCCGTGCCGAGGCCCAGCGGGAAGCTGCTGACGCCGGGGAAGTGGGCCTGCCTCAGGTCCTGGGCCGCGCCGAGCCCGAAGAGGCCGGGCAGCGCCAGCAGGTCGTGGTCGGCCCGCACCTCGTACGCCACCGTCCGCACGTCCAGCGCGATCGGCTCCGGCGCGGTGGCGGGCTGCTGTTCCACGTGCACCCCGGGGCCGACGTGCCCGAGCGGCAGCAGGCCGCCCGCGGTGACGGCGAGCGCGCGCTCCACGACCCCGACCCCGGCGCCGAGCACCTGACCGGGCGTCATCCGCTCCTCGCCCAGGACCAGATGGACGTCCACGCCGCTGTCGCCGGGCACCGTCAGCGCGGTGACGAAGCCGTCCGGCGTGCCCGCCACGCCGACCCGGTCCGGCCGTATGCTCCTGCGGTGCAGCCCGAGCAGCGAACGGCCCTGCCAGGGACCGGATTCCGGGCGCAGCACCGTCTCGGTGAACGGCTGCCGCCAGTCCGTGCGCAGGGCGAGGGCGCCGGCCAGCACCATGCGCGTGTCCCGGCTCAGCGTCACCGGCATGCGCTCCACGAGCCCGCCGGTCCGCTCGGCCGCCCAGGAGTCCATCCGCTCCTGTGCGGTGACGAGGTCGTCGCCGAACACCCCGTGCGTCCGGGCCGGCAGCCCGGCCCGCCATTCCTCCCGCAACTGCAGCGTGTGGTGCGTCCACAGGCCGAGGGCCGAGTCCAGGCCCACGACCGCGTCCAGCGCGGACAGCAGGTGCCGCGCGGCGGCGGCCGCATGTTCCGCGGGCACGCCGAGCGCCCCGGCCAGCTCCGCCCGCGCGGCCCCCGTCGCGCCGTCGGCGAGGAAGGCCAGCAGGGGCCAGACCCCGGTGGCCGAGAAGGCCGTGCCCTCATCGGCCGCGTGGGCCGCCCATCGCGCCGTGAGTCCGTTCACCACGCGTACGGTGGCGCCGTCCACCCCGCTTCCGGCCCGGTGTTCCACCCTCATTCCGCCCCCACTCGTGCCCCGCTTACCATGCGGCCAGTCGTACGTCAGTCGGCCGCCGGGCCCTCGCCCGTCCTGTGCTGCCGCCGCCCTA
This sequence comes from Streptomyces sp. NPDC007971, assembly GCF_042958635.1. Taxonomy (NCBI): domain Bacteria; kingdom Bacillati; phylum Actinomycetota; class Actinomycetes; order Kitasatosporales; family Streptomycetaceae; genus Streptomyces; species Streptomyces sp. NPDC007971. The sequence goes on from NZ_JBIBJK010000001.1 coordinate 402,132, forward strand.
CCCAGGAGCACGGTACCGGTGTCCATACCCCCGCCCCCCGGCCCCCACCAGCCAGAAGACCCGTATCGGCCACCTCGGGTGCCGTATCCGCAGGGGCCTTTCGTGCCGCCGGGCCACCCGCAGGGCGGACAGAACCCTTACGGGCCGCCCGCGTACCAGCCCTGGGCGCAGGGCTACAGCCCCTACAACCGGCCGGCACCGGTCAACGGTCTCGCCATCGCCTCCCTCGTGCTGGGCGTCCTGTGCTGCGTGCCGGGCGTGGGGCTGGTGCTCGGGCTGGTGGCGCTGCACCGGATCCGCCGGCGGGGCGAGCGCGGGACGGGGCTCGCGGTCGGCGGCTCGGTGCTGTCCGGGATCGGGCTCGCGCTGTGGGCGCTGCTGCTCGCCACGGGCGGCGTGTCCGACTTCTGGCAGGGGGTCAAGGAGGGCGCGCACGACGGCGCGAGCATCTCACCGGCCAAGGGGGAGTGCTTCGACACACCCGGCGGTTCGCTGAGCGGCACGACGTACGGCATCGACAAGGTGCCCTGTTCCGGTGAGCACGACGGCGAGGTGTTCGCCTCGTTCCGGCTCGGGGGCGGGGCCTACCCCGGCCACGGCCCGGTGACCGCCGCCGCGGACGAGCGCTGTTACGGCCTCCGGGACGACTACGCCATGGACGGCTGGGCCGTCCCCGACGACGTCGACGTGTACTACCTCACGCCCACCGAGGGCAGTTGGGCGGCGGGCGACCGGGAGGTCACCTGTGTGTTCGGCAGTGTGTCCGAGGGCGGGAACCTGACCGGTTCGCTGCGCAACGACGAAACCGTCCTGGACGCCGACCAGGTCGCCTATCTGAAGGCCGCGCACGTCCTCAACGCGGCCCTGGAGTCCGCCCCCGACGGGCAGGACGTCGAGGACGACCTGCCCGGGCACAAGGCGTGGGCGGGCCGGGTGTCGGCCGCGCTGGCCGAGCAGGCCCGGATGCTGCGCGGGCGGCAGTGGCCGGCCGGCGTCCGCGGGCCGGTCGCCGTGCTGGAGGCCGATCTGGACCGGGCGCGGGCCCCGTGGGCGAAGGCCGCGAAGGCGAAGGGCGCCGACGACTTCTACCTGTCCTACGGCGCGGGTCTGCGGCTGCTGGACCCGAAGCAGGCGGTGCCCGTGCGCAAGGCGCTGGGTCTGGAGACCACCCCGCCCTCGCGCGACGGCAGTGACGGCGGGGACGGTGGTGACGGCGGAGCCGGGGGCGGCAGCGGCGGCGACCGTCGGGAGGTGTGATCGCGGCTATAGCGGGGAGAAAGCGCCTGGTAAAGCCCTCCCCCGGCACTTGTCATCACATCGAGTGATTCCCTGGCCTCTGCTTGCATGGCACAACCCACGGTTGCCAGGCTGTTGCTGTCTGTACAACCTGATGGGAGCGGCCAGTGACTTTCGGTGAGCAGCCGGCGTACCTGCGCGTCGCGGGTGATCTCCGCAAGAAGATCGTCGACGGTTCACTGCCTCCGCACACCCGGCTCCCCTCCCAGGCCCGTATCCGCGAGGAGTACGGCGTCTCGGACACGGTCGCGCTGGAGGCCCGCAAGGTGCTGATGGCCGAAGGCCTGGTCGAGGGCCGCTCCGGTTCGGGGACGTACGTGCGCGAGCGGCCGGTGCCCCGGCGCGTGTCCCGTTCCGGGTTCCGCCCGCCCGCGGGCGCCACGCCCTTCCGGCAGGAGCAGGCCGACGCCTCGGTGCGCGGCACCTGGGAGTCGAGCAGTGAGCAGGCCGAGGCCGGTGCCACCATCGCCGAGCGGCTCGAGATCGAGCTCGGCGACCGGGTCATGCGCACCAAGTACCTGTTCCGGGAGGCGGGGGAGCCGATGATGCTCTCCACCTCTTGGGAGCCCCTCGCCGTCACCGGGCGCACTCCGGTGATGCTGCCCGAGGAAGGCCCGCTCGGCGGCATGGGGGTCGTCGAGCGCATGCGGGCCATCGACGTCATCGTGGACAACGTCACCGAGGAGGTCGGCGCCCGCCCCGGCCTCGCGGAGGAGTTGCACGTCCTGGGCGGCGTCCCCGGCCATGTGGTCGTGGTCGTCCAGCGCACCTACTTCGCCTCGGGGCGCCCCGTGGAGACCGCTGACGTAGTGATCCCGGCCGACCGCTACCGGGTCGCGTACCACCTCCCCGTGAAGTAGCGCACATCCCGGCACGCTCCTCGGGGGGTGCTCGCGCGGTGTCGCGCCTGTCCCGGCTCCCGGCCGTCCGCGGCAATCCGGCCGTTTTCGCAGGTGATCGCGGGTCCGTCCGTTATGCCCCCGTGCACGGCACCGGCCTGGTGGACGGCGCGTTCGTCATCGTGCGCCCCCTGTGTTCTGGCTGGTTGCGTACCTCTTTGTGAAAAGGCGTATTCGCTCCGTGAAGGTAGGGCGTACGCTCGGGCATATGCGGATTGCGGTTTCCTTAGGCGGGGCACGGCCGGGGCCCGGGACGGGACGGAGGTCCCCCTGCGGCGGGATTCCCTCCCGCGGTGGGGATGTCTCCCGCGCGCGAGCGGTCGAGCGTGGGGGAGCAGTCGAGCGCGGAGGAGCTACCGGGAGTGCGGGAGCAGTCGAGCGCGGGGGAGCGACCGGGAGTGGGGGAGGGCGGGGCAGTGCAAGAAGGAACGGTGGGGGCGATGAGTGAGGGCACGGTCTCCCTGCCCTGGATCGTGATACGGCAGGACGACAACGGCAATCGCTACCGTGTGGGGCGGTACGCGACCCGGGCCGAGGCGCAGAAGATCGCCGACAGCCTCGACGACCGCGGCCACAAGCAGCTCTACTGGGTCGAACGCATCGGCCAGAACGGGGACGGCTCCCAGAACTGAACCGGAGTCGACCCGCAGCAGACCCAAACGGGGACGGCAGCGCCCGGAACTGACCCCTCGTGCGCTCCCGTAGGCTCCGCTCCATGACCGAACGGATCGTGGTGGTGGGAGCCGCCCTGCTCGACGCCGGCCGGCTGCTCGCCGCCCGTCGCAGCGCGCCCCCCGAACTGGCCGGACGCTGGGAGCTGCCCGGCGGCAAGGTGGAGACCGGAGAGCGGCCCGAGGATGCCCTGGTGCGTGAACTGCACGAGGAGCTCGGCGTCGACGCCGAGGCGGTCGAGCGCGTCCCGGGGGAGTGGCCCCTGAGGTCCCCGTACGTCCTGCAGGTGTGGACCGCCCGCCTGCGCCCCGGTTCCGCCGCTCCCCGCCCTCTTCAGGACCATGACGACCTGCGCTGGCTCACCCCCGACCGGCTCTGGGAGGTGCCCTGGCTCGACCAGGACGTCCCGGCGGTTCGCGAACTCGCCGCGCGCCTGGCGGCCGGGGCGCACTGAGCGGGCTCATCGGTGCGGAGATGGAGCGTATCGAAACGTCCGTACGCCGTTCGTGCCACAGTGCGCCGTCGTTTACGGTAATGCACCCCCGATACCGGGTATGTCCCCATTAACCCCATGAAACCGGACATGGGTGGGCTCGCTGACCCGGGAAGTGATCGGCGTGATCGACACAGAGGGCGACTGTGCCGAGTGGACTTTTCCAGCGGAACCCGACGCCGTGCGCACGGCCCGCACCGCGGTCCGGGAGCAGTTGCGCGGCTGGGACCTCGACTCTCTCTGCGATCTCGCGGCCTTGCTGGTCAGCGAGTTGGTGACCAACTCCCTGCGGCACGCCACCGGTCCCATCGGCCTGCGGCTGGTACGCCCCGCAGGACTCGACGACGTTCTGCTGGTCGAGGTGTCGGACCCGCTGCCCGACCCGCCGCACGAACGCGTCGCGCACCCCGAGGACGAGAGCGGCCGTGGCCTGCAACTGGTCGCCGACTCCTCGCGCCGCTGGGGCACCCGGCCCGGGAGCAACGGAAAGACCGTCTGGTTCGAACTCGCCGTACCCGGCTGAGCGCGCTGTACATCCGGCCCTGCGGCGTCCAGCGTGCGCCCCCGGCCGCCGACCGGGGCGAGGGTGTGTGATTCGCGGGCGTGTTCCCTGGTTAGAAGACTGGATGTGTTCTCACGGCCGGTCCGAAAAACGCCTGGACCGAGCTGTGATCGTGAACACCGTGTCGTGCGGCGCCGTAGTGCTGGATACTGCGGGCAGCCGCCCCCGGTGACCGGTGCCGGGCGCGGTGAGCTGGAGGGGACGGTTCGCGTGAGCGAGATACCAGCGAAGGCCACGGAGTCCGAGGACCCGTCGGACGGCGCGAGGGACCAGGCAGTACCGGCCGCAGACGCGCCCGGTGACGCCATGTGGCAGAGCAGTCCGCCCGGCTCGATCTACGACTACATCAAGGTCGCGTCCTTCTCCATCAACCCCGGCGGACTGGTCGACCAGTGGAGCCTGCGCGCCGAGCAGCTCTTCGGCATCCCCGCCGAACGCGCCGTCGGCATGGACCCCATAGAGGCCTTCATCGATCCCGACCTGCGCGAGCGCGGCCAGCGCAAGATGGCCGAAATCCTCGACGGGCGGGAGTGGACGGGGGCGGTCCCCTTCCGGATGCCGGACAGGCCGGACGGGACCCGCGGGGAGGAGGGGATCGCCGAGGTCTACGTCATGCCCACCCGGACCGCGGAGGGCGACAAGGCCGCCGTCTGCATCGTCGTGGACGTCCGCACCCTGCGCAGCATCGAGACCGACCTCGCTGCCTCGCAGGCAATTTTCGGCCAATCGCCGTTCGGCTTCCTGCTGATCGACCCTGATCTGCGGGTCCGCCGAGCCAACATGCGATTCGCCTCCATCTTCGGCGGAACCCCGGACGACCACCGCGGCAAGGGAGTTCACGACTATCTGGCCCGGGGCGAGGCCGAGCGGATTTCGGCCACCCTGCGCCGGGTCTTGGAGAGCGGTGACTCCATCACCGACATGCATGTGACGGGCTTCGTCCCCGGCTCCGAGGAACGACGCCACTGGTCCGTCAACCTCTACCGCGTGCACGGCGGCACCGGCCGGCCCATCGGCATCGCCTGGCTCGGCACCGACATCACCGCACGCCGCGCCGCCGCCCGCGAGGCGGCCGCCGCCCGCCGCAACCTCGCCCTGCTCAACGAGGCCGGCGCCCGCATAGGGAACTCCCTCGACCTGGAGACCACCGCCCGCGAACTGCTGGACGTCGTCGTCCCCGGCTTCTGCGACCTGGCGACCGTCGACCTCTACCAGGGCCTGCTCGTCGGTGACGAGACCCCGCCCGGCCTCGCGGACGGCAGTGCGGAACTGCGCCGCGTCGCCTTCGCCAGCGCCGTCTCCGACGTGCCCTTCGGAGGTTCCGGCGAGCCCGTCGCGGTCGGCGCGGTCCACCACTTCCCGTTCAACTCGCCCTGCGCGGACGCCCTGCGCACCGCCCGCCCGCAGCGCGTACCCGCCGAGGACGGCGGGCTCGTGCAGTCCACACTGGCCGTGCCGATGGTCGCCCACGACACCGTCGTGGGCCTCGCCCGGTTCGCCCGTACCAAGGGCAGCGAGCCCTTCGGCGACCGCGACCGGGACCTCGCGGTCGAACTGGCCGCACGCGCCGCCGTCTGCATCGACAACGCCCGCCTGTACCGGCGCGAGCACGAGCGCGCGCTCATCCTGCAGCGCTCCCTGCTCCCGCCCGGCGACCCCGAGGCCTCCGGTCTGGACATCGCCTGCCGCTACCTGCCGGGCAACGCGGCCACCGAGGTCGGCGGCGACTGGTTCGACGTCATCGAACTCCCCGGCCACCGCACGGCCCTGGTGGTGGGCGACGTCATGGGCCGAGGACTGCGGGCCGCCGTGGCGATGGGCGAACTCCGCACGGCCGTGCGCACGCTCGCGCTGCTGGACCTCGAACCGGCCGAGGTCCTCTCCGCGCTGGACGAGATCGCCCGCGGGCTCGGTACCCCCGGCGGTGTCCAGCAGGCCACCCGCGCGGCCCGCCAGCCGCGCGACGCCGACCTCTCCGAGGTCTACCTCGCGACCTGTGTGTACGCGGTCTACGACTCCGTCACCAGACGCTGTACGTTCGCCAACGCCGGCCACCTGCCCCCGGTGCTGGTGGAACCCGGCGAGGCGGCCCTGATGCTCGACGTGCCGCCGGGGATGCCGCTGGGCGTCGGCGGAGAGCCCTTCGAGGAGGTGGAGGTCGAACTCCCGGAGGGTGCGCTCCTCGCCCTCTACACCGACGGCCTGGTCGAATCCCGCGACCACCCCCTGGACGAGGGACTGCAGGCCTTCGTGGGCGCGCTGACGGATCCCTCCCGACCGCTGGAGGACGTCTGCGACCACGTCCTCAACACCCTCGACACCCATCACGGCGAGGACGACATCGCCCTGCTGATGGCCCGTGTGCAGGGGCTGCCCGCGAACTCCGTCGGCGACTGGACGCTGCCGCGCGAGCCCCGCAGCGTGGGGCGGGCGCGGGAGTACGCGCGGGCGCAGCTGGTCAGCTGGGACATGGAGCCGCTCGTCGACACGACGGAGCTGCTCGTCAGTGAGCTGGTGACCAACGCGCTGCGGTACGGCGAGGGCGAGATCAGGCTCCGGCTGCTGCTGGACCGCACGCTGGTGTGCGAGGTGTGGGACTCCGGTCTGGTGCAGCCCCGGCGGCGGCGGGCCCGGGACACGGACGAGGGGGGCCGGGGGCTGCAGCTGGTCGGGCTGCTCAGCGCGGCGTGGGGCTCGCGGCGTACTCCGCGGGGCAAGACGGTGTGGTTCGAACTGCCGCTGCCCGGCGGGGAGAGCGGGCTGGCGGATCCGGCGGAGGCGTTGCTGAGCCTCTTCTGAGCCGGCCGCGCATTTTGCCCACCCGCCCGCACGACCCGGTCGGTTGTGAGGGTGTCGTCCGGGGTGGGCCGTGGCTGCCGGCGTGGGGCGGGTGCGGGTGGATTTCGTTCTTCCGCCCACCCGCCCACCCGCCCACCCGACTCGGTCCGCTGCGACGGTGCCGTTGGGGTGGGCTGCGCCTGCTCGTGTGCCCGTGCCCGTGCCCGTGCCCGTGTGCCGTTGTGCCCCTGCGCCCGTGTGCCCGTGTGCCTTGTGCCGGTGTCGGGGTGCTGTCAGGGGAGGTGGTGGCGGGCGCGGGTCGACGGGCCGCCGAAGCTTGTCGGGGGGCCTCCGTCGGGCTCCTCGGTCAGCAGGATGCCGCCCAGGACGGCGCCCGCGAGGCCGGCGGTGAAGCCGCCCGCCGAGGCGTAGGGGTTCCCGTGCGCCCGTACGTCCTGTTCGGCCAGCTCACGGGCCTGGCGGGCCAGTGCGTCCGCCTCGTCGTCGGCGCCCGAACCGAGCGCCCGGCCCGCCTGCGCCAGCCGTGCCCGTGCCTGCGCACCCACCGCCCCCCGGTGCACGGCGACGAAGTCCTCCGCCCCGCCCACCGCGCTGCGTGCGACGAGCAGCGCGCCCGCCTGCACCACTCCGGACCGCCCCGCCTCCAGCCGCTCCACGGCCCCGGCGATGCGCCGCAGCGCGTCCAGCGGGTCGTACGGCCCTCCGGTCAGCTCGCTGCGTACGGCGGCGAGCACACCGTCGGCGCGGGCGAGCCGGGCGTTCAGTTCCCCGGCGGTCAGAGCGGTCCGCCCGCCTCCCTTGCGGGCCTCGGCGATCTCCGCCTCCCCGCCGGTCAGCGCGGCCGGCACCAGTGCGGCCGCCTCCCGCAGCCGTGCCGAGAGCCGCTCGACCCCGCCGACGAGCACACCGGCCTGGGCGACGGCGCCCTCGGCCGCGCGCAGCTGCCGGGCCGCCGCTGCCCCGTCTCCCGAATCGGCGGCCTGGCGTGCCTCGTTGAGCCGTGACGTGGCGAACACCAGCCGGTCCTTCGCCTGTTCGACATACCCGGTGACGGGGGCCCCGGCGGCGGGCGCGTACCGCCGGTGCAGTTCCTCCGCCGTGGTCTGTGCGGCCGCGGTCCGCGCGGTCAGCCCCCGGAACCGCCCCTCGGCGATCTCCAGCGCCGCACCCGCGTCCTGCTCCAGCCCCCGCAGCCGGTCCAGTGCCGCCGCCTCGGCGTCCAGCCGCCGCCCCGCCTCCGCGCACCGCCCGATCACCCCCACCAGCGCCTGCCGCCGTGCCCCCTCGTCCCCCGGAACCCCCTCCTCGTACCGCCGCCAGATGGCGAACGCGGCCGAGAGCTCGGTCCTGGCGGCCTGCAGCGCATGCGCGAACGGTGCGACCGCCTCCTGCCCGAACAGCTCCTCGACGAAGCCGAGTTCCTCCTCGCTGCCGCGCACACAGTCGTCGGCCAGCACCAGCGCGGCACGGGCCTGCCGCTCGGTCTCCTGCGACGTGGGCACGGGCGGCGCCGCCGACACCATGCCCGGTGTCGTCCGGGTCCGGGCCCGCCGGGTGCGTCGCACGTACCCGTATCCGGCCAGTGCCCCGGCCGCGCCGAGCGCGACGAGCGGCATGACGAGGTCGGTGGTGGACGTCCCGTCGTGCGGGGCCGCGGCGGCACTGGCGACCGGCCCGGCCGGGTCGACGGGAACCGGACCCCGGTCACCGACCGTCATCACCGGAAACACCAGCCACCCGGCTCCCACGAGGCCACCCAGCACGGCACGCGCGATCCGCACCCGTATGCGGGCCGTGGCGCGCCGCGGGCGGCCCCGAATCAGGGAGGACGTCACATTTTGGAGCGTATGGGCAGGTAGGCGCCTTCGCGAGCGGGGTGGATGCGGGTGGGGGAAGAGACGTACAGGGGGACAGAAATGGACGAGAAGACCAACCAGCTGCAACCGGATCCCACACCCCCCGACACCGAAGAGCCCGACCACGACCGTCCCGCACCCCCCGGAACCGAGGAGCCCGCGCACGACCGCCCTGCGCCGCCCGCGACCGACGAGCCCGCGCACGACCGTCCTGCGTCGCCGGGGACCGAGGAGTCCCCGCACGACCGCCCTGTGCCGCCGGGGACCGAGGAGTCCCCGCACGACCGCCCTGTGCCGCCGCCCGGGACCGGAGAGTCCCGGGACGAGCGCCCTGCGCCGCCCGCGACCGAGGAGCCCGCGCACGACCGTCCTGCGTCGCCGGGGACCGAGGAGTCCCCGCACGACCGCCCTGTGCCGCCGCCCGGGACCGAAGAGTCCCGGGACGAGCGCCCTGCGCCGCCCGCGACCGACGAGCCCGCGCACGACCGTCCCGCACCCTCCGGGGCCGACGAGCCCTCGCACGGCCTGCCCGCACGGTCCGAGGGGGAGAGTGGCAGGTCAGCGAGCTGCCGACCCGCAGCCGCCGGCGGCGAGGACGCCGCACAGGGGCCACCCGCAGGTGACCACGAGAGCCCCACGGGTGGTGCGGGTGGGAGCACGAGGGCCGATGGCGAAGCCGAGGCGAAGCGCCCACGCCCCCGCCGCCGCACGCTCCTCGCGACCGCCCTGGTCCTCCTGCTGCTGCTCCCCCTCCTCACCGCCGAAGCAGCCCTGCGACTGAACTACACCGGCACCCCGAAACCCGGCACCCTCACCCGCCACAAGGACGCCCTCTGGCTGGGCCACGCCTGGGTGGACGGCCGTAAGTCGGCCGAGGACGTCCGGGCGCTCGCCCACCGCCTGAACGACACCGGTGTCCGCGACCTGTACATCCACGCCGGCCCCCTGGAAGACGACGGCACCCTGCCCAAGTCGTCCTACCCCGAAGCGCGTTGGCTCATTACCGCCCTGCACGATGCGGCGCCCCGCGTCCGCGTCCAGGCCTGGCTCGGCGACAAGCTGGCCAGTGAGGGCCCCGACGGCCTGCACCTGGAGCGTGCCGCCACCCGCGCCGCGATCGTCACCTCGGCCCGCCACATTCTCGCCACCGGCTTCCAGGGCACCCACTTCGACCTGGAACCGCTCCACTCCGGCGACCGCGACTACCTCTCGCTCCTGGACGACCTGCGCACCCTGACCCGCTCCCACCACGCCCTGCTCTCCGTGGCCGCCCACCAGATCGACCCGCTCCCGGCGTTCCACTCCTTCTGGGGCGCAACGACCGGCCACCCCAAGTGGTGGTCCCAGGCGTACTTCGGGCAGGTGGCCCGCCGCGTGGACCAGATCGCCGTCATGTCGTACGACACGATGCAGCCGCTGGAGAGCCTGTACGGCGGGTATGTGGCCCAGCAGACGAGCCTCGCCCTGGAGGTCACCCCGGACACCACCGACCTCCTGATGGGCCTGCCCTTCTACCAAGAGAACAACTTCGACCACTGGGCCCGCGCCGAGACCGTGCCGGCCGCCGTGCGCGGTGTCCGCCTGGGACTGTCCCGCACGGACGCCGGCCGGTCCCGCTTCGGTGTCGCCCTGTACGTCGACTTCGCGGCCACGGAGGCGGACTGGCGTGCGTACCAGGAGGACTGGGTGAGCGCCTGGCGCGATTCCGGCGCCGATGGCACCATCCCCGTCATGCGCCTGTTCATGGTGGTGGGGGCCTGGCTGGCCGCGGCGGTCTTCGCGGCGGGCGGCATCGCGGGCATCCGGGCGGACTGGGTACCGCGGTGGCTGCGCCACCGGGTGATGCGGCCGCGGCTGTGGGGCTACGGCACCCTCCTGATGACGCTCGGGCTGGCCCTGGAGCTGCTCACGGGGCCGTTGGACGTCGCCCGGTTCGGCGGGTTCGGGTTCTTCGCGTGGTGGGTGGTCTTCCTGGCCGGGGTGATCCTCCAGGTCCTGTCCCAGAGCCCCGGCCGGAACCCTACGAAGACCTCCTCCTGATCTTCGAACCCAGCCACACCAGCGGGTCGTACTTGCGGTCGACCGCGCGCTCCTTCAGAGGGATCAGCGCGTTGTCCGTGATCTTGATGTCCTCCGGACAGACCTCCGTGCAGCACTTGGTGATGTTGCAGTAGCCGAGGCCGTGTTCGTCCTGGGCCGTGCTCTTGCGGTCCAGGCCGTTCTCGGCGGCCGCGTCCAGCGGGTGCATGTCCAGCTCGGCCACCCGCATGAGGAAGCGCGGGCCCGCGAACGCCTTCTTGTTCTCCTCGTGGTCGCGCACCACATGACAGGTGTTCTGGCACAGGAAGCACTCGATGCACTTGCGGAACTCCTGCGAGCGGTCCACGTCCTCCTGGAACATGCGGTACTCGCCGGGACCGAGCCCGTCGGGCGGGACGAAGGCCGGGACCTCCCTGGCCTTCTGGTAGTTGAAGCCGACGTCCGTCACCAGGTCGCGGATCACCGGGAAGGTGCGCAGGGGAGTGACCGTGATGGTCTCCTCGCGCGTGAACACCGACATACGGGTCATGCACATCAGCCGCGGGCGGCCGTTGATCTCCGCCGAGCACGAACCGCACTTGCCCGCCTTGCAGTTCCAGCGGACCGCCAGGTCGGGTGCCTGGGTGGCCTGGAGGCGGTGGATGATGTCCAGCACCACCTCGCCGTCGTTCACCTCGACCGAGAAGTCCTCCAGGCCGCCGCCCTCGACGTCACCCCGCCACACCTTGAAGCGGGCCTCGTAGCTGCTCACTCGTAGAGCTCCTCTTCGGCGAGGTACTTGACCAGCTCCTCCTTCTCGAAGAGAGCGAGCAGGTCCGGGCGGATGGGATCGGTTGTCTCGCGGGTGAGGCGGATCCGGCCGCGGGCCGGGTCGGTCGCCGCGAGGCCCCCGGTGGGGTCGGCCGGCGCGCACAGCAGGTTCACGTTGCGCCAGGTGCGGTCCATCGTCGGGTGGTCCTCGCGGGTGTGCCCGCCGCGCGACTCCGTGCGTTCCAGGGCCGCACGGGCCACGCACTCGCTGACCAGCAGCATGTTCCTCAGATCCAGGGCCAGGTGCCAGCCCGGGTTGAACTGGCGGTGCCCCTCGATGCCGGCCCGGTGGGCGCGTACCCGCAGCTCGGCCAGCTTCTGCAGGGCCTGCTCCATCTCGCCCTCGCGGCGGATGATGCCGACCAGGTCGTTCATGGTCTGCTGGAGTTCCTGGTGGAGGGTGTACGGGTTCTCCGGCGGGCCCGCCTCGTCCTGCGTCCCGGCGGAGAAGGGCCGCAGGGCCTCCGCGGCGGCGGCGTCGACCTGGGCGTCGGCGACCGGGGGGCGCTCGCCCGCGCCCGCCGCGTACTCGGCCGCGTGCCAGCCCGCGCGGCGCCCGAACACCAGCAGGTCGGAGAGCGAGTTGCCGCCGAGCCGGTTGGAGCCGTGCATGCCGCCCGCGACCTCACCGGCCGCGAACAGCCCCGGCACCCCGCGCGCCGCCGCCGTGTCGGAGTCGACCGCGATGCCGCCCATCACGTAGTGACAGGTCGGCCCGACCTCCATCGCCTCCGCCGTGATGTCGACGTCCGCCAGCTCCTTGAACTGGTGGTACATCGAGGGCAGCCGGCGCCGGATGACCTCCGCGGGCATGCGGGTCGACACGTCCAGGAAGACCCCGCCGTGCGGCGAGCCGCGGCCCGCCTTGACCTCGGAGTTGATCGCCCGGGCCACCTCGTCGCGGGGGAGCAGTTCGGGGGGCCGCCGGTTGTGGTCCGGGTCCTCGTACCAGCGGTCCCCCTCCTCCTCCGACTCGGCGTACTTCTCCTTGAAGACGTCCGGGACGTAGTCGAACATGAACCGCTTGCCCTCGGAGTTCCTGAGCACCCCGCCGTCCCCGCGGACCGACTCCGTGACGAGGATGCCCTTGACCGACGGCGGCCAGACCATGCCCGTCGGATGGAACTGCACGAACTCCATGTTCAGCAGGGGTGCCCCCGCCAGCAGCGCGAGGGCGTGCCCGTCGCCGGTGTACTCCCAGGAGTTCGAGGTGACCTTGAAGGACTTGCCGATCCCGCCGGTCGCGAGGACCACCGCGGGGGCTTCGAGGACGAAGAAGCGGCCGGACTCGCGGTCGTAGGCGAAGACGCCCGAGACGCGGTCGCCCCCGGCCGCGCCGCCGTCGGGACCGGTCTTCAGGATCCGGGTGACCGTGCACTCCTGGAACACCTTCAGCCGGGACTCGTAGTCCCCGGTCTCCCGCTTGTCCTCCTGCTGGAGGGCCACGATCTTCTGCTGGAGGGTGCGGATCAGCTCCAGGCCGGTGCGGTCGCCGACATGGGCCAGCCGGGGGTACTCGTGGCCGCCGAAGTTGCGCTGCGAGATCCGGCCGTCCTTGGTCCGGTCGAACAGCGCGCCCCAGGTCTCCAGTTCCCACACCCGGTCGGGGGCCTCCTGGGCGTGCAGTTCGGCCATCCGCCACTGGTTGAGGAACTTGCCGCCACGCAGGGTGTCGCGGAAGTGGACCTGCCAGTTGTCGTGCTCGTTGGCGTTGGCCATGGCCGCGGCGATGCCGCCCTCGGCCATCACGGTGTGCGCCTTGCCGAACAGCGACTTGCAGATCACCGCCGTACGGGCGCCCCGCTCCCGTGCCTCGATCGCGGCCCGCAGTCCGGCGCCGCCCGCACCGACCACGACGACGTCCCACTCCTGCCGGTCCACCACGGACATCAATCAGTTCCTCACTAGAAGAAGCGCGGATCGTCGAAGACCCCGGACGCGACGAGATAGACGTAGAAGTCCGCGAGCGCCACGCTCAGCAGGGACGCCCAGGCCAGCTGCATGTGGCGGGCGTTCAGCCGCCCCACGTACTGCCACGCCCGGTAGCGCACGGGGTGCTTCGAGAAGTGTTTGATCTTGCCGCCGACGATGTGCCGGCAGGAGTGGCAGGAGATCGTGTACGCCCAGATCAGGGTGATGTTGACGAGGAAGACGACCGTGCCGAGGCCCATGTGGCCCCAGCGGTAGTGCGTGTCGCGGAAGGACAGCACGGTGTCGTAGGTCAGCACGCCGGCGACCAGCAGGGCGGCGTAGAAGAAGTACCGGTGGACGTTCTGGAGGATCAGCGGGAAGCGGGTCTCGCCGGTGTAGGTGCTGTGCGGCTCGGCGACCGCGCAGGCCGGCGGGGAGGCCCAGAAGCTGCGGTAGTACGCCTTGCGGTAGTAGTAGCAGGTCAGACGGAAGCCGAGCGGGAAGATCAGGATGATGATCGCGGGGGAGATGCCCCACCAGCTGCCGAAGAGGTCGGCGTTCGGCCCGCCGTGCATGGTCCGGCAGTTCTGGGCCAGGCACGGCGAGTAGAACGGGGAGACGTACGGCGCCGCGTAGTAGTGCGTGTTCGCGAAGGCCCGCCAGGTCGAGTAGACGACGAAGGCGAACAGACCGGCCGCGGTGACGGCGGGCGCCAGCCACCAGCGGTCGGTCCGCAGATGCGGGGCGGCGATCGCGGCGCGCCTACGGCTGTGTACGCCGCCGCTGTTCTGTTGATGTTCCGTACCAGTCGCCAAGGGAGCACTCCGGTCGGTTCAGGGTTCGGGGCGTGCCGGTCGCACGCGCCCTTCAGGGGGCGTGCCGGTCGCGGGCGCCCAGTCCCTCGTCGTCCGAGTCCGTCCACAGGCTGATGTCGTAGGGCGTGTCGGAGATGGTGACGAGGTCGGGCCGGCTCGGGGCGGCCCCGGTGGCAGCCGCCTGACGCAGCAGCGCCACGCTCTCGCGCAGATGGTCGGAGTCCGTCCGGACCCGGCGCATCTCCAGGGTGCCGCTGCCCAGCTGGCTCTCCAGGCGCCCCAGCGACCGGTGGAGGTCGTCGAGACAACGCTGGACCGATGTCAGTTCGTCGTGCACGGACATGACTTGCCCTCACTTCCACGGGTCTTGCGGGCCCTGGGCGGCAACGTTCATGCGCCTTGGAGTGTTGCGCCTCACACCTGCTGCTGTGAAGAGATGTGCACCGATTGGCCGAGGCGTACGGATGCACATTGGTGTGTATTGCGCCGCACGGGTGGCTTGCCGTCCGTCGTCGCCGTGTCTCCCGCTCTCGCCGGATCCTTTCCTCTTCAGTGGGCGCATAGATCTGATCAGCTCCATATACCGCCAAAAGTGATCATAACGCCCGAGGCTTCCCGGAGGTAGCAGAGATGTCCCACGACGGCGTCGGACTGCGCGCGGTGATGCGCTCGGTCGCCTTCCTGACCGCGGGGGCCCTCGTGGTGCCCCTCCTCGCGGGGTGCGGCTCCGACGACGACGCAGCGGGACAGCCCCTGGCCAAGCAGGACATCGCCCCCGTCGCCCGCGACCAGGTCGCCGCGGGCGGCACCCTGAAGTGGGCCGTGGACGCCGTACCGGAGACCCTGAACACCTTCCAGGCGGACGCCGACGCGGGCACCACCCGCGTCGCCCAGGCCGTACTGCCGTCGATGTTCCGCGAGGACGCCTCGGGACGCCCGGTGGCCAACCCCGCCTACCTGGAGTCCGCCGAGGTCATCGAGACCGAACCGCGCCAGGTGGTGCAGTACAAGCTGAACCAGCAGGCCGTCTGGAGCGACGGCCGGGAGATCGGTGCCGCCGACTTCGTCGCCCAGTGGCGCGCCCTGTCCGGCCGGGACAGCGCCTACTGGACCGCCCGCAACGCCGGCTACGACCGCATCGAGAAGATCGAGCGCGGCGCGAACGACCTCCAGGTCCGGGTCACCTTCTCCCGCCCCTACGCCGACTGGAAGTCGCTGTTCTCGCCGCTGTACCCCAAGGACGTCATGGGCACCCCGGACGCCTTCAACGACGGCGCCCGCCGCAAGCTGAAGGTCACCGCGGGCCCCTTCAACCTCCAGAAGGTCGACACCGCCGCGAAGGACGTCGTCCTCGCCCGCAACCCGCGCTGGTGGGGCAGGCCCGCCAAGCTCGACCAGATCGTGCTGCATGCCGTACCCCGCGAGGACCGGGTGGCGGCGCTCGCCGACGGGAGCCTGGACCTGGCCGAGGTGGACGCCTCCGACGCCGAGCGGATCACCCTGGCCACCAGCCAGAAGGGCGCCGGCAGCCCGCTGCAGGGCGCCGGGAAGACCTCCGCCAAGAGGCTGCGCAGCTGGGCCCTCGCGCACGGCTTCGACTCCGACGCGGTGCATGCGAGCAAGAAGAAGCTGCGCAAGGCCATCACCCGGTACCTGGAGCAGCAGCAGGAGCTGCGTGCCTTCGACGTCCGCAAGTCGCTGGAGCCCGCCTACACCCAGCTGGCCCTCAACGGCGCCGCCGGCCCCCTCGCCGACGACCGGGTCCGCCGGGCCGTCGCCCGCGCCCTGAACCGCGAGGAGCTGGCCAGGATCGTGCTGACCCCGCTGGGCCTGCCCGCAGCCCCGGTCGGCAGCCACCTGGCCCTGTCCGGGCAGGCCGCCTACGGCGACGGCAGCGGAGCGCTGGGCGGCCAGGACACCCAGGAGGCGGCCTCGCTGCTCGCGGACGCCGGCTGGGTGGCCGGGGGACCGGTGAAGGAGGAGAAGAAGAAGGGCGAGAAGGCGGCCGGCCCGCAGAGCGGCAAGCGGGACAAGGACAAGGAGGAGGAGTCCGAGGGCGGCCAGGACGGCGAGTACATCGTCGGCGAGGACGACAGCAAGGGCAAACACCACGAGTCGGCCGAGGAGAAGCGGGAGAAGAGCGACGAGGGCGGCAAGCACCTCGCGCAGGACGGCCGGCAGGACCTCAAGCGCGGCAGCGCGCCGGGCGCGTACGCGCCGCAGGGCACGGCGGCCCCGGCCGGCGCCGTCAACGGGCAGCTCGCCAAGGACGGCAAGGCGCTCGCGCTGCGCTTCGTCCTGCCGTCGGGACCCGGGGCCGAGACGCTGAACACGGTGGCCGAGCAGATCTCCGGGATGCTGGAGAAGGTCGGGATCCGCACGACGATCACCAAGGTCTCCGACGAGAGCTACTTCAAGGACCACATCGCCGCCGGCGACTACGACCTCGCCCTGTACTCCTGGCCCTCCACCGCCTTCCCCGCGACCGACGCGCGCCCGATCTACGCCAAGCCGGTGCCGGCGGCGGACGGGTCGGTGAGCGTCGAGCAGAACTACACGCGGGTCGGTACCGATCAGGTCGACCAGCTCTTCGACCAGGCCGCCGGGGAGCTGGACGAGGGCGAGGAGCACGACCTGATCCGCAAGGCGGACTCGCGGATCTGGGCGGAGGCGGGATCGATCCCGCTCTACCAGCGGCCCCAGCTGGTGGGCGTGCGCAAGGATCTCGTCAACGCCGGGGCGTTCGGGTTCCAGACACCGGTCTACGAGGACATGGGCTTCCTGAAGAAGGGGGCGAAGATCTCGCCGAGCCCGAGCAAGGGGTAGGGGACGCTGCAGGGGCGCTCCCCTCGTGCCGGCCGGCTGCCCGTCCGGCCGATGATGAGCTGCCTGACCTGCGCAGACCTATCCCGGCGAGCCGCATCCTCAGCGGCCCCGTACCATGGGGTGAGGCCGTGGCGTGTCAAGCCCGGCAGGCCCGCGTCACACGGACGTACGCACCAGGGCCTTCTCACCACTCTGGGAGTTCGCCGCACTATGGCCACGCGCCACGACATCCGCAACGTCGCCATCGTCGCCCACGTCGACCACGGCAAGACCACCATCGTCGACGGCATGCTGAAGCAGGCCGGTGCCTTTGCCGCCCACCAGCTCGAAGGCGTCGACGACCGCATGATGGACTCGAACGACCTGGAGCGTGAGAAGGGCATCACGATCCTCGCCAAGAACACGGCGGTCAAGTACCACCCGAAGGACGGCGGGGACCCGATCACCATCAACATCATCGACACCCCCGGCCACGCCGACTTCGGCGGCGAGGTCGAGCGTGGTCTGTCGATGGTGGACGGTGTGGTGCTCCTCGTCGACGCCTCCGAGGGCCCGCTGCCGCAGACCCGCTTCGTGCTGCGCAAGGCCCTCCAGCAGCGCCTGCCCGTCATCCTGTGCATCAACAAGACGGACCGCCCGGACTCCCGGATCGACGAGGTCGTCAACGAGACCTACGACCTCTTCCTGGACCTGGACGCGGACGAGGAGCAGATCGAGTTCCCGATCGTCTACGCCTGCGGCCGTGACGGCATCGCCTCGCTGACCAAGCCGGACAACGGCACGGTCCCGGCCGACTCCACCAGCCTGGAGCCGTTCTTCTCCACGATCCTGGAGCACATCCCGGCCCCGACCTACGACGAGGAGGCCCCGCTCCAGGCGCACGTCACCAACCTCGACGCCGACAACTTCCTCGGCCGTATCGCGCTGCTCCGTGTCGAGCAGGGCGAGCTGCGCAAGGGCCAGACGGTGGCCTGGATCAAGCGCGACGGGTCCATCAGCAACGTGCGCATCTCCGAGCTGATGATGACCGAGGCGCTGACCCGCAAGCCCGCCGAGAAGGCCGGCCCGGGTGACATCTGCGCCGTCGCCGGTATCGCGGACATCATGATCGGCGAGACCCTCGCCGACACCGAGAACCCGGTCGCGCTGCCGCTGATCACGGTCGACGAGCCCGCGATCTCCATGACCATCGGCACCAACACCTCGCCGCTGGTCGGCCGTGGCGGCACCGGCAAGGGCGCCGACAACAAGGCGGCCGTCAAGGACCGCAAGGTCACCGCCCGCCAGGTCAAGGACCGCCTCGACCGCGAGCTGATCGGTAACGTCAGCCTCCGGGTCATGGACACCGAGCGCCCCGACGCCTGGGAGGTGCAGGGCCGCGGTGAGCTGGCGCTGGCCATCCTGGTCGAGCAGATGCGCCGCGAGGGCTTCGAGCTGACCATCGGCAAGCCCCAGGTGGTCACCAAGGTCGTCGACGGCAAGACGTACGAGCCCGTCGAGCGCATGACGGTCGACGTGCCCGAGGAGCACATGGGCGCGGTCACGCAGCTCATGGGTGTCCGCAAGGGCCGGATGGACAACATGTCGAACCACGGCTCCGGCTGGGTCCGCATGGAGTTCGTCGTGCCGTCCCGCGGTCTGATCGGCTTCCGGACCGAGTTCCTGACCCAGACCCGCGGCACCGGCATCGGCCACTCGATCCACGAGGGCTTCGAGCCCTGGTTCGGCCCCCTGCAGACGCGTAACAACGGCTCGCTGGTCGCCGACCGCTCCGGTGCCGTCACCGCCTTCGCGATGACGAACCTCCAGGAGCGCGGTGTGCTCTTCACCGAGCCGGGCACCGAGGTGTACGAGGGCATGATCGTCGGCGAGAACTCGCGCTCCGACGACATGGACGTCAACATCACCAAGGAGAAGAAGCTCACGAACATGCGGTCGTCCTCGGCCGACTCGTTCGAGGCGATCGTGCCGCCGCGCAAGCTCTCGCTGGAGCAGTCGCTGGAGTTCTGCCGCGACGACGAGTGCGTCGAGGTGACCCCGGAGGCGGTTCGCATCCGCAAGGTGAACCTGGACGCCCGTGAGCGCGCCCGCGCCGCGAGCCGCGCCAAGCACGGCTGATCGAGGGCCGGGTCCGGCCCCATAACACGGCCGGACGAGGCCCTATAGCACTTCACTTGAGCCCGGGTGCCCCCTGCTGGGGGGCACCCGGGCTTTGTGCAACCCATTTTTCGGCGGGATGTGTCCGTAATGCGGAGATCCCGGACCGATACCCATGTAACACGTCCGTTTCGCGGCCTTCTCCCGGCGAACAGTTTGTCCAGTTTTTGGAAGTTGTTCGCTCCAGCTGTGACTGAATTGAGATTTAAAGACGGTGGTCGCCACCTGGCTCATGGCAGATAGTTAGCCGCGTAGCGCTCGGGTCAATGGGTCTCGCGCTGTGGGGACAGCGCCGACTCACGAGCACCAGGGGGTGTCTGACCCTCCGTCAGGGGTGTCGGAGGGAAGACGGAAGCCCTCTCCTGTCGGTGAACGCGTGAAGTCATGAGGAGGAACCCCCATGCGCGGTGTCACAAGCGCCAGATGGGTCAGTTCGTCACTTCCAGCGGTGTGATTCGGCTTTAGGACTACGCGCGTCCGGCTGCGGCCACGCGCGTCCTCGGAGTACCCGGACACCTCTCACACCCATATCTGTGAAACGGACGAACCGTGACAAGTCCTATCGACATCGAGGGCGGCGGGACTTCGGTCGTCGTCGACGGCGAACCAGGGCCGGAGACGCAACCCGAGGCCAGGAGGCTCCAGGGCCGGTCCCCCGGCCAGCTGATGTGGATCCGCTTCAAACGTGACCGTACCGGCGTCATCTGCGCCGTCGTGGTCATCGGCTACTTCGTCGTCGCCCTGCTCGCACCGCTGCTGGTCAAGCTGCCGGGTACGAATCCGTACACGCTGTACGGGCAGGATCCCACCTACGCCGACAAGCCCGTCCTGGACCAATTCGGCCTGCCGCTCGGCTACTTGGGCGGAGTCTCGGGCGACCACTGGTTCGGCGTCGAGCCGCAGTACGGCCGCGACCTGTACGCCATGCTGCTGTACGGCATGCGGACCTCGCTGTACATGGCACTCGGCATCACCGTCCTGGTCATGGTCACGGGGGTCGTGGTCGGCCTGATCGGCGGCTACTTCGGCGGCCGCACGGACTACTGGATCGGCCGTGCCACCGACTTCTTCCTCTCCTTTCCGCAACAGCTGTTCTTCATCGCCTTCATGCCCGTGGTGACCTCGTTCTTCGTGAACCCGCGCGAGGCGACCCCGACGTACTTCCGCGCCCTGGCCATGCTGATCGTGCTGTGGCTGCTGGGCTGGATGGGCATGGCCCGCCTCGTCAGGTCGACGGTACTGTCCCTGCGGGAAAGGGAGTTCGTCGAGGCGGCCAAGGTCTCGGGCGCCTCGCCCTGGCGGATCGTGCGCAAGGAGATCCTGCCGAACGTCGTGACCCCGATCCTGGTGCAGTTCACCTACACGCTGCCCAGCACGATCCTCAGCATCGCCTTCCTCTCCTTCGCGGGCGTCGGCTTCGTCGAGCCGACCCCGGACTGGGGCCGCCTCTTCGCCGCCGGCGCCCGGTACGCCGAGCAGGACCCGGCGTTCATGTTCTTCCCCGGAGTGGCACTGGTGATCTTCGTCCTGTGCTTCAACCTCCTCGGTGACTCCGTACGGGACGCGTTCGACCCCAAGTCCGGGCGATAGGCCGTCCGTTGGGTGGGGGTGGCTGCCGCCCCCGGTCGGCCCGTCGGGCCGGCGCCCGGCAGAACTCACGGATAACAACAGCGACAGGTAGGTGGATTCGCCACATGTTGTCTCACAGCTCACGCAGAGCGCGCGCCGTCGTCATAGCCCTCGCGGCCGGCTCCCTGGTCCTGACGGCGGCCTGCTCGAAGAACACGGGCGGGAAGTCCGGCACGGACTCCAAGAAGGACCAGAACCAGGCCGCGGTCCAGTCGAAGGCGGTCACCTACGTCGACGCCGCCGGTTCGACCGGACCCGCCAAGGACGTCCCCGGCGCCCGGAGCGGCGGCACCATCACGGTCTACCAGGAGGCCGGCCTCTCCCACCTGGACCCGGGCCAGATCTATGTCTCCGACGCCGGCCAGGTCGCCAACCTGCTCTTTCGCCGTCTGACCCAGTTCCAGGAGGACGACAAGGGCAACGTCTCGGTCGCCGGCGACCTCGCCACCGACTCCGGCAAGTCCTCCGACGGCGGCAAGACCTGGACCTTCACCCTGAAGGACGGCATCAAGGACGAGAACGGCAACGCCATCACCTCGGCCGACGTCCGCCACAGCATCGAGCGCCTGTACGCGAAGTTCATCTTCGACGGCCCCACCTACCTGCAGACCTGGCTGAGCGGCGCCGACTACCGCAAGGCGCTGCCCGGCGGCGGCTTCGACGGCAAGCACCTGCCGGCCAAGGTGCTGGACACCCCGGACGACAAGACGATCGTCTTCCACTTCGACACACCGCGTCAGGACCTGCCGCAGACGCTCGCCATGGCCGGTTACGCCATCGTCCCGGCGAAGGCCGACACCAAGGAGAAGTACGAGAAGAAGCCGGACGCCACCGGTCCGTACAAGATCGCCGAGAACAAGGCCGGCAAGCTGCTGAAGCTGGTCAAGAACACCAACTGGGACCCGAAGACCGACTCCGTGCGCCACCAGTACGCGGACGGGTTCAACATCCAGTTCGGCGTCACCGAGTCGACCCAGACCAAGCGGCTGATCGCCGACGAGGGCGACAACAAGAACGCCATCCAGCTCACCAACGGCGTCGAGGCCACCCAGATCCAGGACGTCATCAACAACCCCGAGGCCAGCAAGCGCACGGTCAAGGGCTACCAGCCCTACGTCATGCAGCTGACCTTCAACCTCGACCGGGTCAAGGACATCAAGGTCCGCAAGGCCGTCGCCTACGCGGTCAACTCCAAGTCCCTCATCGCCGGCGAGGGCGGTGTCTACGGCGGTGACGTCGCCCCGAACTACTTCGCCCCGACGCTGCCCGGCTACGAGCCGGCCTACGACCCCTACGGCCGGCTGAAGACCCCGCAGGGCAACATCGCCAAGGCCAAGGAACTCCTCAAGGACGTCCCGGCGTCGGAGAAGAAGCTCGTCTTCGCCTACGGCAACAGCGAGAACGGCCAGAAGCGCAAGGTCGCCATCGAGGACGCGCTCACCAAGGTCGGCTTCACCATCGTCTCCAAGGAGATCGACGCCGCCAGCTACTACGAGCAGATCGGCAAGCTCAAGAACCCCTACGACATCTACATCAGCGGCTGGGGCCAGGACTGGCCGTCCCCGGCCACGGTCGTCACGCCGATCTACGACGGCTCGCAGGTCTTCGACGGCTCCTCGAACTACTCGCACGTCAAGGACCCGAAGGTCGACGCCCTCATCAAGAAGGCGCTGACCGAGAAGCCGGCCGAGGCCGCCAAGACGTGGAAGGAAGCGGAGCACTACCTGCTGGAGAACGTCGTCCCGTCGGCCCCGCTGTGGTACACGAAGCAGTTCCAGATCTCCGGTTCCAACGTGGGCGGTGCCCGCTACGGCTCGGTGTCCAGCCTCATCGACATCACCCGGCTGTACCTGAAGTCGTGAGCCGCATCTGACCGCGGGGGCACGCACCAGGCGAGCGTGCCCCCGCGCCCGGGCCCTGTCACCGGGCCTCGTGTCCGGGCTCCGCGCCCGGGCCCCGCGTCCGGCGCACCCTCCCCACCGTCCGACCAGAGAGCAGCCAGCCCGCCATGCTTCAGTTCATCATCCGGCGCACGGTCGGCGCCTTCGTCACGCTCTTCCTCATCGGGGCGGCGACGTTCTTCCTGTTCGTGGCCGCACCGTCCGACTACGCGTCCCTGGCCTGCGGCAAGGACTGTACGCCCCAGCGACTGGCGGACATCCGGGACGCCCTGGGCCTCAACCTGCCGCTGGCCCAGCAGTTCTGGGACTTCATGTCCGGCATCGTGACGGGCCGTGACTTCCCGACCGGTCACTGCTCGGCTCCGTGTCTGGGCGTGTCGTTCTACTCGGGGGACATGGTCTGGAGCACCATCATGGACCGGTTCCCGCTGACCCTCACGCTGACCGTCGGAGGGGCGATCGTCTTCCTGATCCTCGGCATCGGCGCGGGCATGATCGCCGCCTACCGGCGGGGGACCGTCGTGGACAAGGTCGCCACGGGCGCGTCGATGGTGCTCAGTTCGTTCCAGATCTACTTCCTCGGGCCCATCGTGCTGACCATCCTCGTCTACAGCACGGGCTGGATGGAGGACCCGAAGTACGTCCCCGTCACCCAGGACCCGGTCGGCTGGTTCGTCGGCATGTCGATCCCGGTGTGCGTGATGGCGACCATCTTCACCGCGCAGTACACCCGTATGGCCCGCTCCTCGATGATCGAGCAGCTGGCCGAGGACCATGTGCGCACCGCCCGCGCCAAGGGCATGTCACGCAAGTACGTCTTCTTCCGCTACGCCTGGCGCGGCTCGCTCATCCCGATCGTCACCGTGCTCGGCATCGACCTCAGCGCGCTGCTCGGCGGTGCCGTCGTCACCGAACTGACCTTCTCCCTGCAGGGGATCGGCCGGCTCGCGGTGGACGGCGCGGTCAACAAGGACCTGCCGCTGACGATGGGCGTCATGCTCTTCGGCGCCTTCTTCATCCTGATCCTGAACATCCTGACCGACATCACCTACGCGTGGATCGACCCGCGCATCCGGCTCTCCTAGGAAGAACGAGCATTGTGACCACCATGACCAAGGCCGCGGGCGAACCGGCCCCGGCGGGGCCGGACGGCTTCCTGTCGGTACGCGACCTGCAGGTGACGTTCTCCACGGAGGACGGCCCGGTCAAGGCCGTCGACCGGCTCTCCTTCGACCTGCACCGCGGCAGGACCCTCGGCATCGTCGGTGAATCGGGTTCCGGGAAGTCGGTCACCAACCTGACGATCCTGGGGCTGCACGACCCCCTGTTCACCACGATCGACGGCGAGATCCTGTTCGACGGCAAGGAACTGATCACCGCCACCGAGAAGGAGATGGAGAAGCTCCGCGGCAACCGGGTGGCGATGATCTTCCAGGACCCGCTGACCGCGCTGTCGCCCTTCTACACGGTCGGCCGGCAGATCGCCGAGCCGTTCATGAAGCACCGCGGCGTCTCCAAGAAGGCGGCCTGGGAACGCGCCGTGGAGATGCTCGCCAAGGTCGGCATCCCCAACCCCGCGGAGCGGGCCCGGGACTATCCGCACCAGTACTCCGGCGGTATGCGCCAGCGCGCGATGATCGCCATGGCGCTGATCTGCAACCCGGACCTCCTGATCGCCGACGAGCCGACCACGGCGCTGGACGTGACCGTGCAGGCGCAGATCCTCGACCTGCTCAAGGACCTCCAGCAGGAGTTCGGCTCGGCGATCGTCTTCATCACCCACGACCTCGGTGTCATCGCCGACATGGCCGACGACATCATGGTGATGTACGCGGGGCGCGCGGTGGAGCGCGGCACGGTCGACGAGGTCCTCAGGTCCCCGCAGCACCCGTACACCTGGGGCCTGCTGAACTCGATGCCCCGGCTGGACTCGGACCTCGCCACCCCGCTCTCGCCCATTCCCGGTGCCCCGCCGAGCCTGCTCACCCCGCCGCCCGGCTGCCGCTTCCACCCCCGGTGCACCTTCCAGGAGCGGGTCGGCGGCAACCGCTGTGCCACCGAGCGTCCGCTGCTGGCACCGGACCGCTCCTCCGCGTGTCATCTGACGGCGGAACAGAAACGGACCATCTTCGTCGACGAGATCAGGCCCCGTCTGGGCTAGGAGGACACCCGTATGAAAGAGGACCTCGTCCTCCCGGCCGGCCGCGAGGCCGCCGGCGACACGGCTGCCGAGCCGCTGCTGGAAGTCTCGGCGCTGACCAAACACTTCCCGGTCAAGGGCGGCTTCCCGATCCGCCGTACGGTCGGCCATGTCCAGGCCGTCGACGGGATCGACCTGACCGTGCACGTCGGCGAGAGCTTCGGCCTGGTCGGCGAGTCGGGCTGCGGCAAGTCGACCACGGGCCGGCTGATCACCCGCCTGCTGGAGCCGACGGCGGGTTCGGTCTCGTACCGCGGCCGGGACATCAGCCATGCCACCCGCAGACAGCTGGCGCCGATCCGCTCGGAGATCCAGATGATCTTCCAGGACCCGTACTCGTCGCTGAACCCGCGGCAGACGGTCGGCAAGATCATCTCCGGTCCGATGGAGATCAACGACATCGACCCGCCCGGCGGCCGCGAGAACCGGGTCCGGGAGCTGCTGGAGATCGTCGGCCTCAACCCCGAGCACTTCAACCGCTTCCCGCACGAGTTCTCCGGCGGCCAGCGCCAGCGCATCGGCGTGGCCCGCGCGCTCGCCCTGGAGCCGAAGCTCATCGTCGCCGACGAACCGGTCTCGGCCCTCGACGTCTCCATCCAGGCCCAGGTCGTCAACCTGCTCCAGCAGGTGCAGAAGGAGCTCGGCATCGCGTTCCTGTTCATCGCCCACGACCTGGCCGTCGTGCGGCACTTCTCGCAGCGTGTCGCGGTCATGTACCTCGGCAAGATCATCGAGGTGGGCGACCGCGAGTCCATCTACGAGCGCCCGCGCCACCCCTACACCCACGCCCTGCTCTCCGCGGTCCCCGAGGTGAACCTCACGGAGGACGAGGCGCCCGAGCACGAGCGCATCCGCCTGGCCGGCGACGTCCCGTCCCCGATCAACCCGCCCTCCGGCTGCCGGTTCCGCACCCGCTGCTGGAAGGCGCAGGAGAAGTGCGCGAGCGAGGAGCCGCCGCTGGTGCAGATCTCCGGCAACCGCTCCGGTCACCTGACGGCGTGCCACTTCCCGGAGGAGCCGACGACCGCGGCCCGGGACGAGGACATCGTGCTGGACCCGGCGCTGGCGGCGCTGGAGGATTCCTCGAAGTCCGCGGGGGAGTAGGCCTCAGGCCCGCCGGGCGACGGTGACGATCTCCGGACCGGCGGGGGTGAGCGGCCCCCGCCCCCAGTCCCCGTACTGCTCGTCGACCGTCAGGCCGGCCTCGGCGAGAAAGCGGGAGACGGCCCCGGCGTCCAGGAAGCGCAGGGTCGCCGTGCTGACCCGGGGCCGGTCCCAGCCCTCGCCCTGGAAGGTCTCGGTGAAGGTCACCCGGTCCCCGACGGGTCCGTCCTGGACCTCGTGCCAGACGCGTACGGCGGCGCCGTGCTCGTCCGTCACCTCGTGCACCCGGTCCGGGGTCCAGCGCTCCCAGGGCCGGGCGGCCGGATTCCGCGTCTCGAAGACGAAGCGCCCGCCGGGCGCCAGCGCGTCCCGCACGGCGCCCAGGCAGACGCGCAACTCCTCGTCCGTGAGCAGTACTTGGAAGGCGTGCCCGGTCATGACGACCAGGTCGAACTCCGCCCTCCACCGCCGCGAACGCAGATCGCCGAGCACCCACTCGACGCGCGGTTCGGCCCGCCGCGCCTGGACGAGCATGGCGGCCGCCGGATCGAGGCCCATCAGCCGCCCCCGGTGCCCCTCGGCCCGTGCCTGCCGCAGCAGCCGTCCGGTACCGCAGCCGACGTCCAGCACGGAGCCGGCGGATCTCACCAGCTCCAGGTAGAAGTCATCACCCGGACCCCAGGGATTGAGGCTGTCGTAGAGCGAGGCGAGCGAGAGATCGGCGAACGAATGATCTACCACCGCGGCAGTTTGACACACGATGCTGAACGGTGCGTCAGGAACGGGCGCACTTCATGAACGAGATTCATCTTCCCCGGCGTTGGGACCTTCGGCTTTCCGGGGGTCGGGAGCCTCGGCCGCGCTTCGGCCCTCTGGCATGCCGAGGCCCGCGACGAGGAACGCGACCAGCCGACGGGCGTCGTACCGGGAGTCGCTCTCCGCTCCGACGCAGAGGTTGCCGACGCCCCGCATGAGTTCGTAGGCCTGCAGTCCGGGGCGGATCTCGCCGGCCGCGGCCGCGGCCTGGAGCAGCTGGGTGCACACGGGCACGAGACGGTCGAGGAAGTAGGCGTGCAGCGCGTCGAAGCCCGCGTCGTCGGACTGCAGCACGGCGGCGAGTCCGTGCTTGGTGACCAGGAAGTCGACGAACTGGTTGATCCACCGCTCCAGCGCCGCGTAGGGGCTCGCGCTGCTCGCCAGCAGGGCCGGCCCGGCCTCGGCGCAGGCGTCGACCTGGTGGCGGTAGACGGCGATGATGAGGTCCGCCCGAGTGGGGAAGTGGCGGTAGATCGTGCCCACTCCGACCCCCGCCCGCGCCGCGATGTCACGCACCGGCGCGTCCACGCCCGACGTGACGAAGAGCGCGGCGGCCGCATCCAGCAGGTTCTCCTTGTTGCGCCGGGCGTCCGCCCGCTTGGACCGGGCCGGGGGCTCCGTGTCCTTGTCCGCGTCGCTCACCGCGCAGCTCCCTTCCCAGTCGGGTTGCCAAAACGGAACGGCGTTCCGTATCGTCGTTAACGGAACACGGTTCCGCTTACTCATGATGCCAGAGCGGCGACCCGGTACCAAGCCGTGCCCGGTCCCATGCCGCACCCGCACGGGAGGAACACGCTCATGCAGTACCGCACCCTGGGCCGTACCGGGGTACAGGTCAGCTCCCTCGCACTCGGCGCGATGAACTTCGGCCGGATCGGGCGCACCGGCCAGGACGAGGCCACCGCCCTCGTCGACGCGGCCCTCGAAGCCGGGATCAACCTCATCGACACCGCCGACGTGTACAGCGCCGGCGAGTCGGAGGAGATGGTCGGCAAGGCCATCGCCGGCCGTCGCGACGACATCGTGCTGGCCACGAAGGCGGCCCTGCCGATGGGCGACGGGCACAACCACCGCGGCGGCTCGCGCCGCTGGCTGGTCACCGCCCTGGAGGACAGCCTGCGCCGCCTCGGCGTCGACCACGTCGACCTGTACCAGATCCACCGGTGGGACCCGGCCACCAGCGACGAGGAGACCCTGTCCGCCCTGACCGACCTTCAGCGCGCGGGAAAGATCCGCTACTTCGGCTCCTCGACGTTCCCCGCCCACCGCATCGTCCAGGCCCAGTGGGCCGCCCGCGAGCACCACCTGGGCCGGTACGTCACCGAGCAGCCCAGCTACTCCGTCCTCCAGCGCGGGATCGAGGCCGACGTGCTGCCCGTCTGCCAGGAATACGGGCTCGGCGTGCTGGTGTGGAGCCCGCTGGCCTCGGGCTGGCTGTCGGGCGCGGTCCGCAGGGACCGGGAGATCACCACCCACCGCTCGACGTTCATGCCCCAGCGCTTCGACCTCACCGTCCCCGCCAACCGGGCCAGGCTCGACGCCGTCGAACGGCTGGTCACGGTCGCCGCCGAGGCCGGCCTGACGATGATCCAGCTGGCCCTCGGATTCGTGACCGCGCATCCCGCCGTGACCAGCGCGCTCATCGGCCCCCGCACCCCGGACCACCTGCGCGCGCAGCTCGCCGCCGCCGACACCGTGCTCCCGGCCGACGTGCTCGACGCGGTCGACACGATCGTCGCCCCCGGTACCGACCTCGCCGCGCACGAGAAGTCGGACACCCCGCCCGCGCTGCTCGATTCGTCGCTGCGCCGCCGCTGACCGACCGGCAGGACCGATCCGGCTCTCCGTGAACCAAGCCTTTGAAGGGACAGAAACACCGTGAATGCATCGGCTGACACCCTCGACACCTTCGACACCTTCGGCCCGCCCACTCCCGTCCTCTCCGTCAGTCCGGTGGTGCTGCCGGCTCCCGGCCGGGCCGTGGACCTTCAGGTGCGCGTCTCCGCGCCCGTGACCGGGAGCGACCTGCCGGTCATCCTCCTCTCGCACGGCCAGGGCTACTCGAACCACCTCTCCTCGCTGAACGGCTACGCCCCCCTCGCCGACTTCTGGGCGGCGCACGGTTTCGTCGTGATCCAGCCCACCCATCTGAGCTCAAGGACGCTGACCCTGGATCCCGATACTCCCGGGGCGCCCCTGTACTGGCGATCACGGGCCGAGGACATGACGCGCATCCTTGACCACCTCGACGCGATCGAGGCCGCCGTCCCGCAGCTCCTCGGGCGCCTGGACCGGAGCACGGTCGCCGTGGCCGGGCACTCGATGGGCGGCCACACCGCGAGCCTGCTGCTGGGCGCCCGGCTCACCGATCCGGACGACGGAACGGAAGTGAACCTGGCCGATCCCCGGATCAAGGCGGGTGTCCTGCTGGCCGCGCCCGGCAGGGGCGGCGATGCCCTCACCGAGTCCGTGGCCGAGAATCTCTCCTTCTTCCTGACCACGGACTTCTCGGAGATGACGACGCCCGCGCTCGTGGTCGCCGGCGACAAGGACGCCTCCGCCCACCTGACGGTCCGCGGTCCGGACTGGCACGCCGATCCGTACGTCCTCGCCCCGGGCCCCAAATCCCTGCTCACCCTGTTCGACGCGGAGCACGGACTCGGCGGGGTCTCCGGCTACGACGTCGCCGAGACCACGGACGAGGACCCCGAGCGGGTGTCTGCGGTCCAGCGGCTCACCTGGGCCTACCTCCGCACCCAGCTCTACCCCGGGGACTCCGCCTGGCAGGTGGCGCGCGACGCGCTGACGACCGGCCCCCGTCCACTCGGACGGGTCGAGTCCAAGTAGCCGACTCTCAACTCCGCTCGGAATAAGCCTCTTTCAGGCCTTCGACGAAGGGGGTGAAGACCTCGGCCGGGAAGGTGAGGGTTGCCCTGGCCGGGGCTTTGGAGTCGCGGATGGATATGTGGGTGTCCAGGTGTGCGACTTCGACGCAGGCGTCGCCCTGGCCGCCACCGGAGAAGGACGACTTCCGCCAGGTGTCGGGGGTCAGCATGCTCACAGCTCCTTCGACAGCCGGTGGATGAAGTCCCCCTGTGCCGGGGCGAGCGCCAACGGCCACCGCCCGGCTCACCTCATGGACGAGGTTCGGCTTCTGGGTGCTTGAGAGCTTCGATGAAGGGAGCGAAGGCCTCGGGCGGGAAGGCGAGGATGCCGGCGGACGGGGTCTTTGAGTCGCGGATGGATATGTGGGTGCGGCTGTCGGCGATCTCGACGCAGTTGTTGCCTTCTCCTCCGCCGGAGTAGGACGACTTCTGCCAGGTGTCGGGGGTCAGCATGCTTCACAACTCCTTCGCCAGCCTGTGGATGAAATCGCGCGAACGCGCCGGTTCGAGCGCCACAGCCTCTACTTTACGGAAGAGCGTTCGAAACGCGCTGAGCTGAGCTTCGGAATCGATGAAGGCGGTGCCGTGTGGTGAGTCGCGGACAGCTGTGTCGAGCTTGGGTACGCTCCCGCCCGCATACATCATGGCGCTCCAAGCCCCTGCGAAGCCGTCGAGGTCGAAGGGAATCACGCGCACGCTGACGTGATCGGCGTCGGAGAGCTCCAGAACTTGGACGAGCTGAGCCCGTGCAGCAGCGCGGTCACCGACCCGGATGCGCAGCGCTCCCTCATGGATGACCGCCTCGTACGGCACAGGGTCGGGGCCTTCGAGGACAACCCGCCGATCCATCCGATGGCGGACGCGCAACTCCAGTTCCTCGTCGGGCAGAACGGGGACCTGGTACGAGAAGACGGCGCGCGCGTAGTCCTCGGTCTGAAGAAGGCCCGGGACGTGCAGGAACTCCACATCGTGCCGGTAGGTTGCGTGATGCTCCAACTCGGCAAGATCCAGGTACAGGGTGGGCAATAGTCCCCGGTACTCCTCCCACCATCCGAGCGTACGGTCCGTTGCCATCGCCACCAGTGCGTCGATCAACTCGGAGTCCGTGCAGGCATAGTGAGCGGTGAGCCGTCGCACGCGTTCCTCGCTTACCCCCGCCGTGCCGAACTCGATCTGGCTGATCTGCGCCGAGTCCGTCCCGAGCAGTGCGGCGGCTTCGAGCCCCTTGAGCCCTGCGACCTCCCGCA
This sequence comes from Streptomyces sp. NPDC007971, assembly GCF_042958635.1. NCBI lineage: Bacteria > Bacillati > Actinomycetota > Actinomycetes > Kitasatosporales > Streptomycetaceae > Streptomyces > Streptomyces sp. NPDC007971. Next base: position 433,050 of record NZ_JBIBJK010000001.1, read on the forward strand.
GTTTCCGCAGTTCAGCACCTAGACGTTGTTGGCGTGCGGTGGGCTGCTTCCTGCGCGCCATGCATTCCTCCCTGTGTTCAACTGCTGCGGAGAAGTACCCCGTTCGAGGTGCAGATTACGACAGCAGCTTGCCCGGTCCCAAATTGTGGCTCTACCGTCAGTGACGCGACGTGAACGCAGCGGAAGCGCACTGCTCCGTCGTGCCTTGACGGCTGCGGCAATGCCGCCGCGCGCGAAATTCCCACCCACCGACTGGAGTCGATGACGCATGCCCGAGACCTGGGACTACACCCTCTACATCCCCAACGACCTGAGAGCGGTCACGGTCTGTCGCCGGACTCTGCGTCTGATCCTGACCCTGCACGGGTTGACCGGGTTGTTGGACACGGCGGAGCTGCTGGCGGCGGAGCTGGTCTCCAACGCCGTACGCCACACGAAGGGACCGGCCGCGCTCAGGGTGCGGCGGACGGTGGAGGGGGTGGTGTGGATCGGGGCGTGGGACACGGATCCGGCGCCGCCGGAGCCTCCGGTGCCGTTGTCGTCGGCGGGCGAGTTGGTGGAGGCCGGGCGGGGATTGGGGCTGGTGGTGGCCTGTGCGGATTACTGGGGGTGGCAGCCGTCGGCGCGGTTCGGGAACCGCGGCAAGTACGTGTGGTGCGAATTGACGGGAGCGGCGTAGTCCGGCGGGGGCGGATGCGGTCTCGCCGGAAAATCACTTCACGGTGAACCATGGCGGCACGAACACGTGTGACGAACTGCTGGTGTACGCCTGAGGCCGCCGCCCACGAGAAGGGCCCGCACATCCGGAGACGTGCGGGCCCTCGCTCCCCTGGAGCGGACGTTCATGGGCTCGGGTCAATGGGCCGAGAAAGTCCGTTCCACAAGGGGGCGGCTGACGGAAAGGGGTGTGTCAGGCCGCCGCCTCGGGGTCCTTGGAGAGGCGCGGGGCCGGGATGGTCTCCGTCGTCTCGGGGTAGTGGCAGGCGGTCAGGTGGCCGGGCTTGTTGCCGTCCGCCTGGACCAGCGGCGGGGCCTCCGTCGCGCACTTCTCCGTCGCCTTCCAGCAGCGGGTGCGGAAGCGGCAGCCGGAGGGCGGGTTGATGGGGGAGGGCACGTCGCCGACCAGGCGGATGCGCTCGCGCGGCTCCTCGTCCACCGTGGCCTCGGGCACGGCGGAGAGCAGCGCCCGGGTGTAGGGGTGACGCGGGTTGTCGTACAGGTCCTCGCGGTCGGCGATCTCGACGATCTTGCCGAGGTACATGACCGCAACGCGCTGCGAGAAGTGCCGGACGATCGCGAGATCGTGGGCGATGAACACGAACGCGATGCCGAGTTCCCGCTGGACCTTCTGGAGCAGGTTGACGACCTGGGCCTGGATGGAGACGTCCAGGGCGGAGACCGGTTCGTCGGCGACGATGAGCTTCGGCTCCAGGGCGAGCGCGCGGGCCACGCCGATGCGCTGGCGCTGGCCGCCGGAGAACTCGTGCGGGAAGCGGTTGAAGTGCTCGGGGTTGAGGCCGACGATCTCCAGCAGCTCCCGGACCCGGTTCTCGCGGCCGCCGGGCGGGTTGATGCCGTTGATCTCCATCGGACCGGAGACGATCTTGCCGACCGTCTGCCGCGGGTTCAGCGAGGCGTACGGGTCCTGGAAGATCATCTGGATCTCGGAGCGGATCGGCGCCAGCTGGCTGCGCCCCGCGTGCGTGATGTCCTGGCCGCGGTAGGTGATCTTGCCGCCGGTCGGCTCCAGCAGGCGGGTGATCAGCCGGCCCGTGGTCGACTTGCCGCAGCCCGACTCACCGACGAGGCCCAGGCTCTCGCCCTCGGACACCTGGAAGTCCAGGCCGTCCACGGCCTGCACCGCGCCGACGGTGCGCCGGATCGGGAAGCCGCCCTTGATCGGGAAGTGCTTGGTCAGCCCGGAGACGTCCAGGAGGGGGGTTGTGTTGCTCATGGTCGTGAAGTCCCGTCTCGTGTCCGTCAGTTGTGCCGGGTTGCGGCGAAGTCGGCGAAGAGTTCCTGCTTCTGCTCCTGGGTGAGGTGGCAGGCGGAGCCACGGCCCTCGATGACCTCAAGGGCGGGCCGGTCGCTGGAGCACAGCCCGTCGGACACCTTCTCCGCGAAGGTGCAGCGCGGGTGGAAACGGCAGCCGGTGGGCGGGTTGAGCAGCGAGGGCGGCGAACCGGGGATCGGGGTCAGCGGCACGTCGACCGGCCCGTTCAGGCTCGGCATCGAGTTCAGCAGGCCGAGGGTGTAGGGGTGGTCCGGGGTGCGGAGCACCTCCTTCTTGGTGCCCCGCTCCACGCACCGGCCGCCGTACATCACCAGGACGTCGTCCGCGATGTCGGCGATGACGCCGAGGTCGTGGGTGATGAAGATGATGGCGGTGCCGAACTCCTGCTGGAGGTCCTTGAGCAGGTCCATGATCTGGGCCTGCACCGTCACGTCGAGGGCCGTGGTCGGCTCGTCCGCGATCAGCAGCTCGGGGTCGCAGACCAGCGCCATGGCGATCATGGCGCGCTGGCGCATACCGCCGGAGAACTGGTGCGGGTAGTCGTCCACCCGCATGTCCGGCTGCGGGATGCCGACCCGGCGCAGCATCTCGATCGCGCGCTTGCGGGCCTCGGCCTTGGAGGCGCCCGTGTGCTTGCGGTAGGTCTCGCTGATCTGCGCGCCGATGGTGTGGTACGGCGACAGCGAGGCCAGCGCGTCCTGGAAGATCATGGCCATCTTGTTGCCGCGCAGCCGCTCCAGCTCCCTCTCGGAGGCGGTGAGCAGTTCCTTGCCGTCCAGCAGGATCTCGCCCTCGATGGCGGTGTGGGCGCGGTCGTGCAGGCCCAGGATCGTGAGGTTGGTGACGGACTTGCCGGAACCCGACTCGCCCACGATGCCGAGGGTCTGCCCCTTGGCCAGGTCGAAGCTGAGACCGTCGACGGCCTTGACGATTCCGTCCTCGGTGGAGAAGTGGACCTTTAGGTCCTTGATGGAGAGGAACGGCTGCTGATCGGTGCTCGTCACGGGGACGCTCCTGAGGGGGGTGATGCGAGGGTCGGGGATGGGGCGGAGGTCAGGCGAGCCGGATCCGCGGGTCGATGAGGGCGTAGACGGCGTCCACGATGATGTTGAAGATCACGATCGCGCCGGCGGACAGCAGGGTGACGCCGAGGACCATGGGCAGGTCGCTCTGGTCCACGGACTTCAGCGCGAGCCGGCCGACGCCCTGGAGGCTGAAGACGGACTCGGTGATGATCGCGCCGCCGATGAGCGTGGCGAGGTCGATGCCGAAGATGGTGACGATCGGACCCATCGCGCCGCGCCAGGCGAACCGGAAGAACACCTTGCGCCGGGAGAGTCCCTTGGCCCGTGCGGTGCGGACGTAGTCCTCGCTGAGCGTCTCGACCAGCTGGGAGCGCGCCATACGCGTGTAGTTGGCGGTCCAGATCAGGGCGAGCACCAGCCACGGCAGCAGCAGACCGGAGGCCCACTGGACGGGGTCGTCGGTGATGGGGGTGTACGACGGGTTGTCGAGGATGCCGAGCTTTGCGACCAGGAAGTACATCGCGATGTAGCCGACGAAGTAGATCTGCAGCGAGGAGGCGATCAGCGAGCCGGAGCTGGCCAGCTTGTCCTGCCACTTGCCCTGCTTGACCGCCGCGAGCATGCCCGCGCCGACACCGAAGAAGAGGAAGACGACGGCGGAGCCGAAGGCCAGCGAGAGAGTCAGCGGGAGCCGGTTCATGATCGTGCCGAGGACGGGCTCACGGTTGGCGAACGAGTACCCGAGGCAGGGCGCGTTGCAGTTGCCGAAGTCGCCGTAGCTGCGCCCGACGAAGATGCCCTTGAGCCAGTACCAGTACTGGACCGGGACCGGGTGGTCGATGCCCAGGTTGTGCCGGACCTGCTTGAGCATGTCGGGCGTGCAGTTCCTGCCGCAGGACATCATGGCGGGGTCACGCGGGATGGCGTAGAAGAGCCAGAAGGTGACGGCGCTGATGATCAGGAGAATGACCAGCGCGCCGAGAACTCGGCGGACAAGGAAGCGGAGCATGGGGCGTGACTTTCCGGACGGGGCGCCGTCGCCGGGGGTAGGGGGGTGGGCCGTAGGGGGCGGCCAGGTCGTGGCCGCCCCCGGAGGATCTAGCGCGCTTACTTCATGGCGTAGAGCTTGCAGAGCGCGACGCAGGTGTTGCCGGCGTCGTACACGACGTTGCCGACCTTGGACCCGTGCATCCAGTTACGGATCGAGTGGTAGTCCGGGACCACCGGCGCCAGCTCCATGATCTGGCGGTCGATGGCGCCCCAGGCCTTGTTGGCGGCCTCGACGTCGGCGATCTTGGCGGCCGCGTCGATCGCCTTGTTCACGCTCGGGTCGTTCAGCTGCGCGTAGTTGCTGCGGCCGTCACCGATGTTCTTGCCGCTCCAGCAGGGGTAGAAGACCGAGTAGCCGTTCGGCCAGTCCGGGCTCCAGCCGGCCGCGAACAGGTCGAAGTCGTTGTCGATCTTGCCGATCTGCGTGTAGAAGGTCGTCTTGTCGACCTGCTTGTTGACGACCTGGAAGCCGGCCGCCTCAAGCGAGTTCTTGATCTGGACGGCCTGCTTCACCGCGTTGTCGGACTGCTGGTAGGCGATGACCAGCTTCTGGCCGATCTTGCCGGCCTCCTTCAGCAGCGCCTTGGCCGCGGCCGGGTCGCCACCGGGCTTCTTGTCCGTGCCGTAGAGGTCGAACTTCTGGTAGCCGGGGGTGACCGGGCTCAGGATGGTGGTGGCCAGCTCGCTGGTGGAGGCGCCGCCGCGGATGGTCTGCAGCTGCTGGTGCGGCCAGGCCAGGTTGATGGCCTTGCGGACCTTGACGTCCTTGATGCGGGTCATGTTGATCGGCCAGTAGTAGGTGACCGTGTCGACCTGGGTGAGAACGCGCTTCTTGAGCGTGGCGTTGGTCATGACCTGCGCGACGCGCTCGGGCGCGACCTCGTTGAAGATCGACATCGCGTACTGGTCGTTGCCCTTGTCCGCGACGTAGCGGTCGGTGGAGGCGACGAGCTCGAAGCCGAACTGGAAGACGTACTGGTCCGGGTAGGCGTTGCGGATCGCGTCCGTCTTCGGGTCCCAGTGCTCGTTGCGCACGTAGGTCAGCGACTTGCCGATGTCACGGCTGCCGATCTTGTACGGACCCAGCGCGAACGGGCGCTTGTCGTACTTCTCCTTGGTGTCGTGCTTCTTGTTGACCAGGCTGTAACCCGCCATGGCCAGCGTGTAGTTGAAGTCGGTGCGCGGCTCGGTGAGGTGGAAGGTGACGGTCTTCCCGGAGATCTCGATCGAGTCGAGCTTCTTGCCGTCGTACGGGCCCTTGTACTTGTCGCCGCCGACCATCCACTGCTGGACGTAGCGCGGACCCTCGGTCACGAAGGAGGCGAAGAGGCGCTCGACGGTGTGGCGGACGTCGTCCATGGAGAGGTCGGAACCGTCCTCCCACTTGATGCCGTCCTTGATCGTGAAGGACCAGGTCTTGCCGCCGTCCTTCATGGTGCCGGCGTCGGTGGCGACGTCGCCGACGAGCGTGCAGCCGCCCTTCTCGTCGATCTTGTAACCGGTCAGACCACGCAGGATCGGGCGCGTGATGGCCTGCTCGGTCGAGACGTAGATCTGCGCCGGGTCAAGGTGGTCCATGTCGAACTGGTCGAGCGAGTAGATCGTCCCGCCCTTGACCGCACCCGTGACCTCGGGGGCCGGACCCGCCGAGTCGGCCTTGGTGCCGACCGGGATGTTCATGGTCTTGGCCTTGCTCACCGACGGGATGTTCTTGTCGGTGGAGCTCTTGCCGCTGCTGCAGGCGCTCAGCACAGTCGTGGAGGCCGCGGCCACACCGGTGGCGATCAGGAAGTTTCTACGAGAAAAGGACATGCTGAGCCTGCCTATGAGGGTCGATTCTGACGGTCGGGACCAGTCGGACACCATCGAGCCGGACCGGGTGGAAAGGAAGTGCTACCGCTTGGACTTGGGGTCGAGCGCGTCGCGCACGGAGTCGCCGAGCAGGTTGAAGGCGACGACGAAGATCACCATCGAGATGCCCGGGAAGAGCATGAAGGTGATGTCCTGGGAGTAGAACTGCGAACCTCGGGCGATCATGACACCCCAGTCCGGGGTCGGGTCGATGATGCCTACGCCGAGGAAGGACAGACCGGCTTCGGTGGTGACGAGCGCCGGGAGCAACAGCGTGGACTGGATGATGATCGGTGTCCACAGGTTCGGCAGCAGTTCCTTGAACACGATGCGCATCGGGGATGCGCCCGTGACCTTGGCCGCCTCGACGAACTCGCGCTCGCGCAGGCCGAGGACCTGACCGCGCAGCAGACGCGCGATGGAGGCCCAGCCGAACACGGTCAGCACCACGATCAGGGCGAGGGCGCGCAGCCACGTCGGGATGTTGTCGTCGGGGGCGACGAAGAGGCCGTAGACGACCGGCATGAAGGCGATGAAGAAGAGCGTCGACGGGAACGACAGCAGGATGTCGATGACCCGGCTGACCAGGTAGTCCGTCTTGCCGCCCAGGTAGCCCGCCGTGACGCCGACCACGACGCCGAGGACCACGGTGAGGATCGTGGCGGCCACGGCCAGGCCGAGCGAGGTGCGGATGCCGTACAGCAGGAAGGTGAAGACGTCCCGGCCGAGCTGGGGCTCGATGCCGAACCAGAAGTCCGAACTCATGCCACCGTTCGGGCCCGCCGGGTAGGCGAAGGGGTCGAGCAGGCTCGGGTCCTGGCTCGCGTAGGTGGTGTACGGGTCCTTGCCGTACAGCTTCGCTATGAGCGGTGCTGCTATCGCGATCACGAAGAAGAAGATCACGACGTAGGCGGATATAACGCCCGTGCGGTCACGCTTGAAGCGCTTCCAGGCGAGTCGGCCCGGAGAGCGGTTCTCGCTGCCCTTCGAGCCGCCCGAAGTGTTCGACTTCGTCGCGGTCTCGTCGGTCACCTCAAGCGGGGCAGCCGCAGATGGAGTAGGGGGGGTCATGGTGCTCCTGGCCCACGGGAGGGTCTGATGACTCCGCAGGGCGCTCCCCTACGGGCTACGCCGGACTTTTTCAACGCAATTCATTCAAGGTCAATAAATTCTCGACCGCCTTGGTTGTCTATTTACCTTCTTTACTCTGGCTTGACCAATTTGTAGCTACGCGGGTAGCACGCCGTAATCAATCCGTGCTTCACATCGGACTAACCGGACAATTCAGTCAAGAAGTTCGATATGCGGACGGTGGTGTGTCGACATGCGTACATCGGCCCGTCGCAATCCAACGTTTCGGCATCGTTGTACAGAGATCCATTGCGTTACGGTGGCAAGATCGTCCGGGCCTGCTCCGGCGGCTGCCTGCATTCGGATGACGTGTCCCTCTAAAGGCCGCTCAATCGGGCGGCGGGCATGCGGTATGTCTCCTTTCGGCCGATATTGACCGTTAGTGGGTCAGTGGTCACGGAGGAGGCATGCCATGCGCGGAACCACGCACGCCCGATGGGCCGCCGGCGCGGCGGCAGTGGCGCTCGTGGCCACCGCCTGCGGGGGTGGCGGCTCGGGCGGCGGGGGCGGCGCCGGAGTGCTCAGCTCCTCCTGGGGCGACCCGCAGAACCCGCTGGAGCCGTCCAACACCAACGAGGTCCAGGGCGGCAAGGTGCTCGACATGGTCTTCCGGGGCCTGAAGCGCTACGACCCGAAGACCGGCGAGGCGAAGAACATGCTCGCCGCGGGCATCGACACCAAGGACTCGCAGAACTTCACGATCAAGGTCAAGGACGGCTGGACCTTCTCCAACGGGGAGAAGGTGACCGCCAGGTCCTTCGTGGACGCCTGGAACTACGGGGCGAGCCTGAAGAACAACCAGAAGAACGCCTACTTCTTCGGTTACATCGAGGGTTACGACAAGGTCCACCCCGCCGGCGGCTCGCAGACCGCCGACATGCTGTCCGGCCTGAAGGTCGTGGACGACCACACCTTCACCGTCAAGCTCAACCAGAAGTTCTCCAGCTTCCCCGACACCCTCGGCTACGCGGCCTTCGCCCCGCTGCCCCGCGCCTTCTTCACCGATCACTCGGGCTGGCTGAGCCGGCCGGTCGGCAACGGGCCCTACGCCATCGAGTCCTACACGAAGGGCTCGCAGATGGTCCTCAAGAAGTGGGGCGGCTACCCCGGGCCGGACAAGGCCCAGAACGCCGGCGTGACCCTGAAGGTCTACACCGACAGCAACACCGCCTACACCGATCTGCTGGCCGGCAACCTCGACCTCGCCGACGACATCCCCGCCTCGCAGCTGAAGAACGTCAAGAGCGACCTCGGCGACCGCTACATCAACAACCCGGCCGGCATCATCCAGACCCTCGCCTTCCCTTATTACGACCCCGCCTGGAACAAGCCGGGATCGCAGAAGGTCCGCACGGGTCTGTCCATGGCGATCGACCGCAAGCAGATCACCGACACGATCTTCCGGCAGACCCGCACCCCGGCCACCGACTGGACCTCGCCGGTGCTCGGCCCGAACGGCGGTTTCAAGGCCGGCCTGTGCGGCACCGCCTGCGACTACAACCCCACCGAGGCCAAGCGGCTGATCAAGGAGGGCGGCGGGCTCCCCGGCGGCCAGGTGAAGATCACGTACAACGCGGACACCGGCTCGCACCGGGAGTGGGTCGACGCGCTGTGCAACTCCGTGAACAACGCGCTCGGCAACGACAAGGCCTGCGTCGGCAATCCGGTCGGCACGTTCGCCGACTTCCGCAACCAGATCGGGCAGCACAAGATGAGCGGCCCGTTCCGGGCGGGCTGGCAGATGGACTACCCGCTCATCCAGAACTTCCTCCAGCCGCTCTACTACACCAACGCCTCCTCCAACGACGGCAAGTGGTCCAACAAGGACTTCGACCGACTCGTCGACCAGGCCAACGCGGAGACGGACCAGGTCAAGGCCGTCGCCACCTTCCAGCAGGCCGAGGGCGTCGTACGGGACAACATGGCCGCCATCCCGCTCTGGTACCAGAACGGCAGCGCGGGCTACTCCGAGCGTCTGTCCAACGTGGCACTGAACCCCTTCAGCGTCCCCGTCTACGACGAGATCAAGGTCAGCTGAGCGGCCATGGGGCGCTATGTCGTCCGGCGGCTGCTCCAGATGATCCCGGTCTTCATCGGGGCCACGCTGCTGATCTTCCTGATGGTGAACGTGATGGGCGACCCCATCGCGGGGCTGTGCGGCGAGCGGGCGTGTGATCCGGCGACGGCCGCGCAGCTGAAGAAGGAGTTCGGCCTGGACAGGCCGCTCTGGCAGCAGTACCTGACCTACATGGGGAACGTCTTCACCGGAGACTTCGGTACGGCGTTCAACGGCCAGCCGGTCACCGAGCTGATGTCCACCTCGTTCCCCGTCACCATCCGGCTGACCGTCGTGGCCATCCTCTTCGAGATCGTCATCGGGATCACGCTCGGCGTCCTGACGGGCCTCAGGCGCGGACGCCCCGTCGACACCGGCGTCCTCCTCGCCACCCTGGTCGTGATCTCCGTCCCCACCTTCGTCACCGGTCTGCTGCTCCAGCTGCTGCTCGGGGTCCAGTGGGGCTGGATCAAGCCGTCCGTCTCCCCGGACGCGGCCTTCGGCGAACTGATCGTGCCCGGCCTGGTCCTCGCCTCCGTCTCGCTCGCCTACGTCACCCGGCTGACCCGCACCTCCATCGCCGAGAACAGACGGTCCGACTACGTCCGTACGGCCATCGCCAAGGGTCTGCCCCGCCGCCGGGTCATCACCCGGCACCTGCTGCGCAACTCCCTCATCCCCGTGGTCACCTTCATCGGCGCCGACATCGGCGCGCTGATGGGCGGCGCGATCGTCACCGAGCGGATCTTCAACATCCACGGCGTCGGCTACCAGCTCTACCAGGGCATCGTGCGCCAGAACACCCAGACGGTGGTCGGCTTCGTGACCGTCCTCGTGCTGGTGTTCCTGGTCGCCAACCTGCTCGTGGACCTCCTGTACGCCGTACTCGACCCGAGGATCCGCTATGCCTGAGCAGCCGTACGAGTCCGACCGGGCCATCGCGGGGACCGGGGCGGGCGGCGCCATGGACCTCGCGGCGAGCGAGGCGCAGACGCTGGAGAAGATCCCGGGCGGACCCGAGGGGACCGGTCCGGCGGGCAAGCCGCGCAGCCTGTGGTCCGACGCCTGGCGGGACCTCAGGCGCAACCCCGTCTTCCTGGTCTCCGCCCTCGTCATCCTCTTCCTGGTCTTCATCTCCCTGTGGCCCTCGGCGATCGCCCCCGGCAGCCCGCTGAAGTGCCAGCTGTCCAAGGCCCAGGACGGGCCCGGGCCGGGCGCCCCCTTCGGCTACGACGGCCAGGGCTGCAACGTCTACACACGGACCGTCTACGGCGCCCGTACGTCCGTCACGGTGGGCGTGTGCGCCACGCTGGGGGTCGCTCTCCTCGGGTCGGTGCTCGGCGGCCTCGCGGGCTTCTTCGGCGGCGTCTGGGACTCGCTGCTGTCCCGGACCACCGACATCTTCTTCGCCATCCCGGTCGTCCTCGGCGGTCTCGTCCTTCTCTCGGTGGTGACCAGTAATACGGTCTGGCCCGTCATCGGGTTCATGGTGCTGCTCGGCTGGCCGCAGATCTCCCGCATCGCGCGCGGCTCGGTCATCACCGCCCAGCAGAACGACTACGTGCAGGCGGCCCGCGCCCTCGGCGCGTCGAACTCCCGCATCCTGCTGCGGCACATCGCGCCCAACGCCGTGGCGCCCGTGATCGTCGTGGCGACCATCGCCCTGGGCACCTACATCGCGCTGGAGGCGACCCTGTCCTACCTCGGCGTCGGACTGAAACCGCCGAGCGTCTCCTGGGGCATCGACATCTCCGCCGCCTCCCCCTACATCCGCAACGCCCCGCACGCGCTGCTGTGGCCCTCCGGCGCGCTCGCGGTCACCGTCCTGGCCTTCATCATGCTCGGCGACGCGGTGCGCGACGCCCTCGACCCGAAGCTGAGGTGACGGCGCCGTGCTGCTCGACGTACGCGACCTGCACGTGGAGTTCCGCACCCGGGACGGGATCGCCAAGGCCGTCAACGGGGTGTCGTACGCCGTCGGCGAGGGGGAGACCCTGGCGGTGCTCGGCGAGTCCGGCTCGGGCAAGTCGGTCACCGCCCAGGCCGTGATGGGGATCCTCGACACGCCGCCGGGGCGGATCACCGGCGGGGAGGTCCTCTTCCAGGGCAGGGACGTGCTGAAACTGAAGGAGGAGGAGCGGCGCAGGCTCCGCGGCGCCGGAATGGCGATGATCTTCCAGGACGCCCTGTCCTCCCTCAACCCCGTGCTGTCCGTGGGCGACCAGCTCGGCGAGATGTTCGTCGTGCACCGGGGCATGTCGAAGAAGGACGCGCGGGCCAGGGCCGTCGAGCTGATGGACCGCGTGCGCATCCCCGGCGCGGCCCAGCGGGTGCGGGACTATCCCCACCAGTTCTCCGGCGGCATGCGGCAGCGCATCATGATCGCCATGGCGCTGGCGCTCCAGCCGGCGCTCATCATCGCCGACGAGCCCACCACGGCCCTGGACGTCACCGTGCAGGCCCAGGTCATGGAGCTGCTCGCGGAGCTGCAGCGCGAGTTCCACATGGGGCTGATCCTCATCACCCACGACCTCGGAGTCGTCGCGGACGTCGCCGACCGCATCGCCGTGATGTACGCGGGCCGGATCGTCGAGTCGGCCCCCGTGCACGACATCTACAAGGCGCCGGCCCACCCCTACACCCGTGGCCTGCTGGACTCCGTCCCGCGCCTGGACCAGAAGGGGCAGGAGCTGTACGCCATCAAGGGCCTGCCGCCCAACCTGATGGACATCCCGCCCGGCTGCGCCTTCCATCCGCGCTGCCCGATGGCCCAGGATCTGTGCCGCACGGACGTGCCGCCGCTGTACGAGGTCGACCAGGAGCGGGGCAGCGCCTGCCACTTCTGGAGGGAGTGCCTCCATGGCTGAGCCGATCCTGGAGGTCAGCGGCCTCGTCAAGCACTACCCGCTGATGCGGGGGATCCTCTTCAAGAAGCAGGTCGGCGTGGTGAAGGCGGTCGACGGCGTCGACTTCGCCCTCGCCAGGGGCGAGACCCTGGGCATCGTCGGCGAGTCGGGCTGCGGCAAGTCGACGGTGGCGAAGATGCTGTGCCACCTGGAGCGGCCGACGGCGGGCTCGATCCGGTTCAAGGGCGAGGACATCACCGGGCTGTCCGGCAGGGCCCTCAAGGCCGTCCGGCGCAACATCCAGATGGTCTTCCAGGACCCGTACACCTCCCTCAACCCGCGGATGACGGTGGGGGACATCATCGGGGAGCCGTACGAGATCCACCCCGAGGCGGCCCCCAAGGGCGACCGGCGCCGCCGGGTGCGGGAACTCCTCGACGTCGTCGGCCTGAACCCGGAGTACATCAACCGCTACCCGCACCAGTTCTCCGGCGGGCAGCGCCAGCGCATCGGCATCGCCCGGGGGCTGGCGCTGCGCCCCGAGGTGATCGTCGCCGACGAGCCGGTGTCGGCCCTGGACGTCTCGGTGCAGGCGCAGGTGATCAACCTGCTGGACCGGCTCCAGTCGGAGTTCGACCTCTCCTACGTCTTCATCGCGCACGACCTGTCGATCGTCCGGCACATCTCGGACCGGGTCGGGGTCATGTACCTGGGCCGGATCGTGGAGATCGGCAGCCAGGCCGAGATCTACGACCACCCCACGCACCCCTATACACAGGCGCTGCTGTCGGCCGTCCCGGTGCCCGACCCCGCGGCCCGCGAACGCCGCGAGCGGATCATTCTCACCGGTGACGTGCCCTCCCCGACGGCCATCCCCTCGGGCTGCCGCTTCCGCACCCGCTGCTGGAAGGCCCAGGAGCGCTGCGCCCGGGAGGTGCCGGCGCTGGCCGTCCCGGTAGTGTTCCGGCCCACGGGCGGTCCCGCGGCCCACGACTCGGCCTGCCACTTCGCAGAGGAGAAGAGGGTCGTGGCCCCCGAGGACCCGCCGAAGCCCGCGCACAACGGCAACGGGCCGGCATGACCTGCGGACGGCAAACCGGGCCGGCATGACCTGTGGACGGCAACCGCGTCGGGATGACCTGTGGACAGCAACGGGCCGGCATGGCCTGCGGACGGCAACGGGCCGGGACGACATGGCGCGTCCCGGCCCGCTCACGGCACCCGCACGGCCGTACGCTGTTCAGCCTCGCGCGTCCGTATATCGGTGCCGCTTCCGCGAAGTTGCCTGCGTGTAAACGCAGTTCACGGCGGTCGGTGCGGTCACCCCAGTGATCGTTCGAGGAAGTCCACCTGGAGCAGCAGGAGGTTCTCGGCGACCTGCTCCTGCGGGGTCATGTGGGTGACGCCGGACAGGGGGAGCACCTCGTGCGGGCGGCCCGCGGCGAGCAGCGCCGAGGACAGGCGCAGCGTGTGGGCGGCCACCACGTTGTCGTCGGCCAGGCCGTGGATGATCATCAGGGGGCGGTCCGGCCCGGCGGGGGAGGACAGGCCCTCGTCGGTCACCAGCGAACTGCGGAGGTAGGCCTCGGGGTCCCGGTCGGGGTCGCCCAGGTAGCGCTCGGTGTAGTGGGTGTCGTACAGGCGCCAGTCGGTGACCGGGGCGCCGGCGATGGCCGCGTGGAAGACGTCGGGGCGGCGCAGGACGGCGAGGGCGGCCAGATAGCCGCCGAAGGACCAGCCGCGGACGGCCACCCGGGACAGGTCCAGCGGGTAGCGTCGCGCGAGGTCCTGGAGGGCCTCGACCTGGTCGTCCAGGGTGAGCGTGAAGTCGCGGTGGATCGCCTTCTCCCAGGCCGGCGAGCGGCCCGGGGTGCCCCGGCCGTCGGCGACGATCACCGCGAAGCCCTGGTCGGCGAACCACTGCGAGGTCAGATGGGCGTTGTGGGCGGCCACCACGCGGGCGCCGTGCGGGCCGCCGTAGGGGTCGAGCAGCACCGGAAGGGGAGTGTCACCGGGGTAGTCCTTAGGCATAAGCACGGCGCACGGAATTCGGCGTGCGCCCCCCTCGGTGAGGGTCACGCCGGGGGACAAACCGGGATCTTCGGCAAACGATCGGACAGTCGCCGCCGGTTTTCCGTCACGCAGCACCTGGACATGCGTGCCCGGCCTGTCGAGCGTGGCGGACACCAGGACCGTCGTGTCCCCGGCCCGCACCGCCGAGTGCACCCCGGGCTCCTGCGACACGCGCTCCATGCCGAGTTCGTTCACCCGGTAGACGTGGATCTCGCCGGTCTGCGGGGACGGGGCCTCCTCGCCCGCCGAGGCCGTGACCAGCACATCACCGGGGCCCACGTCCAGCACCGCACGGATGTGCAACTGCGGCCCCGTCAGCGGACGTTCACCGACCGCCAGTACCCGCGCCCCGCCCTCGTCCGCGATCCGCACGAGCTGTCCGGACGGGTTCCAGCAGGGCACACCGGCGAAAAGTTCCAGCCATGTTGGATCTTCATCCGCGTGCACCATCCGGGTCGCCCCGGAGTCCGGGTCCACCGCCAGGAACAGCTGGCTGCGCTGGTCCCGCGCCTGCACCAGGATCAGCGGCGCCCCCGCCTCTGACCAGTGCACTCGCGCCAGATACGGATAGCGCGCACGGTCCCAGAGGACCTCCGTGCGGGCGCCGTCCAGGCCGATGACGAACAGCCGTACGTCCGCGTTCCCCGTCCCCGCCGCCGGGTAGGCGACGTGGTCCGGCTCACGCTCCGGGTGGGCCGGATCCGCGATCCACCACCGCCGCACCGGCGTGTCGTCCGCGCGCGCCACGAGCAGCCGGTCCGACTGGGGAGCCCACCAGAATCCCCGCGAACGCGACATCTCCTCCGCCGCGATGAACTCGGCCAGCCCGTAGGTGACCGCGTCCGACTCCGGCTCGGCCAGCGCCCGGTCGTCCTCGCCCTCGGCGCCCACCACCCGCAGGGCGCCCTGCGCGACGTACGCCACGTGCCGCCCGTCGGGCGCGGGCCGCGGGTCGATCACCGGTCCGGGCACGGGGAGTTCGCGGGTCGTGCCGGTCGGCAGTCCGGCCGTGAAAAGCCGCCCTGACAAGGCGAAAGCCGCCAACTCCAGGGCGGCGTCGGTGGCATAGCCGACGATGCCGGCGCCACCTTCCCGGCTGCGCTCCCGGCGTGCCCGCTCCTCGGGCGAGAGCTCTTCCGAAGCGCCGTGCAGGAGGGCGTGCGGGTCGGCGGCGATGCGCTCCGTGCCGCTCGCCGGATCGAGAATCCACAGGGAGTTGGCCCGGTCCGTGCCCGAACCGGAACGCAGGAACGCGACACGCGAGCCGTCGGGTGCCACGGTGAACGCGCGCGGCGCGCCGAGCGTGAACCGCTGCGTGCGGGCGTGCCGACGGGGGAAGGAGTCAGCCTCGGTCGTCATACCCCGACCATATTGGCCATGCGCCCCCTTGTGCGGCCGTGCGCCGAGCGATGCGCGAGCACGGATAGTTATGATCACTACCGCTGAGTGGGTATGAACCCGCTGGCGTGTGCATGGAATTGATCTACCGATCTACAACCGAGTCACAACCCCCATAGTCCGAACCCCCCGTGTACCTGGGATCTTTGGAGGTGAGCCGCCGTGGCACTCTCGATTTCGGCGGTGGTGCTGCTGGCGATCATCGTCTTCCTGCTGATCAAGAAGTCAGGGCTGAAGGGCGGCCATGCGGTGGTCTGCGTCCTGCTCGGCTTCTATCTCGCCTCCTCGACGGTCGCTCCCACGATCAGCGAGCTGACGACGAACGTCGCCAGCATGATCGGCAGCATCAAGTTCTGACGCATTCTGCTGCCTCCTGCTGCCCGGCTTCGTAAGCTTTACCCTCCGAGGACGAGCGAACGCTGGGGGCGGCGGGTGGACGAGCAGGACGTGGACAGACGGCTCCGGGAACTGGCGAAGGCATCACCCAACTTCGGGCGTCTGTACGGGTACCAGCCGCTTCTCGCGATCTACGGTTCGCAGGCCGAACTCACCGTCCTGACCAACCCGAACGCCGCCTATGTCAGTGCGGGGCAGTTCGGTGAGGTGCTGGCCGAGGAGTTCGTCACCCGCACGGGTACCTGCGTCCAGGGCACGACACAGTTCGACCGCCTCAACGCGCTTACGCGCGCGGGCGTGCTCGTCGGCTGGAGCCGTGAGGCGTTCGACAAGCTGCGCCGGGGCCGCAACGACGCCGCGCACAACCACCTCTTCGACACGACGAAGGCGCTGGAAGCCCTGAAGCTGTGCTGGCAGCTGGGCGACCTCTTCGACCGGGCCATGGGCGGCACGCGCACGGTGACGGCGTTCGTACCCCCTACGCTCCCGGCCGAGACGGTAGCGACGGATCCCGAGGAGACCGCACAGCTGCGCGAGGCGCTGGAAGGGCATCGACGCACGCTGGCAGAGTCTCGCGTCAAGCTCTCGGAGACCAGCGACCGGCTGGAGGCCGAACGGCGGGCACGCGCCGAGGCCGAGGCACTGATCGCCCATGTCGAACAGGCCAAGGCCACCTACGCCGCACAGGTCGAGGAATTGCAGGCGCAGGTCGCGGAGCTCCGGGCAGCGCACCAGCACCGGTACGACCTCGAACGCCTCCAGCCCCGCAAGATCGCCTCCGCAGCGCGCGAGGCCATCGTGGAGCGCGCCCAGCGCCCGGCACCGCTCAACGAGGTGCAGGCCCGGGCGAAGATCGACGCGATGCTCGTCAAGGCGGGCTGGGTGATCCAGGACAAGGCGGATGCCAACCCGCTGGACGAGCGCAGCAAGGGCGTCGCCGTCCGCGAGTTCACCGTGGCGACCGGCCGTGCCGACTACGTCCTCTACGTCGACGGGAAGATCGTCGGCGTCATCGAGGCCAAGCGTGAGGGAACGCCGCTGTCCGGTGCTCTCGCCCAGAACGAGCGCTACGCGGCGGGTGTGCTCAAGGAGCACGCCATGGCGGTGTGGCGCCGCGAGGAGCCCTTCGCGTTCCGCTACGCCACGACCGGCACGGAGACGTACTTCGTCAACCGGATCGACCCGGAGGCCCGTTCCCGCGAGGTCTTCACCTTCCACCGCCCGGAGACCCTCGCGGCGTGGATGCGGTACGCCGACGAGCACCCGGACGCGCCCACGTTCCGGGCGGCGCTGCGCACGAGCATGCCGCTGCTGGAGACGCACGGTCTACGCATGGCCCAGGTGGAGGCGATCACGGGCCTGGAGGGCTCGCTGGCCGCCGACAAGCCCCGTGCCCTCATCCAGATGGCCACGGGCGCCGGCAAGACCTTCACGGCGGTCACGGAGACCTACCGTCTGCTTCGCCACGCGGGTGCCCGCCGGGTCCTCTTCCTCGTCGACCGCAACAATCTCGGCCGCCAGGCCCGCGCGGAGTTCGACAAGTACCGCACGCCGGACGAGAACCGGAAGCTGACCGACCTCTACAACGTCGACATGCTGGGCCGCGGCGGGCTCCAGGACACGTCTTCGGTCGTGGTCTCGACGATCCAGCGTATGTACGCGCTCCTCAAGGGCGAGCCACTGACGGACGAAGCGGAGACGACGGACGAACCGGAGACGGACGAATCGGCGGGCGCCGCGCTGGACGAGACGTACACGGCGGACGAGCCGATCACCGTCGAGTACAACCCGGACGTCCCCATCGAGTCCTTCGACGTGATCGTCGTGGACGAGTGCCACCGCTCGATCTACGGACTGTGGCGCGGGGTCCTGGAGTACTTCGACGCCCACCTCGTGGGCCTCACCGCCACGCCCACCCGCCAGACCAAGGGCTTCTTCGACAACAACGAGGTCTCGAAGTACACCTACGAACAGGCTGTCGCCGACGGGGTCAACGTCGACTTCGACATCGTGCGCCTCAACACCGACCTGCGCGAGAACGGCGGTGCGAAGATCGAGAAGGGCACGACCGTCCGGATCCGGGACCGGCAGACCCGTGCCCAGCGGTACGAGGAACTGGACGACGACTTCACCTACACCACCTCACAGCTGGGCCGCTCGGTGATCACCGAGGACGAGATCCGGGCCGTGCTGACGACCTACAAGAACAACTGGCAGCGGTGGTTCCCCGGCCGCGCCGACCTCCCCAAGACCCTGGTCTTCGCCGCGGGTGACGACCATGCCGAAGAGGTTCTGAAGCAGGTCAAGGAGGTCTTCGACCGGGGCGACGAGTTCGCGAAGAAGATCACCTATCGGTCGCGGGCGAACGGGGACGACCCCGACTCGCTCATCAACGACCTGCGCAACTCACCTCGCCTGAGGGTGGCCGTGACCGTCGACATGATCGCCACCGGCACGGACGTGAAGCCGCTGGAGTGCGTGATCTTCCTGAGGTCGGTGAAGAGTCCGGTGCTCTTCGAGCAGATGAAGGGACGAGGGGCCCGCTCCATCGCCCCGGACGACCTGAAGAAGGTGACACCGGATGCGGCACCCGACCTGACGAAGGACCGTTTCGTCCTCATGGACGCGGTGGGTGTGACCGACTCGCCTCTGGTGGACGCCCGGCCTCTGATCCCGGCCGGCGAACAACGCGGCGTCTCGCTGGCGAAGCTGCTGGACAAGGCGGGCACACGGTCGCTGACGGCGGACGAGGCCGAGACCCTGGGGCGCCGCCTGGCCCGCATCGACCGCCAGCTGGGCGAGGAGGAGAAGACCCTCCTGACCCAGACGTCCGGCGGCGTCAGCCTGGCCGACCTGGCCCGGCGCATCGCGGACGCGGTGGACGTCGACACCCAGGACCAGGCTCGCCACGAAGGCGGCCCCGAGCTGGCCCGGAAGAAGGTCCAGGACGCCGTGGCGCCCCTCACCTCGCGCCCGGAGCTGCGCAAGCTGATCCTCGAGATCCGCCACCAGCAGGACCTCACATACGACGAGACGACAGAGGTGCTCGTCACGGAGCTTCGCGAGATACCCCGCGAGGAGCGGGCCCGCAAGGAACTCGTGGAGTGGAACGGACTCCTCACCAAGGAGCAGCAGGACGAGAACGCGGCGATCCGCGTCGCCCTGGGCAGCGGGGCGCGTGTCAGTCCGCGCGAGGCGCGTACTGCGCTGAAGGAACTCGCGGCCAAGGTCCGCGCGACCAACCGCGCCTGGACGCCGACGGTCCTGTGGGACCACTACGAGCAGCTCGGCAAGGCGGCAGCCAGCCCCGGCAAGGAGGCGGGCCTGGGCGATCTCATACGCCTCATCCGCTACGAGCTCGGCGCGGATGACGAGCTCCGCCCGTACCGTACGGTGGTCGAGGAGCGCTTCGAGGGTTGGCTGCTGCGGCAGCGGCAGGCGGGTGTGGAGTTCAATGACGACCAGCTGTGGTGGCTGGAGCGGATAAGGAACGCCATTGCCGCCGACATCGGCATCGAGCCGGGAGACTTCGGACACGCACCTTTCTCCGAGCGCGGCGGAGGCCGGGGCTTCATGCGAGCGTTCGGGGAGAAGGACAAGGCGTTGGAACTGTTGGATGAGCTGAATCAGGAACTGGCTTGAGTGTGAGCGTGGACGGGGAGAGGGAGCTTCCGGCGGGGTGGGCTTGGGCCAAGTTGGGGGACATCGCCGATACGGCGCTCGGTAAGATGCTGGACAAGAAGCAGTCCACGGGACTGCACCCGACACCCTATTTGCGCAACGTCAATGTGCAATGGGGCAGGATTGACAGCACTGACCTCTCAACTATGGACATCGAGCCGGAGGAGAAAGGCCGGTTCACGGTCTCCATGGGGGACCTGATTGTCTGCGAGGGCGGGGAGATCGGGCGCTGCGCTATTTGGAATGTGCCTGAGCCCATCGCTTATCAGAAGGCGCTCCATCGTGTACGCCCTTCGTCTGTGCTGGAGACCAAGTACTTGCGCTACTACCTGGAGCACGCCGCATCTTCTGGGAAGCTTGTGCGTTTTGCGACAGGGAGCACCATCAAGCACCTACCACAGCAGCGACTGCGTGAGGTACCCGTTCCGTTGCCGCCGGTTGCTGAGCAGCGCCGCATCGTCGAGGTGCTCGAAGAGCAGTTGTCGCGGCTTGATGCGGCCGTCGCGAGTTTGGATTCATGCCAAGGGCGGGCGCACGGCTTGCGTTCAGCAGCTATGACGGTCGCGCTGCAAAGGGTTGACGATGCGGCCACGAAGCGGCTCGGCGAACTTATAAAGGAGCCGCTGCGTAACGGGCATTCTGCGAAGGCGACTTCGGACCCGTTTGGTATTCGTACGCTCAATCTGACGGCAGTCACTCAGGGTGTGTTCAGCGACACCAATACCAAGCTGACCGTGGCTGACCCGCACAGAGTGCGGGACCTGTGGCTGACCCGGGGAGACATTCTCGTTCAAAGGTCGAACACGCCGGAGCTCGTCGGCACCACGGCCATGTACGAGGGGGCCGATGATTGGGCTATCTTTCCGGATCTTCTGATTCGAGTCCGCGTGAATGATGACGTACTCCCTGAATATGTGACCCTGATTTTGCAGAGTCGACGTGGCCGTTCCTATTTCAGGGCCCGGGCGAAAGGGCTCGCGGGTTCGATGCCCAAGATCGATCAGTCGACGATCGAGAATTTCACCATGCCTGTTCCGTCTCTTGAGGTGCAGGAACGCGTCGTCGTGGAAGTGCGCGACGAAATGGAACGTGTCGCCCGTGTCTCCTCGGAACTGGACCGTGCACGACGAAGGTCGGTCGGACTGCGAAACGCGCTACTGTGCACAGCCTTCGACGGCAAACTGGTCCATCAGGATCCGCGCGACGAAGCAGCCCAGGTCGCGCTGGCCCGTGTCACTGCCGACCGCGCCGCTCAGCCCAAGACCAAGCGCCCCCGCAAGGCCGCGGTCAAGAGGTCGGCAAAGGCCCCCGCCCCGCGAGCCGCAGAAGCAATCGGACCCGCCCCCGAACCAACCCCCGCCCCCGCCCTCGCCGTACAGCAGGAGTTCGACCTGTGACCGCCCCCGCAGACGCCCAGCAGCCTGCCGAACAGTCCGCCCAGACGGCCAAGGTCGTTGCCCAGACCAACACCCTGGTCTCCAAGCTCTGGAACTACTGCAACGTCCTCCGCGACAACGGCATGTCCACCATTGAGTACGTCGAGCAGCTCTCCTACCTGCTCTTCCTCAAGATGGTCGACGAGATCGAGAATGATCCGTGGGACGGGCACGACATGAGTGCGATCGTCCCGGTCAAGTACAACTGGCAGTCGCTGGCAGGCAAGCGTGGCGCCGAGTTGGAGAAGCACTACCGCGACATCCTCGAACACCTCGGCAGCCAGCCCGACACCACCATCGGCACGATCTTCGCCGACGCCCAGAACCGGATCACCAAGCCCGCCCTTCTGGAGAAGCTCGTCGTTGAGCTGATCGGCCGGGAAGAGTGGACCGTCACCGGGACGGACCTGAAGGGCGACGCCTACGAAGGTCTGCTCGCCAAGGGCGCCTCCGACACCAAGACCGGCGCCGGCCAGTACTTCACGCCCCGCGCGCTCATCGACGCCATGGTCGACGTCATGCAGCCCGGCCCGGACGACACCATCACCGACCCTGCCTGCGGCACCGGCGGCTTCCTCATCGCGGCCCACGCCTACATCCGCGAGCACCACATGAAGACCATGTCGCTGGACGAGCGCATGGCCTACGACGGTGGTCGCAAGATCTGGGGCAACGAACTCGTCACCGGCACCGCCCGCCTCGCCGCCATGAACATGCTCCTCCACGGCATCGGCAAGAGCGACGGTCCCAGCCTCATCACCGTCGGCGACGCCCTCGCCGACAAGCCCAGCGGCAAGCACGCCACCCTCGTCCTCGCCAACCCTCCCTTCGGCCGCAAGTCCGCGATCACCGTGATCGGTCAGGACGGCGAGGTC
The DNA here is from genome assembly GCF_042958635.1 of Streptomyces sp. NPDC007971. Classification (NCBI taxonomy): domain Bacteria; kingdom Bacillati; phylum Actinomycetota; class Actinomycetes; order Kitasatosporales; family Streptomycetaceae; genus Streptomyces; species Streptomyces sp. NPDC007971. Next base: position 454,882 of record NZ_JBIBJK010000001.1, read on the forward strand.
GAGAAGGAGGACATCCAGTACGACCGCGACGACTTCACCGCGACGACGACCAACAAGCAGCTCAACTTCCTGCAGCACATCATGTCGCTCACTGCTGTCGGGGGACGTGCCGCCGTCGTCCTGCCCGACAACGTCCTCTTCGAGGGCGGCGCCGGTGAGAAGGTCCGCCGCAAGCTCCTGGACGAGTTCGACCTGCACACCATCCTGCGACTGCCCACCGGCATCTTCTACGCAGGCGGCGTCAAGGCCAACGTCCTCTTCTTCGACAAGAAGCCCCCGCGCGCAGACGGCAAGCCGCACACCACCGAGACGTGGGTCTACGACTTCCGCACCGGCCAGCACTTCACGCTCAAGCAGCGCCCGCTCACCCGAGGCCACCTGAACGACTTCGTGGCGGCCTACCGTCCCGGCGAGCCCCGGTCGGCCCGTGTCGAGTCCGAGGACGAGAACGGGCCGTTCAAGAAGTTCGGCTACGAGGAACTCGTCGCCCGCGACAAGGTCAACCTCGACATCACGTGGATGAAGGACCCGGCCCTCGACGACGCCGACAGCGGTCTGCCGCCCGAGGTGATCGCCGAGGAGATCGTCCGCGACCTCCAGTCCGCTCTCAACGAGTTCACGGCCATCGCCCGTTCCTTGGGCGGCGAGGTCGATGTACCGGAGGCCGAGGTCGAGTAACCGACCCGTCGGCTCAGTCTTCGGACGCGTACGACACGAAGTGAGCCCAGGCCCCCGGCGTCAGCATGAGCCGGGGGCCCTTGACGTTCTTGGAGTCGCGGACGTGGACAGTACGGGGTGCTATGGCGATCTCTACGCAGGAGTCGCCCTCGGGACCATCGCTGTAACTGCTCTTGAACCACGCCAGCTCGGAAATGCCACCTGCAGCGGTCTCGCGGATCATGCTTCTCCCAGCAGTTGCTCGATAAAGGCCAGCGACTCCCGTGGGGAGAAGGCCTGAGCCCGGATGGTGCTGTACCGCAGCTCCAGGATGCGGAGCTGCTTCGGATCAGAAGTCGGGCGACCGTTGAACGCTCCATCGGAGCGGCCTACGGCCGTACCGTCCTCGAACTTCAGCACCTCGATCTTGCCGCTCAGTCCGGGGTGGGCACCGGAGTCCGTCGGCATCACCTGCAGGGTGACATTGCGTAGCCCAGTCACCTCCAGCAGATGTTCGAGCTGCTGACGCCACACCATTGTGCCTCCAACCCTTCGGCGCAGCGTCACCTCTTCCTGGACGAAGCTGAGTGCCGGTGCCGGGTCCCGCTCGAAGATGGACTTACGGCCCATGCGTGCGGCGACCAAGCGTTCCAACTCGGTTTCCGAGTAGGCGGACTGGGATACCTCGAACAAGGCCCGCGCATGCTCCGGTGTCTGCAACAGACCATGGATGCTGAGCCCGACGTACACTCCCATCTCCACAGCCTTGGCTTCCAGCTCGGCCAGTTCCCGCACCTTCTTCGGGTACCGAACCTTCTCCACGTCCTCCTTCATCGCGGAGAGCAGTCCACCCGCCCTCAACAGCTTGTCGGCCTTGTCCAGATACTCCGGCCGGGGAATCCGCTTGCCGCCCTCGATCTTGTAGACCATGTCCTCGCCGTAGCCGACGACCTTGCCGAAATCGCCGGCCTTCATCCCCACCGCCTCCCGTCGCAGCTTCAGCTGCCGCCCGACGGTAGCGATGACCGCGACACCCCACTCGTCGTCCGGGTCCACCTCCCAACCCGGCTCATCCGTCTCATCCTTGAGCCGTTCCGCATCTCCGTCGACCGTCATCAGCGCGCGCCCCTCCGTCGTACCGTCGTGCCGCAACGCCCGTACCCGTACATCCGCTGCCGACAAGCCCGTACACCACCGGACAACCACCGGACAGTCACCGTACGCAACGGCGTAATCACTCATCACGGTAAGCGTCACCGGCCACTCTGAGTGACGTGAATCAGGAAATCGCCGAGGCCACGGCTCAACTCGATGGCCACATCCTCAACTTCAGCGTTCTGCTGTCCTGTACCCCGCGCGGTGCCCGCCTGGCTCGGCTGCTCGCGGCCGACCAGCTCCGCGACTGGGGGCTTCCGCCGGCCCCCGCGACCCACATCGTCGCCGAGCTGGCAGCCAACGCCGCCACTCACGGCCGCCTTCCCGGGCGCAGCTTCCGTCTCACGCTGTACGTGGTCGGCCGCACCCTGCGCGTCGAAGTCACCGACACGCGCGGTGACCGTCTGCCCAGGCTCCAAGTGGCGGACACGCACGCCGAGTCCGGCCGTGGCCTGCTGCTCGTAGATGCGCTCGCCGATCGCTGGGGTGTCGCCGAGGGCCGTTTCCCGCGCAAGACCGTCTGGGCCGAACTGCGCCTTCCAGCACCGGATCCCGCTCCCACGGGTTCCGGTGACGCCCGCGACTGAAGAGCAAAGAACCGCGGGGAAAAGAACCCCACCAAACCCCACCCCTCCCGCCCGTGGCCCGCGCTCACTCGGCCGGGTGAACATCCCCGGATCGACTGGATTCCGCGGCCCCCGGCACCCCTACGCTCAGCGCAACACAACCGCAGACATGCGACGGCCCCCGCCGGGACGGCAATCCCAGTGCGAGGGCCTGACCACCGAGGAAGAGAAGAGCTTCCCGATGGGTACCCAGCACCCTAGCGTGCCGCCGCGCGCCCAGGCCCGTATCGCGGGCAACAAGCACCCGAACCGGGGCCACCACGCCAGTGGGCTCATCCACGACCACACCCGCCACACCACCAGCTTCACGGTGATCGGCAACCACCTCACCCAGCACCCGGACCTCTCCCTCCTCGCGATCGGCCTGGCCTGTCACATCCAGTCGCTGCCGAAGGGCGCCCGCGTCGACATCAAGACTCTCGCCGCCCGCTTCCCCGAGGGAGCGACCCGTATCGCCGCCGCACTGCGTGAACTGGAGTCCCACGGCTACCTCCGCCGCGAACGTCAACGCGTCCCCGGCGGCCGCATCGTCACCCGCACGACCTCTTGCAACCAGCCTGCGGCCCGGCGCCACGCCGACAGGCCGAGCTGCCCCGACCGCCCCGTCCCCCGGACGACAGCGACACCCAGCGGCCACACACCCGACCGCACCCGCAAACCTCTCCCCGCTGTACCCCAGCCGGCCTGCACCGCCCCGGCCTTGGTCCAGTCCGCCGCCGATCTCCTCGCCGATCTGCGTCGCCACGATCCACGCCTACTCCTGTCAGCAGCCGACGCGGCACACCTGGCCCCCGGCGTCGCCGCCTGGCTGGAGCGCGACGTCAGCCCCACCGCCGTACGGCAGGCACTGACCGCCGACCTGCCGTCCGAGGGGCTGCACCGGCCCGCCGCCCTGCTGGCCCACCGCCTCGCCGCCCAGCTGCCGCCCCCACCCCCGTTCCGCGCACCGGCCGCCCCGCCGCCCGTACGGCACCCGCTCCAGACCTGCGAAGGCTGTGACCGCGCCTTCCGAGCGCCCGGACCCGGCCGCTGCCGCGACTGCCGATGCGATGTCCCGGAGGCCGCCTAGCATGAACGTGACGATCCTTGCCCCTGGGCACAGAAGACGAGGAGCGAGCGCCATGACCATCGCACCGGACGACTCACGGCAGGGCGCTTCGCACCGGTACCGGGCCATGCGGGACTTCGTGCAGTCCACGGACGACACCGTCCCGGGCAAATTCGAGATCACCAAGGAAGGGATCGTCCACGACATGATGTCGCCCATCGGCCGGCATGAGCTGACGGCGCTACGGCTCCGAAAGCGCCTGGAGAAGGCGATGCCGGAAGAGATCGTGGCTCATACCGGTGAGCCCGACGTGGAGGACGCGCCCGAGGCCATCATGAGGCGCCCCGACGTCATGGTGATCGCAGAAGAGGACATGGATACGGAGGGTTCCATCGACCCTCGTGCGCTCATCGCCGCCATCGAGATCGTCTCCCGCTCCAACCCGGACAACGACTGGGTGGGCAAGGTTCGCGACTATCCCCTGATGGGCATCCCCGTCTACGCGATCTTCGACCCTCGTACCGGCACTGGTGCCGTCCTGTCTGACATCCACTCCACCCCGGAGGGCCCCCGCTACGCCACGCGCAAGGATTTCGTCTATGGCGAGGACATCACGATCGCCGACTGGACGATCTCGACGGACGGTCTGCCGCGGTACAAGGACGAGAGCGGCGAGGATCCCCGGCCCTGACGCCGAAGGGCGTGTTCCGGATGCGGATGGGCCGGTTTCGGCCACCTTGATCCGGGACGCCCTCGCCTGGCTTGACTGACCCCCCTGAGTCTCGGGAATCGTTCTCGTAAAGATCGTCACGAAGAGTTCCCACGGGGTAGCGCATGTCCATTTCCAGACCGCAGACACGGCAGTTCGATGCGTTCATGACGAACCTGTCCTACGCCCGGCGCATGGTCAAAGCGGGTGCCATGCTCACGCCCTTCCGGTCTCCCACGATCGACATCGACGACTTCTACAGGGCAGCCTGGGTTCAGGCGGTCGCGGCCATCGATCACTGGCTGCACGAGGAGGTCCTGCGTCGGGTCGCCGAGCTGGCGGCCAAGGACAGCCCCGAGATGCCGTACCAGCTCCGGGTGTACGAGTTGCCCTTGCACAGGGTCGAGGCCGTGCGGCGCGGCGACGTCACCCTGTCCGAAGCTGTGGTCGAGCACCTACGGGAGAAGCTCTCGGGGCAGGCACTCCAGCATCCCGGAAAGATCTCCGAAGTGCTCAAGCTCGTGACGGAAAAGAAGGTCTGGTACGAGGCGGCGGGGTGCATCAACAAGGAGTTCTTCCAGGAGCGCACCTCGCTCAACGAGAAGAAGCTTCGCAGCCGCTATCTGGAGATCACTCAGCGGCGCAACAAAATCGCGCACGACGCCGACCTGATCGACGGCGATCTCGAGCAGCGGCGCCCCATTGACGAGGCGGAGGTGACGGACGCCATCGACTGGATCGAGCGGATTGCGCTGGCTGTCGCCCATGTGCTGGACAGTGAAGAATGAGAAGCGACCAGGAGGTGGCAGGCGAGAAGGCGGCCGCCTCGTAGGGTGGTCCCATGACGGAACGGCCCTCCCGGCGACTGCTGCTGGTGCACGCGCACCCGGACGACGAGTCGATCAACAACGGCGCGACCATGGCCCGGTACGCGGCCGAGGGCGCCCATGTGACCCTGGTCACCTGCACCCTCGGTGAGCGCGGAGAAGTCATCCCGCCCGCCCTGCGCCATCTGACCGGCGCCGCCCTCGGCACGCACCGGCGCGGCGAGCTCACCGCCGCCCTGCGCGAGCTGGGCGTCGAGGACGTCCGGCTGCTCGGCGGCGCGGGCCGCTACGGCGACTCCGGGATGATGGGCATCGCGGACAACGACGATCCGGCCTGCTTCTGGCAGGCCGATGTGGACGAGGCCGCCGCCCTGCTGGCCGAGGTGATCCTGGAGGTCCGCCCCCAGGTCCTCGTCGCCTACGACGACAACGGCGGGTACGGCCACCCCGACCACGTCCAGGCCCACCGCGTCGCCATGCGCGCCGTGGAACGGGCGGCCGAGCAGGGGCACGAGATCGCCAAGGTCTACTGGAACCGGGTCCCCCGCTCCGTGGCGGAGGCCGCCTTCGCCCGTCTGGAGGACGAGCTGGACACACTGCCGTTCGAGAAGAGCGGCTCCGTGGCCGACGTACCGGGCGTGGTCGACGACGAGCGGATCACCACCGCCGTCGACGGCACCGCCCACGCCGAAGCCAAGGCCGCCGCGATGCGCGCCCACGCCACCCAGATCGAGGTCGCCCCGGGCCGCCCGTACTTCGCGCTCTCCAACGACCTGGCCCAGCCGCTGTTCACCACCGAGTACTACGAGTTGGTGCGCGGGACGGCACAGCCCGGCGAGAGCGACCTGTTCGCCGGCATCGAGGAGGCGTGATGAGCGACGCCGGACGCGGCCCCCTGCTCGCCCAGCCGCTGCAGCGCCCCTCCGCCGGGCGGATGGCCGCCTATGCCGGACTGTTCCTGCTCGGCGCGCTCGTCGGGCTCGCCGGGAGCCTGGTGCAGGCCGCCTGGTTCCCGGGCGGCCTGCTGCTCGCCCTCGCGGGCGCGGCCGGGACGTTCGTCGGCGGGGCGTACGTGCTCGGCGGCCGGGGCGGGGCGGTCGCGCCGGTCGTCGGCTGGATCATCGCCGTCATCCTGCTCGTCAACAGCCGCCCGGAAGGCGATTTCCTGTTCGGCGCGGGAGGCGGCTCCTACCTCTTCCTGCTCGGCGGCATGGCCCTGGCTGTGATCTGTGCCACCCTTGCCCCCGGGCGGCAACCCGGTGGCGGCCCCGCCCGACTTGGCAAGTGACGTACCACTTCGCCGTGCGGCGCAGGTGCGAGTCCGGTGTGGGTTTCCTCGGCGGTCATGGGATGCGCGCCAGACGCGGACAGTATGGTGGTGCGCGCCGCCGAGCTGCCCGCTGAGGTGTAACGGGCGGTGGAGCCAACCGGGAGAACCTGCCTTGAGTCGTGAAACTGACACTCCGTCCTCCGGGCCCAACGGGCGCGGCGGAGCCGCATACCCTTCGGGGACGCCCCCGTACGGCACCCCCATGGCTTCCGACACCGGTACGGACGGGGGCCGTTCGGCCACCCAGCCGGAGGAACGCAAGACCGAGACCACGCTGACGACGCGGATCCGGATCAACATCCCAGGATCGCGGCCCATCCCGCCGGTCGTCGTGCGCACGCCCGTCGCGGACAATGAGGGCGCCGGGGACGAAAAGGGCGCCGAGGCGCCGCCCGCCCCCGCCGCCGCTCCGCCCCAGAGCCCTGCCGAGCCGCCCGCCGAGCTCGCGGCGCAGGGCGAGGAGAAGACCAGCGACTGGTTCGCGCCCCGCAAGTCGGCCGCCCCCAAGGGCGGTCCGGGCGGCAGCGGCACGAACGGCGCCGGGACACCCGGCGGTTCCGCGACCGCCCCGGGCACGCCCGGCCCCCTGCCGGGCAGCCCCGCCGGATCCGGCGCCACCGGCGCCCGCCCCGGCGCCGGACGCCCCGGTGGCGTGGTCGGCTCCATGAGCGCGCCGGGCGCGCGGCCCGGTTCCACGAACGGCTCGGGCCTGCCCGGCGCCACCGGCGGCCCCGTGGCCCCGGGGCACGGCGGCGGCACCGGCTCCTTCGACGTCACCGAGGCGCTGGCCGCGAGTTCGCGGGGCGGTTCCCTGCCCGGCGCCTCCGGCGGCGACCCGAGCCGTGACGACCTGCCGTACTTCTCCGAGGGCGGCCAGAACGGACTCGGCGCCGGCACCGGTGCCGGCAGCACGAGGGGCCAGGGCGGGCCGGGCGGCCCCAGCGGCTTCAACGGACCCAACGGCCGGGGCGGCCCCGGCGGCCCGCAGGGCCCCGCGGGCCCGACCGGCGGCCCGGTCACCGGCGACAGCTCCCTCGTCCCGCCGGCCAGCGCGCTCAGCAACCTCGTCGGCGAGCCCGCCGAGTCCTTCGACGGCCCGGGCGGCTACGGCGGCCCCGGCGGCGCGAACGACCGCAACGGCCAGGGCGGTCCGCTCGCCCCCGGCGCCCTCGCGGGACCGGGTGTTCCGGGCCTTCCCGGCGTTCCGGGTGTTCCGGGCGGCGGGCTCAGTGACGACACCGCGATCCTCACCCCGCAGAAGCCGGCCCCCGAATCCGGCGCGCCCGGCTACCGCTCCCCGGACAACGTCTCCGGGCACACCGTCACCAGCGGCATCCCGGTCGTCCCCGCCGCCGGGAACTCCCCGTTCGGCACCGGCGCGAACCAGGACGGCCCGGTGCCCCACACCGCGCCCAAGCTGCCCGCCCCGGCCCCGCAGCCCAAGGCCAAGCCGAAGAAGAAGGGCCGCAGCAAGCTCGTGCTGCTCGGCGTCGGTGCGTTCGTCGTCGTGGGCGGTGCCTACGGCGCCGGGCTGCTGATGAACCACACCGACGTGCCCAAGGGCACCACCGTGCTCGGCGTGGACATCGGCGGCGGCACCCGCGACGACGCCGTCAAGAAGCTCGACGAGGCGTTCGGCGACCGGGTGAACAAGCCGCTGAAGCTGTCGGTGGGCGGCAGGACGGTCCCGCTCACGCCGGACAAGGCGGGCCTCCAGCTCGACAGCACCCTCACGGTCGCCGCGGCCGCGAAGAGCGACTACAACCCCGTCTCCGTGATCGGCTCCCTCTTCGGCCAGAACCGGGTCGTGGAGCCGGTCATGCCGGTCGACGAGGAGAAGCTCCAGGCCGCGCTCCAGCAGGCCGGCGGCGGTTCCGGCTCCGGCGCGGTGACCGAGGGCTCCATCGCCTTCCGGGCCGGCAAGGCCGTAGCGGTCTACGGCAAGGCGGGCAAGGCCATCGACGCGGGCCGCTCGACCCAGGCGGTCGAGCAGGCGTACCGCACGATGGTGGAGACGGGCACGGCGGCCCCGGTCACCGTGCCGACGGCCACCAAGCAGCCGACGGTCTCCAACGCCGAGGTCGACCGGGAGATGAAGGAGTTCGCCGAGCCGGCGATGTCGGCCAACGTCAAGGTGCAGACCGACGCGACGCACGTCGTCCTGATGAGCCCCGAGAAATCGCTCTGGAAGTTCCTCAGGGTGGTGTCCACCCCGGACGCCAAACTGGTCGACAAGCCCGATCTGGCCGCCCTTCAGCAGCTGTACGGCAAGACCTTCGACGGCGTACTCATCACCCGCGCCAACGGCAAGAAGACGGCCGTCACCCCGCAGGACGTCTACGTCGCCCTGCGCCAGGCGCTGACGAGCAAGACCAACCGGGTCGCCGTCATCGAGACCAACCCGAGCTGACACGCACGCACGAAGGCCCGTCCGCGAGGACGGGCCTTCACGCGTTCCCGGCGGCCACGCCGCACGACATGACAGGGCGGTGCCGCTCGGTATGACAACTGTCATCCGGCACTCGGGACCCCCGACACTGCCGGGCACGCGCACCCTCGGCCAGCATGGAGGGCATGACAACGACAGCGGCACCGGCCACCACCAGCCCGGTGGTCGGGTTCGACCAGGTGACCAAGACCTACGGGAACGTGAAGGCCGTCGACGGGATCTCGCTCCGGCTGTACCCGGGTGAGACCGTCGCCCTTCTCGGCCCGAACGGGGCCGGCAAGTCCACCACCCTCGACCTGCTCCTCGGCCTCAAGCAGGCAGACGGCGGCACGGTGAGTCTGTTCGGCGGCACCCCCCGTGAGGCCATCGTCACCGGCCGCGTCGGAGCCATGCTGCAGAGCGGCGGCCTGATGGACGAGGTCACCGTCGCCGAACTGGTGAAGCTGGCCTGCTCGCTGCACCCCAAGGCGTACAAGGCCGCGGACGTGATGGCCCGCGCCGGCATCACGCAGATCGCCGACCGCAAGGTCAACAAGCTCTCCGGCGGCCAGGCCCAGCGCGTCCGTTTCGCCCTCGCCACCGCCGGCGACAGCGACCTGATCATCCTGGACGAGCCGACCACCGGCATGGACGTCTCCGCCCGCCAGGCCTTCTGGGCCACCATGCGCGAGCAGGCCGACCAGGGCCGTACCGTCCTCTTCGCCACCCACTACCTCGAAGAGGCCGACGCCATCGCCGACCGGGTCCTGGTGCTGCACCGCGGCCGGCTCCTCGCCGACGGCACCGCCGCCGAGATCAAGGCCAAGGCGGGCGCCCGCAAGGTCTCCTTCGACCTGGAGGGGGAGACCGACGAGGCCGCCCTGCGCGCCCTGCCGTTCCTCACCTCGATCACCGTGTCCCACAGCGCCTCCGCCGCGGGGTCGGGCCAGACCGTCCGCATCCAGTCCTCCGACGCCGACGCCACCGTCCACGCCCTGTACGGCCTCGGCGTCTTCCCCCGCAATCTCGAAGTCGCCGGGCTCGGCCTTGAGCAGGCCTTCGTCGCCATCACGGAGGCCGAGGAGGCCAAGCAGTCATGAACGCCCTGATCAAGCTCGAACTCGCCCGCGCCCTGCGCAACAAGAAGTTCCTGTTCTTCTCGGTGCTCTACCCCTCGATGATCTACCTGATCTTCTCCAGCAGCTCCGGCTCGAACGAGAAGGTCAGCGACACCGGACTGACCGTCGCCACCTACCTGATGGTCTCCATGGCCTCCTTCGGCGCCCTGACCGCCGTCCTGATGGGCAACAGCGAGCGGATCGCCAAGGAGCGCGAGAGCGGCTGGGTACGCCAGCTGCGGCTCACCACGCTGCCCGGGCGCGGCTACGTCCTCGCCAAGACGGCCAGCGCGGCCGTGGTCAGCCTGCCGTCGATCGTCATGGTGTTCGTGGTCGCCGCCGCCGTGAAGAACGTACGCCTGGACGCCTGGCAGTGGTTCGCCCTCGCCGGTGTCATCTGGGCGGGCAGCCTCGTCTTCGCCGCGCTCGGCGTCGCCATCGGCTACGTCGCCTCCGGGGACGCGGTCCGTCCCATCACGATGATCGTCTACTTCGGCCTGTCGATCCTCGGCGGCCTGTGGATGCCCTCGACCACGTTCCCGCAGATCCTGCAGGACATAGCCAAGTGGCTGCCCACGCACGCGTACGCTGAACTGGGACGGGCCATCGAACAGAACCAGGCCCCCAGCGCGACGGACGTCGCCGTCCTCGCCGTCTACTTCGTCCTCTTCGCGGGCGGCGCGGCCTGGCTGTACCGGAAGGACACGCTGAAGGCGTGAACACGATGACGGAAGACCCGCGAGCCCGCGAGGAACGGTCCGAGGTGCAGGTGCGCATCGGCCAGGGACCCGGAAACCGGCGCGAGGTGCTGGTGAAGTCGCTGTGGATCGGCGTCTGGCTGGTCTTCCTCAGGACCCCGGTGAGGGACCTGACCTCGGCGCACCACACCGCCGCTGCCACCGTCGCCGGCTGGGCCGGCCTCACGGCCTTCGTCGTCACCTATCTGACACTGGTCTTCCGGAACATCGGACGGCCGTTCACACCGCGGGTCGTCGTCTCGCTCCTGGCGGTCCTCGGAGTCCTCGCGCCCCTGCTGGCCTTCACCCTCGGCAGCGACTGGCTCGGGCTCTTCGTCTACGTGTCGGTCGCCTGCGGGGCGACCCTGCCGGTCCGGGCCGCCTTCTGGGCGGTTCCTGCGACGACCGTGACGATGTATCTGGCCGGACTGGCCGACGGCCACAGCGAGGTGGACGAAAGCCTGCTCCTGGTCGTGCTCCTCGGGTTCGCGATGGTCGGCGTGGGCCAGCTGGTGCGTACGACCGTGGAGTTGCGCAAGGCGCGGGCCACCGTCGCCCAGCTCGCCGCCAACGAGGAGCGGCTGCGGCTCGCCCGCGACCTGCACGACCTGCTCGGCCACTCGCTCTCCCTGATCACGCTGAAGAGCGAGCTGGCCGGCCGGATGCTGCCCGACCACCCCGACAAGGCGGCCCAGCAGGTCGCCGACATCGAACAGGTCAGCCGCCAGGCCCTGGTCGACGTGCGCGAGGCCGTCACCGGCTACCGCCGCCCCCGCCTGGCCGAGGAACTCGCCGGCGCCCAGGTCGCCCTGACGGCCGCCGGAGTCGTCGCCGAGGTCCCGGCCGAACCCGACCTCACCGGTGTCCCCGAGGAGGCCGAGTCGGCCCTCGCCTGGGCGCTGCGCGAGGCCGTCACCAACGTGGTCCGGCACAGCGGCGCCGACAAGTGCCTGATCCAGCTCGTGCACCGGCAGACCCTGGACGGCCCGAGGTTCGAACTCTCCGTCGAGGACAACGGATCCGGCGGCAGCGGCAACGGGCCCGGCAACGGCCTGACCGGTCTCACGGAGCGTCTGGAGAAGGCCGGCGGCACCCTGGAGGCGGTCCGCATCAGGCGTGGATTCCGGCTGGTCGCCCGCGTACCCACGGCCACTTCGGTGGACGTAGGATCCGGGGCATGACGAGCACGATCAAGGTTCTTCTGGCCGAGGACCAGTCCATGGTCCGGGAGGCGCTGGCAGCACTCCTCGGCCTTGAGGACGACATCGAGGTCGTCGCTCAGGTCGCCCGCGGTGACCAGGTGCTGGCGGCCGTCGGCGCGCACGGCGTCGACGTGGCGCTGCTCGACATCGAGATGCCCGGCTGCACCGGCATCGAGGCGGCGGCCGAGGTGCACCGCGCGTTCCCCGCGGTCAAGCTCGTCGTTCTCACCACCTTCGGCCGTCCCGGCTATCTGCGCAGCGCCATGGAGGCCGGTGCCGACGCCTTCCTCGTCAAGGACGCTCCGGCCGCGCAACTCGCCGCCGCCGTCCGCAAGGTGCTGGCCGGTGAGCGGGTCATCGACCCCACCCTGGCCGCGGCCGCCCTGGCCGAGGGCGCCAATCCGCTCACCGAGCGCGAACGCGAGGTGCTGCGCGCGGCGGCCGACGGCTCCACCAACGCCGAGCTGGCCAAGGCCCTCCACCTCTCCCAGGGCACGGTCCGCAACTACCTCTCCACCGCGATCCAGAAGCTGGCGGTGCGCAACCGGGCGGAGGCGGTGCGGATCGCACGGGAGAAGGGCTGGCTGTGAGGAGGCCCGCCCTTCGGGGGCGCGGGGCCGAGTCGATCTGCGGCTCCGCCGTGGGCGCACGTTCGGGCCAAAAAGGCGGACGCAGCACGTGCCCGAGCCCGGACGGCCAGGTCAGTTGAGCATCGCGCGCGCCGAGTGGGCCTGCTCCCGGATCTTGCGGGCGGCCGGTTCGTCGACGACCTCGATCAGGTGGGCGTACGCGTCCAGCTCCTGTGCCCCTCGCACGTACTCGCCCCGCTGCACCAGCAGTTGCCCGCGCTCGTAGCGCAACCGGGCCGGATGCGCGGGCAGCAGCAGCGCCAGCTCCACGGCCCACAACCCCACGTCCGAGCGCTCCGGCCGGGACGCGGCCCACGCCCGGACGTTGTTCAGGATCCGCTGCACGACCTCCAGCGGCGCCGCGGGCACCAGCATCGACGGCTGCAACGGCGCCCCGGTCGCCCCCACCACGAGCAGATCGGCATCCGTACCGGAGAGCACCCGCCCCCCGTCGAACGGATCGGCCAGCACCTGCTCCTCGGCCGGACCGAAGCCGACCACGAAGTGTCCCGGCAGCGCGACCCCGTACACCGGCGCGCCCGCCCGCCGCGCCACCTCCAGCCACACCACCGAGAGCAGGATCGGCAACCCGCGCCGCCGCCGCAGCACCTCGTGCAGCAGCGAGGACTCCAGCCTGTCGTAGTCCGCGGCCGAGCCCGCGTACCCGTAGCGCTCGCCCAGCAGCCGGCACAGCGCCTGCGCCCACGCCTGCGGGCCGCCCGGACGGTACGGCAGCTCGCCGGCCAGCCGGTCCAGCTCCAGCTGGGCCGCGTCGATGCCCGCCTCGTCCAGCGAACCGTCCGCCTGCGCGCCGATCAGCAGGCACAGCGCCGACAGATCCGGCCGCTCGGACCGCGCCTCCTCGCCGAACCGCCGGCGCACCTCGGCGGACCGCTCCGGCGGGGGCGGATACGGGGGAGGAAGACGCGGGTGCCGCATGCCTGGCTCATGCCCTTCCACGACGGTTCCTACGACCGTCCGGGGCCGGCGGCGTCCGGCTCCCGGTAATGGTGGTACGAGTGGTGCCGGGCGAAGCCGAGTGCCGTGTAGAGGGCCCGGGCGGCCTCGTTGTCCTCCTCCACCTGGAGCCAGGCCGCCGAGGCGCCCTCGTCCAGGGCCCGCCGGGCCAGCGCGGCCATCACCTCGGTCGCCAGCCCCTGCCGGCGCCGGGCGGGGTCGACCTCGACGGCGGCGAACCCGGCCCACCGTCCGTCCACGACACACCGCCCGATCGCCGCCGGGGGCGCGCCGGCCGCCGCGCCCGGCACGGAGGCGAACCACACCGAGGGGCCTCCTCCGCTCCCGGCTTCGCCCGAACGGGGGGACCCCGGCCCGAGCACCCGCAGTGCCACCTCACTCACCCCCTTGCGCCGGTACCGGGCGAGCCAGGCCTCGTCCGCCTCCCGGGACAGCACCACCGCAGCGCCCTCGGCCCGGTCCGCGACCGGCGCCAGGGCCCCGATCCACAGCTCGGCGGTCACCTCCCGGACCCAGCCGCGCCGCTCCAGCTCCGCGCACAGCAGCTCCTGCGTGCCCTCGGCGCCGGTGGCGGTCTGGACGTAGGCGGGCAGGCCACGCTCGCCGTACCAGCGTCGTACGGCATCCAGGGCCGCGTCGAGCGCAAGCCCGGGATCACCGAGCGGCAGCACGCTGTTCGCCCGCCGCGTGAAGCCGCCGGAGGCCCTCAGCTCCCACTCGCCGAGCCGCTCGCTCTGCACCGGCCGCCACGCGCGGGCGGCGACGTGCGCCAGCTCCGGGTAGCTCGCGGCGGGGCCACGGCGGCGGGCCGGCGCGGCCGGTACCACCTTGCCCGCGACCAGCGTGGACTCCAGGATGTGGACGCTCTGTCCATCCCGACGTGTGATCATGAGCACGCCGTCGTCCCATGATGTGAGAACACCCACCGTGTCGGTGAACTTCTCGTCTGTCACCCTGGGTGTGTTCAAGCGCCTCACGGAGACCCGTTTTCCCACGTCAGCAGCGGTGATGCGGACCTCTGGGCGTCCCTGCGCCGATATTTCCACTGGTCGGTTCACCCCTCCTGTATGGATCATGCCCCGGAACGGAGATACTAGAGGCGGGCATCGACGACGCCGCGCTCCCGCGCGCCAGGCGGCGGAGCCTGAGGAGGCCCGCCAGCGCCCTATCGAGGAGGAACGACAGCGTGACCTACGTCATCGCGCAGCCTTGTGTCGACGTGAAGGACAAGGCGTGCATCGAGGAGTGCCCGGTCGACTGCATCTACGAGGGCCAGCGGTCCTTGTACATCCACCCGGACGAATGCGTCGACTGTGGTGCCTGTGAGCCGGTCTGCCCGGTTGAGGCGATCTTCTACGAGGACGACACTCCGGAGGAGTGGAAGGACTACTACAAGGCGAACGTCGAGTTCTTCGACGAGCTCGGGTCTCCCGGCGGCGCCAGCAAGTTGGGGCTGATCGAGCGCGACCACCCCTTCATCGCCGCGCTGCCGCCGCAGGGCGAGTGACCGCGGCCGCGGCCTAGCGGCCCGCTTCCCCGGTTCCCGGCCGCGCCGGAACCGGGGCCCCAGCGCCGCCTCGGTCCCGTACGGCCCGATCACCCGATCACCGCCGTACGGGACCGAGGCGTTTGCCGTACCGGCCGAAAGGCGTGCGCCGTAGTGCGGGCCGGGAAGCGCCTGCCGTACCGGCGAAGAGGCGCCTGCCATACCGGCCCAGAGGCGCCTGCCGTACCGGCCCAGAGGCGCCTGCCGTACTGGCCCAGAGGCGTCCGCCCTACCGACGAAGAGGCGTCTGCCGTACCGACGAAAGGGAGCACATCCCGTGTCCGCAGTATCCGACCGCCTTCCGACCTTCCCCTGGGACAGGCTCGAGCCGTACAAGAAGACGGCCGCAGCCCACCCGGACGGCATCGTCGACCTCTCCGTCGGCACCCCGGTCGACCCGGTCCCCGAGCTGATCCAGAAGGCCCTGATCGACGCGGCCGACTCCCCGGGCTACCCGACGGTGTGGGGCACCCCCGCGCTGCGTGCCGCCATCACGGGCTGGCTGGAGCGCCGCCTGGGCGCCCGCGACGTCACCGACCGCCACGTGCTGCCGATCGTCGGCTCCAAGGAACTGGTGGCCTGGCTCCCGACCCAGCTGGGCCTCGGCCCGGGCGACAGGGTGGCCCACCCCCGCCTGGCCTATCCGACCTACGAGGTCGGCGCCCGCCTGGCCCGCGCCGGCCACGAGGTCTACGACGACCCGCGCGACCTGGACCCGGCGAACCTGAAGCTCCTGTGGCTGAACTCGCCGTCCAACCCCACCGGCAAGGTGCTGGGCAAGCGGGAACTCACGGAGATCGTCGCCTGGGCCCGCGAGCACGGCGTGCTGCTGTTCTCCGACGAGTGCTACCTGGAGCTGGGCTGGGAGGCCGACCCGGTCTCGGTCCTGCACCCCGACGTCAACGGCGGCTCCTACGACGGCATCGTGGCCGTCCACTCCCTCTCCAAGCGCTCGAACCTGGCCGGCTACCGTGCGGCCTTCCTGGCGGGCGACCCGGCCGTCCTCGGCCCCCTGCTGGAGATCCGCAAGCACGGCGGCATGATGACCTCGGCGCCGACGCAGGCGGCGGCGGTGGCGGCCCTGGGCGACGACGAGCACGTCCGCGTCCAGCGCGAGCGCTACGCGGCCCGCCGTGCGCTCCTGCGTGCGGCCCTCCTGGAGCACGGCTTCCGCATCGAGCACAGCGAGGCCAGCCTCTACCTGTGGGCCACCCGCGACGAGTCCTGCTGGTCGACGGTCGCCCACCTGGCCGACCTGGGCATCCTGGTCGCCCCCGGCGACTTCTACGGCGAGGCGGGCGAGAAGTTCGTGCGCGTGGCGCTCACGGCGACGGACGAGCGGGTGCGGGCGGCGGTGGCCCGCCTCAAGGCGTAGGCCGGCCGCCGGACACGGACACGGACACGGACACGCTGGTACGCGGGCACGCAGAGACACGGAGACACGGAGACGGGGTCCAGGGAATTCCCTGGACCCCGTCTCCGTCAGGTCGACGACTGCCGAGCTCAGCCGCCCAGCGGCGACACGCCGTTCACCGGCAGCCCGCCCTTGCCGATGGAGCCCGTCGACAGCCCGCTCTTGGTCGCGGTGGCCGCGGTCTCGCCGAGGGTGCTCCCCACGGTCCCGACCGCAGTCCCCGCGGTCTTCTGCACGGTGGGCGTCGTCTTCTTCGCGGCACCGCCGGCGGTCTTGCTCACGGTCGGCACCGCCTTCCGGATCGCCTGGGTGCCCGCGTCACCCGCGACGCCGGTGACGTGCGTCGTCGCACCGTCGACCGCGGTGCCGGCGTTCGCCGTGTCCAGGGCGGTCAGACCGCTCAGTTCCGGGGTGGTCGCCGGCAGGTTCGTGGCCGCGCCGGCAGAGCCGGCCGCACCGACCCCGGCGGCCGCTCCTGCTGCGACGATCAGCGCGGCACGGGCGATCCGGCGGGTCAGGGGGAGGGACATGATGCTCCATTCGACGGGAGAGAACTGGGTTGTGTGTCCGTTCTCGGACGCCGTGACTACCGCTCGAAGCCGAGGAAGGTTGCGGACGGCGAAGGTAAAGAATGGATAACGCATCGCATTATCAGTTGTGGATAAAAACGGGCAAAGGGCGCCCGTTCAAGATCATGCAGAATCCTTACGGCCCTTGAATTCCCGGGATTTTCGCGATCGCGCCGAAATTCCCGGGGAAATGCGCCCGCCCCGAGGTCGCACAACCCGGCCGGGTGAGCTGCCGTACTACTGTCCGGTCACGATCCGGACCGCCCCCGCGGACTGCTCCGCACCACCGGCCCCCTGTGAACCGGTCGTGTGCCACTGGCCGTCGCCGCCGCTCCCGGTCCACTCCCGGCCCGCGTACACCACCCGGTCGATGTGCAGCGCCGAGGAGTTGGCGACCGCCCAGTGCGCCAGCTGCCAGCCCCGCTGCCGCTCCCCGCGCCCGGTCGCGTCCGTCCTCGTGCCGTCGGGCACCGGCACGGTCACGGTCCGCCCGTGCGCGGTCGCCGTCACGCTCGGGGACGGCGAGGGCGAGGGCACCGCCGTACCGCCCACCTCCGCACCGGTCTCCTGCAGCGCGTCCCGCCCGAAGTCCCGTACCAGCGCGGCCCGCACCGCATCGGGACCGGTTGCCGCCGCGGTGCGCTCCGGGCGCCCGTCGCAGGTCAGCGTGGCCGCCGCGCGCCCGGTCAGGGCCGCAGCAAGGAGCGTGGCGTCGGGTTCGTGCTTCGCGTACGCCTCCGGGTAGCCGCTGCGCTGCACCCGCTGGGCGGCCACCGTCAGTGGCAGGTCGGTGTAGTTCGGCACCTTCGCCAGGTGCGCGTAGAAGATGCCCGACGCGTAGTCCGGGTCCATGATCTGCTGCTCGGTGCCCCAGCCCTGCGAGGGCCGCTGCTGGAACAGGCCCAGGGAATCCCGGTCGCCGTGCTCGATGTTGCGCAGCCCCGACTCCTGCAGGGCGGTGGCCAGCGCGATGGTCACCGCACGCTCCGGCATGCGCCGCCCGGTCCCGACGGCTGCGATCGTCGCCGCGTTCGCCGCCTGCTCGGGCGTGAACTCGTACGACGTCCCGTCTCCCGTGCCGGAGAGCACCTTGCAGCCGGGCGCACCCCCGCCCCCGGTGACGTACTGCACCACCAGGTAAGCGGCGACGGCGGACAGGACCAACAGCGCCGCGCTGATACGCAGGAGGCGGCCGCGGCGCTTGGGGCGAGTGGGGGACGGCTCTGGCACGCGTACAAGGTACTGGAGCCGTGTGCGCCCCTTGCGCCCGGCCTCGGAGCTTGCGCCGCCCCGGGCCCCGCCGGCCGCACGCTAGGGTCGAAGCCATGGCCGACACCTCGCTTGACCTCACGCTGGACGCCGCCGAGCTCACCGCGCGGCTGGTCGACTTCCCCTCCGAGAGCGGTACCGAAAAGCCCCTCGCGGACGCGATCGAGGCCGCCCTGCGTGCCCTTCCGCACCTGGCCGTGGACCGGTACGGCAACAACGTGATCGCCCGGACGGACCTGGGCCGCGCGGAGCGGGTCGTCCTGGCCGGCCACATCGACACGGTGCCGATCGCCGGCAACGTGCCGTCCCGGCTGGACGAGGACGGTGTCCTGTGGGGATGCGGCACCTGCGACATGAAGTCCGGTGTGGCCGTCCAGCTGCGCATCGCGGCGACGGTTCCCGCCCCCAACCGCGACCTGACCTTCGTGTTCTACGACAACGAGGAGGTCGCCGCCGAGCTCAACGGCCTCAAGCATGTCTCCGAGGCCCACCCGGAGTGGCTGCGCGGCGACTTCGCCGTACTGCTGGAGCCCTCCGACGGGCAGGTCGAGGGCGGCTGCCAGGGCACCCTGCGGATGCTGCTGAAGACCTCGGGCGAGCGGGCCCACTCGGCGCGCGGCTGGATGGGCTCCAACGCCATCCATGCGGCGGCCCCCATCCTCGCCCGGCTGGCCTCCTACGAGCCCCGGTGGCCGCTCATCGACGGCCTGGAGTACCGCGAGGGCCTGAACGCGGTGGGCATCTCCGGGGGAGTGGCCGGCAACGTCATCCCGGACGAGTGCGTGGTCACGGTCAACTTCCGCTACGCCCCCGACCGCACCGAGGAAGAGGCGGTCGCCCATGTCCGCGAGGTGTTCGCGGACTGCGGGGTGACCGAGTTCGTGGTCGACGACCACAGCCCCGGCGCGCTGCCCGGCCTCTCCCACCCGGCCGCGGCCGCCTTCATCGAGGCGGTGGGCGGCACCCCGTTGCCCAAGTACGGCTGGACGGACGTCTCCCGCTTCTCCGCGCTCGGCGTCCCCGCGGTCAACTACGGTCCGGGCAATCCGCACTTGGCGCACAAGAGGGATGAAAGGGTCGAAACAGCCAAGATTCTGGCGGGCGAGGAGCGCCTGCGGGACTGGCTCACGGCGTAAGGACCCCGTGGGGCCTCTCGGGCGGACATGCTCACGTCCCCCCTCCGTAACCCGCGTAGATCTAGGCTGAGGTCGAACTACCGGCAAGCGGAGGGAGCGCACATGGCTACCGGAAACCCCGAGGGGAAGAAGCAGCCGCCGGACGAGCAGCGGCTCGGACCGGTCCTCCGGCGGCGTGGCCAGGTCACGCCGAGTACGACCGATCAGCGCCTGCTGGACGCGGGCGGCCCCTCGGACTGGGTCCACACGGACCCCTGGCGGGTCCTGCGCATCCAGTCGGAGTTCATCGAAGGCTTCGGCACGCTCGCCGAACTCCCGCCCGCCATCAGTGTGTTCGGGTCGGCGCGTACGCTCGTGGACTCGCCGGAGTACGACGCGGGGGTGCGGCTCGGCCGGGGGCTGGTGGAGGCCGGCTGGGCGGTGATCACCGGTGGCGGACCGGGCGCCATGGAGGCGGCCAACAGGGGTGCGTGCGAGGCGGGCGGCATCTCGGTCGGCCTCGGCATCGAGCTGCCCTTCGAGCAGGGGCTGAACCCGTACGTCGACATCGGCCTGAACTTCCGGTACTTCTTCGTCCGGAAGATGATGTTCGTGAAGTACGCGCAGGGCTTCGTCGTCCTTCCCGGCGGCCTCGGCACCCTCGACGAACTCTTCGAGGCCCTCACCCTGGTCCAGACCCAGAAGGTCACGCGGTTCCCGATCGTCCTGTTCGGCAGCGAGTACTGGGGCGGGCTGGTGGACTGGCTGAAGAACACGCTGGTGGCGCAGGGCAAGGCCGCCGAGAAGGATCTGCTGCTGTTCCATGTCACGGACGACGTGGACGAGGCGGTGGCCCTGGTCTCCAAGGAGGCGGCCCGCTAGGCGGCGCCCCCTCTTTGCCCACCCACCCGCCCGTCTCGGTCCGCCGAGGGGTGAGCGTCGGGGCTGGGCGGGTTGGTCTGGGCTGGGAGGTGCGCCGGGGGCTGCCTCGGCCCTTTCGCCCACCCACCCGCCCCGTCTCGGTCCGCCACGGGTGAGCTTGGGGGGCCTGGTGTCCGCCCCGCCCTTGCCTGTCCGCCCGCCCTCCTCGGTCCCCTGAGAAGCGTGAGCCGGGGTTCGGCTGGCTGGGAGGTGGCCCGCTCGCCGCTTTCCCACTCCCCTTCCTGCCTGGCCTCCTCGGTCAGCTGTGAGGCGTGAGTCGGGGTTGGGTCGGCTGGGAGATGGCCCGCCCATCGGTTTCCCATCGCTTCCCCACCCTTTTGCCGCCCGCCCCCTCGGTTCTCGCCCGCCCCCTCGCGCGCTGAGGAGTGTGAGACGGGGGCGGTGGGCCGAGGTGGGGGCGGTGGTTTGGGGGTTGGAGAGGTGGGGCTGGGGGAGTGGGGCCGGGGCTTGGGTGTGGGGGGCTTTGCCTTGCTTGTCGGCCGGTCGGTCGGCCGGCCGAGTCGGGTGGTGTGGGTGGGCGGCGTCGGGGGGGGGGGGGGGGGGGCGGGCAGCGGAGCTCCCTGGTGCTCAGGCCAGCCCCCGCCGGGCCACCGCAGGCGGACGGTGCCCGGCGATCGACGCCACCATCTCCAGCACCTGCCGCGTCTCGGCCACCTCATGCACCCGGTACACCTGTGCCCCCAGCCACGCCGACACCGCCGTCGTCGCCAGCGTGCCGAGCAACCGCTCCTTCACCGGCCGGTCCAGCGTCTCCCCGACGAAGTCCTTGTTGGACAGGGACACCAGCACCGGCCACCCCGTGGCGACCATCTCGTCCAGCCGTCGGGTCGCCTCCAGACTGTGCCGCGTGTTCTTCCCGAAGTCGTGCCCGGGATCGATCAGCACCGACTCCCGGGGCACCCCCAGCGACACCGCCCGCTCGGCAAGCCCGAGGGTCACCTTCAGGATGTCGTCCACGACGTCGTCGTACGTCACCCGATGCGGTCGGGTACGCGGCTGCACACCCCCCGCGTGGGTGCACACCAGCCCCACCCCGTGGCGCGCGGCAACCTCCGCCAGCCCCGGGTCCACCCCGCCCCAGGCGTCGTTCAGCAGATCCGCCCCTGCCGCGCACACCGCTTCGCCGACCTCCGCCCGCCAGGTGTCCACACTGATGATCACGTCCGGGAAGCGCCGCCGTACCTCCGCGACGAAACCGACCGTCCGCCGCGCCTCCTCCTCGGCCGTGACCTCCTCGCCCGGCCCGGCCTTCACCCCGCCGATGTCGATGATCGCGGCGCCCTCGGCCACCGCCTGCTCCACGCGTGCGAGCGCAGGCTCGTCGCGGAACGTGGCCCCCTGGTCGTAGAAGGAGTCCGGGGTCCGGTTCACGATCGCCATGATCACCGGTTCGTGCGCCCCGAATTCCCGCCTGCCCAGCCTGAGCATCCGCTGTGACCTCTCCTAGTACCTTCCGCAGTACGGCCGCCTGCGACCCTAACTGTCAGACTCGCATGGCACGATCGGACCTGAGAGATTCGGCTTCCGGCACTTCGAGCGTGGGGACCTCTAGCGATGGTTATGTTCTTGTTCCTGGTCGTCGCCCTCGCTGTCGTGGTGGCCGCGGTGACACTCGCCGTGGTGGGCGGCGGCGAGAGCGGCCCGCTGCCCGAGGTGGCACCGGAGCGGCTGCAGGACCCGCTGCCCGAGGACCGCCCGGTCCGCGGGGCGGACGTGGAGAGCCTGCGCTTCCCGCTGGCCCCGCGCGGCTACCGCATGAGCGACGTGGACGACGCGCTCGGCCGCCTCGCCGCGGAACTCGCCGAGCGGGACGCCCGTATCGCCGACCTGGAGTCCGCACTGGCCGGTGCCCGCGCCGCCGCGCACGTCCGGCTGGACAAGCCCGCCCACGAGGAGGACCAGCGATGAGCGACGGAGCGGCCCTCGCCGGACCCGACGGCGCGCTGCGCTGCCCCTGGGCCCTGTCCACCGAGGACTACGTCGCGTACCACGACGAGGAGTGGGGCCGTGCGGTCCACGGCGACGACGCCCTCTTCGAGCGGCTCAGCCTGGAGGCCTTCCAGTCGGGCCTGTCCTGGATCACGATCCTGCGTCGCCGCCCCGGCTTCCGGGCGGCCTTCGCCGGCTTCCGGATCGAGAAGGTCGCCGTGTTCACGGACGAGGACCGCGAGCGGCTGCTGGCCGACCCGGGCATCATCCGCAACCGCGCCAAGGTCGACGCGACACTCGCCAACGCGCGCGTGCTCGCCGACTGGGCCGAGGGCGACCTGGACGAACTGATCTGGTCCCACGCCCCCGACCCGTCCGCCCGGCCCGCCCCGAAGGCCCTGGCCGACGTCCCCGCGGTCACCCCGGAATCCACGGCCCTGTCCAAGGCCCTCAAGAAGCGCGGCCTCAGATTCGTCGGCCCGACCACGGCGTACGCCCTGATGCAGGCATGCGGTCTGGTGAACGACCACCTGGAGACCTGCGTGGCGAGAAGCCCCTCACAAGGAGCGCGACCCTCATAAGGAGCGCCGCCCGCATAAGGGGCGCGGGCCCGCGTCGGCAGGCGGCTTTGCCGCGTGGGCGCGGCCGGCCTCGGCGGGCCCGCGGTTCCCCACGGTGCCTACGCCCCCCGGCTCAGCGGCCCAGGTACTTCGGCTTCTCCTTGTTCACGAACGCCTGCACCGCGATCGTGTGGTCCTCGGACTGTCCCGCCCGCGTCTGCAGCTCGTCCTCCTTCTCCAACGTCTCGGCGAGGGAGTGCGTCATTCCGTAGGCCACCGCCTCCTTGATCGCCGCGTAGGCCACCGTCGGCCCCTCGGCCAGCGCACGCGCCACCTTCTCGGCTTCGGCGCGCAGCTCGGCGGAGGGCACCAGCCGGTTGGCGATGCCCAGCTGCAGTGCGTCCTGGGCGCTGATGCTGCGCGGGAAGAGCAGCAGGTCGGCGGCGCGGCCCGGGCCGACGACCCGCGGCAGCGTCCAGGAGATGCCGGAGTCCGCGGTCAGCGCGACGCCCGCGAAGGAGGTGTTGAAGGCGGCGGTGTCGGCCACCACCCGGTAGTCCGCGGCGAGCGCGAAGCCGAAGCCGGCCCCGGCCGCCACCCCGTTCACCGCGGCTACCACCGGCTTCGACGCCCCGGCCAGCGCCTTCACGATCGGGTTGTAGTGCTCCTTGACCGTGCTCATCGTCTGCCCGGACCCGGTCTCCCGGTCCGCGGCGAGCAGCCCGATGTGCTCCTTGAGGTCCTGGCCCACGCAGAAGGCCCGGTCGCCCGCGGCGGTCAGCAGGATCGCCCGTACGGCGGTGTCCCCGGCCGCGGACTCGGCCGCCTCCCGGAGGGCGACCTTGGTCGCGATGTTCAGCGCGTTCATCGCCTCGGGGCGGTTCAGCGTGATCGTCGCGAGCCCGTCGCTCACCTCGTAGAGCACGGTGTCGGCCATGGCGCATCCCCTCTGGTGTCACGGCTGATGACGTACCGCTCAGTACGTCGCTGTCTGAGGACAGCATGGCGGAGATCGCGGTCCGGGGACCGGACCGGTCGTGTGACCTGCGTCAAAGAAAAACGGAGCCGAGTCGGCCAGGGGGCGTCCGGGCGGTGGAGCAGTATCGCAGTCACATCGCCGAATTGAGTGGTTTTGCTCGCGCGCGTTGCCCAAGCGATGCCGACTGATGTTGGTCATCGGGTCCTGGGATGCGGGATAATGGCTGGGAAGCAATGTGTTCGATGCCGGTGTCGCGCGTCCGTTTCGGATTGCGGGTGCCCTGCCAGGGGGCCGTCGGCAGACGATGAGCTTGAGCTGGTTTCAGGAAGGGGAACGAGCATGGCGGCCATGAAGCCGCGGACGGGCGATGGCCCGCTCGAGGTGACCAAGGAGGGGCGGGGCATCGTCATGCGCGTTCCGCTCGAAGGCGGCGGTCGACTCGTCGTCGAGCTGACCCCCGACGAGGCCAAGGCGCTCGGCGAGGCCCTTGAGAAGGTCACCGTCTGACGCTGACGATCTGGTCCTTGCGGTTGCCCCGGTGTCGTACGCGCAGGCGTGTGCGGTGCCGGGGCATCTGCATGCCCGGGACGCGGTGACGCCGCCGGCACCGGCACCAGTGGGCACCGCCGACGCCGCTGTCACGCCGACGCCGCTGTCACCTCGTCATCGCTTGACGGCGCACAGCAGCCCGTCGCCCACCGGCAGCAGCGACGTCACCAGCTCCTGGCTCTCGCGCACCGTGCGCAGCAGCTCCCGCAGCCGCAGCACCTCGGTCGGCTGCGGCCCCGAGTCGACGGTACGGCCGTTGGCGAAGACTCCCTCGAAGACCACCAGGCCCCCCGGACGCAGCAGACGCAACGATTCAGCGAGATAGTCCGAGTACTCCTGCCGGTCCCCGTCGCAGAAGACGAGGTCGTAGCCGGCGTCCGCGAGGCGCGGCAGCACGTCCAGGGCCCGGCCGGGGATGAACCGCGCCCGGTTGCTGGCGAAGCCGCAGGCCCGGAACGCCTGCCGGGCGAACTGCTGGTGCTCCGGCTCCGGATCGACCGTGGTGAGCACCCCGTCCGGGCGCATGCCGTGCAGCAAGTGGATTCCGGACACTCCGCAGCCGGTGCCGATCTCCGCGACCGCCTTCGCGTCCACGGAGGCGGCGAGCAGCCGCAGCGCGGCACCCGCGCTGGGCGACACCGAGCGCAGCCCTGCCTCCCGGGCCCGGTCACGGGCCCAGAGCAGCGCTTCGTCCTCGGCGACAAAGGCGTCGGCGAACGCCCAGCTCGTCTGCCGGTTGCCGGTAATGACCCTCTCCCGTCCCCCACTGGATGCCTGGGCGTGACTGTATCCGTTGGGGCCGGGAACCCGCAGATGGGACTGGGCGTTTAAAGGGATGAGCCGGTGGCCCGGGACGCGACGGGGGGTAAGAAGTGGAACAGGACGCCGAGCACATGCTGACGCAGCCGTATGAGCTGTATCAGCGCGTATCAAATTCTCGTAAAACCGCTTATCCGGAGCTAACGGGCGAGGTGGCTATGGTAGGGGCTCCACTGGACACCACCAGAGCCGACAGGGGAGGTGCGGCTGCGCCTGTGGATCGCGGAGGAGTGCTTCGGCGCTTCCTCGGATCGGCAGGGAAGCCGAAATCCGTGAACGACACCGCTGACAGCCACGCCGCCGGCTCCGCCGCCGGCGACACCCAGACCGCGACCTTCACCACCGACGCGGACGGGCAGGCATGGACTCCGCCCACGTGGGAGGAGATCGTCAGCACGCACAGCGGCCGGGTCTACCGCCTCGCCTACCGCCTTACGGGCAACCAGCACGATGCCGAGGACCTGACCCAGGAGGTCTTCGTCCGCGTCTTCCGCTCGCTGTCCACGTACTCGCCGGGGACCTTCGAGGGCTGGCTGCACCGCATCACCACCAACCTCTTCCTGGACATGGTCCGGCGCAAGCAGCGCATCCGCTTCGACGCCCTCGGCGAGGACGCGGCCGAGCGCCTGCCCAGCCGCGAGCCCACCCCGCAGCAGGTCTTCAACGACTCCCACTTCGACGCGGACGTCCAGCAGGCCCTGGACACCCTCGCGCCGGAGTTCCGCGCCGCGGTCGTCCTGTGCGACATCGAAGGCCTGTCGTACGAGGAGATCGCCGCGACCCTCGGCGTGAAGCTCGGCACGGTCCGCTCCCGCATCCACCGCGGGCGCTCCCAGCTGCGCAAGGCCCTGGCCCACCGCGCGCCCGAGGCGCGCAAGGCCGAGCGGCGCTCCTTCATGCCCCGCGTCCCCGCTCTGGGGGGAGGGGGCGCGACCGCGTGAGTGGATCACGACCGAAAGCTGCCCAGACGCATCTCGCGGAACAGCACCTGGGAGACCGGCTCTCCGCCCTCGTGGACGGGGAGCTCGGGCATGAGTCGCGTGAGCGCGTCCTCGCCCACCTGGCCACCTGCGCCCGGTGCAAGGCGGAGGCGGACGCCCAGCGCCGTCTGAAGAACGTGTTCGCGGAGGCAGCCCCGCCGCCCCCCTCGGAGAGCTTCCTGGCCCGGCTCCAGGGCCTTCCCGCCGGTGGTGACGCCGACGGCGACGGCACCGCGTCGACCGGGGCAGGAATCTTCGGGCGGGGCCCGGACGCCGGTGTCTTCGGAGCGCGCCGTGGCGAGCGCTTCGAGTTCGGCTATGTCCCCGTGGGACCGCACGCCGGCATCGCTCCCGCTCCCGGGGAACGCGGCTTCCGGATCCATCCCGTCGGCCGGCCCGACGCCGACCGCTCCGCCTCGCGCGGACTGCGGTTCGCGTTCGCCGCGGCCGGAGCGGTGTCGCTGGCCGCCCTGGCTCTCGGCGGCGTGACCACCGCCATCCCCGGCGACCTGTCCGCGGACACCCGCTCCGGCTCCGGCTCCGGCAACGTGCTCCCGGCGCGTTCGACGGGCACCGGCGCGGGGGCGGTGACCTCCGACACCCAGCGCCGGCGCTCGGTGGGACCGCTGCTCGGCCAGGGCGGCGGCCTGCTCGGCCAGACGGCGGCGGCGCCGACCTCCATGTCCGCACCGCTGGTGCCCGGCGTGCCCGACCCGGCCGCCGGACAGGCCCTGGCCACCGTGCACGACCTGACCACGCCGGTGATGGCCGGTGCGGCCGCGGTCTCGCCGCTGATACGTCCGCTGAGCCAGATCTCGCCGTTCCCCCCGGCCTCCTTGGCCGCGACCCCCCGTCCGTCCGGCCCCGGCCTGCTGTCCGCCCCCGTCCCCGCATCCGACACCGCCTCGGCTCCGTCGGCTTCCTCCACCCCCTCCGTCTCCCCTCCTCCCTCCCCCCGTCAGGCGCCCTGACCGGCCACTGCGCCCCGCCCCCGGAACCTGGTTGAATCCTGTGAGACCGTGCCCGCGGCGGTGACCCGGGCACGGAGTTCGACGTTCCGTGGCCCTCGCCGACGCGCGCGGCCGCGGCCAGCCGTGGGGAGAGCATGAACGAGGGGAACCCGACGCAGGTCCCGCCGGGGGAGCACGAGGACCGGACGTCGGCAGGGGAGGGCCAGCCGAGGCCCACCGACACGATCGGTCCCCTCGCCGACGGCGACTTCGAACTGGCCAAGCCCGCACCGGCCGCCGCCGAGCCGGCCATGGCCGAGCCGATGGTGGCAGAGCCGACGTCGGCCGAACCGGTGGTGGCTGAGCCGGTCGTGGTGGACGCGACGGTGGCTGAGCCCATCGAGGGCGACGCGGTGGCGGCCCGGTCCGCGGTGGACCCGGTCGAGGCGGGTGCCCCCGTCGTATCGGCAGGCCACCGGCCCAAGCCCCTGCACGACCCCGATCCCTACGGCACCCCGCCCTACGGCGAGCCGGGCCCCTGGGCGCCCGCGCCGCCGGTCCAGCACCCCGCGGCGGCGTCGGTGCAGGAGACGGCCGCGGCGGCCCCGGCGACCGCGCAGACAACGGCGCAGACGGCTCCGTGCGCGCCGGTGTACTCGGCCCCGCCTCCGCCCGCAACGAACGCCGCACCGGCCTCCGCACCTGCATCAGCCCCCGTGCCTGCACAGGCCTCCGTGCCACCTGCACAGGCCTCCGTGCCCGCGCCGGCCCCCGTGCCACCTGCACCGGCGCCCGTGTCCGCACCGGCCCCCGTGCCTACATCCGCCCCCTTGCCTGCTCCAGCCCCCGGATCCGCAGCGGTCCCCGGATCCGTACCGGTCCCCGCATCCGCGCCCGTGGTGGCCTCGGCCGTGCCGCCACCCGCGGGTCCCGGGACGGCCGTGCCCGCGGCCGATGCCGGTTCCGTTCCGCAGGCAGGGCCGGCCGGTGATCCCTGGCAGCGCTACGACCCCTGGGCCGCGCCCGGCGCAGGGCAGCAGCAGCTCCTGGCGCCCGGACCGCTGCAGCAGACCGGTGCCGCGGTGCTCACCGAGCAGCAGCGCCGCAAGCGGGGCAGGCGGATGCTCCTCGTGTGGACCCTGCTGGTCGCCGTCGTCTCCGGCGGCATCGGCGGGCTCGTCGGCGCCTACGTCGAGCGCGACGGCGTGGGGGACGTCCGTCTGCCGCAGGCCGGAAAGGTGCCCGCCGGACGCGCGCCGGACAGCGTGGCCGGGATAGCCGCCCGGGCGCTGCCCAGCGTCGTGACGCTGCACGTGCGCGGCGCCGACGAGGCGGGCACCGGCACCGGCTTCGTCCTCGACACCCGCGGGCACATCCTCACCAACAACCACGTCGTCCAGCCGGCCGCGTCCGGCGGCGAGATATCCGTGACGTTCAGCAGCGGCGACACCGCCAAGGCCAAGGTCATCGGCCGCGACAGCGGATACGACCTCGCCGTCGTCCAGGTCAGCGGCGTCCGCGGGCTCACCCCCATGCCCCTCGGCAACTCCGACGACGTCCAGGTCGGCGACCCCGTCGTCGCCATCGGCGCCCCCTTCGACCTGGCCAACACCGTCACCTCGGGCATCATCAGCGCCAAGGAGCGGCCCATCACGGCCGGCGGCGAGAAGGGCGACGGCAGTGACGTGTCGTACGTCGACGCCCTGCAGACCGACGCGCCCATCAACCCGGGCAACTCCGGCGGTCCCCTCCTCGACTCGCGGGCCCAGGTCATCGGCATCAACTCCGCCATCCGCTCGGCCGACGCCGAGTCCGACTCCGAGGACGGACAGGCCGGCTCCATCGGCCTCGGCTTCGCGATCCCCATCAACCAGGCCCGGCGGGTCGCCGAGGAACTGATCAACACGGGTCGTGCGACACACCCTGTGATCGGCGTCACGCTCGATATGGGGTACACCGGCGACGGCGCCCGTATCGACACCAAGGCGGGCGACGGCGGACCCGCCGTCCTCAAGGGCGGCGCGGGCGAACGGGCCGGGCTGAGGGCGGGTGACGTTATCACGGAGGTCGACGGGCAGCGTGTCCACTCGGCCGAGGAGCTGATGGTCAAGATCCGTGCCCACCGGCCCGGCGACCGGCTGCGCCTGACCGTCGAGCACGGCGCCGAACGGGAGGTCTCACTCGTCCTGGGCGCTTCGGAGCAGAACTGACAGAAGTCTCACCTCGGGACGGTACCGGTCTGACGGCTATGCCGGGTACCGTTGACCGACCGAGAGCATCGCAATGGGAGCATCAGGTGTTCAATGACATAGGACCACTCGAGCTGGTGACGATCATTGTGCTCGCCGTGCTCGTCTTCGGTCCGGACAAGCTCCCGAAGATGATCCAGGACGTGACACGCACGATTCGGAAGATCCGTGAGTTCTCGGAGAGCGCCAAGCAGGACATCCGAAGCGAGCTGGGCCCCGAGTTCAAGGACTTCGACTTCGAGGACCTCAACCCCAAGACGTTCATCCGCAAGCAGCTGGACAACGATGAACTGGGGCTGAAGGAGATTCGCAACGGCTTCGACCTGAAGAAGGAGATGGCCGAGGTCACGGACGCCGTGCACGGCCGCGACGGCGAGACCTCGTCGCCCTCCTCCCCGTCGTCCTCGTCCTCCTCGTCGGGTGGGCGCGTCGACATGAGCAAGAAGCCCGAGGAGCCCGGCAAGGACGACCGTCCGCCCTTCGACGCGGACGCCACCTGACAGGTCCCGACACGCGGACCGGGCGGCGTACGTGACGCGTTTCATAGCGCGCACCCACCGCACACGGCGCGAACGGGCCCCGGACGCGACCCACGCGCCGGGCGCTTTCCCTGCCGCTCTCAGCGGTGTGGATATGCTGCCGAGTTGTTGTGCGGACCGGACGAGTACGCCCGAAGGGGGGCGGGCCGCCCCGGTCCGACGAGAGCGAGGAGGCGTCCGGGCAGATGGAGACGACGAGTCGGGTGGGCGCGCAGGCGTCGGATGCGGAGGGCGGACAGCAGTTCGCCGCCGGCCGGCGCACGGTCGGCGGCTACCTGCAGGCGCCCTTCCCGTGGTACGGCCTCGACGAGGCGTTCACGGGGCCGCGCTGGTTGATGCAGGTCGGCACGGCGGCTGACGGTGCCGTCGAGCACGGTTCGATCGGGCACGGTGACGAGCCCACCGTGCGCAACGAGTACGTCGCCGGTTCCGCGGACGAGCCCAGGGAGAAGTTCGCGGTCGTGGTCACCGTGGCCGCGAACCCGTCCCGGCGCAGCGCCGACGGTACGGGGCTGCTGGAGGCGACGTCGGTGTCCTCGGCGGCGTGGCTGGCAGGGGTGGGGCTGCTGTCGTTCACCTGGCCGGGGCAGATAGACCACGGCCTGCGGGACGACTGGCTGGAGCAGCAGACGGAGACCGCGTGGGCTCTGGCCGACGATCTCGACGGGGAGGAGTGGTCCACGCTCTCCCTCCCGGTGGACGGCGTGCCCGTGCCGTTCCACTACCGGGAGTCCGAGTTCGGATGGGTGCTGGCCGGTTCCACCGAGGCCGGGGTCCACGTCGGGGCCTACGGGCGGGGGATGAGCGCGTACGGGCTGGGGTTCGCCGTGGTGAAGGACATCACCACGTACGCCTAGCCGTCACGACTTGGCACAAGGGGGGCGTCGGCATTCTCGGCGCCCCTTCGTCGTAGGGCCGTGTAGGCGACCGGCAGATCAGCGATACCGGACACGACCGGGTCAACCAGTGTCCGTCACGGCAATTCCAAAGTAGGGACCGCTGGTCACGCGGGTGATGGCCCCACCTCGCTCCTGGAGCGGTGGTCCGCGCCTGGCGGCTGACATCATCCGTGGATGGCAGACGCACAGCTACCCGCAGGGTGGACCCTCCAGCGGATCCGTGACGTATCCGGGGACCGAGAGGCCGTCGCGCTGGATCCGAACCGGGCGGTGAAGTGGGGAGCCGGCGCCGGAGCCCACGAGGTGCTGCACCCAGAGTTCGTTCTCGGGTTCCACGGCTTGTGCCTCGTGAAGCCCGTTCATGACGACGACTGGTACATGGGCAGCCTGTACGACGACGGCAGCATCGACTGTTGGTCGGCCTACGACGATCTCTACGAGGCACTACGCGGTCTGTAGCGGCGTGCGGGCCGGGCTGAGCTCCTCTCCGGAGGCGCACGTCCGGACGATCCCCTTCCGCCTCCCTCGCCACCAGGCACCATGGCTCATGACCGGCCTGGGCCGTCTCCGGGCCGTCGGAGGGCACTCAACGGCGACCGACGCCCGCAAACGTCGGCGGCTCCGCTGCCGGTCAGGGCGTTGACCGGTGGCGGAGCCGCAGATCGCAGGCGGGTGACTTCAGAACTTGTTCTTCGGAGTGATCCCCAGGGACAGGCCCGACAGGCCACGCTGGCGGCCTCCGAGCTTGCCCGCGATCGCGCGCAGGGCCGAGCCCGCGGGGGAGTCCGGATCGGTCAGGACCACGGGCTTGCCCTCGTCGCCGCCCTCGCGGAGGCGGACGTCGATGGGGATGCTGCCGAGGACCGGGACCGTCGTACCCGTGGTGCGGGTCAGGCCGTCGGCGACCGTCTGGCCGCCGCCCGTGCCGAAGACGTCGACCATCTCGCCGCAGTGCGGGCAGGGCAGGCCGGACATGTTCTCGACGACACCGACGATCTTCTGGTGGGTCTGGACGGCGATGGAGCCGGCCCGCTCGGCGACCTCGGCCGCCGCCTGCTGCGGCGTGGTGACGACCAGGATCTCGGCGTTCGGGACCAGCTGGGCGACCGAGATGGCGATGTCGCCGGTGCCCGGCGGCAGGTCCAGGAGCAGGACGTCCAGGTCGCCCCAGTACACGTCCGCGAGGAACTGCTGCAGGGCGCGGTGCAGCATCGGGCCGCGCCAGACGACCGGGGCGTTGCCCGGGGTGAACATGCCGATGGAGATGACCTTCACGCCGTTCGCGGACGGCGGCATGATCATGTTCTCGACCTGGGTCGGACGGCCGTCCGCGCCGAGCATGCGCGGCACCGAGTGGCCGTAGATGTCGGCGTCGACGACGCCGACCTTCAGGCCGTCGGCGGCCATCGCCGCCGCCAGGTTCACCGTCACCGAGGACTTGCCGACGCCGCCCTTGCCGGAGGCGACCGCGTAGACCCGGGTGAGGCTGCCCGGCTTGGCGAAGGGGACCTCGCGCTCGGTCTGTCCGCCGCGCAGGGCCGTCGCCAGCTCCTTGCGCTGCTCGTCGCTCATCACGTCCAGCGTGACGTCGACGCGGGTGACGCCCTCGACGCGGGAGACCGCCTCGGTCACCCGCTGGGTGATGGTGTCGCGCATGGGACAGCCGGAGACGGTCAGGTACACGGTCACCGCGACCGCTCCGTCCGTGCCGATCTCCACCGATTTGACCATCCCGAGTTCGGTGATGGGTCGGTTGATCTCGGGGTCGTTCACCGTCGCCAGTGCCTCGCGCACCGCGTCTTCCGTAGCCATAAGGACGATGGTACGGCGCGCCGAGGGGCCTCCGGGTAGCACTTCAGCGGTCGTCTGCGTCACGTCCGGGCGACCGTTCCGACCGTTCCGCCGGGAATACGACATGGCCGTCGTGGCGGCGCCGCTCATCCGCCTCCTTGACCACGTCCTGCAGCTCGGAGCGGATCCAGTCGCGGGTCGCCACCTCGCCCAGGCCCATGCGCAGCGCGGCGATCTCCCGGGTCAGGTACTCGGTGTCGGCGATCGACCGCTCGTTCTGCTTGCGGTCCTGCTCCAGGTTGACCCGGTCGCGGTCGTCCTGTCTGTTCTGGGCGAGCAGGATCAGCGGGGCGGCGTAGGAGGCCTGCAGGGACAGCATCAGGGTCAGGAAGATGAAGGGGTAGGTGTCGAAGCGCAGGTTCGCCGGCGCGGCGATGTTCCAGACCACCCACAGGATGATGACGACCGTCATCCAGACGATGAAGCGTCCCGTGCCCAGGAAGCGGGCGATCTTCTCCGACAGCCGGCCGAAGGCCTCCGGGTCCCACTCGGGCAGGATCCGGCGCCGGGGCGGCCGCGGTTGGTCCAGACGGGGTGTCCGGTGCCGGGTGGCGGCGGTGGCGCCCGTCGGGGTGCGTTCCCGGGTGCTCTCGCGGTCAGGAGCCATGGGCATTCGCCCCCTCGTCGGCCGCCCCGTTCTCGTCGTCCAGATGGAACTCCGTCTCCCGCCAGTCCTCGGGCAGCATGTGGTCGAGGACGTCGTCCACGGTGACCGCGCCGAGCAGCGACCCGGACTCGTCGACGACGGGAGCGGCGACCATGTCGTACGTGGCGAAGAACCCGGCCACGACCGGCAGCGCGGCGTCGGGGTCCAGGGCCTGCAGATCGTCGTCGAGGAGCGAGCTGACCAGGGTGTACGGGGGGTCCCGCAGCAGCCGCTGGAAGTGGACCGTGCCCAGGTACTTGCCGGTCGGGGTCTCGTCGGGCGGGCGGCAGACGTAGACCTGGGCGGCGAGGGCGGGGGAGAGGTCCGGGTTGCGGACCCGGGCGAGCGCGTCGGCGACGGTGGCGTCCGGGCGCAGCACGATCGGTTCGGTGGTCATCAGACCGCCCGCGGTGTGCTCCTCGTACGACATCAGGCGCCGCATCTCGGCCGCGTCGTCGGGCTCCATCAGGCTCAGCAGCCGCTCCTTGTCCTCCTCCGGAAGTTCGGCGAGCAGGTCGGCCGCGTCGTCGGGGTCCATGGCCTCCAGGACGTCGGCCGCGCGCTCCTCCTTCAGCTTGCCGAGGATCTCGATCTGGTCGTCCTCCGGCAGTTCCTCCAGGACGTCCGCAAGCCGGTCGTCGTCGAGGGCGGCGGCCACCTCGGCACGCCGCTTGGCGGAGAGGTGGTGCAGGACGTTGGCGAGGTCGGCGGGGCGCAGCTGCTCGAAGGTGGCGAGCAGGCTCTCGGCGCCCTGCCCGTGCTCCTCCAGCGAGAACCCGGTGACGGCCGACCACTCCACGGTCAGCGTCTCTCCCTTGGCCCGCCGGAAGGCGCCGCCCTTCTTGCCCTTGCGGACGAAGGCGCGGTCGACCTCCCAGTCCCGGCGCGCGGGCAGCTGCTGCACGGCCAGGTCGAGGACGGTGACCTCCTCGCCGGTCTCCACGAGCTTCACCCTGCGGTCCAGCAACTCCCCGAAGACCATCCGCTCGGTGGGCCGCTGCTCGAAGCGGCGGACGTTGAGCACGCCCGTGGTGATGACCTGGCCGGACTCGATGCCCGTCACCCGGGTCATGGGCAGGAAGATGCGGCGCCGGTTGGCCAGCTCGACGACCAGCCCGAGGACGCGCGGGGGTCGCCGTCCGACCCGCAGCATGACGACCAGATCGCGGAGGCGGCCCACCTGGTCGCCGCTCGGATCGAAGACGGGGACCCCGGCCATGTGCGAGACGAAGATCCGGGGGGCGCCGGCTGCCATGACTCTGCTTCCTTTGCGTGGGGATCGTTGCGCTTGGCAAGGGAATGATGTGGATTGCTCGGATTTGACCGCTCAGATGCGCTTCAGGCTAGCCCGTCCTGATCGGATACGCCCTGGTGGGCGGTCCGGACGGACTGGCTCCGCCGGGCGGCCGAGGCCCGGGTACGCTGCCGTACGCCGCTCAGGAACCGTCAGAAAGGCAGCACCACCTGTGACTGCGATTCCCCGGAGCCGTACCCGCCGGGCCGCATGGGCGGCCGCGACCTGCGTGCTGGCCGTGACGGGAGCGATGGCGCTGACGGGGTGCAGCAGCGAGGACCCGGACGCGGGGACCAACGGGGTCGGCAAGCTGCCCGCCGACCAGATCCAGGCGAAGACCCGGGACGCGGCGCGGACGGCACCGGCGGTGCACCTGTCGGGCACCGTGGTCACCAGCGGCCGCACCTACACGCTGGACATGCAGCTGAAGGCCGAGGGCGGCACCGGCTCGGTCACCTCCGACGGGGCGACGTTCCGGCTGCTGCGGATCGGCAGGCAGCTGTACCTGAAGGCCGACGCGGGCTTCTGGAACCACGCGGACGGCAGCGACGGTGCCGCCGGCAAGCTGGACGGCAAGTACGTGAAGGTGCCGCAGGGGGATCCGGCCTACAAGAAGTTCAGCGGCTTCACGGACAAGGACGTCCTGCTCGACGGACTGCTGACGCTGCACGGCAAGCTGGCGGCGGACGGCCACCACGACGAGTCCGGCACCCGCACCATCCGCATCACGGGCGACACCGGCTCCGGCGGCACCCTCGACGTCTCCCTGGAGGGCAAGCCGTATCCGCTCCGTCTGGTGCGGGGCGGCAGTGCGGGCACCCTCAGCTTCTCGGAATGGGGCAAGGACTTCACCGTCACGCAGCCCGCCGCGTCGGACACGGTGGACTACGGCAAGCAACTCCCGACGTCGTAGCTCACCCAGACCCGCCGATCCCACCCACGACCGTCCACGACCGCCGCCCACCCGGATCCGACCGGCGGGATCCGATCGGCCGGACCCGATCGACCGGCTCCGCTCCACAGGTGACCCGGATGCGACCCGCCGAATCGAACTCAGCCAGTCCGGATGCGATCCGCCGAGTCGAACTCAGGTAGCCCGGAAGCGACCAGCCGGTCACTCGGATCCGTCGGTCATTCGGATCCGTCGGTCACTCGGATGCGCCGCAACGGCGATCGGCCACGACGCTCGTCCCCGGCTGTGCCGAGCACCGCTCGCGCGTCACCGGTTCTGTCTTCCCTACTTCTTCCGGCGCTTCGCCAGCAGCTTCGGCAGGCCCGCCGGGACGGGTTGGCGGGTCGTCGCCGGAGTCGGGAGCGGGCGTTCGGCCAGGCTGTCGGAGGGCAGCGGTGCACAGGCTCC
This sequence comes from Streptomyces sp. NPDC007971, assembly GCF_042958635.1. Classification (NCBI taxonomy): domain Bacteria; kingdom Bacillati; phylum Actinomycetota; class Actinomycetes; order Kitasatosporales; family Streptomycetaceae; genus Streptomyces; species Streptomyces sp. NPDC007971. Next base: position 490,785 of record NZ_JBIBJK010000001.1, read on the forward strand.
CGTCGGCACCAGGCGGAGCACCCTGCACTCGCGGGCCCACCGGTCCGGCATCCGCTCGCCGTCGGGAGCGTTCAGGCGCTTCCCCTTCAGTTCGCCGACCGCCGCCTCCCACTCGGGCGAGCCCGGCGCCAGCTCGGACACGGTCGCCGACCAGCTCACCAGCCGGCCTCCCTTGTCCTTGCTGCGCACGGTCACCTCGGCGGAGCCGCCGTCGGCCAGAGCGGGCAGCGGCTGCTCCCCGGGCCCGTCGCCGACCAGGCACACCGCACCCTCGTGCCACACATGCCACAGCGCGCGCGCCGCCGGGGCCCCGGCACCCCTGACCCAGATGAGGCCGGACTTCTTCGTGGCCTCCTCGATGAGGGCCTGGTCGAGAAGGGCCTGGCCGAGCAGCTCGCTTGTCATGCGCCCAGCCTATCCAGCCCTGCTCACAGCCAGCCGTTGCGCTTGAGCGTGCGGTGGATGCCCAGACACAGGACGGCCGTGATGCCCATGATCACCGGGTAGCCGTACTTCCAGTGCAGCTCGGGCATGTACTTGAAGTTCATGCCGTACACCCCGCAGACCATCGTCGGTACGGCGATGATCGCGGCCCAGGCGGTGATCTTCCGCATGTCCTCGTTCTGCGCGACGGACGCCTGCGCCAGGTTGGCCTGGAGGATGGAGTTGAGCAGCTCGTCGAAGCCCATGACCTGCTCCTGGACCCGGGCGAGGTGGTCGGCGACGTCCCGGAAGTACTTCTGGATGTCCGGGTCGACGAGCCGCATCGGCCGCTCGCTCAGCAGCTGCATCGGCCGCAGCAGGGGAGCCACCGCCCGCTTGAACTCCAGCACCTCGCGCTTGAGCTGGTAGATCCGGGCCGAGTCCACACCGCGCGAGACTCCGCCCCTGCGGCCGGGGGAGAAGACCTCGGTCTCCACCTCGTCGATGTCGTCCTGCACGGCGTCGGCCACCGCGATGTAGCCGTCCACGACGTGGTCGGCGATGGCGTGCAGCACCGCGGAGGGGCCCTTGGAGAGCAGCTCGGGGTCGTCCTGCAGCCGGTGCCGCAGCGCACGCAGGGAGCCCTGGCCGCCGTGCCGGACGGTGATGAAGAAGTCCCGGCCGGTGAAGCACATGACCTCGCCGGTCTCGACCACCTCGCTGTTGGCGGTCAGTTCGTCGTGCTCGACGTAGTGGATGGTCTTGAAGACGGTGAACAGCGAGTCGTCGTACCGCTCCAGCTTGGGCCGCTGGTGGGCCTGGACCGCGTCCTCGACGGCCAGCGGGTGCAGCCCGAACTCGGTGGCGATGCCCGCGAATTCCGCCTCGGTCGGCTCGTGCAGGCCGATCCACACGAACCCGCCGTCACGGCGCACCTGCCGCATCGCCTCCTGCGGGGTCAGCGGTCGGCTGCTCGGCACGCGGGAACCGTCACGGTAGACGGCGCAGTCGACTACGGCCGAGGGCGTCGCGGGGTCGCGCGTGGTGTCGTACGACGTGCTCGTCTCCTTGCGGAGCGAGGGGCGGGACGACGGGCGGACTGCGGCGCGCAGGTCGCGGATCATCGACATGGGCAGGCTCCTTCGCGGGCGGGCAGCGACGGCGCGCGGCGACGGGTGGAACTACCCGGAATGGGGACGTCCTGACTCCAGATGTTTGGCACGTCCACAAAGCGGGGAGCACCGCACCGTTGCGGTGGCGACTTCGCTGCTGATGCAGGGCTGATTCAGGTCAGACAGATCAGGGCAAAGCGAGACGAAGCGCTCTTCCGAACGACGGCACGAACGGGAAGGTGGCAGGCAGCCGGGAATTACATCAACGGCCGGAAGAGCGAGTGGTACTGCACGGTCGACTTCGATCCATGACAGCCCCACCTCCTCCGGCCGGTCCCTCGTAAGGGAGTCTCATCGGCGTCGGGGCTTGATCAGCGACGCTTCTGCGTGCTGCCCCGAACCACCGGCTCAGCGTAGCAGTCACCCGAAGTGTCAAGGCGCGCCTTTGCCCGCTACTGACGAGATCTATGCTCACCGCATGGTTGATGTTCTTCCTTTGGTCGAGGCACGGTTGAGCACCGCGCTGGGCCGGCCGGACGCACGCGCAGCGGTCACCTTCCTCGGTACGGACCGCATCGAGGTGCTCCGTTTCCAGGAGGGGGACGTGGTCCGCTACGCCACGCTGGGCATGTCCGCGCACCCCATGACGGACCCCACGGCCATGCTCGCCGACCCCGTCAAGGGCCCCCGCGCCGAACTGGTGCTGTCCGTCCGTGCGGGCGTCGCGGAGACCGACAAGGTGTTGCGTGCGCTGGCCGTACTCGCCGCATCCCCGCAGGTGGAAGGCGTCGTCGTGGCTTCCGGCGCCTCGCTGGACGTGGGCGGGCCGCTATGGCCCGGGGCCCCCTTCACCACGGTCCTGGTGGGCGAGGGCGGCGGCCTCGTCGAGGACCTGGAGCTGGACGAGCCGATGGATCCCGTACGGTTCCTGCCGCTGCTGCCGATGACCCCGAACGAGGCCGCATGGAAACGGGTGCACGGCGCGGGGGCCCTCCAGGAACGCTGGCTCACGAACGGGACGGACCTGAGGGATCCCGTCCGCAGGTCCGTCCCGCTCGACTGATCCGGGCGTGACCGATCTCACCAACACAAGGCTGGAATCAGTCAGTTGGCGAAGACGGTGACGCCGTCCCCGGTGGCGTGCGCCGTCTCCGGCTGTCCGGCCATGCGGGCGAGGGTGCTCCTCCGCGCTGACGTCGGTGAGCTGGGCTTCGCGGGTGAGGAAGGTGCAGTTCGGTCATCCCCGTCCCGCGCCATGCGCCGGTGACTGCCGCCTGCCGAGCCCGAGGGGTGTGCGGCTTCGGGTGGGCTCCTGCTTCATCACCGTGTGCCGGGACTTTCGGTCCTCGTCCTGCCCTCCCCCGCGTGCGAACGACGATGTTTCGGCAGACGAACTTGTGCGCCTGCCGGTCATGCGTGACGCCCGCCGGAGCGAAAGGTCACGCGCGGATGCGTGTCCTTCGCCGGACGCGTGCGCCGGTCGGGTGATCGTCCTTGACGTGGGCGAGCAGGGGTAGGACCGTGGAGCCCTATGAGGGGCGAACCCAGTTGCCCGAAGTGTGGTGGCCGGGTCAGGGCTCCCGGACTCTTCGCCGATTCCTGGCAGTGCGACGTGCACGGGACGGTGTATCCGCTGCAGCCCGTGATCCCGCCGAGCGTCGAGGCACTCAACGTGGTGGTGCACCGCACGCAGGTCCCGGTGTGGATGCCGTGGCCGTTGCCGGTCGGCTGGCTGTTCACGGGTGTGACCTATGCGGGCGACGACCGCAGTGGCGGCCGCGCCACCGCCGTGGCCTGTTCCGGCCCGGGCCCGCTCGGTGGCATGGGCGAGCTGATTCTTGTCGCCGAGGAACTCGGCGTCGGCCTCGGTGCGTGGTACGCGGGCATCGACGGCCCGGATCCGGGGGCGTACATGAACGTCGAGAAGCCGCCCCAGGCCAAGGTCCTGGCCGGCGGCCGTCCGACGCCGCTCTGGCACGTCTACCGCACCCCTGACGACCGTGCGGTCTTCGCCGGCGAGGCGCTCGGGATGTGGCTGTGGGCGGTGATGTGGCCCGAGCAGGCCGGTCTGCTCATGTACGACGAGCTGGTGCTGACCGATCTGCGGGATGCGGGGGCGGAGTTGGATCTGGTGCCCTGTGGGGCGCTGTCGCCGCGGCTGCTCAAGCCCTAGGGGTGTGGGGCCGCGGGGTCCGGGGGTGGTGCGGGCCGCCTCCGGGTGCGGGCTCGTCGTGGCTGGTCGCGCAGTTCCCCGCGCCCCTTTTGCGGCTGTGCCGGGCTGAGAAGTTCCCCGCGGGTGGCGTGGTGTAGGGGGTGCTGGTCGGGTTCGGGTGTGACAGGGCATGGGTTTCCTGCCGCTATCCTTAGGTGTCCCCCTTCACCCGTCACCGCCTGGAGTACACGTCGTGCGCATCGACCTGCACTGTCACTCCACGGCGTCCGACGGTACGGACACCCCGGCCGAGCTGGTGCGGCATGCCGCCGCGGCCGGTCTGGACGTCGTCGCGCTGACCGACCACGACACCACCCGCGGACACGCCGAGGCGACCGCCGCGCTGCCCGAGGGGCTCACCCTGGTCACCGGTGCCGAGCTGTCGTGCCGCGTCGACGGCATCTCGATGCACATGCTGGCCTACCTCTTCGACCCGGAGGAGCCCGCCCTGCTCGCCGAGCGCGAGCTGGTCCGGGACGACCGGGTGCCGCGGGCCCGGGGCATGGTCGCCAAGCTGAACGAGCTCGGCGTGCCGGTGACCTGGGAGCAGGTCGAGCGGATCGCCGCCGGTGGTTCCGTGGGACGTCCGCACGTCGCCACCGCGCTCGTCGAGCTGGGCGTGGTGCCCACGGTGAGCGACGCGTTCACCGAGGAGTGGCTCGCCGACGGCGGCCGCGCCTTCGTGAAGAAGCACGAGACCGACCCCTTCGAGGCGATCCGGCTGGTCAAGGCCGCGGGCGGCGTGAGTGTCTTCGCGCACCCGGCCGCCACCAAGCGCGGCCGTACGGTGCCGGAGTCCACGATCGCCGAGATGGCCGCGGCCGGTCTGGACGGCATCGAGGTCGACCACATGGACCACGACGCCGACTCCCGGACCCGTCTGCGCGGCCTCGCGAAGGAGCTGGGGCTGCTGGTCACCGGGTCCTCGGACTACCACGGCAGCCGCAAGAGCGTGTCGCTCGGCGAGTGCACGACGGACCCCGAGGTGTACGGGGAGATCATCCGGCGGGCCACCGGCGCCTTTCCCGTCCCGGGGACCGGCGGAGCCTGAGACCCCCCAGGGGTCGACTCCGCGCCACCTCACGCCCACTTTTCCTTTTCCTGCAAGGCCTGTGCTTCCCCCATGTTCGACGTCGCTGTCTTCGGCTCCCTGTTCCTGACCCTTTTCGTGATCATGGATCCCCCCGGGATCACCCCGATCTTCCTCGCGCTCACCGCGGGGCGCCCCGCCAAGGTGCAGAGGCGGATGGCCTTCCAGGCCGTCTGCGTGGCGGGCGGTGTGATCGCCACCTTCGGCCTCCTGGGCCATCAGATCCTGAACTACCTGCACGTCTCCGTGCCCGCGCTGATGATCGCGGGCGGTCTGCTGCTCCTGCTGATCGCGCTCGACCTGCTCACCGGCAAGACCGACGAGCCCAAGCAGACCAAGGACGTGAACGTCGCCCTCGTGCCGCTGGGCATGCCGCTGCTGGCGGGGCCCGGCGCCATCGTGTCCGTGATCCTGGCCGTGCAGCGGGCCGACAGTGTGGCCACGCAGGTCTCGGTGTGGTGCGCGATCCTCGCGATCCATGTCGTGCTGTGGCTGGTGATGCGGTACTCGCTGCTGATCATCCGGGTCATCAAGGACGGCGGCGTCGTCCTGGTGACGCGTCTCGCGGGCATGATGCTCTCCGCGATCGCCGTGCAGCAGATCATCAACGGTGTCACTCAGGTGATCCGGGGGAGCTGAGACGTCGTCTCGGCTCCCCCGGAAAGCTTGAGTGTCGTTGCCCGTTACGAGGCCGGGGTGGTCTCGGCCGGGCGGATCCACAGGCGCTGTCCGATGGCGGCGGCCTGCTGAACGATCCGGTTGACGGAGGCGGCGTCCACGACGGTGCTGTCCACGGTGGTGCCGTTGACCTCGTCGAGTCGCATGATTTCGAAGCGCATGGCTTCTCCCTTCGTCTGGTCATCCTCCTGCGGAGAACTACTGGGTGTGACGTACTGTCGCTCTAGTCAACGCGCTGCATGTTACAAACATTCCCTACGCTAAAGAAATTTTTCGAACGTCTAATTACTGACTGGTAAGCAGGGCGCGGTGGACCGCCCGGGACCAGTTGTGTTCGCAGCGTGACCGCCGGGACAATGGAGGCGATGAACGACGACCTGGCGGCCCTCACCGGCCGCATCGACCGCACCAACGAGCTGCTGCAACGCATGCTCGCCGAGGTGGCGAAGACGCCCTCGACCCACGCGATCTTCGTCGACGCGGGCTATCTGTATGCGGCGGCGGGCCGGCTGGTCGCCGGCACCGAGGACCGCCGCGCCTTCGACCTCGACGCCGAGGGCCTGATCGACGCGCTCATCGACAAGGCACGCACGATCTTCGCGGACAGCCGCCTGCTGCGCGTCTACTGGTACGACGGTGCCCGGCGCCGCATCCACACCGCCGAGCAGCAGTCCATCGCCGAACTGCCGGACGTCAAGGTCCGCCTCGGCAACCTGAACGCCAACAACCAGCAGAAGGGCGTCGACTCCCTCATCCGCTCCGACCTGGAGTCCCTGGCCCGCCACCGCGCGATCAGCGACGCGGCCCTCCTCGGCGGCGACGAGGACCTGGTGTCGGCGGTGGAGGCGGCCCAGGGCTACGGCGCACGCGTCCACCTGTGGGGCATCGAGGCGCCCGAGGGCCGCAACCAGGCCGAACCGCTGCTCTGGGAGGTCGACAGCCAGCGCACCCTCGACCTGGAGTTCTTCAAGCCCTACGTCGCCCGCCGCACGGCCGCCGCCTACGAGAGCGCCGCCGGGCCCCGGCCCACCCGCGAGGACGTCCGTTTCGTCGGCGCCCAGATCGCGGCGAAGTGGCTGGCCGCACGGGGCCGCGAGTCCCTGGCCGAGCTGCTGCCCGGCCACCCCCGCCTGCCCGGCTCCGTCGACCAGGACCTGTTGGTCGAGGCGGAGCGCGTGCTCCAGTACTCGCTACGCGGCCAGGGAGACCTGCGGCACGCCCTGCGGGAAGGCTTCTGGGAGCACCTGCAGACGCAGTACTAGTCCGCCGGCCCCGCCGGGCGCGCCCCGTCCGGGTGCTCGTCCCAGAAGGCGGCGATCGCGGCGGCCGTGGCGAGCGGCTGATCGGTGTTGGGCGAGTGCTCGGCACCCTCGACGACCGTCCGCCGCGCCGCCAGCCGCTCGGCCATGCCGTCGAGCAGCGCCAGCGGCCAGGTGTCGTCCAGAGCGCCCGACAGGACGTGGAACGGCAGTGGTACGGCGGCCAGTTCGGCGACGCGATCCGGCTCGGAACACAACTGGCGCCCGGTGGCCAGGAGTTGGGCCGGCTTGTTGCCCAGCCAGCGGCGCCGCAGATCCTCGCGGTCGTCCAGACCGCCGTCGAGCCCCCCGGTGGCGGTCTCCTCGGGAGCCTCCATCGCCTCCATCGCCTGCATCGCGTCCCACACCTCGGCCATCGTCATCACGCCGAGCGCGTCCCGCAGCAGCTTCACACGCTGCTGCTGGGAGACCGAGATCTGCGCCGGCCCCGAGGCCATCAGGGTCAGCGACAGAAAGGGGGAGTGGTCGATGAGCACGGCCGCGCGCGAGATCTGCCCGCCCAGCGAGTGCCCCAGCAGATGCACGGGCGTCCCGACCGCCTCCGCCTGAGCCAGCACGTCCTGCGCCAACTCCTGCTGCGCATAGGCGGATTCGTCCCGCTCGGGGCCGTCGGTCTCGTACTGTCCGCGCCCGTCCACGGCGACGGTCCGGTACCCGCGCTCGGCCAGCGGCACATGCAGCGGGTTGAAGTCCTCCTTGCTCCCGGTGAACCCCGGCAGCAGCAGGGCGACTCCCCTGGGCTCGACCCCGTCCGCCGCGGGCGCGTCGACGACGGCGAACTCACCGCGCGCCGTCCGCAGGGAGTACGCACGGGCGCCGGGGGGCGGGACGAAGGTGGCAGGCCTGCTCATGGGGAGAGGCTATCGGGCACGCCGCGACGGGCAGAGCGCGGGGGCGAGGCAAGGACGCCGACGGGCCGGCCCACAGAAGTGGGCCGGCCCGTCGGGGTGACGCGTTGCGCTGTCCGGTCGTCGAACCGGTGCGCCGATCAGGCTTCGGCGGTCTCCGCAACCGCCGCCGTGGCCTTGCGGGTACGACGGCGCGGCTTGACCTCCGGCTCCTCGGTGGCCTGCGCCGGAATCTCCGCGGCGGCCGTCTCGGCAACGGCCTTACGGGTCCGCCGTGCCTTGGGCGCGACCGCCTCGCTCCCGTCCACCGCGCTGTCGGCAGCGGCAGCCGCGGCGGTCTTGCGGGTGCGGCGCGGCTTGGCCTCGGCCTCCGTCGCCTCGGGTGCGGCAGCGGCGGCCTTCCGCGTCCGGCGCGGCTTGGCTTCCGTGCCTTCGGCGGTGTCCGCGGTGGCCTCGGCGGCGGCCGCGGTCTTGCGGGTCCGGCGCGGCTTGGCCTCGGCCTCCGTCGCCTCGGGTGCGGCAGCGGCGGTCTTCCGCGTCCGGCGCGGCTTGGCTTCCGTGCCTTCGGCGGTGTCCGCGGTGGCCTCGGCGGCGGCCGCGGTCTTGCGGGTGCGGCGCGGCTTGGCCTCGGCCTCCGTCGCCTCGGGTGCGGCGGCGGCGGTCTTCCGCGTCCGGCGCGGCTTGGCCGGGGCGGCTTCATCCGTGCCCTCGGCCGTCGCGACCGCTGCTTCGGCGGCCGGCTCGGCCGTCTTGCGGGTGCGGCGGCGCGGCGTCGCCTCAGCCTCTGCCTCCACCGTCTCCGGTGCGGCAGCGGCGGCCTTGCGGGTGCGCCGCGGCTTGGCCTCCACGGCCTCCGCCGCGTCGACCGCCGCTTCGGCGGCCGGTTCGGCCGTCTTGCGGGTGCGGCGGCGCGGCTTGGCCTCGGCAGCTTCCGCCGTGGCCTCGGCAGCCTCGACGGCGTCCGCGGCGGCAGCGGCGGTCTTCCGCGTGCGGCGCGGCTTGGCCGGGGCGGCTTCGTCCGTGCCCTCGGCCGTCGCGACCGCTGCTTCGGCGGCCGGTTCGGCCGTCTTGCGGGTGCGGCGACGCGGCTTCGGCTCGGACGCCTCCGTGGCGACCTCGGCCTCGGCGGCCACCGGCGCGGGCGCGGGCTCGACCACCGCAGCCGCCTCGGCCGGAGCCACCGGCGTGCTGGTCTGCGTCACAGGCGCCTCGGACGTCTGCGCCGACCTGCGCGTGCGACGGCGGCGCGGCTGCTCCGGGGTCTCCGGCGCGGCTCCGGTGCCCTCGGCCGTGTCCACGGCGGCTTCGGCAGCCTCGGTGACCACGGTCGTGGCAGCGGCCGTGGCCGCCTGGGAGGGGGCTCCGGCACGCGTACGGCGACGGCGGCGCGGGGTGCGGGTCGCCGTCTGCTCCTCGGCGCCGGTCTCGGCGGCCGGTGCCCCGGCGGTCGTGGCGGGGGAGGCGTCCAGGACTGCACCGCTGCGCGTGCGGCGGCGACGGCGCGGCGTGCGCTCCGAACGCTCCCGCTCGGCCGGCGGGCTGCCGGCGGACTCGGCACGGCCGTCGCGGCCGCCCCGGCCACCGCGACCGCGCGCACCGCGGCCGCCGGTCTCGCCCAGGTCCTCCAGCTCCTCCGCGTCGAGTCCGGCGCGGGTGCGCTCCGAACGCGGCAGGGTGCCCTTGGTGCCCTCGGGGATGGAGAGGTCCGAGAACAGGTGCGGGGAGCTGGAGTACGTCTCCACCGGGTCGTTGAAGTCCAGCTCCAGCGCCTTGTTGATCAGCTGCCAGCGCGGGATGTCGTCCCAGTCGACGAACGTGATCGCCGTGCCCTTGGCACCAGCGCGGCCGGTACGGCCGACCCGGTGCAGATACGTCTTCTCGTCCTCGGGGGACTGGTAGTTGATGACGTGGGTCACGCCCTCGACGTCGATGCCGCGCGCGGCGACGTCGGTGCAGACGAGGACGTCGACCTTGCCGTTGCGGAAGGCGCGCAGCGCCTGCTCGCGTGCGCCCTGGCCGAGGTCGCCGTGGACGGCGCCGGAGGCGAAGCCGCGGCGCTGCAGCTGCTCGGCGATGTCGGCGGCCGTCCGCTTCGTACGGCAGAAGATCATCGCGAGCCCGCGGCCCTCGGCCTGCAGGATGCGGGCCACCATCTCCGGCTTGTCCAGGGAGTGCGCGCGGTAGATGAACTGCTTGATGTTCGCGACCGTCGCGCCCTGGTCGTCCGGCGCGGTGGCGCGGATGTGGGTGGGCTGGGACATGTAGCGGCGCGCGAGGCCGATGACCGCGCCCGGCATGGTCGCCGAGAACAGCATGGTCTGACGCTTGGCCGGAAGCATGTTGATGATCTTCTCGACGTCGGGCAGGAAGCCCAGGTCGAGCATCTCGTCGGCCTCGTCGAGGACCAGGCACTTGACGTGCTTGAGGTTCAGCTTCTTCTGGCCCGCGAGGTCGAGCAGACGGCCCGGGGTGCCGACGACCACGTCGACGCCCTTCTTCAGGGCCTCGACCTGGGGCTCGTAGGCCCGGCCGCCGTAGATCGCCATGACGCGCACGTTACGGACCTTGCCGGCCGTCAGCAGATCGTTGGTCACCTGCGTGCACAGCTCGCGCGTGGGGACGACGACGAGCGCCTGCGGGGCCTCGGTGAGGGCCTCGGGCCGCGCGCGGCCCGCCTCGACGTCGGCGGGGACGGTCACGCGCTCCAGGAGCGGGAGGCCGAAGCCCAGCGTCTTGCCGGTGCCGGTCTTGGCCTGGCCGATGACGTCCGTGCCGGAAAGGGCGACGGGAAGGGTCATCTCCTGGATGGGGAAGGGAGTGGTGATGCCGACGGCGTCCAGGGCCTCAGCGGTCTCGGGGAGGATTCCGAGTTCTCGAAACGTCGTAGTCAGGGTCATGCCTCTTCTGTGTGCGCGGCGCGAGGCGAGCGCGGGGGTCATGACTGACCGTGCCGGGGACGTCGGCTGCCGTACGGGCGAACCACTCGGGCAAGCCGTAAGACACGGGACCTCTGCCGACGCTCTAGCGCTCGAACCGCTGAGGGTGTCCCTCCGGTCGTCGTACGTACTGAAGTACGGCCAGGGAGGGCTGTCGGGTCGGAGCCGATCGGGCCACCGACCGGGCATCCTCATGCGTGCGCCCTGTTCGGAGTACGTCGTTTAGCCACGACGCACTCAGCAGGCGCATTACCACCATACCCCGGAATCGCGCACATGCGATGGCCGATTTGGTCACGTAGTCGTGGTCACAGTGGTTGACCAGGGGCTTCCGAGGTACGGCAAGCGGGCTATTGTGCGCCTCATGACTAGCTCTGACAAGCCTGAGAACGCGTCCGCCGCCTCCGCCGCACCCACCGGTGTCGCCGCCCAGGACTGGGCGCAGGCCTCCGCGGACCCGCAGTACCGTCCCGCGGTCGTGGATCTGCTCGGCGCGCTCGCGTACGGAGAGCTGGCGGCGTTCGAGCGGCTCGCGGAGGACGCCAAGCTGGCGCCCACCCTCGCGGACAAGGCGGAGCTGGCGAAGATGGCTTCGGCCGAGTTCCACCACTTCGAGAGGCTGCGGGACCGGCTGACCGAGATCGGCGAGGAGCCGACCGAGGCGATGGAGCCGTTCGTCGCGGCCCTGGACGGCTTCCACCGGCAGACGGCGCCGTCGGACTGGCTGGAGGGCCTGGTCAAGGCGTACGTCGGCGACTCGATCGCCAGTGACTTCTACCGGGAGGTCGCGGCCCGGCTGGACTCCGACACGCGCGAGCTGGTCCTCGCCGTCCTCGACGACACCGGGCACGCCGGTTTCGCGGTGGAGAAGGTGCGTGCGGCCATCGACGCCGACCCGCGCGTCGGCGGGCGGCTCGCGCTGTGGGCGCGGCGTCTGATGGGGGAGGCGCTGTCGCAGTCGCAGCGGGTCGTCGCCGACAGGGACGCGCTGTCGACCATGCTCGTGGGCGGGGTGGCCGACGGGTTCGATCTCGCCGAGGTCGGCCGGATGTTCTCGCGGATCACCGAGGCGCACACCAAGCGGATGGCTGCGCTGGGCCTTGCGGCCTGAGAGCCGTTGCGCCGCCCGGGGGTGGCTTCCGGCCGTCGACGCGGCTGCGGGTTCTCCGTGGCCGGTCGCGCAGTTCCCCGCGCCCCTCGGGGGCGGTCCCGCCCTTGCGTAGTTCCTCACGCTCCTTGGCTGCGGTGCCGCCCTGGCGTAGTTCCCCGCGCTCCTTTTCTGCTACGCCGTGGCTGATCGTCGGCGCAGGCGGCCTGCCGGGCGCAGGAGGAGCGAGAGGGAGGCGGCCGAGACGATCGCGGCGCCCAGGAGGCTCAGCAGGAAGCTGTCGGGGCCCAGGGCGCTGTGGGTGACGAAGTCGCCGAAGAGGGCTCCGGCGACGCCGGTCGAGAAGACGAGGGGGCGGGAGGGCAGCCGGTGCGCGAACCGGTGTGTCGCCGCCCAGGCAAGGACCAGGCCGAGCAAGGCGGATCCGATTGCTTCCAGGATCATGACGGGGTCCCTCCCACGGCCGGCCCGCGCTTCACGGTCGTAGCCGGTCATACCCGTGACCTGCGGAATCCAATCATCGCCTGTGGACGACTTGTGCTCCATCTGTGCGCACGTTCCACACACGGAGGGGCCCGGCGGCACAGTGCCGCCGGGCCCCTCCGTGACTCGGACCTACAGCGTGCCGAAGCCCACCTTGCGGATGGTCGGCTCCCCGATCTCCACGTACGCCAGGCGGTCCGTCGGGACCAGCACCTTGCGGCCCTTCTCGTCCTGGAGGCTCAGCAGCTGGGTCTTGCCGGCCAACGCGTCCGACACCAGGCGCTCCACCTCTTCGACGCTCTGACCGCTCTCCAGAACGATCTCGCGGGGCGCGTACTGCACGCCGATCTTGACCTCCACGGCTATGTCCCTCCGACGGTCAGTGATGTGCGCGATCTTCCGCGCCGTACGCAGCACACATTAGCCCGGAGAGGGGACGTGCACGCTGCGGGCCGGAACGCCAACAGCGAACACACCGTGGGAACAAACGACCGTCAGTGGTGTTCGTTGCCGTGCAGCGGGAAACCGGCGATGCCCCGCCACGCCAGCGAGGTCAGCAGCTGCACCGCCTGGTCGCGCGGCACGCTGCGGTCACTGTGCAGCCAGGACCGTGCGACCACCTGGGCCAGACCGCCGAGGCCGGAGGCGAGCAGCATCGACTCGGCGCGCGACAGACCCGTGTCCTCCGCGATGACCTCGCAGATCGCCTCGGCGCAGTCGTTGGTGACCTTGTCGACGCGCTCGCGCACCGCGGGCTCGTTCGTCAGGTCCGACTCGAAGACCAGACGGAAGGCGCCGCCGTCGTCCTCGACGTACGCGAAATAGGCGTCCATGGTCGCCCGTACGCGCTGCTTGTTGTCGGTCGTCGAGGCGAGCGCGCTGCGCACGGCCTGGATCAGCGACTCGCAGTGCTGGTCCAGCAGAGCGAGGTAGAGGTCGAGCTTGCCGGGGAAGTGCTGGTAGAGCACCGGCTTGCTGACGCCGGCCCGCTCGGCGATGTCGTCCATCGCCGCCGCGTGATAGCCCTGTGCGACGAAGACCTCCTGGGCAGCGCCCAGCAACTGGTTCCGTCGGGCGCGGCGTGGCAGACGGGTGCCACGCGGGCGTGCTGCCTCAGTTTGCTCGATGGCTGTCACGCCGCCTCCCAAAGTCGTCCACATGCGGTGTTGGCCGCGCGGCCATCGTACTTTTCGGTAACCGTGGTGTGCGCGGTGCGAGCGCAGAATTTCACGTACCGGACGGCGACGAAAGCCGCGAAGCCCACCTTGCGCGTCCGGAGCAGTGGCCCGCGGGGGTCCGTGCGGTCCCGCGCGGTCCTGCGGGGGTCAGCGATAGTCGTCCTCGTCCAGTGAGACCACGCGTGCCTGTTCGATGAGATCGGCCTCGTTCCCGCGGTCCGGATCCACTCCCGTCAGGGGGGCGTCGTGGTCCGGCGCGATGTCTGCATGCTGCTCGACGGTGTCGCCCTCGGGGGCCTCGACGTCGAGCTCCGGGATGTCGTCGGCTGCCAGATCCTCGATCACGTCCGGCTCGACTGGGTCATAGGCCATGGTGGGCTCCCTTCCTACGAATGTCCCTGGAAGCAGCAGGGGCCACATACGGGTGCCCTCGGTACGAGCCTAGGAGACACCAGATCCGGACGCCATGCCGTGGAAGCCTGTTCGCCGCGCGGTCCGGGCCCGTGGATCCGGCCCGTGGTTGGTGCGCGTCGCCGTGCGTCCCTCGCTGATCAGCGACCAGAAGTTCCGGTGGGGGCGTGCGGTCCGGCCGTGCGGTCCGTCGTGCGGGCCTGTCATGCGGTCCGGCCGTGCGATCTCGGTCGGGGGCGCAGCGCGTATCCGACACGGCGAGTCCCTCTTGTGACCGCGAACACATGAACCACAGCGTGATCGTCTCGTAACATTGCCGCATGTCTTCGACCGAGTCGCCGTCCGTGCCGGCCGCAAGTGTGCTTCCCCGGGTGGCGCCCGTCCGGGTCGGCGAGGGCGAGCGGATGCGGTCGGTGAGGCTGCCGGGGGTCACCCTGTCCATCCGCTCACGGCCCCCCGCGCGCGAGGGTCTGCCGCCCGCGCTCTACATCCACGGGCTCGGCGGTTCCTCCCAGAACTGGTCGGCCCTGATGGCGGAACTGGACGGCCTCGTCGACGGCGAGGCCGTCGATCTGCCCGGCTTCGGCGACTCCCCGCCCCCGGACGACGGCGACTACTCCGTCACCGGACACGCGCGCGCGGTCATCCGCTACCTCGACGCCTCCGAGCGCGGTCCGGTCCATCTCTTCGGCAACTCCCTCGGCGGAGCGGTCACCACGCGTGTCGCCGCCGTACGCCCCGACCTCGTCCGGACGCTCACGCTGGTCTCGCCGGCCCTGCCGGAGCTGCGCGTGCAGCGGACCGCGGTACCGACGGCGCTGCTGGGCGTGCCCGGCATCGCCGCGCTCTTCAACCGGCTCACCAAGGAGTGGACGGCCGAGCAGCGGGTGAGCGGAGTGATGGCCCTGTGCTACGGCGATCCCGGGCGGGTCTCGCCGGAGGCCTTCGGCCATGCCGTGGAGGAACTGGAACGGCGGCTGCAACTGCCTTATTTCTGGGACGCGATGGCACGCTCGGCGCGCGGGATCGTCGACGCCTACACCCTCGGCGGCCAGCACGGGCTGTGGCGCCAGGCCGAGCGCGTGCTCGCGCCCACCCTGCTGATCTACGGCGGCCGTGACCAGCTGGTCGGCTTCCGCATGGCCCGCAAGGCCGCCCGTTCCTTCCGCGACTCCCGGCTGCTGTCCCTGCCGGAGGCGGGGCACGTGGCGATGATGGAGTACCCGGAGGTGGTCGCCCTGGCGTTCCGGGAACTCCTTGAGGACGCAGGGGAGTTGAGCGATCTGGGCGTGGGCGGGTCCGGGGGTGGTGGTGCGGTCGCGGCGCCGGGTGCCGGATCCACCGGGAGCGGCGGCGTCGCCGCCACGGGCGTGGGGAGCTGAGGACACAGGTGGGACGCCACAGCCGCCGCGGACCGGACTCCAAGAACGGCCCCGCGGACATAACAGCACAGCGAGACGAACGGGGTTCCGCCGCCGATGCGCCCCGTGCCCCGGGGGCTCCGGGTGGCCCTGGTGCGCCGGGTACGGCCCAGCGGCCCGTCCTGCCGGGCCAGCGCCAGGCACCGGGCAGCGGTGCCCGTGACTACGGGCCGCCGCGCACCGCGCAGGGCGCGCCCGGGTTTCCGCCGGGCACCCCTGCCCATGGCGTGCCCCGTATTCCCGACGGCACGCCGGCGCACGGCGTGCCCCGCTTTCCCGATGGCATGCCGGTGCACGGTGTACCGAGGCTTCCCGACGGCACGCCTGCGCGAGGTGTGCCGAGGTCGCCCGGTGGTGCTCCGCCGGCCCGGGGCGGGCACCCGGAGCAGCGTGAAGGCGGGGGCGGCTGGGGCGAGTTCGCGGGGCCGGCCGGCGGCGGAGCCGGAGCCGCTTCCGCGGTGAGGCAGAGTGCGGGCGGGCCCGGTGTCACCCTTCCGCGGCAGGGACAGGGGCAGGCGCGTCGGCGGGGCCGGGGCAGTGGCTCCGGCGGCGGACCCCGGCAGGAGTATCTCGACGCCTTCGGCGAGGACGTCGACGTCTTCGAACCCCGTTCCGGCGGCGGGGCGGCCGACACGCAGGAGTCGCGCAGCCCCGGTGCGGACACGGCCGCCGGCGGTGCCGGCACGGGCTCGGGGGACGGCGACGGCGCGCCGCCCACCGGTGTGCCCGCGCAACGCACGGGCGGCAAGGGACGGGCCTTCACGGGCATCGCGGCCGCCGCCGTGACCACCGTGCTCGCCGTCGTCGTGGCAGGCCAGGTCGTCGACGACCGGGACGGCACGGGTGCACGGGCCCCGTCCGCCACCGACCAGGCGCGCGACGCCCGTGGGCACGGGCAGACGACGCCCTCGGCCGCGCCGAGCGTGGTGGCGCTGACGTACGAGCAGAAGATGGACCGGAAGTACCTGCTCGGCCCCAGGCTGCAGGGGCCGGGGAAGTTCGAGACCGTCCCGGGCTTCGACAAGGCACCCGGCAAGGGGCAGAAGTACACCTACCGTGTGGACGTCGAAAAGGGGCTCGGCCTGGACGGTGTGCTGTTCGCCGAGGCCGTGCAGAAGACCCTCAACGACGACCGCAGCTGGGCCCACGGCGGCGTCCGTACCTTCGAGCGGATCTCCTCCGGCAAGCCCGACTTCGTGATCACGCTGGCCAGCCCCGGTACCACCGCCAAGTGGTGCGCCAAGTCCGACCTGGACACCGCGGAGGAGAACGTCTCCTGCGACTCCGCGTCCACCGAGCGCGTGATGATCAATGCCTACCGGTGGGCGCAGGGCAGCAAGACATACGGCGACAAAATGTATGCGTACCGGCAGATGCTCATCAATCACGAGGTGGGCCACCGGCTCGGCCACGGCCATGTGTCGTGCCAGAAGGACGGCGAACTGGCTCCGGTCATGCAGCAGCAGACCAAGTTCCTCGACCACGACGGAATCCACTGTCTGCCCAACCCCTGGCCCTATCCCAGGAGTTGACAGCTGCCGCTGAGGCCACATTGACATGCGTCGATGGATCGTTCATATTCTTGCGCATGTGGTCTAGTCATGCCGTCTCCTGCAGCGCCGCCATAGAGCTGGCGCTGATCGGCGTGACCGCTCTCTGCGTGTCCGACGTCCACTGTCGCTGACGCCGCCTCCTGGCGTTCGCGTCGCGACCTTCTGTTCTTTCTCCTTCCGTGGCCGTGTCACGGATTTTTCGACGACCCGACGCCGGGGCCGACGTCTGTCCGCAGCCGTCTCACTCCTCGTCCACATGTCTCACTCTTCGAGATTCCTGATTCTCGATCCGTTCCCGAGAGGTCGTCATTCCGATGCGTCAACCGTCCGTGAACAGCGCCCGCGTGGCGACCGTTTCGCTTGCCCTGGTCGTGGCAGCGGGCGCCGCCGCCTGCGGCCCGAAGGACAGCGATGCCAAGGGCTCCGGTGGCGACTTGGCGCCGCACAAGGGCGGCACGCTCACGGTCCTGAACTCCGAGCCGCAGCAGGACTTCGACCCCGCCCGCCTCTACACCTCCGGCGGCGGCAACGTCCCCTCGCTCGTGTTCCGTACGCTCACCACGCGCAACCGCGAGAACGGCGCGGCCGGCGCCAAGGTCGTCCCGGACCTGGCCACCGACACCGGGCGTCCCAACAAGGACGCGACCGTGTGGACGTACACCCTGAAGAAGGGACTCGCGTACGAGGACGGCACCCCGATCACCTCGGCGGACATCAAGTACGGCATCGAGCGCTCCTTCGCCCCCGAGCTCTCCGGCGGCGCCCCCTACCTGCGCGACTGGCTCGCCGGAGCGGCGGACTACCAGGGTCCCTACAAGGACAAGAAGGGCCTGTCGGCGATCGGCACGCCCGACGCGCGGACCATCGTCTTCCACCTGAACAAGCCCGAGGGCGAGTTCCCGTTCCTGGCCACCCAGACGCAGTTCACCCCGGTCCCCAAGAGCAAGGACACGGGCACCAGGTACGAGGAGCACCCGGTCTCGTCCGGCCCCTACAAGGTCGTCAAGAACGAGAACGACGGCGAGCACCTCGTCCTGGAGCGCAATCCGCACTGGTCCACGGCCGTCGACGCCGAGCGCAAGGCGTACCCGGACACCATCGACGTACGCTCCGGCCTCGACTCGTCCGTGATCAACCAGCGGCTCTCCGCGTCCCAGGGCGCGGACGCGGCCGCGGTCACCACGGACACCAACCTCGGTCCGGCCGAACTCGCCAGGGTGACCGGCGACGGCGAACTGGCCGCGCGCGTGGGCACCGGCCACTTCGGCTACACCAACTACCTGGCCTTCAACCCGAAGGTGAAGCCGTTCGACGACCCCAGGGTGCGGCAGGCCATCGCGTACGCCGTCGACCGCTCCTCCGTGGTCAACGCGGCCGGCGGTTCGGCGCTCGCCGAGCCCGCCACCACCTTCCTGCCCGACCAGAAGTCCTTCGGCCACACGCCGTACGACCCCTTCCCGGCGGGGAGGACGGGCAACGCGGCCAAGGCCAGGGAGCTGCTCGCCCAGGCCGGCCACAAGAGCGGGCTGACCATCACGCTCACGCATTCCAACGACAAGAACTTCGAGACCAGCCCGGAGATCGCCACCGCCGTCCAGGACGCCCTGAAGAAGGCCGGCATCACGGTCAGGCTCCAGGGCCTGGAGGACAACGACTACCGGGACAAGATCCACAGCGTGAAGACCGAGCCCGGCTTCTTCCTCGCCCACTGGGGTGCCGACTGGCCCTCCGGCGGCCCCTTCCTCGCCCCGATCTTCGACGGCCGTCAGATCGTCAAGGACGGAGCGAACTTCAACACGGGCCTGCTGGACGACACGTCGGTCAACGACGAGATCGACGCGATCAACAAGCTGACCGACCTCGACGCGGCCGCCCGGCGGTGGGGCGCACTGGACAAGAAGATCGGCGAGCGGGCCCTCGTCGTGCCGCTGTTCCACCCGGTCTACAAGCGCCTGTACGGCTCGCACGTCAGGAACATCGTCATCAGCGACTGGACCGGCGTCCTCGACATCTCCCAGGCAGCGGTGAAGTAGAGCCGTGAGCCAGGCACTTGTCGCCTCCCGCGCCCCCGGGACGGACACACCCGTCCCGGGGGTCTCGGGGGCCCGTCAGTTCTGGCGGCGGCTGCGGACGCAGCGCGCCGCCCTGGTCGCCGCGGCCGTCGTCGCGCTGCTCGTCCTGGTCGCGCTCGCCGCGCCGCTGCTCACCGCCCTGGAGGGCCAGGACCCGACCACCTACCACCCCTCCCTGATCGACTCCGCACGCGGGGGCGTGCCCGTCGGCCCGTTCGGCGGCATCGGCGCCGACCACTGGCTGGGCGTCGAACCGCAGACCGGGCGGGACCTGTTCGCACGGCTGGTGTACGGGGCCCGGGTCTCCCTGGCCGTCGCGCTCGCGGCCACCCTGATGCAGGTCGTCGTCGGGGTCGGGGTCGGCGTGGCCTCCGCGCTCGGCACCGGATGGGTCGATCAGCTGCTGAGCCGCGTCACGGACATCATCGTGGCGCTGCCCCTGATGATCATGTCGTTGGCGCTGCTGGCGATCGTGCCGTCGAGCTTCCCGCGCCCCGTCCTGGTCAGCCTGGTCATCGGCCTGATCGCGTGGGGCAACATCGCGAAGATCGTGCGTGCCCAGACCCTCACCCTCAAGGGGCTCGACCACGTCTCCGCCGCCCGGCTGAGCGGCCGGCGCGGCTGGCAGATCGCCCGCCGCGAGCTGCTGCCCGGCCTCGCCGCGCCCGTCATCACCTACGCCGCGCTGCTGGTGCCCACGAACATCTCCGCCGAGGCGGCCCTGTCCTTCCTCGGTGTCGGCGTGAAGCCACCGACACCCTCGTGGGGACAGATGCTCACCGCCGCCGACGTCTGGTACCAGGCGGCCCCGCAGTACCTGCTGCTGCCGGCCGGCGCCCTGTTCGCCACCGTCCTCGCCCTCACCGTCCTCGGCGACGGCGTGCGCACCGCCCTCGACCCGCGCGCGGCCTCCCGCCTGCGTGTCGGCACCGGCCGCAGGAACGAGAACAGGGCCGCGAAGCGACTCGGCACCGGCCTCGGGAGCGGGGGCAGGGCCGCAGGGGAGGAGACCTCATGAGCGGCTTCGGCGGATTCCTGCTGCGCCGGGCCGTGGGCGCGGTGATCACCCTGCTCGCCCTCTCGGTGCTCATCTACGTCGTCTTCTACGCCACCCCCGGCAACGTCGCCCAGATCACCTGCGGCCCGCGCTGCTCACCGGAACAGGTGCACCAGGTCGCCCGGCAGCTGAAGCTCGGCGACCCGCTCTACCTGCGCTACTGGCACTTCCTGGAGGGCATCTTCGCCGGCCAGGACTACTCCACGGGCACCTCCGTGGCGCACTGCCCGGCACCCTGCCTGGGGCTGTCGTACCAGAGCGACCGGCAGGTGACGGACATCATCCTGACCAAGCTGCCGGTCAGCCTGTCCCTCGTCCTCGGCGCGATGGTGCTGTGGCTGGTGGTCGGAGTCGGCACCGGCGTGCTGTCCGCATGGCGGCGCGGCCGGCTCTCCGAGCGCGTGCTGACCGCTCTCACGCTCGCCGGCTGGGCCACCCCCGTCTTCGTCCTCGGTCTCGTCCTGATGATCGTCGTCTGCGGCGAACTCCAGCTGCTGCCGTTCCCGCAGTACGTGGACTTCGCCGACGACCCCGAGCAGTGGGCGTGGAACCTGCTGCTGCCCTGGCTGTCGCTCGCCCTGATCGAGGCGGCCGCCTTCGCCCGGCTCACCCGGACGGCGATGCTGGAGACACTCGCCGAGGACCACATCCGCACCTTCCGCGCCTACGGCGTGGGCGAGGGCGCCATCGTCGGCCGGCACGCCCTGCGCGGCGCCCTGGCGCCCGTCATCGCGCTGAACGCCAACAACGTCGGCTCGGCCGTCGGCGGCGCCGTCCTCACCGAGACCCTGTTCGGCCTGCCCGGCATCGGCCAGGAGCTGGTGCACGCGGTGAAGGTCGTCGACCTGCCGGTCGTCGTCGGCATGGTCCTGGTCGTCGGCTTCTTCGTGGTCATCGCCAATGCCGTCGCGGACGTCCTGTACGCGGTGGCCGACCGACGGGTGGTACTCGCATGAGCCTCGTGGACGTCACGGACCTCACGGTCGAGTTCGGTCCGCTGCGGGCCGTGGACGGGCTCTCCTTCCGGCTGGAGGAGGGCGCCGCCCTCGCGCTGGTCGGCGAGTCCGGCTCCGGCAAGTCCACGGTCGCCGGCGCCCTGCTGGGCCTGCACCGGGGCACCGGAGCGCGGGTCGGCGGCTCCGTCCGGGTCGCCGGCACCGACGTGCAGGAGGCGCCGGACGAGGAACTGCGGCGTCTGCGCGGTGCGAAGGCCGCCATGGTCTTCCAGGACCCGCTGTCCTCGCTCGACCCGTACTACGCGATCGGCGACCAGATCGCCGAGGTGTACCGCCTGCACACACGCGCCTCACGCCGCGCCGCACGCGCGCGTGCCGTCGAGGTGCTGGAGCGGGTGGGAATCCCGGACGCACGGCGCCGGTCCCGTTCCCGCCCGCACGAGTTCAGCGGCGGCATGCGCCAGCGCGCCCTCATCGCCATGGCCCTCGCCTGCGCACCGGACCTGCTGATCGCCGACGAGCCCACGACGGCCCTCGACGTCACCGTCCAGGCCCAGATCCTCGACCTGCTGCACACGCTGCGCGAGGAGACCGGCATGGGCCTGCTCCTCGTCACCCACGACGTGGGTGTCGCCGCCGAGAGCGCCGACGAGGTGCTGGTCATGCGGTACGGCAGGGCCGTCGAACACGGCCCGGTCGGTACGGTCCTGGGGGCGCCCGTGCAGGCGTACACCCGCGAACTGCTCGGCGCCGTACCCCGCGTCGACGCACCGCGCGTCGCGGTGGTGGCCCCCTCGGCCGCGGTGGTGGTCCCCTCCGGGGACGCAGCGCGCGTCGCCGGGGTGCCGCTTGTGGACACGTCTCGCTCCGCCCCGGCCCGGCCCGGGGACGTGGCGTGCGCCGCCGGGGCCGCGGCCGGGACAAGGGCGCCCGGCGAGGCCGTCCTGGAGGCGACCGGGCTGCGGCGCGAGTTCGGGCGCGGCAAGCGGGCTTTCACGGCCGTGGACGGCATCTCGCTGACCGTGGGCAGGGGCGAGACCCTGGGCATCGTCGGGGAGAGCGGCAGCGGCAAGACGACCCTCGGCCGCATGCTGGTCGGGCTGCTGCGGCCCACCGCCGGGGACATCCGCTACGACGGGCGCCCGCACACCGGCGTGAACCCGGCCGTGCAGATGGTCTTCCAGGACCCCGTCTCCTCCCTCAACCCCCGCCGCAGTGTGGGCGAGTCCGTCGCCGACCCGCTCCGCGCACGCGGGACGGGGGGCGCCCCGTTCCTGGGAAGCCGGGAGCGGGGGAGGGACGAGGCGCGCATCCGGGCGCGCGTGATCGAACTGCTGGAGCGCGTGGGGCTGGAGGCGGCGCACTACGACCGCTACCCGCACGAGTTCAGCGGGGGACAGCGCCAGCGCGTGGGTATCGCCCGGGCGCTCGCCGCCGATCCGCGCGTCATCGTCTGCGACGAGCCCGTCTCCGCGCTCGACGTCACCACCCAGGCCCAGGTCGTCGCCCTGCTCGGTGAGTTGCAGCGGGAACTCGGCCTCGCGCTCGTGTTCATCGCGCACGACCTCGCCGTCGTCCGCCAGGTCAGCGACCGGGTCGCGGTGATGCGCCGCGGGCAGGTCGTGGAGTGCGGCCCCGTCGACGAGGTGTACGAAGCCCCGCGCGAGCCGTACACCAGGCAGCTGCTCGCCGCCGTGCCCGCGCTCGACCCGGAGCTGGCGGCCCGGCGGCGGGCCGCACGCCGGGAACCGGCCGTGACGTAACGTTTCGCACCTGGGCAATCACCCTGTGAACTCATAGCGCGACAGAACGCGGTCTGCACGCGAAAGTTACGACCGTTCACCCCTTTTGGTGGCGCGATGGACAACCGTCCGTCGCGCCACCGCCTTGTCCGCATACGTTCTTCTCCGCTGTGAGCCGCCGGGACCAGGACGGCTCCCACTCACGGGAGATCGGGGGTGCATACGTGCGCATCGGACTGCTTACGGAGGGTGGCTATCCGCATGTGAGCGGTGACGCCGGGCTCTGGTGCGACCGGCTCGTGCGCGGGCTCGCACAGCACGAGTTCGACCTCTATGCGCTCAGCCGCAGCAGAGAGCAGGAGGAAGCGGGCCGGGTCCCGCTCCCGCCGCAGGTCGGCCGGGTGCGTACGGCGCCGCTGTGGACGGCCGAGGACGACGGGGTCGCCCACGGCCGCCGCGCACGCCGGCGCTTCACCGAGTGCTATGCGGAACTGGTCGCGGTGGTGTGCGCGGGTTCCGACGCGCTGTTCGATGCGGCGTCCCCCACCGGGTCCTCCCATCTGGCGGACCGTTTCGGCAGCGCGCTCTACGCTCTCGCCGAACTCGCCCGCGACGAGGGCGGGTTGGTCGGCGCGCTCCGCTCCGACACCGCCGTACGCACCCTGGAGCGCGCCTGCCGCGCCGCCGGCGCGCTGCGTACGGCGCGCGAGGCGCGCGTACCCGACCTGCTCACCGTCGCCGCGCACCTCGAACGCGCCCTGCGCCCCCTCTCCCTCGACTGGTACGGCGACGACGGCCTCGGCGCGGCCGACCTCTGCCACGCCGCCGCGGGTGGCCCGGCCGCCCTGCCCGGACTGCTCGCCCGGCACTTCGGCGACGTACCCCTGCTGGTCACCGAGTACGGCGTGCCGTTGCGCTCGCACTACCTGGCCCTCGGCCCCGACACCGCCGCCCCCGCCGTACGCGCCCTGCTCGCCGCCTTCCACGGCCGGCTGGCCGCCGAGGTCTACGGGCGCGCCGCGATCCTCACGCCCGGCAACGCCCATGCCCGGCGCTGGCAGGAACGGTGCGGCGCCGACCGCGCCAGGATCCGCACCGTCCACCCGGGCATGGAGGCCTCCCGCTTCGCGGAGGTCGGCGAGTCCCCGGACCGCGCCGACCCCGGCACGCTCGTCTGGGTCGGGCGCGTCGAACCCGCCAAGGACCTGGTGTCCCTGCTGCACGCCTTCGCCGAGGTGCGCAAGGAGGAACCGAAGGCCCGCCTGCGGATCGTGGGCGCCCCCGCCGGACGCGAGGGCGAGGCCTACCTGGGCCACTGCAGGGTGCTCGCCGCCCAGCTCTTCCCGGACGAGGCGGAGGGCGTGCACGCGGTGGGCGACAACCCGGTCTCCTTCGAGGAGATCGGCGGCCCCGAGGCCCCGACCCTGCCCGACGCGTACGCCGCCGGCGCAGTCGTCGTCCTCTCCAGCGTCGTCGAAGGCTTCCCGATCACCCTGGCCGAGGCCATGTTCTGCGGCCGCGCCACCGTGTCCACCGACGTCGGCGCGGTGGTCGAGGTCATCGGCGGCACGGGACTCGTCGTCCCGCCGCGCAATCCGCGGGCGCTCGCCGAGGCGTGCGTGGCGCTGCTGCGCGACCCCGAACGCCGTGAGCGCCTGGGTGCCGCCGCCCGCGCCCGTGCGCTCGAACTGTTCACCGTCGAGCAGAACATCGCGGCATTTCACGGCATTTACCTGGAGATCGTCTCGCACTGCCCGGTCCGCCGGGTCGTCCTCGACGCCGCCGGCGAACCCCTTCCGTTCGCCACCCCGCCCGAGGCCCACGTCCCCGGCCGCTGGACCGGCCCCAGCCCCATGGCCCATGCAACGGCCCGGGCCGTTCCCGGCTGGGCCGCAGGCGCGCCGGTCCGTGCGACCCGGCTGGCCTCGGCGGAGGGGGCGCGATGAACGGCCCCGGCGCGGCGAGGAGCGCCCGTGACGGCGCCCGTCATGATGCCCGTGACGGCGCCCGTCATGATGCCCGTGACGGCGCTCGTCATGATGCCCGTGATGCGGAGAACACCCGTGACGAGGAGTGGGCGGCGATGTCGGCGGGCGCGCCGTTGCTGCCGTCGGGCTCGGCGTCGGTGTCCTCTGACCCGTCACCGGTGTCCCCGGCTCCGTCACCGGTGTCCTCAAGCGCGTCGCCGGTGTCCTCAAGCCCGCTGTCGGGGTCCTCGGGCCCGGCGTGGGGCGGAGCGGGCGCCGAGTCCGACCGGAGCCGCGGCGCCGCCCCCCGGCGCGGTGCCGCCGATCCCGTGAAGGCCCTGCTCCACCGTCACCGGGACCTGTGCGAAGGAGCCGTGGACCCGCTGGAGATCGCCGCCGGACTCGAAGCACTCGGCATCACCGACCGGACGGCCGCCCGCTTCCGCCACCGTGACGTCTTCTCGCTGGCCGAGGAGCTGTACGCGCGCGTGCCCCGCGACGGCGCCTCGCGCCCGCACCCCGAGCCCGTGCGCGTACCCCGCCTCGGCGCCGACTGGATCCTGCTCACCCTTCTGCCCGGGGTGCTCGGCGCGGCCGTCCTGACCGGACTGCGCCTCACTCACGGCCAGAGCCGCCTGCCACTCGCCCTCGGCGGACTCCTCGCCGTCGGCCTCGCGGTCCGCGCGGCCCTGCGCCGCGGCCCCCTCGCCGCCAGTCCCGGCACGACCCCGTGGCGCACGGCGACCGGCACCCGCGCGTGGACCCTGTGCCTGCTCGGCTACGCCCTCCTGGGCGACGGACTCCTGCGGGCGATCCTGGCGGGCGGCCCCGACGCCCTGCCCACCGGCGCCCCGGACGACCCGTGGACCGTGGCCTTCGCGCCCGCCCTTGCGCTCGCCCTGGCCTGCGCCCCGGCCGCCTGGTGCGCGCACCTCCTTGCCGCAGGTGCCGGCCGCAGGCTCGTCGGCAGCCGGGGCCTGGAGGACTTCACCGCCGCCACCCGGCCGCTCCTGCTCGGTACGTTCGCCCTGTTCCTGGCTGCCCTCACCACCCTGCTCGCCCTGTGCGGCGCCGCCCTGCACGAGGGCGCGCACTACCCGCAGGCCCTCACGCTCGGTGCCCTGCTGCTGCTCGCCCGCCTCCTCACCGTGCACCACCACCGGCACGCCCCCGTCCTCGTCCTCGGCGTGGCGGCGGCCACCGAGGCGGCGGCCCCCGCCCTGCTCGTGACCGGCCGGCTGCCCGGCTGCGCATTCCTGGCGAGCCCCGTCCAGAGCCTGGTGGACACCTGGGGCACGGCCTCGGTCCCGGCACTCGCCTGTGGCACCGCGGCCCTGACCCTGCTGGTCCACGCCCTGCGCACCCTCACCCGGGCCTCGGCCCACGCGCCCACCGGAGCACCCGAGTGAACCTTCCGCCCCCGGCCCCCGGCCGCGGCCGCACGCGCCCGGTCCGCCGCCGCAGGCAACCGCACCACGCCCTTGCCGTCGCAGGCAACCGCACCACCCCGCTGAAGGAGAAGACCAGATGACCACCTCCCGACACGGAGCGCCCGGAGCGTCCGGAGCCTTGGGCGCAGCCGGAGCGCACACCCCGGGAGCCGCACGATGAGGGTCCTGCTGCTCGGAGCCAACGGTTACCTCGGCCGCTTCGTCGCCGACCGCCTGCTCGCCGACCCGGCCGTCCAGCTCACCGCGCTCGGCCGCGGCGACGACGCCGACGTCCGCTTCGACCTCGCCACCGGCAGCCCCGGAGCGCTCACCCGCTTCCTGGACGCGGTCCACCCCGGAGTCGTCGTCAACTGCGCCGGCACCACTCGCGGCGGCGCCCGCGAACTCACCCGGCACAACACCGTCGCCGTCGCCACCGTCTGCGAGGCCCTGCGCCGCAGCGGCTGCGGCGCCCGCCTGGTGCAGATCGGCTGCGGCTCCGAGTACGGTCCCAGCCAGCCCGGTTCCTCCACGGCCGAGGACGCGGTGCCCCGCCCCGGCGGCCCGTACGGCGTCAGCAAGCTCGCCGCCACCGAACTGGTCCTCGGCTCCGGCCTCGACGCCGTCGTGCTCCGCGTCTTCTCGCCGGCCGGGCCCGGCACCCCGGCCGGCTCCCCGCTGGGACGGCTCGCCGAGGCCATGCGCCGCGCCATGCAGTCCGGCGACGGGGAACTCAAGCTCGGCGGCCTCGGTGTCCAGCGCGACTTCATCGACGTCCGCGATGTCGCGCGCGCCGTGCACGCCGCCTCGCTCTCCGCCGCGCAGGGCGTCATCAACATCGGCTCCGGCCGCGCGGTCCGCCTCCGCGACGCCGCCGCCGTCCTCGCCCGGGTCGCCGGATACGGCGGTGCCCTCCACGAACTCGACGCCCCTCCCGGGCCGCTGCGCAACCCCCTGGGCCACCCCCGCGCCGACGCCGAGCACACGGCCCCGGTCGCGTACCCGTACCCGGACGGCTGCGGCAGCTGGCAGCAGGCCGATGTACGCACCGCCCGCGACCGGCTCGGCTGGCGGCCGCGGATCAACCTCGAAGAATCCCTCGCCGACATCTGGATGGAGGCGGCATGCCGCATCTGACCAGCACCACAGCAGGAACCCCACGCACCGGCGTACGGACCGCCCTCGGCGTCCCCGGCTACGCCCACCCGCTCGTCGCCCCCGCCCAGTGGGCCGGACTCACCCGCCCCGGCACCCCTGTCGACTGGGTCGTGCTGAACGTCGCCGGCGGACCCGGCACCCGCCCCGACCCGCACTGTCTGCGGGCGGCCGGCGGGCTGCGCGACGCCGGTGTCCGAGTCCTCGGCCATCTGGACCTCATCCACGGCGCCCGCCCCCTCGCCGACCTGCTCGGCGACGCCCACCGCTACCTCGACTGGTACCGCGCCGACGGCTTCCTGCTGGACCGCTGCCCCACCGAGCGCACCGCGCTCCCCGAGGTCCGCCGTGCCGTCACCGCCCTGCGGGGGATCAGTGACAGCGCCCACATCGTCCTCGGCCACGGCAGCCACCCGCACCCCGGGTACGCGGAGAACGCCGATCAGCTGGTGACCTTCTCCGGACCCTGGTCGGACTACCGCTGGTCCCAGGTGGCCGAGTGGACCGCCGACTATCCGCCCGACCGCTTCTGCCACTTCGTGCACGGCGTGCCCCGGGGCCACCTGGAGGAGGCGCTGCGCATCGCCCGCTGGCAGGGGGCCTCGACGATCTACTTCACGGACCACACCGATCGCGGCGGTCGCGCCGACCCCTGGGAGACCATGCCCGGCTACTGGGACGAGGTCGTCTCGCGTGTCGGAACGGGAGTCTCGGAATGAAGAAGGCCGTGGCAGTGTTACGGGGAGAACAACTGTAGTGATTGACCGACC
This sequence comes from Streptomyces sp. NPDC007971, assembly GCF_042958635.1. Classification (NCBI taxonomy): domain Bacteria; kingdom Bacillati; phylum Actinomycetota; class Actinomycetes; order Kitasatosporales; family Streptomycetaceae; genus Streptomyces; species Streptomyces sp. NPDC007971. Next base: position 518,706 of record NZ_JBIBJK010000001.1, read on the forward strand.
AACGGAGTCCCCGTGTCGCTGCCACCCCTGGTCGAGCCGGCTTCCGAGCTCACCGTAGACGAGGTCCGCCGGTACTCCCGCCACCTGATCATCCCCGACGTCGGGATGGACGGGCAGAAGCGGCTGAAGAACGCCAAGGTGCTCTGTGTGGGCGCCGGCGGCCTGGGCTCGCCGGCGCTGATGTACCTGGCGGCCGCGGGCGTGGGCACGCTCGGCATCGTGGAGTTCGACGAGGTCGACGAGTCGAACCTGCAGCGCCAGATCATCCACAGCCAGGCCGACATCGGCCGCTCCAAGGCCGAGTCCGCGCGTGACTCGGTCAAGGGCATCAACCCGTACGTGAACGTGATCCTTCACGAGGAGCGGCTGGAAGCCGACAACGTGATGGACATCTTCAGCCAGTACGACCTGATCGTCGACGGCACGGACAACTTCGCGACCCGCTACCTGGTCAACGACGCGTGCGTGCTGCTGAACAAGCCCTACGTCTGGGGCTCGATCTACCGCTTCGACGGCCAGGCCTCGGTCTTCTGGTCCGAGCACGGCCCCTGCTACCGCTGCCTCTACCCGGAGCCCCCGCCGCCGGGCATGGTCCCCTCCTGCGCCGAGGGCGGCGTGCTGGGTGTGCTGTGCGCGTCCATCGGCTCCATCCAGGTCACCGAGGCGATCAAGGTCCTCACCGGCACCGGCGAGCCCCTGGTCGGCCGCCTGATGATCTACGACGCCCTGGAGATGCAGTACCGCCAGGTCAAGGTCCGCAAGGACCCGGACTGCGCGGTGTGCGGCGAGAACCCCACCGTCACCGAGCTCATCGACTACGAGGCCTTCTGCGGCGTCGTCTCCGAGGAGGCCCAGGAGGCGGCGCTCGGCTCGACGATCACTCCCAAGCAGCTCAAGGAGTGGATCGACGACGGCGAGAACATCGAGATCATCGACGTCCGCGAGCCGAACGAGTACGAGATCGTCTCCATCCCCGGCGCCAGGCTGATCCCGAAGAACGAGTTCCTCATGGGCACCGCCCTGCAGGGCCTGCCGCAGGACAAGAAGATCGTCTTGCACTGCAAGACGGGTGTCCGCAGTGCGGAAGTCCTCGCCGTGCTGAAGTCCGCGGGCTTCTCGGACGCCGTGCACGTCGGCGGCGGCGTGATCGGCTGGGTCAACCAGATCGAACCGCACAAGCCGGTCTACTGATCACCGGTCTGCCTCACCGGCAAGCCTGACGAAGCCCACGGCTCTGACCAGCTCAGATGCCGTGGGTTTCTGTCGTTGTTGGTCGGCGTTGGTTGACCTCGGACGGCCCAGGGGCGGCCCAACGGGTGACCGCCGGCCGCTGACTTGCCGCTGCGCAATCCCTCGATGCGAACTACGGGCAGGGCGGTTGTTGAGGTCTGTCGAGCACGTCAGCCGGACCGCTTGGACCGGTGGCGGTCAGTCGTGGGCGCGGTGGTTGCTGTACTTCGCTGCTGTACAGCCGGTCCTGAGCACGGACACGAAGACGGCACACCCCCGCGAGTGAGCGACCGTGTGAACTGGGCCTATTGCAAAGGAGATCATCCGCTGCGAGGGTGTCGCCGTGTGGATGGCGCTGATGTCCTTGATCCTGTTGCTCGGTGCGGCTTCGGCGATCAACAAGGCACGCAAAGGACAGTGGTACACCGCAGGAGGGATCTTTCTCCCCATCCTCGGCGTGGATGTGATGCTGTTCGACGGAGTGGAACGGCATAGCTCGCTGCTCTTCTGGCTGGGTGTCGCTCTCGCTGCTGTCGGATTCGGTGTGGAGTTCATCGCTTACCGAAGGACTCGTCCACCTATGCCCCAATAGGCGAACTGAAGCGCCAGTTTGGAAGATCGCGTATGCGGGTGCGGCTTGAGCTGGCATAACGGTGACCTGTTTGTTCGATGAGCGCTGACCGGCGTTCCCCGTGGCTTGCCTCTGGAACGGGTACGCCAGGGGCACGCTGTCTCGGGTGTTCGGCGGGTGCCGACGCGCAGGTATTGCCGGGGTAGAGTCTCGCGGACTGGGGAGGTGAGCCATGGCCGCGCTCTTCTACTCCGCTGTCGTGGTCGGCGTCGCATTGATAGCTTTCGCGGTCCTGCGGGAGCACGGAACGCGGTTCGCGAAGGCGGCCTCCTGGTTCTGCCTTGCAGTCGCCGCGCTTCCCGGACTGGGGCTCATCGGCGTCGTTCTCCAAGTGGTCTTTGGGTCGTGAGGCTGGTGCGGGGCTACGACGCTGCTACGTCGCTTGCCGGGTCATGGGCTGGGCTGGGTGAACTGCCCGGGCTCGGGTCCGGCGAGGATGCCACGCCTAATCAGGCTTTTTAGTGCGCAGGACGCAGCCGAACCCCTTCCTCCGCCCACCACTCACCCCAGCTCCCATCCCGTCCGCCGTCGACCCACACACCGTGGAGCGGGCGTGGTCCATGGCGTCCAGGTGGAGCGCGCCACTGTACGAACGACCTGGACGCCATGGGCCGCGTCTGCTCGGCTCTGCCTGGGTCGGCGGTGGACGGGATGGGAGCTCCCCGCGCACGCCCCTACGGGCCCGCAGTCGGCGGCGGCGCCCCCTCCATCCCGGTGCCGGCCGATCCCCCGCCGGAGGCATCGCCTTGACCGCGGGCCGCTCTATGCGGTGATCGACTCATGGCCATAGGCCCTACCCACACGTGGGCGCGCGTCGGCGCAGCGCGGGCGGAGCGGGCCGGAGGCAGGAGCGGCGCCCGCAGCGGAGCCGGGAAGCGCGCCCGGCGGAGCGGAGCGCAGCCGGGGCTTGATGAGGTAGAGAAACCTGTAACAGCTCGCTCCGGCCATGCGGTCTTGTCGATCTAGCCGTCGGCTGCTGGCATATGTGTGGGGACGGCACACATTGGGGGGAGCGACCGATGAGCGATCTCACGGTGAATCTGTGGAAGCGGCACGGCAAGGATCGGCTCTACGTCAATCTCCCGGATGGCACGGCAGTCGCGTGGGCAGACCGAGCGACGAAGGTCGTGACGATCAAGGTGCAGAAGTATCGGGATGAGGCGTTGGCCCTGCTTCGGCGGCACCTCGGTGACGGGATCACGGTCAGTTCCCCACCTTCCAGCGCCCCTGTATCGCGCCCCGCACCACCCGTTCGACAACCCAACCACTCTGCTCCGAGGCGCCGCGTGGAACGGCCGGCCTCCCTCCCGCCCCTCTCTCCAGGTGAGGACCTGGCAAGGAATCGCCCCGGCGCCAGCCTCCTCGGGATGATTGCTGAGCGGGGCCCATCCACAGTCCAACGGTTACGGGCGAAGGTTCTGCGGCAGTCCTCGGAATGGGACAGCTGGTACACCGGGCTTGAGGGGGAGCGGCGGGTCGGTCGAGAGCTGGCACGCCTATCCCCGCTCGGGTGGCGGGTCCTCCACGGCATCGAGAAGAGCAACGGCGGCGACATCGATCACTTACTGATCGGCCCCGGAGGCGTGTTCAACATCAACACCAAGACTCATCAGGGCGCCTCAGTCTGGGTCGGCGACACCATGGCCAAAGTCAATGGGGGGCAGCCACAGCCCTATGCCGCTGCAAGCAAGGGGGAAGCCGACTACGTACGAGGGGTGCTTGGGCGGTACTGCGACTTCACCGTGGCTGTGGAGCCGGTTCTAGTGTTCGTCGGTGTCGAGTCCCTGCGCCGCGCCCCCACGCAGTTCACCGTACGGATCTACCAAGAGCGAGAGGTGGCCGCACTTGGTCCTCTCGCTGGCAAGCTCACTCCTGAACAGGTGGAACGGGTGTACGCCGTGGCCCGTCACCGCCGCGTCTGGCTCAAAGCCTGACCTCGGTCATCGAGTAGAAGGCGACTCGTGAAGCCTTGTCGGCACAGCCGTTCGTAAGCCTCGATCACATCGTCCGGTACCTGCTGGCTGATCATGAAGCCCTGCTCCGGATAGATCAGCAGTCGCTGTAGCGCCCCCACGAGCATGTCGATCACCAAACGGGCGTCACCAATGGAGTCGACGTACTCGTCCAGCGTTATCGGGCTGGAAGCGCTGATGATCTCAACTGCGGGCCACAGTTTGCGTGCGGTGGCGTAAGCCCGCCTCTCCTCGTACGGCTTGCTGATCAGCAGGACAGAGGACACGTCGACGCCGGCCTCTTCCAACACCTCTCGGGAGAAGCGGATGTTCTCGCCCGTGTTCCGAGCACGCGGCTCCACGAGCACGGCTGAGCTGGGGACGCCAAGCTCAAACGCCCGCTCTCGGTAGTGAACGGCTTCACCTCGGGGCATGCGTTCCCGCGTCGTGGGGCTGGTGGCTCCGGTGAACACGAGCAGTGGAGCCATGCCGCGCTTGTACAGGTCGACCGCAGCATCGGCCACCCCCAGGTCGTGGCTGCCGAGTCCGATGGCGACCGAGCACGGATGGGGCGCGTGGCCCATCTGGTGGTAGTCCCACAGGCGCCGCGTGTCCGCCCAATCCTGTGCCGTGATCACTGCTGACCTTCCCTGTCCTTCGCCGAGTCGGGGACCTTGAAGTCGTACTCCCACGCGAAGCGTGAAGCCGCGTGTACCCCGATGGCGAACTCGACCACCGTGTCGTCGGCCGTGTAGGTCGTCCGGTGCAGCTCCACGACGGGTTCACCGGGTGGCAGTTGCAGGAGCTTCACCTCGTCCGGGCTGGGGGCACGGGCAAAGAGTTCTTCCTTCATGTGATCGATCTCGTAACCCGCGTCGTACAGCACGCGAAATCCGCCGCCTCGACCGGCCGGACCCGGCGTCGGGTCGACCAGACGCGTTCCTTCAACGTGCTCGGGCCGGTAGTAGCTGGTCAGCGTGTGCGTTGGCTGCTCGCCTTCCTTCACCAGCCGTGCGCGAGCATAGACCTCGGCGCCCGCCGGTAGCCCATGTGCGGCTGCGACCGCGGGGGGTGCTTCAACGCGACTGACTGTCTGGGTCTGCTCGTTGCGGCGGTACGCCCGGCCGGTGGCCACTCGGTCCGCGATGAACGCCACCTCGTCCCCATCCCGCCCCGCAGCCTCACCTGGGGCACCCAGCTCGACGTCCGCCCGATCCGCGCCTTCGGCGACGGTGAGGAGATCACCGAACAGACCGTCGCCTCCTACGTCGCCAAGTACGCCACCAAAGCCGCCGAGACCACCGGCACCGTAGATCGCCGCATCGGGAACAAGGAAGCGCTCGTGCTGCTTGGTGTCCCGGACCACCCGCGCCGGCTGATCGAAGCCTGCCTCGACCTGCACCCGCTCTACCCCGACCGCAAACTCCGGGACTGGGCACACATGCTCGGCTTCCGCGGCCACTTCTCCACCAAGTCCCGCCGCTACTCCACCACCCTCGGCGCCCTCCGCCAGGTCCGCGCCGACTACCGCGCCGCCCAGCAACGCGCCGCCCTCGGCCTGCCCGACCCCGACGACGAGACCGAGGCCACCACCCTGACCCTCGCCCACTGGGCCTACGCCGGCCACGGCCACACCCCCGGCGAATCCTGGCTCGCCGCCAACATCCGCCGCGACATCCAGCACAACCGCGAGATCGCCCGCGAGGAACTACCCGCCAAGCTCGTCGACGAAAGGGACTGCTGACCATGGCCTCAGAGCTGCCGAACCGGTTCCTGACCCCTGAGGACCTGGTCGAGATGTTCGAGCTTCCGAGCGTGGAGACGGTTTACCAGTGGCGCCGGAAGCACACCGGTCCCCGCGGATTCCGGGTCGGCCGGCACTTGCGCTTCGACCCCAGCGACGTGCGGGCCTGGGTGGACTCCCGAACCGGGGAGGCTGCCTGATGGCGGGGCACATCCAAGATCGCTGGTACAGGACTGAGACCGGTCCCGGCGGCAAGCCCGTCAAGGTCAAGACCGAGCGGTACGGCACGGGCATGCGCTATCGCGCGCGATACGTCGGGCCTGACGGTACCGAGAAGTCCAAGAGCTTCCCGGACCGACAGAAGCGCCTCGCCGAACAGTGGCTCACCAACGTTGAGGCGGACATGGCGCGCGGGCAGTACATCGACCCCCGGGCCGGTCGTCTGACGCTGCGGCAGTACGCCGAACGGTGGTTGGCGTCGCTCACGATGGACCCTGGGACCTTCGTCGGTACCGAAATGCGAATCCGGCTCCATGTGCTGCCGCACCTGGGTAGTCGCACCCTGGGATCGCTCCGGCCGACGCACATCCGTGAGTGGCTGCGGGCTCTCCAGGACGGGGGAGTGGCGCCCGCCTATCAGCGGGTCATCTTTGCGAACCTCGGAACCATGCTGACGGCCGCCGTTGATGACCGTCTCATTCCGCACAACCCGTGCCGATCATCCTCGGTCCGAGCCCCGAAGGTGGATCCGCGTCGCATCGTCCCATGGCCCCGTGAGCGTGTACTCGCGGTGCGCTTTGCACTGCCGGAGCGGTACCGGGCCATGGTCGACGTGGCCGGCGGTCGTGGTCTGCGCCAGGGCGAGGTGTTCGGGCTGGCTGTCGAAGACGTGGACTTCATCGAGGGCGTGGTTCATGTGGTGCGCCAGGTCAAGCTCATCCACCACCGCCCGGTGTTCGCAGTGCCCAAGAGCGGCAAGACACGCACGGTCCCGCTGCCTGACAGCGTCGCTCGATCGCTTGAAGAGCACATCACCCGGCATCCGCCTGCTCCCGTGACGCTGCCGTGGCGGACGGTCGACGGCTCGCCCATCACGGCGTCCGTGTTCTTCCACAGTGACAAGGGAAGTGAGGTGAACCGCAACGACTTCAACCGCACGAAATGGCGTCCCGCCTTGGACGCGGCAGGAGTACCGCACGGTCGGGAGAACGGGATGCACGCGCTGAGGCACTTCTACGCGTCCGTCCTGCTGGACGCGGGGGAGAGCGTCAAGGCTCTGTCTGAGTACTTGGGGCACCACGATCCCGGCTTCACCCTCCGCACGTACACGCACCTCATGCCGAGTAGCGAGAAGCGGACGCGTGAGGCGGTGAACCGGGCCTTCGGCGACGGCTCGGACACCGATGACGGCCCCACGACGGCCCATGAGGAGGTAGAGAGAAGCTAAGTCGCAGGTCAGCGCCTATGCGCCCGCACTTGCCGGTCTACTGACCGAGGGCTCGGCGCGCGAGTCGAGCAGACTTCCCGGTCCGTGCGGCGGGGGCTCCGGGCACCGTGAGTGCCCGGGGCCTCCGCCGTCCTCATGAGCAGACCGTGCCGTCCTTCGGGACCGTCCCGTCGATCAGGTAGGCGTTCACCGCCGAGTCGACGCAGTCGCTGCCGTTGCCGTACGCGCCATGTCCCTCGCCCTTCCAGGTGAGTTCGACTCCGACGCCCTTGCCCAGCTCGTCGGCCATCCTGCGGGCGCCCTCGTACGGGGTGGCCGGGTCCCCGGTGTTGCCGACCAGCAGGATCGGTGCCGCGCCCGCTGCGCTGACCTCGGGGGTGTCGAACTGGCCCGGCACCGGCCAGTCGTGGCACCACCCGGCCGTGTCCCAGCCCATGAAGGCGCCGAACACCGGCGAGATCCGCTCGAACTCGGGCAGCAGCCTCTTCGCCTGGGCGAGCGTGGGCCGCTGCCTGTCGTCCAGGCACGATATGATCCGTTGGGAGTGGCTCGTCGTGCCGTAGTGCCCCGAGCCGTCGCGCTCGTCGTAGTCGTCCGCGAGTGCCAGCAGCTGCGAACCGTCGCCGCTCTCCGCCGACTTGAGCGCACTGGTCAGTCGCGGCCAGCCGGCCTTGCTGTACAGCGGCAGGACGATTCCCGTGATCGCGAGCGTCTGGGTCACTGTGCGGCCGGACGACGTGGGCAGCGGCTTCGCGTCGATCCGCCGGAGCAGGTTCACGATCTTTTGTGAGCCCTGCTCAGGGGTCTGGCCGGTGGACTTCAGATAGTCGTCCAGGGCGCGCTGGAAGCCGCGGGCCTGGTTCTCGGACTGGCCCACCGTGTCCCCGCTCGGGTCGACCACCGCGTCGAGGATCAGCCGGCCGACCCGCTTCGGGAACAAGTGGGCGTACACCCCGCCCAGTTCGGTGCCGTAGGAGATGCCGAAGTAGTGCATCGTGCGGTCGCCGAGGACCTGGCGCATCAGGTCCATGTCGCGCGCGGTGTCGGTCGTCGACACATGGGCCAGCAGTGCGCCGGCCGCCTTTCGGCAGCCCTTGCCGAAGTCGGCGGCGTCCTGCAGATAGGCCTTCTCCTCGGCCGGGGTGTCCGGGGTGGTGTCGACCGCTTCCGCCGCTTCGATGTCCCGGTCGCTGCGGCAGCGGACGCCCTCGCTGCCGGCGACTCCGCGCGGGTCCCAGCTCACCAGGTCGTAGTGCTCGCGCAGTGTGGAGGCGGTGGCTGCGTAGTAGGGCATCATCGACATGCCCGAGCCGCCGGGACCGCCGAAGTTGAAGAGCAGCGAGCCGAGCCGGTGGCTTCCGGTCGCCCGTGCGCGGATGAGGGCGAGACGGATCGTCGTACCACTCGGCTTCGACCAGTCGAGCGGCACGGTGAGCGTGGCGCAGCGCCAGTCGTCGCCGGGAGCGGCGGAGTCGCCGGTGGACTTGCAGCGGCGCCAGTCGAGTTGCTGCCCTGTGAGCGTGGCGGGCAGGTCCGTGGCGGACGGTGCCTGAGCCGCGGGAGTCCGGCCCGTGCCCGTGGCCGAGCCGCCCCGCTTGCCCTCGTCGTGGCCCCCGCCCGATGCCCCACCGCTGCATCCGGCCACCAGCAGCACTGCGGCCGCGGCGGCCGTCCACCGCAGAAAACGCGACATGCGCACCCCCCTCGCAGGCCCTCCGCGCTGTGCCGCGGCGAGCGTTCAGGCCATGGTAGGCGGAGCCGCCCCGGCCTGCGGCGGCCTGTGGATAACCGTCTGACCTGCGGACTTACTGGAGTGCTCGGCTGTGTCAGGTGCAGACGGTGCCGGCCTTCGGCACCTTCCCGTCCAGCAGGTAGCCGTTCACCGCGCCCTGCACGCACTTGTTCTTGCTGTCGTACGCCCCGTGTCCCTGGCCGCGGTACGTCAGCTCGACGGCGACGCCCTTGCCGAGGGCGTCCACCATCTTCTTCGCACCCTCGTACGGGGTGGCCGGGTCACCGGTGTTGCCGACGACGAGGATCGGCGCCGATCCCGGTGCGCTGACGTCGGGATGGTCGGCGGCGCCCGGCACGGCCCAGTCGGTGCAGCCGACCATGCCCCAGGCCAGGTAGTCCCCGAACAGCGGCGAGGCGGCACGGAACTCGGGCAGCTTCTGCTGGATGTAGTCGGCGCTGTAACGCGGTTTGTCGTCGGAGCAGTTGATGGCGGTGTTCGCCGCGGTGGTGTTGCTGTACTCGCCGTTCTCGCTGCGGCCGTTCATCGAGTCGGACAGCAGCATGAGGACCCTGCCGTCGCCCTCGTACGCCTGCTGGAGCCCCTCGGTGAGGAACTCCCAGAAGTCCTTGGAGTACAGGGCCTGCGCGATGCCGTTGGTCGCCGCGGTCTGGGTCAGCTCGCGCGGCAGGATGCCGGGGATCGGCTTCTTCTCCAGGTCCTTCAGCAGTTTGGCGATGCGGTCCTTGACGTCCTGCGCGGTGTCGCCGATCGGGCAGTCGGTCGTCTTCGACGTGCAGTCCTCGGCGAAGTTGTCGAGCGCGAGCTGGAAGCCCCTGGCCTGCCCGAGTGCGCTCTGTTCCGAGTTCTGCGTGGGGTCGACCACCGCGTCGAAGACCGCGCGCCCGACGTGCTTGGGGAACAGATGGGCGTAGACGCCGCCGAGTTCGGTGCCGTAGGAGATGCCGAAGTAGTGCAGCTTGTCGTCGCCGAGGACCTGGCGCATCAGATCCATGTCGCGGGCCGCGTCGGTGGTACGCACATGCGGCAGGATCGTCCTGGAGTTCTTCTCGCAGGCGTCGTTGAACTGCTTGGTGCGATCGACCAACTGGGTGCGCTCGGCACTGTCGTCGGGTGTCGCGTCCTGCTGGAAGTACTCGTCGAGCTGGGCGTCGCTCTCGCACTCCACCGGTTTGCTGCGGCCGACTCCGCGTGGGTCGAAGCTGACCAGGTCGTAGCGGGTGTTCAGGGCGGCGTAGTCGTCGCCGAACGCGGGCAGGGTGGTGACACCGCTGCCGCCGGGGCCGCCGAAGTTGAACACGAGCGAGCCGATCCGCTGGTCGGCGGGCCCGCTGGCCTTGGCGCGGATCAGGGCGATCCCGATGGTCTCGCCGTTGGGCCTGCTCCAGTCCAGGGGAGCTTTCATGGTGGCGCACTGCCACTTGGCGCCGTTCGGCAGCGGGGAGGGGGAGCCGCCGCCTCCCTGCGCCTGGGACGCCGCCGGGCAGTCCTTCCAGTCCAGCTTCTGTGCCCTGAGGTCCCCGTCCCCCTTGGCGGCGTGACTGCACCCGGCCAGCACAGCGGCCAGCAGCACGACGCCGGTGGTCAGGGCGGTGGCACGCGGCGGGGTGGGGTTTGCCATGCATCCATCGTGAGGGCGCGCAGTCCGGCGCGCGCGCCCACGGTCCGTTGGAGGTACGTCCCCGTGCGCCCCTGCTCAGGCCTCCCTACAGGGCACCCTTGCGGGTGAGCTGGTTGAAGGCGAGCCAGCCCGGCAGCACCGGCAGCCACAGGGTCAGCAGTCGGAACAGCAGGACGGCCGGGGCGGCGACCTCCTTGGGCAGGCCGAAGGCGATCAGCCCGAGCGTGAGGCTCGCCTCCACCGCGCCCACACCGCCCGGGGTGGGCGCCGCGGAGCCGAGCGCGTTGCCCGCGAGGAAGACGACGGCGACGCTGGCGATGCTGATCGAGTTCGTGCTGTCACCGAATGCGCGGATCGACGCATCCAGGCACATGACGAAGCAGAAGGTCAGCAGGAGCATGCCGCCGATGCCGGTGACCAGCTTCTGCGGCCGCTGCAGCACGTCGAGCATGCGCGGTACGACGCCGGCGAACAGCGACCTCACGCGCGTGACGACGAATTTCCGCAGGAAGGGCACCGAGGTCACCACGAGCACCAGGACCGCCACGGTCAGCAGGCCCGCGATGACCGTCCGGGACGGCGACAGCGACGGCGTCTTCTCGGTTCCGGTCAGGTAGCCGAAGGACAGCAGCATCAGGATGTGGCAGCCGAGCCCGAACAGCTGCGACGCGCCGACACTTGCGACCGCGAGCCCCGGGCGTACGCCCTGGCGCTGCAGGAAGCGCGTGTTCAGGGCGACACCGCCCACGGCCGCCGGTGCCACGATCTTCACGAAGGACCCGGCGACCTGCGCCCCCACGGTCCTCGGGAACGGCACCCGCTCGGGCACGAAGCCCAGCAGGGCCATCGCCGCGGCCACGTAGCTGAGCGCGGAGAAGAGCACGGCGGCGATCACCCAGCCCCACTGGGCCTGCGAGAAGAGCGTGCCGAACTGGATGTGCGTCAGCTGTGTCAGCAGGTAGTACGCGCCGATCGCACCGGCGATGAAGCTGATCAGCGTGCGCGGGCGTACCCGTTCCAGGCGGGCGGGCTCCACGGGCGCCTGGGGCCTGATCCGCAGCACCTGGTGCCGGATCTGTGTGAGCAGGTCCTCTTCGCGTGCCTCTTCGAGGGCTTCGTCGATGGCCCGCCTCTCCGCGCGCTGCTCGGCACGGACCGTCTTCTTGCCGGGCTTTTCGAGGGTGGGCCGGGTCGTCTCGGGAGCCTCCTCCAGACGGGCCTGCTTGGCCTGCCGGGACGCTTCCAGCACCGCCTCGCGTTCCCGCTGGGCCCGTTCCCTGGCCAGCTTGCGCAGCGTCGCGCGCGTGGAGCGCGTCAGCGCGATGGGCTGCAGCATCGGCAGGCAGTCGGCGACCGCGTCCGGACCGAGCACGCCGACCGCCGATGCCACCGCCCGCTCGGCGCCCACACGCAGGCCGAGCGTGGTGACCAGCTGAGCCACGTCCATGCGCAGCAGCAGATCGCCGGCCGCGATCTCACCGCCGCGCAGCTCGGTGAGGATCACCCTGCCGGAACGATCCACCAGAATCGCGTCACCCGCCAGTCTGCGGTGCGCGATGCGCCGGGACTGCAGCGCCTGCACCTGGTGCCAGGCGTTGCGCAGCAGCTCGTCGGTGATCTCCTCGTCGGCCAGCGAGTCCAGCGTGCGCCCGCCGGTGTGCTCGTAGACGAGCATGACCGCGTCCGGTCCGAGTTCCGAGGTGGCGATCAGCTTGGGCGCGTTGGCGCCCGCCGCGATCGCCGCGTACGCGAGCAGCGCCTCCTGCTCCAGCGCCTGGCGCAGCGACTGCAGGCTGGAGCGGGTGGCGAAGCCGCGCAGGGTCAGGTTGCGCCAGGCGCGGTAGAAGAAGCCCTGGGCCTGCTGTTCCCGGTCGACGACCGTGACGTCCAGGGGTGGGCCGTCCTCCAGGGTGACGAAATAGCGCCGTCCGCGGTCGCCGTTCTCGCTCTCCACGGCCTCCTCGCGGGCCGCGCCGACGGGGTGGAATCCGACGTGCCTGAGGCCCGCCATCAGGGTCTGCCCGGTGGGGCGGACGTTGGGCGAGCCGACCGCGTACAGCGTGCCGTAGGCGATGGTCCAGCCGATCAGCACGGTCAGGATGATCGAGAACGGCGTCGTGTAGCCGGTGACCAGCATCGAGAACGCGTCGAGCAGCAGCACGATCCACAGCACCGCGCGCCAGCGGGGTCTGCGCGACATGCCGACGGCCGTCATATAGGCGATGACGGGCGCCAGGTAGCCGTGCACCGGGTCGGTCAGGGCGTGGATGTCCCCCGGTGAGGGCTGGGTGAGGGCTTCCTGGATGGAGCCCGGCGCAGCCTGTGCGACCCACAGGTCGGTGGCGAGGGTCACTCCGTGTGCGAGGACGGCCGCGAGGACGCCGTCGGCGATCCGCAGCCCGTCCCGCTTGATCAGACGTTCGATCGCGAAGGCGACCGGCACCAGCAGGATCGCGATGCTGGAGGCGAGTCCAGCGATCTTGATGAGCAGGTCGGGGGCTTGGCCGGTGCCCTTGTTGATGTCCTGTTCGAGGCCCGAGGTGGTGCCGTGCGCGAACGCGGCGATGGCGAGCAGCACGACGATGGCGAGCACGCCCACCAGAAGCCGCATGAGGTCGGAGGGACGGTGTACGCGCGCGGGGAGCAGCGGTTCGTCGCCCTCGACCTCGTCGGGACGCAGACCGTGGTCGCCGGCGCCCGGCCCCGGGCCGGCAGATGCGTTCTCGGGGAGGTGCGCCTTCTCGGCCGGCTCGGCCTCGTCCTCGCGCGCGTGCCGTTCGACTGCCTCGGCCTTGTCCTCGCGCGCGTGCGGGTCGACTGCCTCGGCCTTGTCCTCGCGCGCGTGCGGCTCGACCGGCCCGGCCTCGTCCTCACGCGCGTGCGGGGAGGGCCGCTGCACGCGGTCGTCCTTGCCCGCTGCACCGGTACTGCTCCGGCCTGTGCGAGCGGTGCCGGGACGCGAGGACGCGCCAGGGGTGCCCTCCGCGCCTTCGGGGTGCACGCCCTGCTCCTTCATGGTCTCTTCTTGATCTCGTATCACCAGTCACCGCCCGCACGATGGTGGCATGCCCCGCCGCCACACGCGGCCATCAGGGTGCGGATGCGCGGGCGGACAGTCTGCCCGAAGTGCCTCCCGAGGGCGAGAGGCCCGCCTTGTGACGGCTGTGCCCGTTGTCGGCGGGGTGCGGCAGGATGGGGCGAATGAGCGAGCAGAGCCCTGCCGAGGACACCCGCGAGGGGTACCCGGACGCGTTGCCGGAATACGCCGAGCGGGTCCTGGAGGTCGCCGAGCGGATTCCGCCCGGGCGGGTCATGACGTACGGCGATGTCGCCGAGTGGCTCGAGGAGGGAGGCCCGCGCCAGGTCGGCCGGGTGATGTCTCTCTACGGAGGCGCGGTCCCCTGGTGGCGCGTGGTGCGCTCCGACGGAGTGCTGCTGCCCGGCCACGAACTGCGCGCGCTCGGCCACTACCGCGCGGAGGGCACACCGCTGAAGGAGGCGGGCAGAAGCACCGAGGGCCATCTGCCGCGACTCGACATGCGGCGGGCTCGCTGGGACGGCGGAGCGGGCGCGGAGGGTCACACCTGACAGCTTCCGCCATCGGATGCCCCCGAGGTGAACCTGTGGCCCGTACGAGGGACACCGGGGACGTCCGTGGCATGACGTACGTTCGTGAGGTGAGGGACGCGCGTGGCGCGAGGGCCGCGAGAGCCGTGAGGGAAGAATCGGAAGCCCTGCTTCCGCCCGGTGCGGCGGCGTAGCGTCGGCTGCACGTGTCCCCCTCACCCCGCGGCCACCGCCTCGCACGCGTGACCGCCTGCCCATCAGCACGACCACCAGGACCGGCGAACCACGTGAGCTCCTCTTCCTCCATCAGGCGCCTGCCGCACCCCCCGGTGCGGCAGGGGAACGGTGGCGCTTACCGACTGGTCCGTACCCCGCCGGCCGACGTTGATCCCCCTCGTCTTGACGCCACGCAGCGCGCCGTGGTTGATCACCGGACCGGACCGCTGCTCGTCCTCGCGGGTCCCGGCACCGGCAAGACCACCACGCTGGTGGAGTCGGTGGCGGCACGCATCGCGCGCGGCACCGACCCCGGACGCATCCTGGTGCTGACCTTCAGCCGCAAGGCCGCCGTCGACCTGCGCGACCGGATGGCCCTGCGCATCGGCGCGGCCCGCGCCCCCCGGGCCACCACCTTCCACTCGTACTGCTACGCGCTGGTCCGGGCCCACCAGGACAGCGGCCCGTTCGCCGAACCGCTGCGCCTGCTGTCCGGACCCGAGCAGGACGTCGCCGTCCGCGAGCTGCTCGCCGGGCAGCCCGAGCTGGAGCGGCTCGGCCTCGGCCACGTGCGCTGGCCCGACGAGCTGCGCGCCTGCCTGACCACGCGCGGCTTCGCCGACGAGGTGCGTGCCGTCCTCGCCCGCAGCCGCGAGCTGGGCCTGTCACCGGGTGCTCTGGACGCCTTCGCCCGTCGCATCGGCCGCCCCGACTGGCGGGCCGCGGCCGCCTTCCTCGCCGAGTACCTCGACGTGCTCGACCTGCAGGGCGTCCTCGACTACGCGGAACTGGTCCACCGCGCGGTGCTGCTCGCCCGCCGCCCCGAGACCGCCGCCCGCCTCGCCGCCCGGTACGACGCCGTGTACGTTGACGAGTACCAGGACACCGACCCCGCCCAGGTACGGCTCCTGGACGCCCTGGCCGGCAACCGAGGGGTGCAGCCCGCAGGGTCTGTGCACAAGGGTGGGTCCGGGCGAGGGACAGGCCGCACCCTGGTCGCCTTCGGCGATCCCGACCAGTCGATCTACACCTTCCGCGGCGCCGACGTGAACGGCATCCTGGATTTTCCCGCGGCCTTCCCGCGCCCGGACGGCCGCCCGGCCCCGGTCGAGGTGCTGCGCACCTCCCGACGCTCCGGCTCCGCCCTGCTGGCCGCCACCCGCCTGATCACCCAGCGCATGCCGCTGCCCCGGCTGCCCGCCGAGAAAGTCCGCGCCCACCGTGAACCGGCCGCCGTGCGTGACGGCGGCCGCGTCGAGGTCTACACGTACCCCACGCCCGGCACGGAAGTGGACAACATCGCCGACATCCTGCGCCGCGCGCACCTGGAGGACGGCGTCCCCTGGAACGACATGGCGGTTCTGGTGCGGGCCGGCTCCCGGACCATTCCGACGCTGCGCCGCGCCCTCACCACGGCCGGTGTCCCGCTGGACATCGACGGCGACGACCTGCCCCTGCGCCACGAGCCTGCGGTGGCGCCCCTGCTGACAGCCCTCAAAGCCGTGGCCACGGCGGAGGCCACCACCCGGCGTCCCCTCGCGGAGGCGTCCGGCGAGGGGGAGGGTCCCACGGCACACGCCCCGGCCGGCGGAACCGTCGCACAGCCGCCTGCCGAGGAGCTGCCCGCCGACGTGTCAGCCGCGGACGAGCCGGCTGCCGAGGGGCTGCCCGTCGAGGAACTGGCCGCGGACGGGCCGTCCGTCGAGGAGCCGGTCGCCGAGGAGGCGCCCGCCGACGTGTCAGCCGCGCACGAGCCGGCTGCCGAGGAACTGCCCGCCGAGGGGCTGCCCGCGGACGAGCCGTTCGCCGAGGGGCTGCCCGCGGACGAGCCGCCCGCCGAGGGGCTGCCCGCGGACGAGCCGCCCGCCGAGGAGCCGGCCGCGGAAGAGCTGGCCGCGGACGAGCCGTTCGCCGACACGCACTGGCTCGATGCCGAGACCGCCCTCACCCTGCTCGCCTCCCCCCTCGCGGGCATGGACACCGCCGACCTGCGCCGCCTCGGGCGTGCCCTGCGCGAGGAGGAGCGGGCCGCCGGCAACCCCCTGCCGCCGCCCTCCGACGAACTGCTCGCCCGGGCGCTCGCCGAACCCGAGCGCCTCGTGGTGCACGACCCCGCCTACGCGCGCGGAGCGCAGCGCCTCGGCGGGCTGCTCCGCAAGGCTCGCGAGCGCCTCGCCGGCGGCGGTACGGCCGAGGAGGCGCTGTGGGACCTGTGGGACGGCACACCCTGGCCCGCGCGCCTGGCACGGGCCGCCCGGCGCGGCGGCGCCGCCGGCCGCAACGCCGACCGTGACCTGGACGCCGTCTGCGCGCTGTTCGCCACCGCCGCGCGCGCGGAGGAGCGCACCGGAGGCCGCGGCGCCCTCAACTTCCTGGAGGAGATCGAGGCCGAGGACATCGCCGCCGACACCCTCACGCGCCGCGCCGTACGCCCCGACGGCGTCCGTCTGATGACCGCGCACCGCGCCAAGGGCCTGGAGTGGCGCTTGGTCGTCGTCGCCGGCGTCCAGGAAGGCCTGTGGCCCGACCTGCGTCGGCGCGGCTCCCTCCTGGAGGCCGACCGCATCGGCCGCGACGGACTCGCCGAACCGCTCACCCCGGGCGCGCTGCTCGCCGAGGAACGCCGCCTGTTCTACGTGGCCGCCACGCGCGCGAGGGAGCGTCTCGTGGTGACCGCGGTGAAGGCACCGGCCGACGACGGCGACCAGCCCTCCCGCTTCCTGAACGAACTGGGTGTCGAACCCCGGGACGTCACCGGCCGCCCCCGCCGCCCGCTGTCCGTGGCCGCGCTCGTCGCCGAGCTGCGCGCCACCACCGTGGACCCGCGCGCCTCGGCCGTCCTGCGCGAGGCCGCCGCCCGCCGCCTGGCCAGGCTCGCCGCGCTGGCCGACGAGGACGGCCGCCCGCTGGTGCCGTCCGCCCACCCCTACCGCTGGTGGGGCATGTTCGAGCCGACCGAGAGCAAGGTGCCGCTGCGCCACCGCGACCAGCCCGTCGTGCTCTCCGGCAGCGCACTGGACCAGCTCGCCAACACCTGCGCGCTGCAGTGGTTCCTGGGCCGCGAGGTGAAGGCCGACGCACCCGCCACCGCCGCCCAGGGCTTCGGCAACGTCGTCCACGTCCTCGCCGACGAGGTCGCCTCCGGCCGCACCTCCGCCGACCTCGACGTGCTGATGGAGCGCCTGGAGTCGGTGTGGAACGCGCTCGCCTTCGACGCGCCCTGGAAGTCGGCGCAGGAGAAGGACAACGCGCGCGTGGCGCTCGAACGCTTCCTGAACTGGCACGTCCTGGACCGCACCGGCCGCACCCCGGTGGCCAGCGAGCAGGACTTCGACGTCACCCTCGCCGCGGGCGACTACGAGGTACGCATCCGCGGCCAGATGGACCGCGTCGAGGCGGACGGCGAGGGCCGGGCCTACGTCGTGGACTTCAAGACCGGCAAGCAGGCGCCCAGCGGTGCCGAGGTGGCCCGCCATCCGCAGCTCGCCGTGTACCAGCTCGCCGTCCGCGAGGGAGCCGTCGACACCGCCTTCGACGGCGAGCGCCCCGAACCGGGCGGTGCCGAACTGGTGCACCTCAGACAGGGCGCGGCCAAGCGGGACGGCGGCGAGCACCTGCCCAAGGTGCAGGGCCAGGAGCCGCTGGCGGGGGAGTGGGCCGGCGAGCTGCTGGCCACCGCCGCGGGGAAGGTCCTCGACGAGCGGTTCACACCGAGCGCCGGCCAGCACTGCACGCACTGCGCGTTCCGCGCCTCCTGCAGCGCCCGGCCCGAAGGACGGCACGTGGTCGAGTGATCCGCGGCCCGGAGCGGGATCCGCGGCCCGGAGCGGGATGTGCGGGTGACGTACGGCACCACACGTGCTGACCTGCGGTTCTTCCCCTTCGGGCGGCCGATGGTTCCTCGGCTGTCAGTGCCCGCCGCTAGCCTCTGTCCACATGCCCGCCCGTATCACCGACCCCGAGCAGCTCAAGGAGCTCCTCGGGATCCCGTTCACCCCGGAGCAGACGGCCTGCATCACCGCGCCGCCCGCCCCGCAGGTGATCGTGGCCGGAGCCGGATCGGGCAAGACCACCGTGATGGCGGCCCGCGTGGTCTGGCTGGTCGGCACCGGACAGGTCGCCCCCGAGCAGGTGCTCGGCCTGACCTTCACCAACAAGGCCGCCGGGGAACTCGCCGAGCGTGTCCGCAAGGCGCTGATCAAGGCCGGTGTGACCGACCCCGAGGCCCTCCCGTCACCCGACCACCACCCCTCGACGGCAGCGATCCGCGCTGCCCCCCTCTGGCCGGACCCGGACAACCCGCCCGGCGAGCCGGTCATCTCGACGTACCACGCCTTCGCCGGCCGTCTGCTGACCGACCACGGCCTGCGCATCGGCCTCGAACCCACCTCCCGGCTGCTGGCCGACGCGACCCGCTACCAGCTCGCCGCGCGCGTGCTGCGCGAAGCCCCCGGCCCCTACCCGGCGCTCACCCGCTCCTTCGCCGACCTCGTCAGCGACCTGCTCGCCCTCGACTCCGAACTCGCCGAACACCTCGTGGAGCCCGCCCGGCTGCGCGCCTGGGACACCGGCCTGCTGCACACCCTCGAAGGCGCCAAGCTCACCAACGCCGACCTGCGCAAGGTCCCCGAGGCCGCAGCCGCCCGCCGTGAACTGGTCGACCTCGTCGTGCGTTACCGGGCAGCCAAGCGCGAACGCGATCTGCTCGACTTCGGCGACCAGATCGCCCTGTCCGCCCGCCTCTCAACCGTCCCCGACGTGGGCCGTCTGCTGCGCGAGGAGTTCCGCGTAGTGCTCCTGGACGAGTACCAGGACACGTCCGTGGCCCAGCGCGTCCTGCTGTCGGGCCTGTTCGGCAGCGGCACGGGCCACCCGGTCACCGCGGTGGGCGACCCCTGCCAGGCCATCTACGGCTGGCGCGGCGCCTCCGTCGCCAACCTGGACGACTTCCCCGAGCACTTCGCCCGCGCCGACGGCCGCCCCGCCACCCGTCAGGCCCTCAGCGAGAACCGCCGCAGCGGCGGTCGCCTCCTCGACCTGGCCAACGGCCTCGCCGAGCCCCTGCGCGCCCTGCACGCGGGTGTGGAGGCCCTCCGCCCGGCCCCCGGCGCCGAACGCGACGGCACGGTCCGCTGCGCCCTGCTGCGCACCCACGCCGAGGAGACCGCCTGGATCGCCGACTCCATCGCCCACCTCGTCCACACCGGCAGGGCCCCCGGCGAGATCGCCGTACTGTGCCGCACGGCGACCGACTTCGCCCAGATCCAGGCCGCTCTCGTCGCCCGCGACATCCCCGTCGAGGTCGTCGGCCTGTCCGGGCTGCTGCACCTGCCCGAGGTCGCCGACCTCGTCGCCGTCTGCGAAGTCCTCCAGGACCCCGGGGCCAACGCCTCCCTGGTCCGCCTGCTGACCGGCCCGCGCTGGCGCATCGGCCCCCGCGACCTCGCCCTCCTGGGCCGCCGCGCCCGCCTGCTCGTCGCCCACGCGCACGCGGGCGACCCCGACGACCCCGACCACCGGCTCGCCCGGGCCGTCGAAGGAGTCGACCCGTCGGAGGTGATATCGCTCGCGGACGCCCTGGACACGTTCCTCGAAAGCCCCCTGGACGAGGACGGGGACGACGACCGCCTGCCGTTCTCCCCGGACGCGCGCGTGCGCTTCGCCCGCCTCGCCGCCGAACTGCGCGACCTGCGCCGTTCCCTGTCCGACCCGCTGATGGACGTCCTGCACCGCGTCCTGACGGTCACCGGCCTGGAGGTGGAGCTGTCCGCGTCCCCGCACGCGCTGGCCGCCCGCCGCCGCGAGACCCTCTCCAACTTCCTGGACGTCGCCGCGTCCTTCGCGGCCGGCGACGGCGAGGCCACCCTGCTCGCCTTCCTCGGCTTCCTGCGCACCGCCGCCCAGTACGAGAAGGGCCTCGACAACGCCCTGCCCGGCGGCGAGAACACGGTCAAGGTCCTCACCGCGCACAAGTCCAAGGGCCTGGAGTGGGATGTCGTCGTCGTTCCCGGGCTGGTCCAGGGCACCTTCCCGAGCGCCCAGGGCCGCGAGAAGTGGACCGCACAGGCCAAGGTGCTGCCGCACGCCCTGCGCGGCGACAGCGACACCCTGCCCGACGCCGGCACCTGGGACTCCCGGGGCTTGAAGGCCTTCCACGAGGCGATGAAGGAGCACCAGCACACCGAGGAGCTCCGTCTCGGCTACGTCACCTTCACCCGCCCCCGCTCGCTCCTGCTCGGCTCCGGCCACTGGTGGGGACCCAGCCAGAAGAAGCCCCGCGGGCCCTCCGACTTCCTCCAGGCCCTCCACGACCACTGCGCCGCCGGGTACGGCGAGATCGAGGCGTGGGCCGACGAGCCCGCCGAGGACGAGGAGAACCCGGCCCTGCACACGGCCACCGCCGACCAGGTGTGGCCGCTGCCCCTGGACGACGCGGCCCTGGCCCGCCGCCGCGCCGCCGCCGAGACCGTCCTCGCCCACCTCGACGCCCTGGACACCCTGGCCGCCCGGCAGGACGCCCCTCCGCCCGCCACCCACGACCCCGACACCTTCGACGACCCCGACTGGCCGGCACCGCCGGACGACGAGGACCCGTACGCGGGGGAGTTTCCGTACGGCGAGGACGGCCCGTACGACCCGTACGACCAGGACGGCCCGTACGACCAGGACTTCTCGTACGGCGAGCACGGCTCCGACGGCGAGGACGGTCCCCACGACCAGCACCTCGCACCCGACCAGCACCTCGCACCCGACGGCGACCTTGCGCACGACGGGGAGTCGTACACCCGGACCCCCTACACCCCGCGCCCGTGCCCTGAAGGCGGCGACTCTCACTCGGAGGAGCCAGGAGACCAGGACACCCGGCGTACCGGGCGGCCGACCGTTCCCCACCAGGCGGCTGCCCCCGCGGAGCCCGGGCATCCACGGCTCCACACCCGCGATGCCGTCCCGGACCACTCCCCGGACGCCTCCCCGGAGATCACCCCGGAGGAGGCCCGCACCATGGCCTCCTGGGACCGCGACCTCGACGCGCTCACCGGCGAGCTGCTGCGCGCCCGGCAGAGCGTCACGGACGTCCCCCTGCCCGCCACCCTGACCGCCTCCCAGCTGCTGCGGCTCGCGGAGGACCCGGACGGGCTCGCGCAGGAACTCGCGCGCCCCATGCCGCGCCCCCCACAGCCCTCCGCGCGCCGGGGCATCCGCTTCCACGCCTGGGTGGAAGCGCGCTTCGAGGAATTGACGCTGCCCATGCTGGAGCCGGACGAGCTGCCCGGCCGCGAGGCGGAGATCGCCGACGAACGCGACCTGGAGGCGCTCAAGGAGGCCTTCGAGCGCAGCGAGTACGCCCACCGCACCCCCTACCGTGTCGAGGAGCCCTTCCAGCTCACGCTCGCCGGCCGGGTGGTACGCGGCCGCATCGACGCCGTCTACAAGAACGGCGACGGCCACTCGGCGGCCTACGAGATCGTCGACTGGAAGACCGGCCGCACCGGCACCGCCGACCCGCTCCAGCTCGCCGTCTACCGGCTGGCCTGGGCCGAGCAGCAGGGCGTACCGCCCGAGGCGGTCACGGCCGCCTTCCTGTACGTGCGCACCGGCGAGGTCGTACGCCCCGAGGGGCTGCCGGACCGGTCAGCACTGGAGCGGCTGCTCACGGGCGACGACCCGGGAGACACGGAAGTGACACACGATGCAAGCCCAGTGTGACGAACCGCCCCCCGAGGATGTCGGCGCGTGCCGATAGGCTCGTGAGCATGAGCCAGACCCCGGACAGTGCCGTCCGCACGTACATCGAGCAGCACCGCGCCGCCTTCCTCGACGACCTGACCGCATGGCTGCGCATCCCCTCCGTGTCGGCCCAGCCCGACCACGCGCCCGACGTACGGCACAGCGCCGACTGGCTCGCCGCCAAACTGGAGGAGACCGGGTTCCCGACCGCCGAGGTCTGGCAGACCCCGGGCGCCCCGGCCGTCTACGCCGAGTGGCCCTCGGGCGACCCCGATGCGCCCACCGTTCTCGTCTACGGCCACCACGACGTGCAGCCCGCCGCCCGCGAGGACGGCTGGGACAGCGAGCCCTTCGAACCCGTCATCCGCGAAAACCGCCTCTACGCGCGCGGTGCGGCCGACGACAAGGGCCAGGTGTTCTTCCACACACTCGGCGTCCGCGCCCACCTCGCCGCCACCGGCCGCACCGCCCCCGCCGTCAACCTCAAGCTGCTGATCGAAGGCGAGGAGGAGTCCGGCTCCCCGCACTTCCGCAGCCTCGTCGAGGAGCACGCCGAGCGGCTCACCGCCGACGCGGTGATCGTCTCCGACACCGGTATGTGGTCGGCGGACACCCCGACCGTCTGCACCGGCATGCGCGGCCTCGCCGAGTGCGAGATCCGGCTGCACGGCCCCGACCAGGACATCCACTCCGGATCCTTCGGCGGCGCCGTCCCCAACCCGGCCACCGCCGCCGCCCGCCTCGTGGCAGCCCTGCACGACGAGCACGCGCGCGTGGCGGTCCCCGGCTTCTACGACGGCATCGTCGAGCTGACCGACCGCGAACGCGAACTCTTCGCCGAGCTGCCCTTCGACGAAGCGCAGTGGCTGCGCACCGCCAAGTCGCGCGCCACCCACGGCGAGGCCGGGCACAGCACACTGGAGCGCATCTGGGCCCGCCCGACCGCGGAGGTCAACGGCATCGGCGGCGGCTACCAGGGCCCCGGCAGCAAGACGATCATCCCGTCCTCGGCGATGGTGAAGCTGTCCTTCCGGCTGGTCGCCGGCCAGGACCCCGACCACATCGAGAAGGCCGTCCGCGCCTGGGCCGCCGAGCAGGTACCCGCCGGGATCCGGCACGAGATCAGCTTCGGCTCCGCCACGCGCCCGTGCCTGACCCCGCTCGACCACCCCGCGCTGCAGTCGGTGGCCCGCGCCATGGGCCGGGCCTTCGAGGGCCCGGTCCGCTTCACCCGCGAAGGCGGCTCCGGACCCGCCGCCGACCTTCAGGAGGTCCTCGGCGCCCCCGTCCTCTTCCTGGGCATCTCCGTCCCCTCCGACGGCTGGCACGCCCCGAACGAGAAGGTGGAGCTCGACCTCCTCCTCAAGGGCGTGGAGACCAGCGCCTACCTGTGGGGCGACCTCGCCGCGAAATGGCGTCACGCCCCCTGACGGGCTGGCGCCGTACGGGACGGCACCGCGCGCGGCACACTGGAGAAACCGCCCCGCACGCCCCGCCCGCGCCCGGCCCGGTGCCCACCCCGTCCTAGTCCCGCCGAACCGCCCGCCGAAACGAACCGTTCCACTGGGGGAGTTGGAAGCACCCGTGACCACCTGGACCGACCACACCGCAGACCGACCCATCTCGCTGACCGCCCCGAGCGGCCTCGACCGTGCCGCCCACCACCGGCTCGACGAGGCCTGGCTCGCTGCGGCGTGGAGCCACCCCACCACCCGCTGCTTCGTGGTCTCCGGCGGCCAGGTGCTCATCGACGAGACGTCCGACGGCCGGACCGAACTCGTCATGACCCCCTCCTTCGAGGCGCCGCTCACCGAGGCCCACCGCTACTTCCTCGGCATCGACGAGGAGGGCGTCAGCTACTTCGCCCTCCAGAAGGACTCGCTGCCCGGCCGCATCGACCAGTCCGCACGCCCTGCGGGCCTGCGCGAGGCCGGGCTGCTCCTGTCACCGCGGGACGCCGGCCTCATGGTGCACGCGGTCGGCCTGGAGAACTGGCAGCGCACCCACCGCTTCTGCTCCCGCTGCGGCGAGCGCACGGTCATCGCCGCCGCCGGCCACATCCGCCGCTGCCCGGCCTGCGGAGCCGAGCACTACCCGCGCACCGACCCGGCGGTGATCATGGCCGTCACCGACGAGGACGACCGGATCCTGCTCGGCCGCCAGGTCCACTGGCCAGAGGGCCGCTTCTCCACGCTCGCCGGCTTCGTCGAGCCCGGTGAGTCCATCGAGCAGTCGGTACGGCGTGAGGTGTTCGAGGAGGCCGGCATCACCGTCGGCCCGGTGGAGTACGTGGCCAGCCAGCCCTGGCCCTTCCCCTCCAGCCTCATGCTCGGCTTCATGGCCCGCGCCACCTCGACCGACATCAACGTCGACGGCGACGAGATCCACGAGGCCCGCTGGTTCTCCCGTGAGGAACTGCACGCGGCCTTCGAATCCGGTGAGGTGCTGCCCCCGTACGGAATCTCCATCGCGGCCCGCCTGATCGAGATGTGGTACGGCAAGCCGCTCCCGACCAGGAGCTTCGTCTGAGCCCGAGCCCGCGTACCGACCGTCGGCACCACACGCCGATGTGAGACAGGACACAAGAAGGCGGCTCCCGGGGCACCACGGCCCCGGAAGCCGCCTTCTGCGTAGGCGCGGACCGGCCTCGTCAGGCGGCGAGCTTCTGCTTCACCTGAGCCAGCGACGGATTCGTCAGCGTGCTGCCGTCCTCGAAGCGCACGGTCGGAACCGTCTGGTTCCCGCCATTCGCCTTCTCCACGAAAGCAGCGGACTCCGGGTCCTGCTCGATGTTGATCTCGGTGTAGGCGATGCCCTCCCGGTCCAGCTGGCTCTTCAGCCGACGGCAGTAACCACACCAAGTCGTGCTGTACATCGTCACAGTGCCCTGCATGTCTCTCGCGCTCCTCAAGCCGCTCGGGGAAGGTCGTCCAGGGAGCAGAACGTAAGGCATCGGCCCGGCATTCCCACCCGGGGTATCCCCATAGCGCTGTGACCCCTGCCGCATTCATACGACTATCAGAGCCCGCCTGTGGACAACCGACCCGGCCGCCACGGGCGACCTGGCAGCATGGCGGTGTGACAGCAGCAACGCACTCCACCCTCTTCCCGCAGGTACCGGACACGGCCGACGCGGTGCTCGAAGGGCTCGACCCCGAGCAGCGCGAAGTGGCCACCGCCCTGCACGGCCCGGTGTGCGTCCTGGCCGGGGCGGGCACGGGCAAGACCCGGGCGATCACCCACCGCATCGCCTACGGAGTGCGCGCAGGCATCCTCCAGCCGTCCAGCGTGCTTGCCGTCACCTTCACCAACCGCGCCGCCGGCGAGATGCGCGGCCGTCTGCGCCAGCTCGGCGCCCACGGCGTACAGGCCCGCACCTTCCACTCGGCCGCGCTGCGCCAGCTCCAGTACTTCTGGCCGAAAGCAATCGGCGGCTCCATGCCCCGGCTCGTCGACCGCAAGATCCAGCTCGTCGCCGACGCGGCCGCCGCCTGCACCATCCGCCTCGACCGGGGCGAGCTGCGCGACGCCACCGCCGAGATCGAATGGTCCAAGGTCACCCAGACCGTCCCCGCCGACTATCCGTACGCGGCTGCGAAGGCCGGGCGCGAGGCCCCCCGTGACCCGGCCGAGATCGCCCACCTCTACGCGGCCTACGAGGACCTCAAGCGCGACCGGGGCGTCATCGACTTCGAGGACGTCCTGCTGCTGACCGTCGCCGTCCTCCAGGACCGGCACGACATCGCCGAACAGGTCCGCACCCAGTACCAGCACTTCGTCGTCGACGAGTACCAGGACGTCAGCCCCCTCCAGCAGCGGCTGCTGGAGCTGTGGCTGGGCGACCGCAGCAGCCTGTGCGTCGTCGGCGACGCCAGCCAGACGATCTACTCGTTCACGGGAGCAACGCCCGACCACCTCATCGACTTCCGCCTGCGCCACCCCGGCGCCACCGTCGTCAAACTCGTCCGTGACTACCGCTCCACGCCCCAGGTGGTCCACCTCGCCAACGGCCTGCTCGCCCAGGCCCGCGGCCGCGCCGCCGACCACCGGCTCGAACTGGTCTCCCAGCGCCCCGCCGGCCCCGAACCCGTCTACACCGAGTACACCGACGAGCCCGCCGAGGCCGAGGGCGCCGCCCGCCGCATCCGCGAACTGATCGACGCCGGTGTCCCCGCCTCCGAGATCGCCGTCCTCTTCCGCACCAACTCCCAGTCCGAGACCTACGAACAGGCCCTCGCCGACGTCGGCGTCCCCTACCAGCTGCGCGGCGCCGAGCGCTTCTTCGACCGCCCCGAGGTGCGCAAGGCCGGCATCGCCCTGCGGGGCGCGGCCCGCTTCGGCGGCAACGACGCCCTGCTCGACGACACCGTGGACCTCCCCTCACAGGTGCGTGCCGTCCTGTCGGGGGAGGGCTGGACCATCGAGCCACCGGCCGGCTCCGGCGCCGCCAGAGAGCGCTGGGAGTCCCTGGCCGCCCTGGTCAACCTCGCCCACGACTTCGCCGCAGCACGGCCCGGAGCCACTCTCGGCGACCTCGTCGCCGAACTCGACGAGCGGGCCGGCGCCCAGCACGCCCCCACCGTCCAGGGCGTCACGCTTGCCTCCCTGCACGCGGCCAAGGGCCTGGAGTGGGACGCCGTCTTCCTGGTCGGCATCGCCGAAGGCATGATGCCGATCACCTACGCGAAGACGGACGAACAGGTCGAGGAGGAACGCCGCCTCCTCTACGTCGGCGTGACCCGCGCCCGGGAACGGCTCCACCTCTCCTGGGCCCTGTCCCGGGCACCCGGCGGCCGGCCCAACCGCCGGCCCAGCCGCTTCCTCGACGGCCTGCGCCCCGGCTCCACCGCCACCGTCGGCCAGACCGCAACCCCGGCCGGCGGAGGCGTCGAACGCGGAACGCCTGCCGGCGCCCCCGCAGTCAGGCGCCGTACCCAGCGCACCCCGGCCCGCTGCCGGGTCTGCGGCCGCACGCTCACCGACGCGGGCGAAATGAAACTGATGCGCTGCGAGGACTGCCCTTCCGACATGGACGAAGGCCTCTACGAGCGACTGCGCGCATGGCGAGCCGTCCAGGCCGAGCGCAGCGGACAGCCCGACTTCTGTGTCTTCACCGACCGGACCCTGATGGCCATCGCCGAATCGCGGCCGGACAGCCCGGCCGAACTGTCCCGCATCCCGGGCGTCCTCAGCCGCAAGCTGCAGCGCTACGGAACCGAAGTTCTGGCCATCTGTGCAGGCCAGGAGCCTATGGAAGGCGACGAGAGCGACTGATACGAACTCGTCGAAAAAATAGTTTGCGCATGCCCCAGCAATCCCCATAGGTTCTAGGCACGGAAGCGGCGGCCTTCTCGAAGGCCCGGTTCCGTGTTGTACTTGCATATCCGAACGGACTGGCTCACCCCAGTCCCCAAGACGCCGAGAGGAGGCGAGTCCAGTGATCAGCATCAAGACCAGCACCACCAGCACGGCCAAACTGACCGATCGCTCGGCCGTCTCCACGTGCATGCTCGGCGTCTCGGACCAGGGCACCGGTCTGTCCGGCATTCGTGCCGTCCGTCCGGCATCTGCCCTGTCCCTCGCGGGTCTTCCCATCCGCGAGCGCAATGAGCGACCGACCAAGGCACTGGAAGCGGTAGAGGCACGGGCACATGCCTATGCCTTTGCGGCGGCCGGTGCCGGATTCCGGAAGCAGACGAAGCAGCACCACCTGATGTGGGCCTTCCGTGGGCCAGAACCCTGGAGTGATCCAGCCTGATTGCCGATCAGGCCGGCGCCTTCAGGGCCGCGGAACCCCACCCGGGATCCGCGGCCCTTCTGTTTGCCCCGAACGGGGACGACGGAGCGAAGGGGCCTCGGGACAAGGAAAGAACCCGGTACCACGCCGACACCCGGTCAACCGGCCGGAACGACCAGACGAGGAAGACCAACCGTGCAACTCGAAGCGCACGCCCCGTCCGTACCGCCTTCACAGACGATCCCCCCGCCCGGCCTCACGGAGGACTCCACCTTGATCCCCCTCACCGCGCTCACCGCGCTCGACGACGCCATCGAGAACCTCGGCGTACCCGTCCCCTGCCGCTCCTACGACCCGGAGGTCTTCTTCGCCGAGTCGCCGGCGGACGTCGAGTACGCCAAGTCCCTCTGCCGCACCTGCCCGCTGATCGAGGCCTGCCTCGCCGGCGCCAAGGAGCGGCGTGAGCCCTGGGGCGTCTGGGGCGGCGAGCTGTTCGTCCAGGGTGTCGTCGTCGCCCGGAAGCGGCCGCGTGGTCGCCCGCGCAAGAACCCGGTCACGGCATGAACACCGCAGGAACGATCGACCGCCCCCTCACGCACGACCCCAAGAAGCAGGCCCCGATGAAGCCGTCCACCAGCGAGCACGCAGGCTCCGCAACCCCAGACTTCACCACCAATGGCGCGAAGGACTCGCGTCAGAACAGGACCCGTGAGATGCAACTCATCCCAGAAGCCCTGGCTCGTGCGCATATGCACGACCGACTGCACGAGGCCGACCGGGAGCGCCGCGCCATGCGTCTGGCGACCGCCCGGCGGATGCAGCGCCGGGCGGAGCGCGCCTCGCTGCGCGCCCGCCGTGCGCTCGCCATGGCCGTCATGCAGTAACCGAACACACCCGAAGCGGTGGCCTCCCGGCCCAGGGAGGCGAAACCTTCCCCGCGGGGGCCGGTCCGACCGAACGGACCGGCCCCCGCGGTGCGTTGTGCCGGGAAAACCGTCGGCCCGAGAGCTATGGTCGGCAGGTGACGAGTCTTCCCGGAGGTAGTGGTCAGGGCGGCTCCACCACGGAGCCCCGCCCCTTCGTGTGCGCCCGCTGCGGCGCCCTGGCCGGCGACTCCCAGCCGGCCACCTGGACCTGCTCCGTCGAGAACGGCACCCGCCAGTACTTCTGCGACGTCTGCTCCCGGGAGAACCTGCGGGCGATCGAGGGACGGCTGGACTCGGCCTGGTGGTGAGCGCCCTCCTCCGGCAGCTGCCGTCGGACGCCACGCCTGCATCAGAGGCGATGCAAGGCTGACAGCTGCCGGGCAGGGCTCGGCGGTCTGCTCATACCGGGTGGCGCGCGATGCCCGGCCACTGTTTCAGTCGGCTGCGGCAGCGTACGACCTCCTCGCGCCGGCCCGGCCCCGCGGCAACCACGGCCTCGGGCCGGGGGTAACCACGGCCCCGGGGGGCAACCCCGAACCGCACGGCTGCTCAGGACCTTAGGTGCTCAGGACTTAGGACACCGCCCTGGATCACGCCCCCGCTGCCGGTTCCTCCTCGGCCGGTTCGTCTTCGCTCACGAACCCGGGCAGCCACTCCTCCAGTTCCTCCCGCAGCCGTACCGTGGCCCCCAGCTGGCACAGCACGCCGATCGTGCTCAGTGTCACACGGTGTATCAGCAGATAGGCGGGCGGCAGATTGAGCTGCTTGCCCAGCTGATAGGCGGGGGACCGGGGGTCGGCGATGCGGCCGGCCTGGCTGCGCATCCATGAGCGGGTGAAGGTGAACGCCTCGACCCGGGCCGGCTCGATGATCGGCAACAGGTAGTCGAGGACCGCGTCGGGGTCGAGCTCTATGGATTCCTTGACGAATCCCTCCGCGCACAGAAGCTCGTAGACCGTGTCCGCCTCGCCGTCCAGGGTCATCCGGAGCGAGATCCCGATCGGTGTCGGCAGGCCGCCGGACAGCCGGTCGACCGTGCCGAAGTCCAGGACGCCCAGGCGCCAGTCCTCCTCGCCGTCCGGGCCGCCGGGCAGCAGACGGAAGTTGCCCGGATGCGGGTCGGCGTGCAGCAGGCCGGTGCGGGCCGGACCGGAGAAGAGGAAGCGGGCCAGTAGCTGACCGGCGCGGTCGCGCTGCTCCTGGGTGCCGTCCGTGATGATCTCCGACAGCGGGATGCCGTCGATCCACTCCGTGACCAGGACCTGGTCGCACTGGTGCACGACGGCGGGGACCACCACATCGGGGTCGTCCGTGAACTCCTGCGCGTGTGCGTCCTGGGCCTGGGCCTCCAGGGCGTAGTCCAGTTCCTCCGAGACCCGGTCGCGCATCTCGGTGATCAGCGGCTTGATGTCCATTCCGGGGATGAGCGGCCCCAACAGCCGTGCGAATCGGCTCAGTTGGCTCAGGTCGGACAGCAGGGCCTCGCCCGCGCCCGGGTACTGCACCTTGACCGCCACTTCACGGCCGTCGTGCCACACCGCCCGGTGGACCTGCCCGATGGAGGCCGCAGCCGCCGGCTTGTCCTCGAACTCCAGGAACAGGTCCCGCCAGTCGTCCCCCAGCCGTTGTTCGAGCACTGTGTGCACCGTGCGGGTCGGCATCGGCGGTGCCGCATCCTGGAGTTTGGTCAGAGCCGCGCGGTAGGGACCGGCGACCTCCTCCGGCAGGGCGGACTCGAAGACTGACAGGGCCTGCCCGAACTTCATGGCACCGCCCTTCAGCTCTCCGAGCACCTTGAACAGCTGCTCCGCCGTGCGCTGTTGCAGCTCCCGGCCGACGATCTCCGCGGACTCGCCCACGATCCGTTTGCCCAGCCCCCAGGTCGCCCGGCCGGCAAAGCCGAGCGGGAGCGCGGCGAGCTTGGCGGTACGAGTGACCGCCTTGCGGGGAAGATCAGACATGCGCCCTCCAAGTCCCAGTCGGCCGCGTCGCGCCTGCCTTGCGTCGCCGCTTCGTCGACGGCCGTTGCACCGCCATTGTCTCGCGCGGCTCCGCGCCGGTTGAGGAGTGCTCCCCCTTACCTTTCTCCAATGCCCCGCACCCGCATGCGGCGTGCGGCCACACAGGCCGGGAGTGCCAGTTCAGGCCGGGCAGGGACGTCTCCCAGCGCGCGCCGGTGCTGGACGGCGACTCCCCGTCCAGGAAGGCCAGGGCATGCGCTGCGGCCAGTCCGGCGACCGCGGTGGCGAGGGTCAGGTCGCAGGGGCCGACCTGGCGGGCCTTTCCGGAACGCCACTGGGCGATCAGCCGGGGCCAGGCCGGGTCCCGGTCGGCGCGGCCCTCCTCCAGACAGCCGGCGCAGCCGGTCTCGCCGGGCAGGACGAGCGGACCGACGACACCGGTCGCCTCCACGACCCCTGCATAGAGGTGCGGTGTCCCGGCGGCGATGAGCGGTTCGGCGGCGGAGGGGGTCGGCGCGTGCACGGCGACGTCGTCCCGCGGGGTGAGGATCACCAGGGCGAGCCCGGGGTGCTGAGTGCCGCCGGGGGAGGAGTCGGTGCGGCGCGGCGGTCGATCCGGCGCGGCGCGGCGGACGGCGGCCCGCGCCGCGTCCGTCCGTCGCTCGCGGACCGACTCGGCGGGCAGTCCGCCCGGAGCCACGTCCCACGGTTCCACCCGCCCCACGTCGCGTACGTCGATCTCGCCGATCCCCGCGCCGGACAGGACGGACGCCACCAGGGCGCCGACGCGTCCGGCGCCCCGGATCTGCACGCGCAGGGAGCGGCGGGCCGCGAGCCGGCCGAGCGCGCCGCCCGGCTCGGAGGCGGTCAGGGAGAGCGAGGCGAGATCGGGACGCAGCCGCTCCAGGACGTCCTGCTTCTGCCGCAGCGCGTCCGCGGCCGGTCCGCCGCCGCGTGTGTCGTCGATCAGGCCCGCGCCGGACAGTCGCTCCACCAGCGCGTCGACATGGCCGTCCGGCAGGTCCATGCGCCGGCCCTCCTCGCGCAGCAGCGGCAGGCCCCGGGTGCCGTTGAGCAGGTCCAGGAAGCTGCCGGTCGCCGTGTCCACCGGCCCGAGGGTCATGGCGAGCGCCGGGGTCATTCCGAACTGCACGGTGTTGAGGTCGCGCCAGCCGCGTCGCAGCGCGGGCTTCACCATCGGATGCATGACAGGCCCCCCGTATCCGTCGAATTCCGCTGCAACGGCGCCCGAGTCGTCAAACGCCGTCGTTGTCGGTCGAGTCGGTCGTGCTCTGCCGACGCCTGCCAGCATGCCCGGCCGGGAGGGCTGGTGGTGGAGGTTGTCCACAGGCTGGGGCGTTCGTCGTACTAATTGGCTGTGGCTTTCGGGCATATCGGTCGTACAAATCAAACGCATGGTGGGCATCGGCAGAGAACCGTCCCGGAGCCGGGACTTCGGCCCGGCCCAGCAGGTAACGTCGGGGCGTGCCCGCCGACCCACTGCACCGCGCCGGAAAGTCACAGCGCAGCACGACGAGCCAGCCGCCCAGCGGCTCGAAGGCGAGCGCGATCGAGGTCCGCAGAAGTGCCCGGCGCCGCCGGACGGTCTCCGCGTACCGCGAGGGCGATCGCACTGTCGTGCTCATCCCCGCCCGGATGTCGGAGGCGGAGGAGCAGCGATGGGTGACCGTCATGCTCGACAAGCTCGCCGCGCAGGAGAGCAAGCGGGTGCTGGGCGACGCCGAGCTGACGGAGCGGGCCGAGCGGCTGTCGGACCAGTACTTCGACGGCCGGGCGCGTCCGGCGTCCGTGCGCTGGGTCACCAATCAGAACACCCGCTGGGGTTCGTGCACTCCGGCCGAGGGCAGTATCCGCCTCTCGCACCGGTTGCAGGGGATGCCCGAATACGTCGTCGACTACGTCCTCTGCCATGAGCTGGCGCATCTGCTGGTGCCCGGTCACGGGCCCGATTTCTGGCGGCTGCTGGAGTCCTACCCGCGCACGGAGCGGGCCCGCGGCTTCCTCGAAGGAGTGGTGGCTGCCGACAAGCTCCCGCATGTGCCGGGTGCGCGGGGCGCATGAAGGGCCGCCCGTGTGAGGCGGAGGGCGGTTGAGCGGTCGCCCGTGGGAGGCGCGGGGCGCATGAAGGGCCGACCGTGGGAGGCGCGGGGCGTGTGAGCGGTCGCCCGTGTGAGGTGTGGGACGCGGTTGTGTACCGGGTCTGTACCGGCTGCGTCCGTTGTCGGAGTTTGCCGTTAGCCTGGCGCGACGCACTCACATTCGGGATGGGGGACGGTCGTAACGCATGGCCAGGGAATTCCAACGCGGCCACAAGGCCAGGATCAGTGACCTCACGGCGGGCACGGATCTGTACGTAGGCGTGCAGATCTCCGCCCCTGGACTGACCTTCGACATCAGCTGCTTCGGTCTGGACGCCGACGAGCGCCTTTCGGACGACCGGTACTTCGTCTTCTTCAACCAGCCGAAGTCCCCCGAGGAGTCCGTCCAACTGCTCGGCACGCAGGCGGGCGACACGGAGTCGTTCCGGATCACGCTGGACCGGATCCCCTCCCAGATCCGCAAGCTCTCCTTCACGGCGACCGTCGACGGTGCCGGGCAGATGTCGCAGATCAGCCCGGGGTACCTGCGTATCGTCGCCGGCGGTGAGGAGGTCGCCCGGTACTCGTTCAACGGGTCGGAGTTCTCCACCGAGCGGGCGGTGATGCTCGGTGACTTCTACTTCAAGGACGTGTGGCGGTTCGCCGCGGTCGGGCAGGGCTTCGACGGCGGCCTGGAGGCGCTGCTGAAGAACTTCGGCGGAGAGGTACTGGAGGAAGAGGCGCCCGCCGCACCGCAGCAGCAGCCCCAGACCGACGCCGCCCCCGGCTTCGCCCCGCCCGCGTTCGGCGTCCCGGCGGCCCCGGCCCCCGCTCCGGCTCCTGCGCCGGCCCCCGCTGTCCAGCCAGCCGCCCAGGGCTTCGCACCGCCGCCCGGTGCCACCCCGACCGGAGCCACCCCGCCCGGGATGACCCCGCCGGGTATGACCCCGCCTCCGGCCCCGGCGCCGGCCCCCAACGTGCACGCGGCCCCGACGGTGATCGCCCCCCTGGCCCCGCCCGCCGGCGGCACGGTCCATCCGCCGGCCCCCGCGCCCGCTCCCTACGGCCAGCCGCCGCAGCAGCCGTCGTACGGCGGTCAGCCCGGCGCGCCGATGCCTCCGGGCTACGGCCAGCAGCCCCCCTACGGCGGCCAGCCGGGTGCGCCGATGCCCCCGGGCTACGGCCAGATCCCCGGCCAGCAGCCCGCCCCCTACGGGGTGCCGCAGGGCGCCCCCCAGGGCGGCGCCGGTGTGTCGGCGGCGCTGCAGGCGTTCAAGGAGACGCCCACCGGGCAGCGTTGGACGCAGCAGAACAAGAAGCTCGTCCGGGTCGACCTCGGCATCGGCGGTCAGCCCGTCCTGGCCCGGCAGGGCAGCATGGTGCTCTACCAGGGCAAGGTCGACTTCAGCTACAAGGGCGCCGGGTTCGCCGGGCGGATCGTGGGCAGCGCGACCGGCCAGGAGATGCAGCTGATGCGCTGCACCGGCAACGGCCAGGTGTTCCTCGCCGAGAACTCCACCCATCTGCACCCGGTCGAGCTGCAGGGCGACGCGATCTGCGTGTCCGCGGAGAACGTCCTCGCCTTCGACGAGAGCCTCCAGCACGAGGTCCGCCGCATCGAGGGGCACGGCATTCCCGGCGGCGCGCTGTTCACCATGCAGTTCCAGGGCACCGGAACCATCGTCGTCAAGACGCACGGGACGCCCGTCGTGCTGCCCGTGACGCCCACGACCTTCGCCGACTGCAACGCGGTGGTCGCCTGGTCGGCCGCCTCCCAGGTGATCGTCTCCAGCCAGGTCCGGATGCGCCGAAACGCCTACCCGGGCGACACCGGCGAGAGCGTCAACCTCCAGTTCCGGGGTGCGCCCGGCAACTTCATCGTCGTCCAGCCGTACGAGGTCTGAGGGAGCCCGTCATGAACCAGCCGCTCGCGGGCTACGCCCCCGCACCCGTCACGGCCCGCATGGAGAACCACGGCAACCACATGCTGAAGGTCGCCATGCAGACCGGAAACGACCTCTTCGCGCGCGTGGGGTCGATGGTCGCCTACGAAGGCTTCATCCAGTACGAGCCCAACCCGCCGGCCGTACGCCAGATCGCCCGGGACTGGATCACCGGCGAGGGCGCCCCGCTGATGAAGTGCACCGGCGACGGACTGCTCTACCTGGCGGACTACGGCGCCGACGTCGTCGTGATCAACCTCAACGGCGACGGCATCTCCGTCAACGCCACCAACCTGCTCGCCTTCGACGCCCACCTCAGCTGGGGTGTCGAGCGGGTCAAGGGGCTCGCCAAGTTCGCCGGGCAGGGCCTGTGGAACACGAAGATCTCCGGGCAGGGCTGGGTCGCACTGACCTCCCGGGGCAAGCCGATCGTCGTCGACTGCGGAGGCGGCGAGGACGAGACGTACGTCGACCCCGACGCGCTCGTCGCCTGGTCCCCGAACCTGAAGGTGAAGGGCAAGCGCAGCTTCAAGGCGCAGTCACTGATCGGCCGGGGCAGCGGCGAGGCCTACCAGATGGCCTTCTCCGGCCAGGGCATCGTCGTCGTCCAGCCCAGCGAGGACAGCACCGACCGCCTCCGGATCCGGGGCTGAGGGGGAGCCAGAAACACCATGCAGAGCCCGCTTTTCGCGCACAACGACCTCCAGACGCAGGAGCGCTGGAGCCTGCAGAACAAGCAGATGCTCCGCGTCGCCCTGGAGGGCCACGACGACATCCTGGCCCGCAAGGGCACCATGGTCGCCTACCAGGGCCTGGTCGAGTTCGACGCCGAGTACCGCAGCAACAACCAGGCACGCGCGCGTGCCCACACCGGCGAGGGCCTGGACCTGATGCGCTGCCACGGGCAGGGCACGGTCTACCTCGCCAACCTCGCGCAGCATGTGCACGTCATGGAGGTCGAGCAGGACGGGCTGACGGTCGACAGCAGCTACGTCCTCGCCATGGACTCCTCGCTGCACCACGAGGTCATCGCCGTCGACAGCCTCTACGGCATCTCCGGGTCCGGGAAGTACCAGCTCAACATCACCGGACGCGGCAAGGTGGCCCTGATGACCTCGGGCGCGCCGCTGCTGATGCAGGTCACGCCCGACAAGTACGTCAACTGCGACGCCGACGCGATCGTCGCCTGGTCCACCGGGCTGCGGGTGCAGATGCAGGCCCAGACGCACTCCTCGGGGGTGTGGCGGCGGCGCGGCAACACCGGTGAGGGCTGGGAGCTGAGCTTCATGGGCTCCGGCTTCGCGCTCGTCCAGCCGAGTGAACTGCTGCCGCCGCAGAACGCGGTGATCGGCCAGGGCCTCGCCGCACAGTTCGGCATGGGCCAGCACGGGGCACACGCCCAGAACCAGGGCAACGTCTGGAGCTGACCGCCGACCGGTCCGGGTCCGGAAAGCACATGTAAGGGGCGGCTGTCTGAGCAGCCGCCCCTTACATGTGCCGTTGCGACATGCGCCGTCGCTCGTGCGGTTCCCCGCCCGCTCAGAGCCGGGCGCGGGTGGCGTCCAGCAGGCGTACGACCGAGTCGTCGGCCACGTCCGCCACCTCGTCGTAGGCGAACCAGCGCAGGTCGAGCGACTCGTCGCTGATCTCCTGCACCGCTCCGGGCGGCGCCAGCACCGCGTACTGGACGTCGTAATGGCAGTGGCACGGCGGCGGGATCGGATGCCGGTCCAGGCGAACGGGGCCGCCGGGCAGCAGGGCCAGACCTCCGATCCCGGACTCCTCGGTCGCCTCCCGCAGGGCCGCCGCCTCCAGGGAGACGTCCTGCGGCTCGCAGTGGCCGCCCATCTGCAGCCACATCTGCAGCTTCCGGTGCAGGGTCAGCAGCACCCGGCCCTGCTCGGGATCGATCACCAGGGCGCTCGCCGTCACATGGCCGGCGTCGCAGGCCTTCCACATGCCGTCCGGACGGGCCGCCAGGTGGTCCAGATAGGCCTGCCGCAGCTCGGGCTGGTCGTCGTACCCCTTCAGGACGAGGACCGCGTCGTCGTACAGGCTCACTCGGAGTCGTCGCCCCCGGTCTCGGTGTCGTCCTTCTTCTTCAGGTCCGGCTTGCCCTCGGAGCCGCCCGCCGCCTCGCCGAGCATCTTGTCCAGCTCGGAGAAGTCCAGCTGCTCGCGGTGCACGAAGCCGTCCGGGTCGTCCAGGTCGGAGGCCGTGGGCAGCATGTCCGGGTGGGCCCACAGGGCGTCCCGGCCGTCGACGCCGCGCGCGTCCGTGAGCGAGGCCCACAGGCGGGAGGCGTCGCGGAGCCGGCGCGGGCGCAGTTCCAGGCCGATCAGCGTGGCGAACGTCTGCTCCGCCGGGCCGCCGGTGGCGCGGCGGCGGCGCAGGGTCTCGCGCAGGGCGTCGGCGGACGACAGACGCGGCTTCGCGGCCGCGTGGACCACCGCGTCCACCCAGCCCTCGACGAGCGCCAGAGCGGTCTCCAGACGGGCCAGGGCCGCCTTCTGCTCGGGCGTGTCCTCCGGCTGGAACATGCCCTGCTGAAGGGCGTCCTGAAGCTGCTCCGGGTTCTGCGGGTCGAACTGGCCGACCACGTCCTCCAGCTTGGCCGTGTCGACCTTGATGCCGCGCGCGTACCCGTCGACCGCGCCGAACAGGTGCGAGCGCAGCCACGGCACGTGCGCGAACAGGCGCTGGTGGGCGGCCTCGCGCAGCGCCAGGTAGAGCCTGACCTCCTCCTTCGGCACGCCGAGGTCCTTGCCGAACGCCTCCGCGTTGGCCGGGAGCAGCGCGGCCTTGCCGACCGGGCCCAGCGGGAGGCCGATGTCGGTCGAGCCGACGACCTCGCCCGCGAGCACGCCGACGGCCTGCCCGATCTGCGTGCCGAACATGGCGCCGCCCATCGAGCGCATCATGCCGATCAGCGGGCCCGCCATGGCCTGCATCTCCTCCGGCAGGACGTCGCCCATGGCCGCGCCGACCCGCTCGGCGACCGGGTCGACCAGCTCCTGCCACGCGGGCAGGGTCGCCTCGACCCACTCCGCGCGGGACCAGGCCACCGCCGAAGCGGCACCCGACGGCAGGGACGTCACGTCGTCCAGCCACAGGTCGGCCAGGCGGACCGCCTCCTCG
The DNA here is from genome assembly GCF_042958635.1 of Streptomyces sp. NPDC007971. NCBI lineage: Bacteria > Bacillati > Actinomycetota > Actinomycetes > Kitasatosporales > Streptomycetaceae > Streptomyces > Streptomyces sp. NPDC007971. The sequence goes on from NZ_JBIBJK010000001.1 coordinate 556,399, forward strand.
ACCGCGGAGTGTTCGGCGCTGCCGACGCTCGCGTCCTTGACGCCGTCCGGGGTGCCCTGGGCGACCGTCTGGCGGGCGATCTGCTTGGCCATGTCCCAGTTCACCGGGCCGCCCTCGTAGGAGAGCATCTGGCCCAGCTGCTGGAAGGCGGCGCCCAGGTCGGTGGGGTTCAGGGAGCCGAACATCGCTGCCAGCGGATTGTCGGCACCCGGGCCGCCAAAGCCTCCGGCTCCGGGCAGCCCGAAACCGAACGGGTTGGCCGGTCCCTGCTCACCACCGCTCTGCTGGTCCTTCTTCTTGCCCTCGTCGCCGTCTTCCGGCTCCTCCGGCGGAAGGCCGAATCCGAATGGGGTGTCACTCACGGGATTCCTCGGCTGGTAAGGCCACCGGTTTCTCTCCGGCGGCGCGGCTGCCCGACAACACCACCCAGCGTAGACACCCGAACCCGATCGGGCCTCGGTGCTTCGCCCACGCAAGGGCTGCGGCAGGATGGATGCACCTGGTACGTACGCGTCACTCGCGCCCGTACTGAAGACAACCTCTGGAGACGCCCGGTGAGTTCCCCAGATCCGCAGGTTCGCGCAGCGCGAAACCTTTCAACCCCTCCTGCCCTGCGCGGGCCCGTCGTCGCGGTCACCGGCGCCGCCACCGGGGTCGGTGCCCTGCTCACCGAGCGGCTCGTCGCCTCGGAGGAGATCAAGCAGGTCGTCGCCATCGACGAGCGGCGCGGAGAGTGCGAGGGTGCGCAGTGGCACATCCTCGACGTGCGCGACCCGGCGATCGCGGAGAAGTTGCGGGGCGCGGACGTGGTGGTGCATCTCGCCCTGGACCTGGACCTCGGCAGCGACACCGCCGCCCGTACCGCGTACAACGTCCGGGGGACGCAGACCGTGCTGACCGCCGCGGCGGCGGCCGGGGTGCACCGCGTGGTGCTGTGCACGTCCGCGATGGTCTACGGCGCGCTGCCGGACAACGAGCTGCCGCTGTCGGAGGACGCCGAGCTGCGGGCCACCGCGGAGGCCACCGGGGTCGGGGACCTGCTGGAGATCGAACGGCTGGCGCGGCGCGCTCCGCGGGCACATCCCGGGCTGAACGTCACCGTGGTACGGCCGGCCGTGCTGGTCGGGGGTACGGACACGGCCCTGACCAGGTATTTCGAGTCGCCGCGGCTGCTGGTGGTCGCGGGGTCGCGGCCCGCCTGGCAGTTCTGCCACGTCGAGGACCTGTGCAGCGCGCTGGAGTACGCCGTCCTGGAGAAGGTCGACGGGGAGCTGGCCGTGGGCTGTGACGGGTGGCTGGAGCAGGAGGAGGTCGAGGAGCTGAGCGGGATCCGGCGGATGGAGCTGCCGTCCGCGGTCGCCCTGGGCGCCGCCGCCCGGCTGCACCGGATCGGGCTCACTCCCTCGCCCGCGGGCGATCTGGCGTACACGATGTATCCCTGGGTGATCAGCGGGAGCCGTCTGCACGACGCCGGGTGGCGGCCGGGGTGGACCAATGAGGAGGTGCTGGCCGAGCTGCTGGAGGAGGCCTCCGGGCGGCATACGGTGGCCGGGCGCCGACTGGGGCGCAAGGACGCGACGGCGGCGGGGGCTGCGGGGGCGACGGTGGCGCTGCTCGGTGCTGCGGCGGTCGTGCGGCGGGCGCGGAAGGCTCGGCGGCGGCTGTGAGCGGGCGGCTTCGCCGCGCGGGCACCGTCCTGTCGAGCGGCACCGTTCTGTCGAGCGGCACGGTTCTGTCGAGCGGCACGGTTCGGCTGAGGAGGCACCGGCCTGTCGAGCGGCACGGTTCTGCCGGGGGCGCACGGTCATGCCAAGGGGGCCTGCCAAGGGGCTTCGCCCCTTGAACCCCACCAGGGGGCTCCCGCCCCCTGGACCCCCGGCCCCGCCCACCCACCACCCGACTCGGTGGGCTGGTGCTGCCGCGTCACCCGGCTCGGTCGGGTGGGAGGGCGCCGTGTGCTTTGGCACGGTCGGTCGGACCGTGGCTGTAGGAGACTCCAAACGCCGGTGTGCGTGTGCCTGGTGAAAGTCGTATTCCGGGATGTCGGAGGCGTGCGGCACCATTGGGGGCATGGCATCCAGGAACGATCACCCCGGTGAGCAGGCGGCTGAGGATCCGATCAAGCTGATCGGTGTGCGGGAGACCGCGCTGTCCGTGGACGAGGTGTTCCAGGCCGTCGGGGACGACGCGGCCGGCGGTGTCGCACTCTTCGTGGGGACCGTGCGGAACCACGACTCGGGGGCCGACGTCGATGCGCTCGGCTACTCCTGTCATCCCAGTGCCGAGGCCGAGATGCGGCGGATCGCCGAGAAGGTCGTCGCCGAGTATCCGGTCCGGGCGCTGGCCGCCGTGCACCGTGTGGGGGACCTCGACGTCGGTGATCTCGCCGTCGTCGTCGGTGTGTCCTGCCCCCACCGTGCCGAGGCCTTCGAGGCCTGCCGCAAGCTCATCGACGACCTCAAGCACGAAGTGCCCATCTGGAAGCACCAGAGATTCTCCGACGGGACCGAGGAGTGGGTCGGAGCCGGCACCTGCTGACCCGGGCAGCGGCGTCCCCCGACCCACGCGGCACGGGCAGCGCCGACCTCACCCGCTGACGTCGGCGGTACCGCCCTCACCTGGTGATACAGGCCGTGTGGACCCCGCCCGCTCACGCAGGCGGTGCCGTCCTCACCCGGTGGCGTCGGCCGCACCGTCCTTCACCGTCGGCCCACCACCCCCTCCGGTTGCGTAACCGACCCCCTCGCGTGAGCGTTGTCCGTGCGGATGGTTAATCTGCTGATCAGTCGGTTGCGGACGTTCATGGGGTTGGGAGGTCGGCATGGCGGCGCTCGCCTGGTTGCTGATACCGCTGGTCGCGGCGGTCGGTGCCGGACTATGGGGCAGCTGGGCCAATCGGACACGCAAGACACGCAGCGACGGACCCGAACTCGACGGGTACGCGCGGTTCCGCGAGGCCATGGAGAAGACACCTCCGGGTGCGCGCGGCGCCTGAGGAAGGCGGCCCTGACGGTGCGCTGACAGAGGCGTCCCGTACTGTCGTTGCATGCCACGCCGCACCGCGACGATGCTCGCCTCCACCCTGATGCTGATCGCGCTCCTGTGCGCGGGGCTGCTCATCCCCGTGCCGTACGCGGAGATGTCTCCGGGACCGACCGTGAACACGCTCGGGGATCACCAGGGCGAGCCCGTGCTGCAGATCGCGGGGCACAAGACGTACCCGACGGACGGGCATCTCAACATGACGACCGTCCGGGTCACCAGCGCCGACTTCCGGATGAACCTGGTCGAGGCCGTCTACGGCTGGCTCGCGCACGACAGCAAGATCGTGCCCCACGACACCCTGTACCCGGACGGCAAGACGGAGCAGCAGTCCACGCAGGAGAACGCCGAGGAATTCAGCCAGTCGCAGGAGAGCGCCAAGGTCGCCGCCCTGAAGAAGCTGGGGATCACGGTGAAGTCCTGGGTGATCGTCTCCACCGTCGTCAAGGACTCCCCGGCCCAGGGCCGGCTGCACGCCGGCGATGTGATCAAGGCCGTGGACGGTACGGCGGTCAGGCAGCCGTCCGACGTGGCCAAGCTCATCACCAAGCACAAGCCGGGGCAGAACGTCGTCTTCACCGTCGTCCCGGTCAAGGAGCAGGCCGCCGCCGAGAAGGAGCAAAGGACGGCGACCAAGACGCAGGACGTCACCGTCACGACCAAGACCTCCGACGACAGCGGCGCCAGGCGGGCCGTCGTCGGGATCTCCCCCGGGACCGACCACACCTTCCCGTTCAGCATCGACATCAAGCTCGCCGACGTCGGCGGGCCCAGCGCCGGTCTGATGTTCGCGCTCGGGATCTACGACAAGCTGACCCCCGGCAGCCTCACCGGCGGCAAGTTCGTCGCCGGCACCGGCACCATCGACGACAACGGCACGGTCGGGCCGATCGGCGGGATCGAGATGAAGACGGTCGGCGCGCGCAGCAGGGGCGCCCAGTACTTCCTGACGCCCGCCGACAACTGCGCGGCCGCCGCCAAGGACACCCCCAGCGGGCTCACCCTGGTCAAGGTCAAGACCATCGGCGACGCCCTCGGCGCTCTCAGGGACATCCGCAGCGGCGACAGCGCCGCACTGCCGAAGTGCACCACCAAGGGCTGACCGGCAGACCCGGTGCACGGCTGGGGGCGCCCCCCCCCGAAAACAGGGGCGCCCCCATCGCCGTACCGCCGAAGGTCAGTCCTCGAACGTGGCCGCCAGAGCCCTCACCAGGCCCGGCACCAGGTCGGGGCCCGTCAGGACCTCCGTCGGGGAGTCCTTCTCGCGCAGACGCACCGCCGAATCGCGGCTGCCGTCACGCAGGACCGCGACCGTCATACGGACCTCCTGGCGCTCGGGGTGGTCCGCCACCCACTTGGCCAGCTTGGCCTCGCTCAGGCCCTGCGGGACCTGCGCCTCGGCCGACGGAGGCAGCATCAGGCGCTCCACGGTGAGCGCGCAGCCGACCACCGCATCCGGCCAGGCGATCGTGCCGAGGAACTCGTCGAGCGGCTTGTCCGCCGCGATCTCGTCCTGCTCGATCGGGGTGAGGCCGGTGGTCTCGGGCGCGTCCTGCAGGCCGAGCTGAGCGGCGAGCGAGGGTTCCTGAGCCCGCAGCCGTGCGGTGTCTACGAGGGCGAAGAGGCGAGCGGGCTGGTCCCAGCCGAGGCCGGAGGCGTACTCGTCGATCTCGAGTACGGCCCGGGTGAGCGGGCTCGCTGCCATGGGAGTGTTGGACATGGTCACAATCCTGCCTCGTTCCCGGCCCGAACCGGGAACCGAGTAATCCGTCAGTAAGTTGCATATGTGTGGGCCCGCGATCACGGGGGGCCACGGCAGGCCCGCGAACACGAGGGCCTGACGGATCGACAGCGAACTTCGAGGTGCGCACCTTGGCTTTCCAGATGCCGGACCGCGGCGGAGGCCCGACGGGACCGCGGATCAGAGCGGGCCGCCCGTCCCGGCGCGCCCGTACCCTGCTCATGACCCTGGGCGTCCTTGCCGTCCTCGGCATGGCGTTCACCATGTTCGCGGGCTTCTGGACGGACTGGCTGTGGTACCGGTCGGTGCACTACTCGTCCGTGTTCACCACCACCCTGACGACCAAGATCGGACTGTTCTTCGTCTTCGGCCTGGTGATGGCGCTCGCCGTGGGCTTCAACATCTGGCTCGCGCATCGCCTGCGGCCCCCGCTGAGCGCCATGTCCATGGAGCAGCAGAGCCTGGACCGCTACCGCATGGGCATCGCGCCGTACAAGACGTGGCTGCTGCTCGCCGTCACGTCCCTCGTCGGCCTGATCGCGGGCGCCTCGGCGGCCGGGCAGTGGCGTACCTGGCTGATGTGGGTCAACGGCGTGCCCTTCCACCAGAAGGACCCGCAGTTCCACCTCGACGTCTCCTTCTACGCCTTCGACCTGCCCTGGTACCGGTTCCTGCTGGGCTTCGGCTTCGCCGCCACGATCCTGTGCCTGATCGCCGCCGCCCTCACCCACTACCTGTACGGCGGGCTGCGCGTCACCAGCCCCGGCGCGCGCGCCACGGCCGCGGCGACCGGGCACCTGTCCGTGCTCCTCGGCATCTTCGTGGCGCTGAAGGCGGTCGCCTACTGGCTCGACCGGTACGGCCTCGCCGTCAAGTCCAGCGACTTCAAGGCGACCGGCAACTGGACCGGCCTGCGCTACGTCGACGCCAACGCCTATCTGCCGGCCAAGACGATCCTGTTCTGCATCGCGGTCATCTGCGCGCTGCTGTTCTTCGCGACCCTGTGGCGGCGCACCTGGCAGCTGCCCGTCATCGGCTTCGGCCTGATGGTCCTGTCCGCGATCCTGATCGGCGGCCTGTACCCGGCCATCGTCCAGAAGTTCCAGGTCGAGCCCAACGAGCAGGCCAAGGAAGCCCCGTACGTCCAGAAGAACCTCAAGGCGACCCGTGAGGCGTACGGCATCGACGACACCAAGGTCACGGAGTACGCGGGCAAGTCCGCCACCACGGACAAGACCAGACTGCGCGACCAGGTCGACGACACGGCCAGCCTGCGCATCATGGACCCGAACGTCGTCTCGCCGACGTTCCAGCAGCTCCAGCAGATCCGGAACTACTACGGGTTCCCGACCAACCTCGACGTCGACCGGTACCCCAAGGACGGCAAGGACCAGGACACCGTCATCGGTCTGCGCGAGCTGAATCTGGACGGCATCCCGAAGAACAACTGGATCAACGACCACTTCCGCTACACGCACGGCTACGGCGTGGTCGCCGCCAAGGGCACCGAGGCCGACGACGAGGGCCGCCCGGTCTTCACCGAGAAGAACCTGCCGTCCAAGGGCGACCTGCCCCCCTACCAGCAGCGGATCTACTACGGCGAGAAGACCGGCACGTACTCGATCGTCGGCGGTCCCCAGAAGGAGATCGACTACTCCGACGACCAGGGCGAGAAGACCACCAGCTACACGGGCAAGAGCGGGGTCAACCTCGACAACCCGATCAACCGGGCCGCGTACGCGGTGGCGTTCAACGAGCCGCAGATCCTCTACTCCGGCGCGATCGGCAAGGGCTCGCGGATCCTGTACAACCGCACGCCCAAGGAGCGTGTCGAGGCGGTCGCCCCCTGGCTGACCATCGACGGCGACGCCTACCCGGCGGTGGTGGACGGCCACATCCAGTGGATCGTCGACGCGTACACGACGACGAACGGCTATCCGTACGCCTCGCGCACGACCCTCGGCGACACGACGGCCGACTCGCTGACCGCGGCCAACAACTCGCGCACCGTGGTGGCCCAGCAGAACCAGGTCAACTACATCCGCAACGCGGTGAAGGCGACCGTCGACGCGTACACCGGCGAGGTCAAGCTCTACCAGTGGGACACCAAGGACCCCGTGCTGAAGACCTGGATGAAGGCCTTCCCCGGCACGGTCAAGCCCCGCAGTGACATCTCGCCCTCCCTGCTGGCCCATCTGCGCTACCCGCAGGACCTGTTCAAGGTCCAGCGCGAGCTGCTCAGCCGTTACCACGTCACGGACGCGCAGACCTTCCTCAGTGGCAGCGAGGTGTGGCAGGTCCCGGACGACCCGACCAACGACTCGGGCAGCGCGGTGCCGCCGTACTACCTGAGCATGAAGATGCCCGACCAGAGTGCCCAGGCGTTCTCGCTGACGACGACGCTCACGCCGAACGGGCGGGACAACCTGAGCGCCTTCATGGCGGTCGACTCCGATCCGCGCACGAGCGACTACGGCAAGATCAGAATTCTGAAACTGCCGACGAGCACCACCGTCGACGGACCCAAACAGGTCCAGAGCCAGTTCAACTCCCAGGCCGACATCGCCGAGGCCATCAGCCTGCTGAGCAGAGGCCACTCCAAGGTGGAGTACGGCAACCTGCTGACGGTGCCGCTGGACGGGGGCCTGCTCTACGCGGAGCCGGTCTACGTCCGCGGTGGTGAACTCAAGTACCCCTTGCTGCGCAAGGTGTTGGTCACCTACGAGGGCAAGACCGCCTTCGAGAACACCCTGGACGAGGCGCTCAACAAGGTGTTCGGGGTGACGGGTTCGACCACGCCACCGGAGACCGGCAACAACCCGCCCGACACCGCGAATCCGACGGTCAGGCAGGCGCTGGAGGACGCCCAGAAGGCCTTCGAGGCCGGGCAGCAGGCCCTGCAGAAGCCGAAGCCGGACTGGACCGCGTACGCCAAGGCCCAGGACGACCTGGAAGCCGCACTGAAGCGGGCCGAGGAGGCACAGGCCAAGGCCGGCAAGCCCAGTGGGGAGAACAAGCGTTGATCAAGACCGCCCCGCGCCGTGATACGGTGACTGTGCAAACGGCGCGGGGTGGAGCAGCTCGGTAGCTCGCTGGGCTCATAACCCAGAGGTCGCAGGTTCAAATCCTGTCCCCGCTACTGCAGTCGAAGGCCCGGATCCTACAGGGATCCGGGCCTTCGTGGTGTGCGAACTCATGTGCAGAGGGGGAGGGGCGGCCGCGCCGCCGTGGGGAGTTGGGCGAACTGTGTTTGACTTATCTCTCTGTGGGCATGTCGACAAAACGCTGAAGTGACCTCACGGGCTGCGGTATACCGGGTGTACCCAGGTTGCAGGTGGTGCGACGATGGACGTTATGGGGGATAGGGCAACTCTGTTCGAGACAGGGCGATTTGTGCAGCCCGAGGGTGAGGAGCCGACCCGGGACGAGATGAGCGACATGGGGGAAGCCGCCGACGAGGTACGACTCAGGCTCGCCGCGGAGACCGGTGACACCGAGGCCTCCAGCGTCCTCGGGTCCATGCTGCTGCGCCGCGGCGACCTCGACGGGGCCGAGCCCCACCTGCGGGCAGCCACCGCGGCCGGAGACCGGGCCGCCGCCAACAACCTGGGTGTCCTCCTCCATCAGCGCGGCTACCCCGAGGAGGCCGCCGGCTGGTGGCGGATCGCCGCCGTCGCCGGTTCGGCCGCCGCCGCCCACGCGCTGGGCCGCCACCACCGCGAGCGCGGGGACGAACCCGCCGCCGAGTACTGGCTGCGCCAGTCCGCCGAGCAGGGCCATGCGCTGGGCGCCTACGCGCTCGCCGATCTCCTGGAGCACCGCGGGGACGCCGGTGCCGGGCACTGGATGCGGGCCGCCGCAGAGCGTGGGCACCGTGAGGCCGCCTACCGGCTGGCGCGCGCCCTCGACCGCAGGGCTGCGCACGAGGACGGAGCCGGGACTGACAACGCTGTCGAGGAGATCGAGCAGTGGTACCGGCAGGCCGCCGCGCGCGGCCACCGCCGGGCCGCGCTGCATCTCGGGGCGATCCTGGAGAAGCGCGGCGAACTGAAGGAGGCCGGGCGCTGGTACCTGACCTCCGCCAAGGACGGCGAGCCGCGGGCCGCCTGCGCGCTCGGGTTCCTCCTGCGGGACGCCGGGGACACCGAGAGCGCGTCCGTGTGGTGGCTCAGGGCGGCCCAGGACGGCGACGGCAACGCCGCCAACGCGCTGGGCGCGCTGCATGCCGAGCGCGGCGAGACACAGACCGCCGAGCGCTGGTACCGGGCGGCCCTGGACGCCGGGGACGACAACGGCGCCTACAACCTCGGGCTGCTCTGCGCCGAGCAGGGCCGGACCGCGCAGGCCGAGCAGTGGTACCGGCGCGCCGCGTACGCCGGGCACCGGGAGGCGGCGAACGCGCTGGCCATCCTGCTGCTCCAGGGCGGCGACACGACCGGGGCCGAGCCGTGGTTCTCCAAGGCGGCCGAGGCCGGGAGCGTGGACGCGGCGTTCAACCTGGGGATCCTGCACGCCGGGCGCGGCGAGGAGCCGGCCGCCCTGCGGTGGTACGAGCAGGCAGCCGCCGCCGGGCACAACGAGGCCGCCCTCCAGGTCGGCATCGCACGGCTGCGCGAGGGCGACGAGCAGGAGGCCGAGCGGCACCTGCGGTGCGCCGCCGGCGGCGGGAGCGCGGAGGCCGCGTACCGGCTGGCCACCGTACTGGATGCGCGCAGGCCGCCGGAGCCGGCGCACGAGCTGGGCGAGATCGTGCACGAGAAGACCGAGTGCGAGGAGTGGTACGAGCGGGCCGCGACCCAGGGGCACCGGCGCGCGCAGGTGCGGGTCGGCATGCTCGCGGCGGCCCGGGGGGACGTCGTCGAAGCGGCACGCTGGTACCGGACGGCCGCCGAGGCCGGGTCGCGCAACGGGGCGTTCAACCTGGGGCTGCTGCTGGCCCGGGAGGGGAGCGAGCCGGAGGCGGCGGTGTGGTGGACGCGGGCCGCGGACGCCGGGCACGGTCGGGCGGCGCTGCGGCTGGCCCTCGTCTACGCGCGTCGCGGTGAGCTGGCGGAGGGGCAAAAGTGGGCCGACCGGGCGGTGGCGCTCGGGCCCGCCGAGGTGGCCGAGCGGGCGGGGAGGCTGCGGGATGCGTTGCGGGAGGAGCTTTCCGCTTAGCGCTCGGCGTCGGCCGATTTCTGCCCACCCGCCCACCCGACTCGCTCGGACGAGAAGTGGCCGAGCCCCGTGCGGGCGATTCCGGAAGTGGGTCGGCCGGGTCTCGTGCGAGCGATTCGAGAAGCGGGCCCTCGTGCAGGTGGCTGTCGCTGTGGGGCGGCTCGGCTCGGTCGGGTGGGAAGTGGTCCCGCCCTGTGCCGGACGAGGCCGTCGTCGCCATGTGAGTGCCCGGCTCGGCGGCCGGGAAGCGGTTCCGGGCGGGTGGTCGGCAATGGATTTGCCTCGGCGGCCCTCCCTCGCGTAATGTCGTGTTCACCGACGCGGGGTGGAGCAGCTCGGTAGCTCGCTGGGCTCATAACCCAGAGGTCGCAGGTTCAAATCCTGTCCCCGCTACTGAAGGCCTGGGGCCGGAATCCAGAGATGGATTCCGGCCCCAGGTGCGTTTGTGGCGCTCGCGAACAGAAGAAGGTTCACGAGCAAAAAAAGAGGGGGCTTTCGCCCCCTGTCTCGCGTCTGTGTCACGCCCCTGCCGTCACGCCCCCGCGCAGTCCGGGCACATCCCCCGGTACGTCACCTCAACGTCCGAGACGGTGAAGCCGAAGCGCTCGGTGTCGGGAAGGTCGGCGAGCGGGTTGCCGGTCGGATGCACGTCACGGATCGCGCCGCATCGGGCGCAGACCAGGTGGTGGTGCGGCCGGTGCGCGTTCGGGTCGTACCGCTTGGCGCGCTTGTCCGTGCTGACCTCAAGGACCTCACCGAGGGTGACCAGCTCGCCCAGCGTGTTGTAGACGGTCGCCCGGGAGATCTCGGGGAGCTTCGCGACAGCCCGCGCATGAACCTCGTCGGCCGTCAGATGAACGTGCTCGCCGTCGAGAACCTCGGCCACGACGCGGCGCTGCGCGGTCATCCGCCATCCGCGTCCGCGCAGTCGTTCCAGAAGGTCGCTCATGCGGACAAGCCTAACAGCAAGGAGACCAGGTTCCGAATAGGTGTGACTTTGGAACCTTGTTTGACTTGGACTAAGTCCAATGTAGGATCGATCCTGACTTTGGTCAAAAGGCGTCGGAAGACGTGACAGGACAGGGCCGGCCGGTGACAGGCCGGTGGGCAAGGACGCAGGAGGCGCACGTGACGCAGGGACCGCTCACTACGGAGGCCGGTGCTCCGGTGGCCGACAACCAGAACAGCGAGACCGCGGGCGTCGGCGGCCCGGTGCTCGTACAGGACCAGCTCCTGCTGGAGAAACTGGCCCACTTCAACCGTGAGCGCATCCCGGAGCGGGTGGTGCACGCGCGCGGCGCCGGGGCCTACGGCACCTTCACGGTGACCGCCGACGTCACGCCGTACACGCGCGCCGCGTTCCTCTCCGAGGCCGGCAAGCAGACCGAGGTCTTCCTGCGCTTCTCGACCGTGGCCGGCAATCTCGGTGCGGCGGACGCGGTGCGCGACCCGCGTGGCTTCGCGCTGAAGTTCTACACCGAGGAGGGCAACTACGACCTCGTCGGCAACAACACCCCGGTGTTCTTCATCCGGGACGCGATCAAGTTCCCGGACTTCATCCACACCCAGAAGCGCGACCCCTACACGGGCAGCCAGGAGGCGGACAACGTCTGGGACTTCTGGGGCCTGTCGCCCGAGGCCACGCACCAGGTGACCTGGCTGTTCGGCGACCGCGGCATCCCGGCGTCCTACCGCCACATGGACGGCTTCGGCTCGCACACCTTCCAGTGGAACAACGAGGCCGGCGAGGCCTTCTGGGTCAAGTACCACTTCAAGACCGACCAGGGGATCCGGAACCTCACGGCCGGGGAGGCGGGGATCCTCGCGGGCGGGGACCCCGACTCCCACCAGCGCGACCTGCGCGAGGCGATCGAGCGAGGCGAGTTCCCGAGCTGGACCGTGGGCGTGCAGATCATGCCGGCGGCGGACGCGGCGACGTACCGCTTCAACCCGTTCGACCTGACCAAGGTGTGGCCGCACGCGGACTACCCGGTCGTCGAGATCGGAAAGCTGGAGCTGAACCGCAACCCGCGGAACATCTTCGCCGAGGTCGAGCAGTCGATCTTCTCGCCGGCGCACTTCGTCCCGGGTATCGGCCCCTCGCCCGACAAGATGCTCCAGGGCCGCCTGTTCGCGTACGGCGACGCGCACCGCTACCGCGTCGGCATCAACGCCGACCACCTGCCGGTGAACCGCCCGCACGCGACCGAGGCGCGCACCCACTCCCGTGACGGATTCCTCTACGACGGCCGGCACGGCGGCGCGAAGAACTACGAGCCGAACAGCTTCGGCGGCCCCGCCCAGACGGACCGCCCGCTGTGGCAGCCCGTCTCCGTCGGCGGAGCCACGGGCGGCCACCCCACCCCCGTCCATGCCGAGGACGACGACTTCGTCCAGGCGGGCAACCTCTACCGGCTGATGTCGCAGGAGGAGAAGGAACGCCTGATCTCCAACCTGGCGGGCTCCATCGCCCAGGTGTCCCGGGAGGACATCGCCGAGCGGGCGATCGGCAACTTCCGTGCCGCGGACGCCGACTTCGGCAAGCGGCTGGAGGCGGCGGTCCAGGCACTGCGCGGCTGAGTCGGCGGCACTGGCCTCCTCCGGTGCCTCAGGAGCTTGGGGGATCGCCCCCAGGGCGGGCCGGACCCCACGGTGCTCGGGGTCCGGCCCGTTCCGGGTGTTCAGAGCGCTGGGGCCGGCTCCCGGGCCGGGGCCCAGCAGCGGATGATGTCGCGGACCGAGACGATGCCGGCCACCTCGCCGCGGTCGAGGACGACCAGGTGGCGGAAGCCGCCGTGCGCCATGGCCCGGGCCGCCTCCTCCAGGGTCCAGGTCGGGGCGGCGAAGACGACGTCGGTGGTGGTGTGGGCGTGGGTGCGCTCCGTGTCCGGGTTCTGGCCCAGGCCCACGGAGTTGAGGATGTCGCGCTCGGTGAGGATGCCGATGCCGCCGGCGTCCGGGTCGAGGACCACGGCGGCGCCGATGCGGCGGGCGGACATGAGGGCGGCTGCCTGACGGAGGGTGTGGGCAGGGCCGACGGTGAGGACCACTGTGCTCATGGCGTCGCGGACGAGCATGACTGGAGCCACCTCCTACGAATCTCCGGAACGTGCAGAGATTCACAAGTTCACAAGTGGGGGTGGCCTTAGAGTGCCAGGTAAAGCGCAGGTCAACAAGAGGGCGCGCGAAGCTGGTTGAGGGCGTGCGCAGCTTTCCCGTGCTGCTCAGCAGCGCCGGTATGGAACCAGCACACCAGTGGCGTGCGGCGTTGTTCGATGCCTCACCGGTGAGTCGGGCGGTTGACGCCGATGGTCGTCCTGGGCCCCGGACGGCCCGCCGTCGGCCCCGCGCGGCTGTGCCGGCAGATTCCAGCGGGCCGCGTCCACCCCCTGCGGTCTGCAGTTCTACCTCCGCCTGCCACTGCCGGAGGACCCCTGCGGGAAGGAAATCCAAGTGCCGGACGGCGGGGGAAGCACTACGGTGAGCCTTGTTCAGGTGCGAGGGCTGCGGCTACTTCGCCTCTCCAGCGGGTGACGCGGGTTCGAATCCCGCCGCCGGCGCCACGCCGGTGTCGTCTAGCGGCCGAAGACGCCTTACGCCGCCGCCGACTTCGATCTCTGAACTGCTACGGCGCGAACCGCCCGTCACGGGGGACACCTGCGGGCGGCTTCGTCGTGCTCATCCCACCCACGCCGCCGTCAGGCACCCTCGGTGGCGCTGGTATGGAACCGGCGCACCAGTGAGGTGCGGCGTCGCTTCGAGCCCGACTGGTGCGCCGGGAGGTTGTCGTCGTCGGTCCTCCTGGGCCGCCCTCGGACAGCCCGGAGACGGCCCCGGCCGGGCGGGGCGGCAGATCTGCAGACCACGCGGCGGAGGGCGCATGGCCCGGCCTTACGGCGGCCCGGCAGCCGGACGCCCCATGGATGCCCGACTGCCCGGCAAGCGACAGCAAGCCTGGTTTCCCTGGCCCGGCCTGGCAGTCCGGCAGGTCCCGGGCACGAGCGAGCGGGGATGTCGCGAAGCAATGTCGCGCGGCGTGCAACCCGCCGTGAGTGTATGGGAGTACCTACGGGCGGACGTCCAAGCCGCGGCCACCGCTCCCGGTGATCGCTGCAGGTCGGCACGCGGGCCCAGCGCGCCGGCCGTCGAGGACCGCCCGGCGTGGTGTCGGGCGGCAGCTTTGAAGGAGAAATGCTCCGTGGCTCTCAGTTTTGCCAGGAAGGCAGCCATGGCCGCCGTCACGGCCGCCGCGCTCGCAGGGATCTCGTTCGGTGCCTCCGTGAGCGAGGCGGCGTCGGGCCCGGCCGTCCACCCAGCGTCCGCACCCGCCTCCGTCGTTGCCAAGCGGTCTGCTTCGGCTCACCGGCAGGTGCCGCAGGTGGTCACGCAGGTGATCGGCAGGGGCCGAGTGGACGGGCACCGTTGGTCGGTGGCGCTGGAGTTCCACCGGACGCTGCCCAAGGGCTACACCCTGCCCACACTCCCCGACGGAACCACGGCACCGGGCAGATCACTGCTGTGCCGGCGCATGTACATCGGCGGCGTCCGTATCGACCACCAGGGCGGACCCTGGGCCGACTGCCAACCCGTCACGGGCACACACGACCCCCACGCCTCGGGCGAAATGGGACTGTGGGGGCTGCACGACAAGGGCCTCAACGGCACCCGGCTCATGGTCTCCAACCCCGAACCCGATGTCGCCTACGGCGTGGTCTCCCTCTCCGACGGCACCCAGGTCAAGGCCACCACCGTGACCGTCCCCGGCACCACCTACCGCGCCTGGGCCGCCCCCATCCCCGACGGACGGACCATCACCTCGGTCGACCAGTACGACACCCACCACAACCGGCTCACCCACGACACCAACTGGCACTGACCAGCCAGAAGAAGGACGGGCACCTCCTGCTGTGCAGCCAAGTGACCGCCAGGCCGCGGACGGCGGACCGGACTCGGAGTTCACCCGGTTCGTCACCGCCCGTTGGCGGGCCCTGACCCACACCGCGTACCTGCTCACCGGCGACTTCCACGAGGCGGAAGACCTGGTGCAGACGACGTTGACGAAGGTGTACCCGCATTGGCGGCGACTGGAGCCGGAGCGCGCCGAACACTACGTTCGCCGCGCACTGGTCAACAACAACCGCAGCCGGCATCGCCGCCGCAGGATCACCCACCTCCTTCTCCCGTCGCTGCCCGACACCGGCCCCGTCCACGACGACGGGGCCGGTGTCGGCGACGTGGACGTCTACGACGCCCTGGCTCGCGAGCTCGCCGCCCTGCCCGAGCGACAGCGGGCGGTCGTGGTGCTGCGCTACTGCGAGGATCTGTCCGTGGAGGAGGTGGCTGACGTCCTCGGCTGTTCGGTCGGCACCGTGAAGAGCCAGGCGTCCCGGGCCCTGGCCAAACTGCGCAGCCGGTCGACCCTCGCCCGCAACTACCCGCCCAGCCGCCCTGCAGAGGCACGATGACTCCAGATCACGGCCAAGAAGACTGGGCACGCGCCGCCTTCGCCCGGTCACGCGAGGCCTACCCCTCGTCCCAGGCCCCCGTCGACCAGATCCTGACCGCCGCGCGCGCCCGAAGGAAACGCCGCCGTGCCGCGGCTGTCGTGGCGAGTGCCGCCTGTGTCCTCGGCTTCGGCCTGACGGTTGCGTTCCTGAAGCCACCGCCTGACGCCGTCGCCCCCTCGCGCCTGCCCCCGCCCCCCGTGAGCTCCCCGGTCGCCCCGGCTCCCGTCCCCGTCAGTGTCCGGGTGGCCGAAGGGACGACAGACGGGCACCGCTGGTCGGTGGCGCTGGAGTTCCACCGGACGCTGCCCAAGGGCTACACCCTGCCCACACCCCCCGACGGAACGACGACACCGGGCAGATCACTCACCACGGCACCGGGCAGATCACTGCTGTGCCGGCGCATGTACATCGGCGGCGTCCGTATCGACCACCAGGGCGGACCCTGGGCCGACTGCCAACCCGTCACGGGCACACACGACCCCCACGCCTCGGGCGAAATGGGACTGTGGGGGCTGCACGACAAGGGCCTCAACGGCACCCGGCTCATGGTCTCCAACCCCGAACCCGATGTCGCCTACGGCGTGGTCTTCCTCTCCGACGGCACCCAGGTCAAGGCCACCACCGTGACCGTCCCCGGCACCACCTACCGCGCCTGGGCCGCCCCCGTCCCCGACGGACGGACCATCACCTCGGTCGACCAGTACGACACCCACCACAACCGGCTCACCCACGACACCGACTGGCACTGACCACTGCCGCCGGTAAGTCTGGAATCCTGCGTTCCAGCGGGCGACGCTGTCGCACATGGAGGCGCGACCACGGCCGCGTGTTCCAGACCTCGCGCGAAGGTCACCTGTGGATGTCGGCCGGAGCCGGCGCTTCCTGCGGATCTTGCGCGTCTTCTCCTTGGCTTCCCGCCGGTGCCGGATCGCTGAGATCGTCGGTCAGGGCCACTTCGGCGCCGCCGCCGAACCGCGCGGTGTAGTTGTACATGAAGCTGCACAGGCATGCCACGACGGTGCCCAGGAGGACCTCAAGTGCGACGACCACGGTGGCGACGGTCAGCGTCTGCGACGGCGTCGGCCCCTCGCCCGGGGCCACGATGTCCAGAACCAGCGACGTGGCGAGCACGGCGCCGAGGACGCACACCCCCAGGCCCCCCAGGAAGAGGAAGGTCATCAGCGTGACCGACCAGGGGTTGTTCTCGGATATGCGCATGCGGGTGGACCGGCGCGGCGGAGCGTGCGGGAGGGTGTGATCACGGGTCGGCGCCGGCCGCGGCGACTCAGGTGCGGGCGCCGTCGGGGTGGGCTCGCCGGTGTCGTGGCGATGCGGGACGCGATCCTCGGTGCCCGTTTGCGAGCCACGCTGAGGGTCCTGCTGCGCTTGGTTCGGCTCATGTCCGCTCCCTGGCTGGTCCACACCTGCGACGTTATGTGCAGGTGTGCGGCCGCGCACCCCCGACGATGACGGTGAGTGAACGGGAGGACAAGTGACGCTCCCGCTCCCACAGCAGGCCGACCCCCGCGCCGTCCGCCGTGTGGCCTCCCGGACCGGTACCTCACCCCCGACGACATCGTGAGATCTTCCTGTCAGCGGGGCATCTTCGCGAACCTCGACGCGATGCCTTCGGCGGCCGTCGACGACCGTCTGATCCCGGACAACCCGTGCCGGTCATGGTGCGTGAAGGCACCTGAGCCGGAGCCCCGCCGGATCGTGCCGTGGCGACCTGAGCGTGTGTTTTGGCGGTGCACACAGCCCTGCCCCAGCGCTATCAGGGGAAACGAGCAGGTCAAGACCTCAAGCGCCGTCAGTAGCGCTGGTTGAGATACCCCAGCAACTCGTCGTGCAGCAGGCCGTTGGACGCGGCCGCGTTGCCGCTGTGCGGGCCCGGGCGGCCGTCGAGGCCGGTGAAGGTGCCGCCGGCCTCGGTGACGATGATCGCGTTGGCGGCCATGTCCCAGAGCGACAGCTCCGGCTCCGCGCAGATGTCGACCGAGCCCTCGGCGACCATCATGTAGGGCCAGAAGTCGCCGTACGCGCGCGTGCGCCACACCTCGCGGGTCAGGTCGAGGAATCCCCTCAGCCGGTCCCGCTCCTCCCAGCCGCTGAGCGAGGAGTACGCGAAGGACGCGTCCGCCAGCTTGCCGACGCCGGAGACGTGGATGCGCGCCGCGGAGGACAGGCTGCGCCCCGCGAAGGCGCCGTGGCCCTGCGCGGCCCACCAGCGGCGGCCGAGGGCAGGGGCGGAGACGACGCCGACGACGGGCTGGAAGCCGCCCTCGCCCGCCTCCATCAGGGAGATGAGCGTCGCCCAGACGGGCACGCCGCGCACATAGTTCTTGGTGCCGTCGATCGGGTCGATCACCCAGCGGCGGGGGCCCGTGCCCTCGATGCCGTACTCCTCGCCGAGGATGGCGTCCCGCGGGCGGGCGCGCTGGAGCTGGCCGCGGATGAGTTCCTCCGCCGCCTTGTCCGCTTCGCTCACCGGGGTCATGTCCGGCTTCGTCTCCACCTTCAGGTCGAGGGCCTTGAAGCGGGCCATGGTGGCGGCGTCGGCGGCGTCGGCGAGGACGTGGGCGAGACGAAGGTCATCGAGGTAGTCCAGCATGTGAGGAACCGTATCGGCCGAGGTCGGCTCGGGGCTACAGGGGGCCTTCGTGACGGGGCGCGCGTCGCGGCTGGGAGTGGGGGCCCGGGGCTGGGGTACGGCTGTTGTGGCGGGTGGCGGGTGGCGGGTGGCGGGCGGCGGGTGGCGGGCGGCGGGCGGCGGGCGGGGTCGCGGGGAACTGCGTGATCACTCCCCCCGATCGGACCACCCGGGCCGCGACGGGCCGCACTTGGGCCGGGGAGCCGCATCGGGAACGCGCGTACGTGGGCCGACAAGGGCCGCACGCGGGCCGGGAAGGGCCGCACTTGGGGCGCGAGGGGCCGCCCCTGGGTCGTGAAGCCGTACTTGAGTCGGTAATTGCCGTAATCGAGCCGGAAAGGCCGTACTTGAGTCGGAAAGCCCGTACTTGAGCCGGAGGGGCGGCGGGCGGTGGGCGGTGTGCGGTGGGCTGTGGCGCACCGTGGCCGAAGCACGCCCCCTCGCACGCCCGGGAACCCTTGACAGTGCATGTACGCGCGTCAAATCTGGGCGCAGAGCCGCTCGCCCCAGGGAGGCGATGATGCCTGCAGCCCGGGAGTCCCTACTGGACGCCGCCTATACGGCCCTTGCGCGCCGGCCGTGGTCGACCGTGCGGATGGTCGACGTGGCCGCCGCGGCCGGGGTGTCCCGGCAGACGCTGTACAACGAGTTCGGGAGCAAGGACGGTCTGGCCAGGGCGCTGGTACGGCGGGCGGCCGACGGGTATCTCGCCGGCGTGGAGCGGGCGCTCGCCACGCACACCGATCCACGCGACCGGCTCACCGCCACCGCCGAGTGGACGGCGTCGGCCGCCCGGGACAACGCGCTGGTGCGGGCCATGCTCACCGGCTGCTGGAGCGAGCGCCTGCCCGCGCCGACGCTCGCCGCCGTGCCGTCCTCCTCCGCCGTGCCCGCGCAGCGCCGGGCGGACGGGCCGCTGCCCTCGCCCGGCGACTTCGTGCGGATCGTGCGCGACCGGGCGGTGACGGTGCTCGGCGGACCCGACCCGGCGAAGGGCGACGGCTCGGACCTCACGCGGTCCTGCGAGTACGTTGTGCGGCTCGCGCTGTCCTGCGTGGCCGCGCCGCCGGGAGAGGGCGGCGTCGCCGAGCTGGTGCGCGGCGCGCTCCCCAAGCAGCTGATCCAGTGCGCCGCGGGCCGCTGACGCCCTGCCGGTAGATGGCCCTGTGTCCTGTCGGCGCCTGATTCCGTGCCCCGCCCCCGGGCGATCAGAAGGCCTGCCGCCGTTGATCCGAGGGCGAGGGGTCACGGGCAGGTGGCGGGTGCTAGCGCGCCGAGCCCGACAGCTGGAGGCCGATGACACCGACGATGACCAGGGAGATCGAGACGATCTTCAGAGTGGACACCAGGTCGCCGAGGAAGACCATGCCGTAGATCGCCGTGCCCGCCGCGCCGATCCCGGTCCACACGGCATACGCGGGACCGACGTCGAGCTTCTTCAGCGAGAGGGTCAGCAGTCCGAAGCTGCCCAGCGCGAACGAGGCGAAGGCGATCGTCGGCCACAGGCGGGTGAAGCCGTGCGAGAGCTTCAGGCACACGGCGAAGCCGGTTTCGAGAATCCCGGCCACGACGACCAGCAGCCACGCCATGTGCTGTCCTCCCGTAGGTCCGGATCACCGGCTCGGTGCGAGTATGCACTTACCGGACCGGCGCCCCGGCAAACAACGCGGTGCTCAGTCGCCCTCCCTGCGCTCCCGCGTGGCCAGCAGCCGGCGCAGCGAGTACAGCCGCGCGGGGTCCGCATGCCCCTCCTCGACCCATGCGTCCAGCGCGCAGTCCGGCTCGTCGTGGCTGCACGCGCGCGGACAGCCCTCCGTGCCCGGCTCCAGATCCGGGAAGGCGAGGATCACCCGGGACGGGTCGATGTGCGCGAGGCCGAAGGAACGCACGCCCGGGGTGTCGATGACCCAGTCGTCGGCGCCGGTCAGCGGGAGGGCGAGGGCGGAGGTGGTGGTGTGCCGGCCGCGGCCCGTGACCGCGTTGACGTGTCCGGTCGTACGGCGGCGGTCCTTCGGTACGAGCGCGTTGACCAGGGTCGTCTTGCCGACGCCCGAGTGACCCACGAACGCGGTGATCCTGCCGTCCAGGAACGTGCGCACCCGGTCCGCCGCGTCGCCGTTCTCCAGCTCTTCGCGGCTGGTGACGACGTAGGGGATGTCGAGGTCGCCGTACAGCTCCAGCAGCTTGTCCGGCGGGGCCAGGTCCGACTTGGTCATCACCAGCAGCGGCTCCAGGCCGCCGTCGTAGGCCGCGACCAGACAGCGGTCGATCAGGCGCGGGCGCGGCTCGGGGTCGGCGAGCGCCGTGACGATCGCCAGCTGGTCGGCGTTGGCGACGACCACCCGCTCGTACGGATCGTCGTCGTCGGCCGTGCGACGCAGCAGCGAGCTGCGCTCCTCGATGCGCACGATCCGCGCGAGCGTGTCCTTGGCGCCGGACAGGTCGCCGACCAGAGCTACCCGGTCGCCCACCACGGCGGCCTTGCGGCCCAGCTCGCGGGCCTTCATCGCCATGACGGTACGGTCCTCGACGAGGCAGGTCAGCCGGCCCCGGTCGATGGTGAGGACCATGCCCTCGGCCGCGTCCTCGTGCTTGGGCCGGATGTTCGTCCGCGGCCGGTTGCCCTTGCGGTTGGGGCGGGTGCGGATGTCGTCCTCGTCGGTGTGCTTGCCGTAGCGGCGCATGGTCCCAGTCCGCCCGTCAGTTCCCCAGCATCCCGGTCCACAGATCGGGGAAGTCGGGCAGGGTCTTCGCCGTCGTCGCCACGTTCTCGATCTGCACACCCTCGACCGCCAGGCCGATGATCGCTCCGGCCGTCGCCATGCGGTGGTCCTCGTAGGTGTGGAAGATCCCGCCGTGCAGGGCGCGCGGGCGGATGTGCAGGCCGTCGGCCGTCTCGGTGACGTCGCCGCCGAGTTCGTTGATCTCCTTGGTGAGCGCGGCCAGCCGGTCCGTCTCGTGCAGCCGCAGATGGGCCACACCGCGCAGCGTGGAGGGGGAGTCCGCGAGGGCGGCCACCGCCGCGATGCCCGGGGTCAGCTCGCCCACGTCGCCCAGGTCGACGTCGATGCCGTGGATGGTGCCCGAGCCGGTGAACTCCAGCCCGTACTCGGTCAGTTCGCAGGAACCGCCCATCTCGGTGAAGATCTCCCGCAGCCGGTCGCCCGGCTGGGTGGTGCGGGCCGGCCAGTCCGGGACCAGCACCTTGCCGCCGGTGACCAGGGCCGCCGCCAGGAAGGGCTGGGCGTTCGACAGGTCCGGCTCGATCGTCAGGTCCCGGCCGAGCAGCGCGCCCGGCGTCACCCGCCACACGTTCGGCTCGCCGCCCGACTCCGGGGTGTCCACCTGGGCGCCGACCGCGCGCAGCATGTCCACGGTCATCCGGATGTGCGGCAGGGAGGGCAGCGAGGCGCCGGTGTGGCGGACCTCGACGCCCTGGTTGAAGCGCGGGCCGGACAGCAGCAGCGCCGACACGAACTGGGACGAGGACGAGGCGTCGACCGAGACCGGGCCGCCGTCCAGCGCCCCGCCGCCGTGCACGGTCAGCGGCAGCGCGCCCCGGCCGTCGTCGTCGATCCGGGCGCCGAGCGTGCGCAGCGCGTCGATCACACCGTTGAGGGGACGCTCGTACGACCGCGGGTCCCCGTCGAACCGGACGGGACCGTCGGCCAGCGCGGCCACCGGCGGCAGGAAGCGCATCACCGTGCCGGCGTTGCCGACGCCGACCGTGGCCGGGCCGTGCAGGCCCGTGGGCAGCACCCGCCAGGCCTCGCCGGAGCCGTCCGGGCCCACCCCTTCCTCGATCTCCACGCCCATCGCCCGCAGGGCGCCGGCCATCAGCAGGGTGTCCCGCGAGCGCAGCGGGCGGCGCAGCCAGCCGGGCTCGGAGGCGAGGGCGGCGAGGACGAGGGCGCGGTTGGTGACCGACTTGGACCCGGGCACGTGGACCGTCGCGTCGACGGCTCCGCTCGCGTGCGGGGCGGGCCAGAGGGCGGGCTGGGCGGTGTTCGGGGCCATGGAGCCACTTTATAAGGAGGCCAGGCGAGCGGCCGTCGCGATCCGCTCTGCGGACGTGGCACCTTCGCCGGGAGAGCCGTCGCCGGGAAGCCTTCGCCGGGCCCGCAGTGCCGACGGCTCCCGCCGCCTCCTGGGAGCCCCCTCAGCCCTGCACCAGCCAGCGGCCCCCGCCGATCACCGAGCACAGCGACACCGCGTGGAACAGGAACAGCCACAGGCCCGCCGGAACATGCGTCAGGCGGGACAGCTGGTCGGCGTCCGAGTCGCCCGCCTGGCCCCGGACCCGCTTGGCCTGGAGCTCGAAGGGCGGCCGTACCCCGCCGAACAGCAGGAACCACACCACCGCGTACGCGAAGGCGGCCTGCACCTGCGGGCCCGCCAGCCAGGACACCAGCACGAAGGCGCCCCCGGCCAGCACCACGGTCAGGACCCCGTACGCGTTGCGGATCATCACCAGCATCGCCACCAGCAGGGCGGTCGCCACCCACAGCAGCAGCGTGATGCGGCCCGCGGCCAGCAGGGCGGCCCCGCCGAGCCCCAGCAGCGAGGGTGCCGTGTACCCGGCGGCCGCCGTGAGGATCATGCCCAGGCCGTACGGCTTGCCGCGGCTGACCGTGAGACCGCTGGTGTCGGAGTGCAGGCGTATGCCCGTCAGCTGCCGGCCGGTGAGCAGTGCCACCAGGCCGTGTCCGCCCTCGTGGGCGATGGTGACGGCGTTGCGCGACAGGCGCCACAAGGGATGCGGGACGACCACGGCGAGCGCGGCGGCGGCGGTGGCGAGCACCACCCACACATCGGGGTCGGGCTGGGTTCCGGTGAGCCGGTCCCAGAGGTCGGGCAGCGCGATGGCGGCGAGGCTGTCCATGTGTCCGCGTGGCTCCCTGCGATCGAGATCAGTACGGGTCGGCGTGGGGCGCCGTCGTCGAGAGGTGGTGGTCGGGTGACGGGTGGGCCTGGCAGTGTGGCATGTATGTGCGGACGGTATGCATCCAGTCGTGGGCCCGAGGATCTCGCGGGAGTCTTCGAGATCGAGAAGTGGGAGCCCGAAGAAGCCTTGGAGCCGGACTTCAACGTGGCTCCGACCAAAGAGGTCTACGCCGTGCTGGACCGTCCCGTGAAAGACGCGTCCGAACCCCGTCCGGTTCGCCAGCTGCGCAGGCTCAGGTGGGGACTGGTGCCCTCCTGGGCCAAGACGCCCGAGGGCGCCGCCCGGATGATCAACGCGCGAGCGGAGACCGTGCACGAGAAGCCCTCCTACCGGCGCGCCTTCGCCGCCCGGCGCTGCATCCTGCCCGCCGACGGCTACTACGAGTGGGTCACCGGCACGCAGGAGCGGGAGCTGGAGGTCGAGGGGAAGAAGAAGCGGCCGCGCAAGCAGCCCTACTTCGTGCTGCCCGCCGACGGCTCGGTGTTCGCGATGGCCGGGCTGTACGAGTTCTGGCGGGACCGGACCCTGCCCGACGACCACCCGCAGGCCTGGTGGGTCACCTGCTCGGTGATCACCACCGAGGCCGAGCGGACCCCGCTGGCCGTCGCCCCCGCCGAGGGCCCGCACTCCCTCGTCGACATCCACCCCCGCATGCCGCTCATGCTCACCCCGGACCGCTGGGACGCCTGGCTGGACCCGGGCCGCACGGACCCGGACGACCTGCGCGACCTGCTGGCCCCGCCCGGGCCCGGCCTGATGCGTGCCTACCCGGTCTCCACCGCCGTCAGCAACGTCCGCAACAATGGCCCCGAGCTGCTGAAGGAGCTGGAGGCCCCGGAAGCGGGCACACTCTTCTAGCGTGATCGAGAATGCCAAGACCGACAGCGCGACCGACAGCGCGACCGACAGCGCGACCGACAGCGTGACCGAGAGTGTCGAGACCGGCGCCGGGACCGCACGCGTCACCTGGCACCGGGCGCAGAAGGCACGGCTGGTGCTGGCCGTCAGCCATGGGGCCGGCGGTGGCATCGAGGCGCGGGATCTGCAGGCGCTCGCCCGGGTCCTGCCGGGACACGGCGTGACCGTGGCCCTCGTCGAGCAGCCCTGGCGCGTCGCGGGCCGGAAGGTCGCGCCCGCACCGAAGACCCTGGACACCGGCTGGCGCGGCATCTGGCCCGCACTGGCCGCGCCGGGGCTCCCGGTGATCGCCGGCGGCCGCAGCGCGGGTGCCCGGGTCGCCTGCCGTACCGCCGTCGAACTGGACGCGCACGCCGTGCTCGCGCTGAGCTTCCCGCTGCACCCGCCGGGCAGGCCGGAGAAGTCCCGCGCGCACGAGCTGCTCGGCTCCGGGGTGCCCACACTCGTCGTCCAGGGCGGCAACGACCCGTTCGGGAGGCCGGACGAGTTCCCCGAGGGGGACTTCGAGCTGGTGGAGGTGGCGTACGGCGATCACGGGTTCGCCGTGCCGAAACGCGCGGAGATCAGCCAGGAGCGGGCGCTGGAGATCATCACCGGGGGTGTCGTGCAGTGGGCCGCGTCACTCGGGTGAGGCCCGGGAATGTTGCGCGGCGGAGTGCTGTTGTGGCGGACAGAAGCGCCGGAGCACCGGCACCGCCGTCGTGGAGAGGAAGTCCGCCGCATGGGTTCGACCATTTGCCCGAGCCGCAGCAGCCGCACTGACCTGGACTGGACGGTGCTGCGCGCGGCCAAGGCCGCGCCTATTCGGGCGGCGGCAGGCACGGGTCGTGTTCTATCCTCCGAAACGAGTGGGATCGGTTTCGGTCCCGCCCGGGATCTTGAGGAGGTGGGTCCGGTCACTGGGACCGACGCAGGGACCGACAACGGCCAGGCGGAGCTGCCCGAGGGCCAGGGCATGGGTGCGGCCGACACGGAGACCGGCTCCGAGTCGACGACGGAGCGCAGTGCGCGCTTCGAGCGGGATGCGCTCGAATTCCTCGACCAGATGTACTCGGCCGCGCTGCGCATGACGCGCAACCCGGCCGACGCCGAGGACCTGGTGCAGGAGACGTACGCCAAGGCGTACGCGTCCTTCCACCAGTTCCGCGAGGGCACGAACCTCAAGGCGTGGCTGTACCGGATTCTCACGAACACCTTCATCAACTCGTACCGCAAGAAGCAGCGCGAGCCCCAGCGCAGCGCGGCCGAGGAGATCGAGGACTGGCAGCTCGCCCGTGCCGAGTCGCACATGTCGACGGGTCTGCGTTCCGCCGAGTCGCAGGCGCTCGACCACCTGCCCGACTCGGACGTGAAGGCAGCGCTGCAGGCGATCCCCGAGGAGTTCCGCATCGCCGTCTATCTCGCGGACGTAGAGGGCTTTGCGTACAAGGAGATCGCGGACATCATGGGGACACCCATCGGAACGGTGATGTCCCGGCTGCACCGGGGCCGCCGTCAACTGCGCGGACTGCTGGAGGACTACGCCCGTGACCGTGGTCTGGTCCCCGCCGGCGCCGCAGAGTCGAACGAAGTGAAAGGCTCGGGCTCATGAGCTGCGGAGAGCCGCACGAGACGGACTGCAGTGAGGTCCTCGACCATCTGTACGAGTTCCTCGACAGCGAGATGCCGGACGTCGACCGCGACAAGTTCCAGCACCACTTCGAGGAATGCTCCCCGTGCCTGGAGAAGTACGGCCTGGAGCAGGCCGTGAAGAAGCTGGTCAAGCGGTGCTGCGGGCATGACGACGTGCCCTCCGACCTGCGCGCCAAGGTCATGGGGCGGATCGACCTGATCCGCTCCGGACAGGCCGTCCCCGAGCACGACGTGACCGCCGCACCGCAGGAGAGCTGAGCCGCACGGCTCGCCGGGTCCGAGCGCCCGCGTATCACCCGAACGTGCTAATCCTCGGGTCATAGTCCTCCGGACCCTCCGAATGCCGCCCTAGGCTCCGTGCCGGGACAGGCATGGGCGGCGGGAGGGGCGTGATGGAGGCGGTTCCGGCAGGGGCACGCGGCTATGTCGCCTGTGTCGCCCTGCTGGCCGTGCTCTGCGTCGTGCCCCTTCCGGCCACCCGTACCCCCTGGTGGGCGCTCGCCCTGGTGGCCGCCCTGTACGCGGCCTGCGACCACGTCGTACGGCGCCGTCTGGGCGGCACCTTCTACCCCGTTCTGCTCGCCGGGGCGTTCCTGCTGGCGCCGCCCGCCGCGGCGCTCGTCCCCGTGCCGGCCGCCCTGTTCGCGCGTGTCGAGCAGCGTTCGGGGTGGCCGCGCCGCGTCTGGCGGGCCGCACAGCCCTCGCTCGCCGTGTGGGCCGCGTCCCGGGTGCACTGGGCGCTCGGCGGCCGGGACGCCGTCGTGGGCTGCGACTTCCCCTACGCCCTCGTGCCCGCCGGGGCCGCCGTCCTCGCCTTCTGCCTGGTGCTCGCCGCGCTCGACGGCGGGATCCTCGCCACCGCCGAGCACGTGCCGCTGCACAGGGCCTGGCGCGGGCTGCTGTCCCGCTCGCTGGCGCCGGTCGCGGTGCACGGGCTGGCGGGGCTCATGATGGCCGTGCTGTGGCGCAGCCCGTACGGGCCCGGCGCCGCGCTCCTCGTGCTGCTGCCGATGGGCGTCTCCTACTGGGTCTTCGCCCAGTGCCACCGGGAGCGGGCCGCCCACCAGGCCACCATCCGCGCGCTGGTGCAGGCCGTCGACATCAAGGACGGCTACACCCGCGGCCACAGCGAGCGGGTCGGACAGGCCTCCGTGATGATCGCCCGTGAGCTCGGCATGGACGACGACCGCGTCGAGGTGCTGCGCTTCGCGGGCATCCTGCACGACGTCGGCAAGCTCGGCGTGCCCACCCGGCTGCTGCGCAAGGACGGGCCGCTGACCCCCGAGGAGCGGCGGATCATCGAGCTGCATCCCGAGTACGGCCACGAGATGGTCCGCGGGATCTCCTTCCTCGGAGAGGCCCGGACGGCGATCCTGCACCACCACGAACGGCTCGACGGCAGCGGCTACCCGTACGGGCTGGCGGGCGGTCAGATACCCGAGTGCGCCCGGGTGGTGGCCGTCGCGGACGCCTTCGACGCCATGACCTCCACCCGGTCCTACAGCAGGGCCCGCCCCGTCGAGGCGGCGGTCACCGAGCTGGAGCGGTGCGCGGGGACCCAGTTCGACCCGCGCATGGTCACCGCGCTGGTCCGGGCCCTGGACCGCTGGGGCTGGCACCCGGCCGTCACGGCCGACGAGACGCCGTACGGGGTCCCGGCCCAGCAGCCGGTCACCGGCAGCCGCGGCGGGGCACCCCGGTGACCGCCCTGCGGCTCATCCACGGCTGCGCCGCCCTCGTCGCGGCCCTCTCCCTCGCCTTCACCCTGTGGAGCGGCATGCACGAGCGGGGCGTGGCTCTCGCCTTCGGCGTGCTCATAGCCGTCGGCGAGCTGACCCGGTGGAGCGACGCCCCGGTGCGCCGGGCCGCGCCCCTGGGCACCGCCGCATCGCTGTCGTACGCCCTGCTGGGGGTCGACGCGGGACACCCGACCCAGCACGACGCCCCCCAGGTCGTCACCATCGTCCTCGCCGCCTCCCTGCTGGGCGGCGTCCCGCACATCTGGTGCGGCCGCAGCCCCACCCTCGACCATCTCGCCCGCCGCCTGCTGACCGTCGGCTTCGCCGCCGTCTGCTTCCAGCCCCTCTACAACGAGGGCGTGTTCGCGCACTGGAGCGGCCCCGCCTACGCCCTGCTGCTGGTCGTCCTCGTCGTGCTCACCGCCCTGTGCGACACCGTCCTCGCCGCGGCCCTCGCCCACTCCCGCACCCGCTGGCCCTTCGGCCCGCTGCTGCGCGACGAACTGCGCGGGCTGCTCGGCATCGGGTCCGCCGTGTGCGCGACCGGCGCGGTCATGGCGCTGGCGGTCGCCGTGGTCGGGCTGTGGGCGCTGCCGGTGTTCTGCCTGCCGCTGCTGCTGACCCAGCTGTCCGTGCGCCGCTACGCCGCCGTCCGTGCCACCTACCGGCAGACCATCGCCTCCCTCGCGCGGGCCACCGAGGTGGCCGGGTACACCCCGGCCGGGCACGCCCGCCGCGTCGCCGCGCTCAGCCTGGCCGTCGGCCGGGACCTGGGCCTGTCCGGAGCGGAACTGACCGTCCTGGAGCATGCGGCCCTCATGCACGACATCGGGCAGCTCAGCCTGGTCGACCCCGTCCCGGCCGGCGCCACCGCGGCCCTGCCCGCGCAGGAACAGCGGCGCATCGCCCTGCTCGGCGGGGCCGTCGTACGGCAGACCGGGGTGGATGCGGCGGTCGCCGTGGTCGTGGAGCGGCAGGCCGACGCCTGCCGGGAGCAGCCGCTCGCCGCGCGGATCGTGCGGGCGGTGAACGCCTACGAGGAGAGGGCTCGCGACGCCGGGCCCGACGGGCCGCTCAGGGCCCTGGAGGAGCTGCGCCTGGCCACGGCCGGGGAATACGCTCCCGAGGTCGTCGAATCGCTCGCCCGGGTGCTGTCCCGCAACGGGGTCGGCGCGACGGGGGTCCCCCCGGGCGTTCAGTTCTGGGGGAGCCTCGTGTCAGGGTGGGGGGAGACGGATGGGCCTGAGGCCGCCCGCGGCGGGGTAACCCATGGGTAATGAGCGCCCTTCCCGGCGTACGTGGTTGGATGCGAGGGAGAGGGTGTCCGGGGGCACAAGCCAGCCCACTGTGCGGAAATGGAACTGGCAGGCGGGAATCGTGAGGATCTTCGGCAAGGGACGGCACCGGCCCTCCGCCTCCTGGCGGCAGGCCACCGACCGCGCGTTCACGCTCATCGGGGACGGCCGGTACGAGGACGCGGGCGAACTGCTGACACGCGCGGCCGACCTGGAACCCTGGCTGTCGGAGTCCTGGTTCAACCTCGCCCTGCTGCACAAGTTCCGGCACGACTGGGAGCAGGCCCGCGCCGCCGGACTGCGCGCGGTGGCCCTCCTGGACCGCGAGAGCGGCGCCCCGGACTGGTGGAACGTCGGCATCGCCGCCACCGCCCTGCAGGACTGGCCGCTGGCCCGCCGCGCCTGGCAGGCCTACGGACTCAAGGTGCCCGGGGGGCCCTCCCGGTCGAAGGCAGGGGGAGCTGCCGCCTCGGGCGAGCCGCTCGGCATGGAACTGGGCAGCGCGGCCGTGCGGCTCTCGCCGGAGGGCGAGGCCGAGGTCGTGTGGGGCCGCAGGCTGGACCCGGCCCGCATGGAGGTGCTCTCCATTCCGCTGCCCTCCTCCGGGCGCCGCTGGGGCGAGGTCGTGCTGCACGACGGCGTCCCGCACGGCGAGCGCACGACGTCCGCGGGGCACTCCTACCCGGTCTTCGACGAGATCGAACTGTGGGCGCCCTCGCCCGTGCCCACCTGGGTGGTCCTGCTGGAGGCGGCCACCGATGCCGACCGGGACGCGCTGGAGCAGCTGGCCGCCGACGCGGGGTTCGCCGCGGAGGACTGGTCGTCGTCGGTGAGGCTGCTGTGCCGGATGTGTTCGG
This sequence comes from Streptomyces sp. NPDC007971, assembly GCF_042958635.1. Taxonomy (NCBI): domain Bacteria; kingdom Bacillati; phylum Actinomycetota; class Actinomycetes; order Kitasatosporales; family Streptomycetaceae; genus Streptomyces; species Streptomyces sp. NPDC007971. The sequence continues at coordinate 585,882 of NZ_JBIBJK010000001.1, forward strand.
AGTCCCGTATGCCCTCCGACGAGGGTGAGGGAGTGCATCTGGATCCGCACGACCACAGTGAGCCCGGGCACCCCGGACCGCTCGGGCACCGGACGGACGGGCAGCTGTGGGTGCCGGAGCGGGAGTGCGGGGTGGCTGCGCCGGCTTCCCTGGTGAGGGGGCTGCTGGACGGATGGGTCGCGGACAGCCCGGACTCCAGGGACTGGCGGGACCTCGAAGAGGTGTGTTGACGCAGCCTTCCGGCCGCGGCGGCGTCGTGGCTGGTCGCGTCCGCGCGGCGGAGCCGCGAGGATCGGTCCCGCGCCTCCTGAGGGCCGCTGCACGTACCCTGTAGCAGCAACTTCACCACCTGTTTTCCTGAGGAAGGCTTACGTCGGTCATGGCGCAGCAGGACACCGATCAGCAGCACGCGGGCGTGCTCCCCGTCGACGACGAGGGGTATGTCGTCGACACGGAGGACTGCGAGGGGCGCGAGCAGGCCTGGCACGAGCGCGGCACCTCCCGGCCGATCACGGTCGTCGGCAACCCGGTGCTGCACACGGAGTGCAAGGACGTCACCGAGTTCGGCGAGGAGCTCCAGCAGCTGGTCGCGGACATGTTCGCCAGCCAGCGCACCGCCGAGGGCGTGGGCCTGGCCGCCAACCAGATCGGTGTCGACCTGAAGGTCTTCGTCTACGACTGCCCCGACGACGAGGGCGCCCGCCACGTCGGCGTGGTCTGCAACCCCAAGCTGGTCGACCTGCCCGCCGACAAGCGCCGCCTCGACGACAGCAACGAGGGCTGCCTGTCCGTACCCACGGCGTACGCGCCGCTCGCGCGTCCCGACTACGCCGAGGTGACCGGCCAGGACGAGAAGGGCAACCCGATCAAGGTCCGCGGCACCGGATACTTCGCACGGTGTTTGCAGCACGAGACCGACCACCTCTACGGGTACCTGTACATCGACCGCCTGTCCAAGCGCGACCGCAAGGACGCCCTGCGGCAGATGGCTGAGAACGAGCCACGCTACCCGGTGGTCGCCAACGACTGAGACGTCACGCCGAGACGTACGGCGACCCTGCGGGAGCAGCCATGACGCCCGCTGTGACGCCCGGCCGGGATCTGTCCCGGCCGGGCGTCGTTCGTTTGTTCGTCGCAAGAATCCCGGCATCTTGGGGTGGTGAGTGAAGCAAATGCGTTCCCTCAACGGTCAGTTGTGGTGCTGAATGGGAAGGGCGGGGATACGCAACGGCGCGCGCCCGGCACGGTTCGGAGGGGCGGGCGCTCCTGGCGGCTGAGAGGGGACTGTTCGTGCACGCTTTCTCACACGGCACCACATCGTCGACGGCGGTAGCAGTACCGCCGTCTCTTGCCCTCCCGGTGATCGAGGACTCGTTTCCACGACAACTCCACCCGTATTGGCCAAAGCTCCAGGAGAAGACCAGGCAGTGGCTCCTGGAAAAACGGCTCATGCCGGCGGACAAGGTGCGGGAATATGCCGACGGACTTTGCTACACCGACCTCATGGCGGGGTACTACACCGGCGCCCCCGACGACGTCCTTCAGGCCATAGCGGACTACAGCGCCTGGTTCTTCGTCTGGGACGACCGGCACGACCGTGACCGGGTGCACGGGCGGACGGCCGACTGGCGCCGGCTGAGGTACCGCCTGCACGCGGCCCTCGACGCCCCCCGGCACCATCTGCACCACCCGGACCCCCTGGTCGCGGGACTCGCGGACAGTGTGCTGCGGCTGTACTCCTTCCTGTCGCACACCTGGAACCGGCGGTTCGCCCGCCACTTCCACGAGGTGATCGAGGCCTACGACCGCGAGTTCCGGAACCGGACCAGGGGGTATGTCCCGAAGGTCGATGAATACCTTGCCCTTCGGCGGCTCACGTTCGCGCACTGGATATGGACGGACCTGCTGGAGCCGAGCGCCGGGCATGAACTCCCCGACGCCGTAAGGAAACACCCGGCCTATCGCCGTGCGGCGCTGCTCAGTCAGGAATTCGCCGCCTGGTACAACGACCTCTGCTCGCTACCGAAAGAGATAGCGGGCGACGAGGTGCACAATCTCGGAATCAGTCTCATCACTCATGAGGCACTCACCCTCGAAGAAGCGGTGGACGAAGTCAGGCGGCGCGTCGAGAAATGCATCCGTGAATTCATTGACGCCGAACGGGACGCCTTGCGTTTCGTCGGTGAACTCGCCGACGGCACGGCCGAGGGAGGGGAATTGAGTGCGGCCGTGCGCGCCTGCGTCGGTTCCATGCGGAACTGGTTCAGTTCCGTCTACTGGTTCCACCACGAGTCCGGCCGGTACACGGTCGACAGCTGGGACGACCGGTCCACGCCCCCGTACGTCAACAACGAAGCGGCAGGTGAGAAATGACCGTCGAGTCTGTGAAGCCCATGACCGGCGAGGCGACGGAACTGCGCGAACCGCCCCTGGCCGGCGGCGCCGTCCCGGTCCTCGGGCACGGTCTGCAACTGGTCCGCGACCCGCTCGCCTTCATGTCCGGGCTGCGCGCGCACGGCGACGTCGTGCGCCTCAAGCTCGGCCCGAAGACGGTGTACGCCGTCACCACACCGGCGCTCACCGGCGCACTCGCCCTCAGCCCCGACTTCGCGATCGACGGCCCGCTGTGGGAGTCCCTCGAAGGACTGCTCGGCAAGGAGGGCGTCGCCACCGCCAACGGCCCCCGCCACCGCCGCCAGCGGCGCACCATCCAGCCCGCGTTCCGGCTCGACGCGATCCCCGGGTACGGGCCGGTCATGGAGGAGGAGGCGCACGCCCTGACCCGCCGCTGGCAGCCCGGCGAGACCATCGACTGCACCGCGGAGTCCTTCCGGGTCGCGGTACGGATCGCGGCCCGCTGCCTGCTGCGCGGCGAGTTCATGGACGAGCGCGCGGAGCGGCTCAGCGTCGATCTCGCGACCGTCTTCCGTGGTATGTACCGCAGGATGGTCGTCCCGCTCGGGCCCTTGTACCGGTTGCCGTTCCCGGCCAACCGTGAATTCAACCGGGCGCTGGCCGATTTGCATCTGCTGGTCGACGAGATCGTCGCCGAGCGGAGGGCATCTGGTCAAAAGCCGGACGATTTGCTGACGGCATTGCTGGAGGCGAAGGACGACAATGGCGACCCCATCGGGGAACAGGAGATCCACGACCAGGTGGTCGCGATAGTCACCCCGGGAAGCGAAACTGTCGCTTCCACGATCATGTGGCTGCTCCAGATCCTCGCCGAACATCCCGAACACGCCGAGAAGGTGCGCGCCGAGGTCCAATCCGTGACCGGCGGCCGGCCCGTTGGATTCGCGGACGTCCGTGCGCTCAGGCACACCAACAATGTCGTCGTCGAGGCCATGCGGCTGCGTCCCGCCGTATGGATTCTGACGCGGCGCGCGGTGACCGACACCTCCCTCGGCGGCTATCGCATTCCGGCCGGGGCGGACATCGTGTACAGCCCCTACGCCATCCAGCGCGACGGCAGCTCCTACGACCGTCACCTCGACTTCGACCCCGACCGCTGGCTTCCCGAGCGGTCCAAGGACGTGCCGAAGTACGCCATGAGCCCCTTCAGCGTCGGCAACCGCAAGTGCCCGAGCGACCACTTCTCCATGACCCAGCTGAGCCTGATCACCGCGGCGATCTCGGAGAAGTACCGCTTCGAGCAGGTCGGCGGGTCGAACGACACCACGCGCGTGGGCATCACGCTCCGGCCGCACCGGCTGCTGCTCACACCGCAGCCCTGGTAGGCCACCGGGTACCGGCGCGCGCTCAGGCGGCCTGCGGGCCCCGGAACGCGCGCCGGTAGGCGTTCGGCGTCGTGCCCAGCGCGCGGACGAACTGGTGGCGCAGCGCCGCTGCGGTGCCGAACCCGGTGCGCGAGGCGATCGCGTCCACGGTCTCGTCCGTGGCCTCCAGCAACTCCTGCGCCAGCAGCACCCGTTGGCGCAGGATCCAGCGGTAGGGAGTCGTCCCCGTCTCCTGCTGGAAGCGGCGGGCGAAGGTGCGCGGCGCCATATGGGCGCGGGCGGCGAGCTGCTCGACGGTCACCTCACGGTCGAGGTGTTCCTCCATCCACACCAGGACCTCGCCGACCGTGTCGCACGGGGCCTTGGGCAGCGGCCGCTCGATGTACTGCGCCTGGCCGCCGTCCCGGTGCGGCGGCACCACCATGCGCCGGGCGATCCTGTTGGCCACCTCCGGGCCCTGTTCCTTGCGCACGATGTGCAGACAGGCGTCGATGCCGGCCGCGGTGCCGGCGGAGGTGATCACCGGGTCCTCGTCGACGTAGAGGACGTCCGGTTCGATGACGGCCCGGGGATTGCGCAGCGCCAGCTCGCCGGCGTGACGCCAGTGCACGCTGCACCGCCGCCCGTCGAGCAGCCCGGCCGCTCCGAGCACGAAGACACCGGAACACACGCTCAGCACCCGGGTGCCGCGCCCGACCGCCCGCGCCAGGGCATCGAGCAGCGCGGGCGGATACTCCCGGGTGACGTACTCGCTGCCGGCCGGCACCGCGATCAGGTCGGCCTCCTCCAGCCGCTCCAGACCGTACGGCGTCGACACGGTGAGCCCGCCGACATGGGTGCTCAGCGCCTCGCCCTCCGCCGAGACCACGGCGAAGTCGTACACCGGCAGGCCCTCGTCGCTGCGGTCGATGCCGAACACCTCGCACACCACACCCAGCTCGAAGGGGTGCACTCCGTCCAGCAGCACGGCCGCCACGTTCCTGAGCATGCGACCAGTGTGCCTCAGAGCTGGCAGTAAATCGATGGTGTGCGGCAGTCCTGCCACTCCCGGTCAGGAGCGTTCGGCGCGACAGTGGTGACATGACCGGAAACCAGATCGAAGGCCTGATCGGAATGCTCACCACGCTCGGCATCCTGGTCCTCCTGGCCCTCCCGTCCGTGCTCGGCATCGTGCGCGACAGGCGCATCGACCGGCAGCTCGGGGAGGCCCAGGAGAACCGCGGAGGCGATCAGCGGAACAAGGAGACTCAGAAGTCCTCGTCCAGGTCCACGGTGCCCTCCACCGCGACCTGGTACGCCGACGGGCGGCGCTCGAAGAAGTTCGTCAGCTCCTGAACACCCTGCAGCTCCATGAAGGAGAAGGGGTTCTCCGAGCCGTACACCGGGGCGAAGCCGAGGCGCGTCAGGCGCTGGTCGGCGACGCACTCCAGGTACTGCCGCATCGACTCGGTGTTCATGCCCGGCAGGCCGTCACCGCACAGGTCGCGCGCGAACTGCAGCTCGGCCTCGACGGCCTCCCGCAGCATGTCGGTGACCTGCTGCTGCAGCTCGTCGTCGAAGAGGTCCGGCTCCTCCTTGCGGACGGTGTCGACCACCTCGAAGGCGAAGGACATGTGCATCGTCTCGTCGCGGAACACCCAGTTGGTGCCGGTCGCGAGACCGTGCAGCAGACCCCGGCTGCGGAACCAGTAGACGTACGCGAAGGCGCCGTAGAAGAACAGGCCCTCGATGCACGCGGCGAAGCAGATCAGGTTGAGCAGGAAGCGGCGGCGGTCGGCCCTGGACTCCAGACGGTCCAGCTTGTCGACCGAGTCGATCCACTTGAAGCAGAACCCGGCCTTCTCACGGATCGACGGGATGTTCTCCACGGCCGCGAAGGCGGCGGCGCGGTCGTCCGGGTCGGGCAGGTAGGTGTCGAGCAGCGTCAGATAGAACTGGACGTGCACGGCCTCCTCGAACAGCTGGCGCGACAGGTACAGGCGCGCCTCCGGGGAGTTGATGTGCTTGTACAGCGTCAGCACCAGGTTGTTCGCGACGATCGAGTCGCCCGTCGCGAAGAAGGCCACCAGACGGCCGATCAGGTGCTGCTCCTCGGGGGACAGCTTCGCGAGGTCGGCGACGTCCGAGTGGAGGTCGACCTCCTCCACGGTCCAGGTGTTCTTGATGGCGTCCCGGTAGCGCTCGTAGAAGTCCGGGTAGCGCATCGGACGCAGGGTGAGCTCGAAGCCGGGGTCGAGCAGGTTCTGGTGAGTCATTGCTGTCGGCGCGAGGCGCCGTCCTCCAGTGGTGATGGTCGGGTGGCGGGCGGGAGCTACTGGCAGGCCTCGCAGGACTCGGGGTTCTCCAGGGAGCAGGCGACGGCGTCGGGGTCGGCCGCCTGCTGGACGGGGATGGCCGGCTGGGCCTGCGCCGCGCGGGCGATCCGCGTCGCCGGACGCGAGCGCAGGTAGTACGTCGTCTTCAGGCCCGACTTCCAGGCGTACGCGTACATCGAGGAGAGCTTGCCGATCGTCGGCGTCTCCAGGAACAGGTTCAGGGACTGCGACTGGTCCAGGTACGGGGTGCGGGCCGCGGCCATGTCGATGAGCCCGCGCTGCGGGATCTCCCAGGCCGTGCGGTACAGCGCCCGCAGGTCCGCCGGGATCCACACGAAGTCCTGCACCGAGCCGTTGGAGTCGCGCAGCGCCTCACGGGTGCGCGCGTCCCAGACGCCCAGCTCCTTCAGGTCCTGCACCAGGTACGAGTTGACCTGCAGGAACTCGCCGGACAGGGTCTCGCGCTTGAACAGGTTGGAGACCTGCGGCTCGATGCACTCGTACACACCCGCGATGGAGGCGATCGTCGCGGTCGGGGCGATCGCGAGGAGCAGCGAGTTGCGCATGCCGACCGCGGCGATCCGCTCGCGCAGCGCCGCCCAGCGCTCGGGCCAGACCGGCTCGACGCCGTAGTGGTCGGGGTGCAGGACACCCTGGGCGGTGCGGGTCTTCTCCCAGGCGGGCAGCGGGCCGTTCCGCTCGGCGAGGTCGGCGGAGGCCTCGTACGCGGCGAGCATGATCCGCTCGGCGATCCGCGTGGACAGGGCCTTGGCCTCGGGCGAGTCGAAGGGCAGACGGAGCTTGAAGAAGACGTCCTGCAGACCCATCGCGCCCAGGCCCACCGGACGCCACCTGGCGTTGGAGCGGCCCGCCTGCTCGGTCGGGTAGAAGTTGATGTCCACGACACGGTCGAGGAAGGTGACGGCCGTGCGGACGGTCTCGTCCAGGCGCTTCCAGTCGATGTCCCCGTCGCTCACGAAGGCACCGAGGTTGACCGAGCCCAGATTGCAGACCGCGGTCTCCCCGTCGTCCGTGACCTCCAGGATCTCCGTGCAGAGGTTGGAGGAGTGGACGACATGGCCCGCGGTCGCCGTCTGGTTGGCCGTGCGGTTGGCGGCGTCCTTGAAGGTCATCCAGCCGTTGCCGGTCTGCGCGAGGGTGCGCATCATGCGGCCGTACAGGTCACGGGCCGGGATGGTCTTCTTCGCGAGCCCCGCCGCCTCCGCCCTGCGGTAGGCGGCGTCGAACTCCTCGCCCCACAGGTCGACCAGCTCCGGCACGTCCGCCGGGGAGAACAGCGACCACTGCTCGTCGGCGTTGACCCGGCGCATGAACTCGTCCGGGACCCAGTGCGCGAGGTTCAGGTTGTGCGTACGGCGGGCGTCCTCGCCGGTGTTGTCCCGCAGCTCCAGGAACTCCTCGATGTCGGAGTGCCAGGTCTCCAGGTACACGGCCGCGGCCCCCTTGCGCCGGCCGCCCTGGTTCACCGCGGCCACCGAGGCGTCCAGGGTCTTCAGGAACGGGACGATGCCGTTGGAGTGCCCGTTGGTGCCGCGGATCAGCGAACCGCGCGAACGGATGCGGGAGTACGACAGACCGATGCCGCCGGCGTGCTTCGAGAGACGGGCGACCTGGTGGTAGCGGTCGTAGATGGAGTCCAGCTCATCCAGCGGGGAGTCGAGCAGGTAGCAGGACGACATCTGCGGGTGGCGCGTACCGGAGTTGAACAGCGTGGGGGAGGAGGGCAGGTAGTCGAGGCGGCTCATGAGCCCGTAGAGCGCCGCGACCTCGTCCACCGCGCGGGCGCTGTCGTCCTCGGCGAGACCGGCGGCCACGCGCAGCATGAAGTGCTGGGGCGTCTCGATCACCTGGCGGGTGATCGGGTGGCGCAGCAGGTAGCGGCTGTGCAGGGTGCGCAGGCCGAAGTAGCCGAAGCGGTCGTCGGCGGCCGGGTCGACGAGGGAGTCCAGCCGGTCGGCGTGCAGCCGGACGAACTCGGCGGTGCGGTCGGCGACGAGGCCCTCGCGGTGGCCCACGGCTACGGACTCGGTGAAGGACGTCACACCCTGCGAGGCGGCCTCCGCGCGGACGGAGAGGGTCAGCAGCCGGGCGGCCAGCCGGGAGTAGGCGGGGTCCTCGGAGATGAGGCCGGCGGCCGCCTCCGTGGCCAGCTCGCGCAACTCCGCCTCGTCGGCCCGGGCGGAGCGGCCGCGCAGGGCGGCCGCGGCGACCCGGCCGGGGTCGGCGTCGGGGAGGTCGGCGGTCAGCTCGGTCAGGGTCCGCAGCAGCGCGGCACCGGGACCGTCGGTCTCCACCGGGGCTCCGGTCGCCTGGATGGCTGAAGCCGGGTCGGCTGGCGCGATGGTCACGTGGGGCTCTCCCTCGCTCGGCACGGGGCCTTGCGGAGGGCAGGGGGCGGCACGAGCGCACACGGCGTCGCGTCCACCAGCCCACTCCACGAGGCCCGGACGTCTCAAGGCACCCGCGCCGGACGGCCGGGTGCGTGCTGCCGGCAGGTCCTCGGACTGACGCGGGCGTGCGGATGCACGCAAGTACACCGTTGCGGGACAGTTCCGGATTCGCACCGGATTCCCCTGCGACGACAGCGAGGATGAGCATACATCTAGTGCCGGGCTGTCGTGTCACCCCCAGATGTTGTGTCGTCGTGGCTTCAGAGGGTCAACTCGTAGGTGAGGAGAGTGATGTCGTCCAGGTCGGGGAGGGGATTCCAGTCCCGCTCGGGTGTGCGAACGAAACCCAGGCGCTCGTAGATGCGGTGGGCGCTGTGCATGGTGCGCTGCGTGGACAGGACGATGCGGGTGCATCCCGCGGTGCGGCGGGCCCGGTCGATGCACGCGCGGACGAGGGCCTCGCCGACGCCCCGGCCGCGGGCGGTGCGCGAGACCGCGAGCATCCGGATCTCGGCCTCTGCCGGGCCCGCTATGTCGGCCATGGGGCCACCGGACGGGACGAAGGTGACTCCGCCCAGGACTGTCGCGTTGCGGACGGCCACGAGGACTTCGGCCGCGGCCGCCCGCTTGGCCACGTCCCGGAGCTCACCGAGGTACGCGTCGCTCTCGCCGAAGTCCAGCAGGCCGTCCTGGAGGTAGGCCTGGGCGGTGAGTTCTCCCAGGGCGGCGTATTCGGCGGGGTCTGCGCGGCGGATCAGGAGGTCCATGCCGGTGAGTGTGCACGAAACAGCGGGCCGCCGTGGTGGGTGGTAACCCGGCGGCCCGCTGGGCGGGGGCTAGTGGGTGCTTCCTGCCGTGGCGGGCGGGAGTTCCGCCTCGACCCCCGGCTCGCCCGCGTCCGCCGTGTAGTCCTCCGGGCGGGTCTCGTCGAGGCCCTCGGGGGCCTTCACGGCCTTCAGGACGACGGTCAGGACCACGGTGACGAGGACGTTCAGCACGAAGGCCGTCAGGCCGATGTAGCCGATCTCACCGATGCCGGGGATCTCCTTGGCGCTGCCGCCGAAGTGCTTCTGGGTCGGGGAGGCGACCCCGTAGGCCGCCGCCGTGCCGTACACCATGCCGACCGCCCACCCGGCCAGCAGCGCCCAGCGGTGGAACCAGCGTGTGAACAGGCCGCCGACCAGCGCCGGGAAGGTCTGCAGGATCCAGATGCCGCCCAGCAGCTGGAAGTTGATGGCGACCGTCTTGTCCATGGTCAGGACGAAGACCAGTGCGCCGACCTTCACCAGCAGCGACACGAACTTGGAGACCTGGGCCTCCTGCTTCGGCGTGGCGTCCGGCTTGATGAAGTCCTTGTAGATGTTGCGGGTGAACAGGTTCGCCGCCGCGATCGACATGATGGCCGCCGGGACCAGCGCGCCGATGCCGATCGCCGCGAAGGCCACGCCCGCGAACCAGTCCGGGAACATGTCCTCGAACAGCTGCGGGATCGCCAGCTGCCCGTTGGTGACCTTCACGCCGGCCGCGATCGCCATGAAGCCGAGAAGAGCCAGCAGGCCCAGCATCAGCGAGTACAGCGGCAGGATCGTGGTGTTGCGGCGGATCACCTCACGGCTCCTGGACGACAGCGTCGCGGTGATCGAGTGCGGGTACATGAACAGCGCGAGCGCCGAGCCGAGCGCCAGCGTGGCGTACGTCCACTGGCCCGCCTCCGGCGGGGCGAGCGCGCCGCGCGGCTTGCCGGTGGCGGGGTTGACCTGGCTGAACGCGTGGCCCGCCTTGGCGAAGACGTCGTCGAACCCGCCCAGCTTGATCGGGATGTAGATGATCGCCACCGTGATCACGATGTAGATCAGCGTGTCCTTGACGAACGCGATCAGTGCGGGGGCGCGCAGGCCCGAGGAGTAGGTGTAGGCCGCCAGCACACCGAAGGCGATGAGCAGGGGCAGGTCCTTCACGAACCAGTTGGTGTGGTCACCGCCGCCCACGCCCATCACGTCCAGCACCGCCTGGATGCCGACGAGCTGGAGCGCGATGTACGGCATCGTCGCCAGGATGCCGGTCAGCGCCACGGCCAGGGACAGGCCCTTGGAGCCGAAGCGGCCGCGCACGAAGTCCGAGGTCGTCACATAGCCGTGCTTGTGGGACACCGACCACAGACGGGGCAGGAACGTGAAGATCAGCGGATAGACCAGGATCGTGTAGGGCACCGCGAAGAAGCCGGCCGCGCCCGCCGCGTAGACCGCCGCCGGCACCGCGACGAACGTGTACGCCGTGTACAGGTCGCCGCCGAGCAGGAACCACGTGATCCAGGTGCCGAACGACCGTCCGCCCAGGCCCCATTCGTCCAGGGAGTGCTCGTCGTCGGCCCTGCGCCAGCGGGCGGCCAGGAAGCCCATGACCGTGACGGCCAGGAAGAAGAAGATGAAGACGCCGAGCGCGACGCCGTTGACGCCGTTCTTCACTGCGCCGCACCCCCCTTCGCGCCCTTGCGGCCGCGCTGGTCGTGCTGCCAGAGCCGGTACGCCAGCATCGTGAGCGCGGTGGAGATCAGCACCCACAGCATCTGGTACCAGTAGAAGAACGGGATCCCGATGAACGCGGGGTCCGTCTTGGCGTACGAGCCCACCCACAGCATCGCCACGAAGGGCGCGACGAGACACAGGGCGATGACCACGCGGACCGGTGTCACGACCGGTGGTCTCACTTCAGGCGCTTCCGACATGCCACGGCTCCGTCCCCTCGCTGATCACCTGTGTAATGCGCAGGCAATCTAGGTGACGTGCCGCGGCAGCGGAAGACCTCGTCCGTATGTCGGTATGTCGATTTGGGGATTGAGGTGTGAAGACCCCAACTCTCCCTAGTCCTGCGGGCGCTTGAGCCTGGCCACGAACTTGTACCGGTCGCCCCGGTAGACAGACCGGACCCACTCCACCGGCTTGCCCTCACGGTCCAGGCTGTGGCGGGACAGCATCAGCATCGGCAGACCCACGTCGGTGCCGAGCAGACCCGCCTCGCGCGGGGTGGCCAGCGAGGTCTCGATGGTCTCCTCGGCCTCGGCGAGATGGACGTCGTAGACCTCGGCGAGGGCGGTGTACAGGGAGGTGTACTTCACGAGCGAGCGTCTGAGGGCCGGGAAGCGCTTGGCCGACAGATGGGTGGTCTCGATCGCCATCGGCTCGCCGTTGGCCATGCGCAGCCGCTCGATGCGCAGCACGCGCCCGCCGGCCGTTATGTCGAGCAGCTCGGCGAGCCGGTCGTCGGCGGTGATGTAGCCGACGTCCAGCAGCTGCGAGGTGGGCTCCAGCCCCTGGGCCCGCATGTCCTCGGTGTAGGACGTGAGCTGCAGCGCCTGGGACACCTTCGGCTTGGCGACGAAGGTGCCCTTGCCCTGGATGCGTTCCAGGCGTCCTTCGACGACGAGCTCCTGCAGGGCCTGGCGGACGGTGGTGCGGGAGGTGTCGAACTCGGCCGCCAGCGTGCGCTCGGGCGGGACCGGAGTGCCCGGAGCCTGCGTCTCCGTCATGTCGAGCAGGTGCTTCTTCAAGCGGTAGTACTTGGGCACACGCGCGGTACGGACCGTCCCGGCCTCGTTCTCCGCACTGCCGACGTCGGTGCTCATGCTCTGCCTTCCCGGCTCCTGATGCCGAAAGCGACCGACATCCCATCGGCCACGGCTCACATCGTGGCACGGCTTCGTGGATCAGGACTCCACCCGCACGCTCCGTGATCCTCTCTGTATACCGTCGGACCCGCTGCTGGTCTAGTCCAGCAGGCGGGTGCCGCCCCCGGGAGCGGTGACCGGTGAGCGCCGGTGACGGCACCGGCACCCAGGGTCAGATTCCCTGCCAGTCCGGCTTGTTCGCATAGGCGTGCCGGAAGTAGTCGGCCAGCTTCAGCTTGGACGCGGCGGCCTCGTCGACGACCACCGTGGCATGCGGGTGCAGCTGGAGTGCCGAGGCCGGGCAGACGGCCGCGACCGGTCCCTCGACAGTCGCGGCGACCGCGTCCGCCTTGCCCTCGCCCGTCGCGAGCAGGACCAGGTGGCGGGCCTCCAGGATGGTGCCGATGCCCTGGGTGATGACGTGGTGCGGCACCTGCGTGATGTCGCCGTCGAAGAAGCGCGCGTTGTCGATCCGGGTCTGCTCCGTCAGCGTCTTGATCCGGGTGCGCGAGGCGAGCGAGGAGCACGGCTCGTTGAACCCGATGTGCCCGTCCGTCCCGATCCCCAGCAGCTGCAGATCCACCCCGCCGGCCTCCGCGAGCGCCCGGTCGTAGGCCTTGCACGCCGCACGGACGTCCTCGGCCGTGCCGTCCGGGCCTATGAACGCGTCCATCCCGATGCCGAGCGGCTCCAGCACCTCCCGGCGCAGCACCGAGCGGTAGGACTCGGGATGCTCGGCGGGCAGCCCGACGTATTCGTCGAGCTGGGCTATCCGGGCCCCTGCGGTGTCCACGGCGCCGGAGTGCACCTTGGCGGTCAGCGCCTGGTAGATGGGCAGCGGAGTGGAGCCGGTGGCCACACCGAGCAGGGCGTCGGGCTTGCGTCGCAGCAGGTGGGCCATGGCCTCGGCGATGAGCTCGCCGCCCGCCGCGGCATCCGGAACGATGACAACTTCCACGCTGGGCCTGCCGTTCTGAAGAGGGCCTGGAGGTCTGGGAGGGCTCGGAGCACAAGTCGCTATGTGGTTTAGACCAATCTAACAGAATCGGCCTCCCGGGCCCAGATGAGGCGGCTGCTACGCCAGGGAACCTCCCGTGGCGTCCAGCCAGTGCCCGGTCACCCATCGCCCGTCCTGCGACACGAGGAAAGCCACCGCGTCGGCGATGTCGGCCGGCGTGCCCACCCGCCCCAGTGCCGAGTACCCCGCCGCGTCCCGCCAGGCCTCGTCGCTCGTGCGCAGCCATCCGGCGTTGACGTCCGTGTCCACGATGCCGGGCGCGACCGAGTTCACCGTGATGCCGCGCGGCCCCAGCACCTTGGACAGATCCCGGGTGAGGACGTCCAGCGCCGCCTTCGTCATCGCGTAGGCCATCAGCTCGGGCATCACGGCGGCCCGCGCCAGCCCGGACGATATGTTCACCACCCGCCCGCCGTCCCGCAGCCGCCGCGCCCCGAGCCGGGTGATGAAGTGCGGTGCCTTCACGTTCACCGCGAACAGCCGGTCGTACTCCTCCTCTCCGATCTCCTCGAAGGGGCGGGAGGTGCCGATCCCCGCGTTGTTCACCAGGATGTCCACCCCGTCCGCATGCCGGTCGAACTCCTCCCACAGCCGCTCGGCGTCGCCCGGCACCCCCAGCTCCACCCCGATCGCGAACGCGGAGCCGCCCCCCGCCTCGATCGCGGCCACCGCCTCCTGTGCCGCCGCCCCGTTGCTGCCGTAGTGCACCGCGACCCGTGCCCCGTCCCGCCCCAGCCGTTCGGCGATGCCCCGTCCGATGCCCCGGCTCGCGCCCGTGACCAGCGCCGTCTTCCCCGTGAGCGCACCCATGTCCGCCACCCCTCATTTGTCTAGCGGTCGCTACAAAAAAACCGTACAGCACGCCGCCGACATTTCTCTAGGGGGCGCTATAAAATGCACTCCATGGTGAGCGCCCGGGAGACGGACCAGGAGACGGAAGAGGCAAAAGAGCAGGTCAGGACGTCCAGGTCGCGGGGCCGCCCGCGCTCCTTCGACCGTGCCACCGCGCTGGAGAAGGCGCTCATGGCCTTCTGGGAGCACGGCTACGAGGCGACCTCGGTCTCCGATCTCACCCGGATCATGGGCATCGGCGCCCCGAGTCTGTATGCGGCCTTCGGTGACAAGCGGACCCTGTTCGAGGAGGTCGTGAGGGTCTACGCCGGCACCCACGGCGCCTTCGGCGACCGCGCCCTCGCCGAGGAGTCCACCGCCCGCGCGGCCGTCGAGCGGACGCTGCGCGAAGCCGCCGCCGCGTACACGGACCCTGCCCACCCGTACGGCTGCCTGGTCGTCCACGCGGCCACCAACTGCACCAGCCCGGAGGTCGAGGCGCTGCTGCGGGAGCGGCGCAACGCGAGCATCTCGGGCCTGGAGTCCCGCATCAAGGCCGACGTGGCGGCAGGGCGGCTGCCGGCCGGTACCGACGCCGCGGCGCTCGCCCGGCACACCGGGGCCATGATCCAGGGCATGTCCCAGCAGGCCCGGGACGGCGCGAGCCGGGCGGAACTGACGGCGCTCGCGGAAATTGCCATGACCATCTGGCCCCAGGGCTGACCCGGGCGGGCTAGGCTGCGTGGCATCGCGTGCCGGACGACTTCAGCGCATACCCTCTCGCTCATGGACACGCCATCGTGGTCTAGTCCACAATGCGTAGGGGACAATCGTAGGGAAAACTGAACAGCTTCCGTCTTCCCCGCACAGGAAGACGGACCGAGGAACCGGAGCTCTCTGCCCTGACTGCCCCGACTCCTCGGCCTTCGGCCGACCGGGACCGCACACCCCACGGCCGATGATGCTCCGGGCTGCGGTGCCGGGAGGGTTGAGGGTCCCTCTCAGGCGCCGCGGCCCGCGGGTGTTTTCCGGCCATGCGCGGGCCCCGGGTACGCTCGCAGACGTGCCCTCCATGAACGAACTCGTACGCCAGCACACGGCCCTCGACGACTCCGATCTCGAGTGGCTCCACCTGCTGGTATCGGAGTGGCAGCTGCTCTCCGACCTCTCCTTCGCCGACCTGGTCCTGTGGGTCCCCACCCGCGACGGCACCCGGTACGTCTCGGTCGCCCAGATGCGCCCCAACACCGGCCCCACCTCCTACCAGGACGACATGGTCGGCCACCTGGTCCCGCGCGGCCGGCGGCCCATGCTGGACGCGGCGCTGGACGAGGGCAGGATCGTGCGCGAGGGCGACCCGGAGTGGCGCGAAGAGGTCCCCGTCCGGGTCGAGTCCATCCCCGTACGGCGTGAGGGCCGGGTCCTCGGCGTCATCGCCCGCAACACCAACCTGCTCACCGTCCGCACCCCCAGCCGTCTTGAGCTGACCTATCTCCAGAGCGCCTCGGACCTCGCGCAGATGATCGCGGCCGGCTCCTTCCCCTTCCCCGGCCAGCAGGTCGACATGGACGCCTCCCCGCGCGTCGGTGACGGCCTGATCCGGCTGGACGCGGACGGCATCGTCCAGTACGCCTCCCCGAACGCCCTCTCCGCCTACCACCACCTCGGCCTCGCCGCCGACCTGGTCGGCCAGCACCTGGGGCAGACCACGGCCGAACTCGCCCCGACCCGGGGGCCGGTGGACGAGGCGCTCGCCAAGGTGGCGAGCGGCTGGGCGCCGCGCGAGTTCGAGATCGAGGCGAACGACGGGGTGATCCAGTTCCGGGCCATCCCGCTCAAGCCCAAGGGCACCCGCATCGGGTCCCTGGTGCTGCTGCGGGACGTCACCGAACTCCGCCGCCGCGAGCGTGAGTTGATCACCAAGGACGCGACCATCCGGGAGATCCACCACCGGGTGAAGAACAACCTCCAGACCGTCGCGGCCCTGCTGCGTCTGCAGGCCCGGCGCATCGACTCCGAGCGCGGCCGGGAGGCCCTGGAGGAGGCCGTGCGCCGCGTCGGCTCGATCGCGATCGTCCACGAGACGCTGTCGCAGAACCTCGACGAGCGGGTGGAGTTCGACGACATCGCCGACCGGGTCCTCGCGATGGTCGCCGAGATCTCGCCCGGCAAGGTGACCGGCCGGCGCAGCGGGCGGTTCGGGATCCTCGACGCCGAGGTCGCCACCCCGCTGTCGATGGTCCTCACCGAGATCCTGCAGAACGCCCTGGAGCACGGCTTCCGCGAGGGCGACACCGGCACGGTCGAGGTCTCCGCGGTGCGCGGCGGCACCACCAAGGAGGCCCGCCTCCTCGTCACCGTCCAGGACGACGGGGTCGGACTGCCCGAGGACTTCGACCCGCACCGCTCGGGCAATCTCGGTCTGCAGATCGTACGAACCCTGGTGGAGGGCGAGTTGGGCGGAACCTTCGACATGGTTCCTGCGCCCGGGCGGGGAACTCGGGTGATCCTGGACGTCCCGGTGCGGGCGCAGAAGTAGAAAGCACCCGGACGGCCGAACGGAAAGCCTCCCCGCACAGCCCTCACGCACAGCTTCCCTGTGCAGCACTCACGCACAGTTTCCCTGCACAGTCCTCACACACAGCTTCCCTGTACGGCTTCCCTGCGCGGCGTTCCCGTACAGCCCGGAGCGACCCCGAACAGCATTGAGCCCCGGACCACTTGGTGGGCCGGGGCTTAAAGCTCGTTGCTGCTCTGCTATGTCGCTAAGCGCATCGGGGGTACTGCGCGCTGCGGCTCGGGGGCGGGAGATGCGTACTCGCTGTACGCGCCGCCAAGCTCAGGCTGTCAGCAGGGGTGGGAGCGTCAGGCGGAGGCCTGACGAGCCCGGTTGCGAGCGGCGCGGCGCTTCATGGCGCGGCGCTCGTCCTCGCTGAGACCACCCCAGACGCCGGAGTCCTGACCGGACTCGAGCGCCCACTGCAGACACTGCTCGATCACCGGGCAGCGACGGCAGACGGCCTTGGCTTCCTCGATCTGCAGCAGCGCAGGACCGGTGTTGCCGATGGGGAAGAAGAGCTCGGGGTCTTCCTCGCGGCAAACGGCGTTGTGACGCCAGTCCATGGCTGCTACCTCTCCTTGGTATTACGTGCTCGTTGCTTGTGAATGTGAACGCTTTCACGAATCCCTCAACAAGGGAAGGGCCGACCGCCGAGTTGACCTCGGCGTGGTCCTTGGTTTGAAGAGGGGTTCCGGTGATCAGTGGAGGCCGGTGTTGCGGGCCGTCCCGATCGCCACGTAGAGACTCGCAAACCTCAGCGACGGATACAACCCCTTCCGGAAAGTTTTTTTTGATTCCTCGGTGTCGACTGGGTCACAGCCGTACTTCCATGGGGTGGATCCTGGCCTAAACGTTCGAGTGAAAGGACTTTCGCCCGTTCCGCTCACACAATCACACGCAGTGCGCGGCGTACGCCTGTGAACGTCACGCTGGTACGCAGTCCTAGGTGGTCGCCGTCCATCTGAAGGGGGAGGGGGGCCTTCGAATGCAAGGTGAACTGGTCCAGATCGTGCAGGGAGAGGACGTGCTTGCCGTGGGGTCCCCGATCGGGGGACGAAGTGAGCAACTGTGTGCCATACCGGGCAACCGCAGCCGTCGACAGGCGGCTGAGACCGAGCACGTCGACGCCGGTATCGAACGACGCCTTAGGCGACGTGTACATCGGGCGATTGCCGAGATACGTCCAAGGGGACGTGTTCGAGACTATGGCGACAACAAGATCGGTCACCGGGTCCGCCCCGGGCCGTTCGAGAGTGATCGGGCCGCGCCGGCGGTGCTGCTCGCCGAGGAACTGCCGGACCACCTGGCGGACGTACAGGGCGTGCGTCGACTTCTTGCCGCGCTCGCGCTGCTGCTCAACTCGGCCGACCACCCCCGCGTCGAAGCCGAGTCCGGCGTTGAAGGTGAACCAGCGGTCGGGCACCGCCTCGTCCTCGGTGCCGGGCGTGCCCGAGGTCAGACCGAGTCCGACCAGCCGCTCGCTGCCGTCACGCAGGGCGTCCAGCAGCGCGCCGGTGGCGTCGACGGGGTCGTTGGGCAGGCCCAGGGCGCGGGCGAAGACATTGGTGGAGCCACCGGGGACCACGGCGAGACCGGGCAGGCGGTCCGGGTCGGGGCCGGCGTGCAGGAGGCCGTTGACCACCTCGTTGACCGTGCCGTCGCCGCCGAGGGCCACGACCAGGTCGATGTCGTCGCTCTCCGCGGCCTGCCGGCCCAGGTCGCGCGCATGGCCGCGGTACTCGGTGGTGACCGCTTCCAGCTTCATCTCGCTCGCCAGCGCGTGGATCAGCACATCACGCCTGCGTGCGCTTGTGGTGGTTGCCGCCGGATTGACCACGAGAAGTGCACGCATGGAGGGCAGCGTACCTACTGGGGGGTACCCGGCCCAGCCCGAGGTAGGGATCCGGTAAGAGGAGGGGGCGTGAGCCTGACCACGCACGAGGGTGCGGAGCGCGGGGCGGCGGGGGCCGCCACGGGGTGCGGGGCTACGCTTCCGGGGTGAGCAGTGAGCAGAATTCCGCCCCGGACACCGCCCAAGCCGCCGCGGTCGGCGGCCCCCGTCCGCGTCGACTGACGTACGCGGCGGCGCTGAGTGCCCTGGAGGGCGCGGCCCTGGTGGCCGGCGGCGTGTGGACGCTCGTCCTCGGTCTCACCGGCGCCCCGGACGACCGGCAGCAGGCCGTCACTCTGGGTGTCACCCTGATCGTCCTGGCGCTGCTCCCGCTGCTGGCCGCGCGCGGCCTGCTGGCGCGCCGCAGCTGGAGCCGCGGCCCCGCCGTGATCACCCAGCTCATGGCCCTGCCGGTCTCCTACAGCCTGCTCCAGGCGGAGAGCATGGCGATCCCCGCGGGCATCGCCCTGGCCGTGGTCGCGGTGGCCTCGCTGGTCCTGCTGGTGAACCCGGCCACGACCCAGGCCCTGGGGATCAAGGGGCCGGGCCGCACCGGGGAATCGAAGCCGCAGTAGCCGTACGACGGCTGCCTACTCCTCGACCAGCAACTTCTCCCGCAGCTGGGCCAGGGTCCTGGCGAGCAGCCGGGAGACGTGCATCTGGGAGATGCCGACCTCCTGCGCGATCTGCGACTGGGTCATGTTCCCGAAGAAGCGCAGGAGCAGGATGCGCTTCTCGCGCGGGGGCAGGTCCTCCAGCAGCGGCTTGAGGGACTCGCGGTACTCCACGCCCTCCAGCGCCTCGTCCTCGGCGCCGAGGGTGTCGGCGACCGCCGGGGACTCGTCGTCGGTGTCGGGGACGTCCAGGGACAGCGTGGAGTACGCGTTGGCGGACTCCAGGCCCTCCAGGACCTCCTCTTCGGAGATCGCGAGCTTCTCGGCGAGCTCGTGGACCGTGGGGGAGCGGCCGTGCAGCTGGGACAGCTCGGCCGTCGCCGTGGTCAGCGCGAGCCGCAGCTCCTGCAGGCGGCGCGGCACGCGGACCGCCCAGCCCTTGTCCCGGAAGTGCCGCTTGATCTCGCCGACGACGGTCGGGGTGGCGTACGTGGAGAACTCCACGCCGCGCTCCGGGTCGAAGCGGTCGACGGACTTGATCAGACCGATCGTGGCGACCTGGGTGAGGTCGTCCAGCGGCTCGCCGCGGTTGCGGAAGCGGCGTGCCAGGTGTTCGACGAGCGGCAGGTGCATACGGACCAGCTGGTTGCGCAGCTCCGCGTACTGGGGGCTGCCCTGGTTCAGCTTGCGCAGCTCGATGAACATCGCACGCGCCCCGCTGCGGTCCTGGGGGTCGTGCTGGGTGGCCTGCACGGCCTCCTTGCCCAGCGCGTCGTCCTCGGCGTATCGCTCGTGCTCGCTCATCGTCCCGCCCGTAGCCCTTCCCCGAGCCCTCGCCGCCGCGCGGGTGGCGGGCCCGACCCCGCCGCGTCCCTCCGAAGGCGCGCTCTGCGCGGCACCGGCTCCGCCGGCCTGCGCGGAGTCCTCCTCCGGATGCGGTCTGGCCTGCTCGGGGATGCCGTCGATGCCGTCAGCCATACGTCGGGAAGCGTCCGCGGAGCCCGTGGCCTCCGTCGGCAGCTCCCGTGTGCCGCGCTCTTCGTCCCGCACCGGCCCGTCCCCGTTCCTCACGCCGGCCCGGGGCCCGCGCCGCGCTGTTTGTAGAGGCTGATGGACACGGTCTTGTCCTCGTCGACGGCCGAGGAGACCTTGCCCGCCAGGGCCGAGAGCACCGTCCAGGCGAAGGTGTCCCGCGAGGGGGCGTGGCCGTCGGTGGTCGGCGCCGAGACCGTGACCTCCAGTGAGTCGTCGACGAGGCGGAAGACGCAACTGAGCACGGAGCCGGGCACGGCCTGCTGCAGCAGGATCGCGCAGGCCTCGTCCACGGCGATGCGCAGGTCCTCGATCTCGTCCAGGGTGAAGTCCAAGCGGGCCGCCAGACCGGCCGTGGCCGTCCGCAGCACCGACAGGTAGGCACCCGCAGCCGGCAGCCGGACTTCCACGAAGTCCTGGGTCGCGGGCTCGCCTGCGATCTGGGACACCCTCACCTCCATGGTGGTACAAGCTTTACGGGGCCGAGGGTCGCCCCCCGGGGTAACGCGTACGTGGTTCCGCGGTGACGCTATCGCGCCCCTGACGGTCCTGTCCCCGGGACCCCAACCCCCTGGCGTCACTCACAGTAAAGCTGTGGATACGCTCCGTGTCTAGAGGGTTTGCGGGCCCAAATGGGAAGAGCGCGCGCCGGGTTGACGTACCCCGGCGTCGGACGCTCGAACCGTCGTCGGCCGCGGCCGTATACCGCGTCAGTGCAGTGTCACACGAGAACGTGGTCGACGAAGCACCACCGCCAGTCCTCGCCGGGCTCGAAGGTCCGCATCACCGGGTGTCCGGACGTCGCGTGGTGCTCGGTGGCGTGCCGTCCCGGTGAGGAGTCGCAGCAGCCGACGTGGCCACAGGTCAGACAGATCCGCAGCTGCACCGGATGCGTCCCGTTCGCGAGACACTCCGGGCAGGTCTCGCTGCGCGGCTCCGGGTCCGGGTGCGGCAGCGCGTGGGCGTGCGTGCACTGTTTCATGATTGCCAGATTACGACGGGCGTGCGGGTGACCGCGCGGAAAATGAGGGTGGGCGAGGACCATGGACGTGATGCCGCTGCTGTTGCTGGTGGCAGGCAGTGCCGCGGTGGCCGGTGCCGCCCGGCGCACCCCGGTGCCGGCGCCACTGCTGCTGGTGGCGGTCGGCCTTGCGGTCTCCTACCTCCCCGGTGTCCCGCACTACACGCTCGAACCCGACGTCGTCCTGCCCCTGGTGCTGCCCCCGCTGCTGTACAAGGAGGGCACCGAGAGCTCGTACCTGGACCTGCGGGCCCAGATACGGCCCGTGGGGCTGCTGTCGGTCGGCTACGTGCTCTTCGCGACCTTCGTCGTCGGCTGGGCCGCCTACCTGGTCGTCCCGGGGCTGCCGCTGCCGGCGGCGCTGGTGCTGGGCGCCGTGGTGGCGCCGACGGACGCGGTCGCGGCCGCGGCGATCGCGCGCCGGGTCGGGCTGCCGTCGCGGATCACCACCATCCTCCAGGGCGAGTCCCTGCTGAACGACGCGACCGCGATCACCGCCTACAAGGTGGCCCTAGCCGCGGCCGTCGGCGAGGGCGCCACCTGGTCGGGCGGCATCGGCGAGTTCCTGCGGGCGGCGGTCGGCGGTGTCGTCGTCGGACTGGTGCTCATGGTGCCGATCCACTGGCTGCGCACGCACCTCAAGGAGGCGCTGCTCCAGAACACCCTCTCCCTGCTGATCCCGTTCGTCGCCTACGGCGTCGCCGAGCAGCTGCACGGCTCGGGCGTCCTCGCGGTCGTGGTCGTCGCCGTCTACCTCGGGCACCGCGCGTGGGAGGTCGACTTCGCCACCCGGCTCCAGGAGGACGCCGTGTGGCGGATGGTCGCCTTCCTCCTGGAGTCGGCGGTGTTCGCGCTGATCGGCCTGCAGCTGCCCCGGGTCCTCAAGGGCCTCGGCGCGTACGAGGGCTCCGACGCCGCCTGGTACGCGGTCGCCGTCTTCGTCGTGGTCGTCGCGGCCCGGTTCGTGTGGGTGTACCCGGCGACCTTCCTGCCCCGCCTGCTGTCCCGGCGCATCCGGGAACGCGAGGAAAATCCCACCTGGCGCGGTCCGATCGTGACGTCGTGGGCCGGCATGCGGGGCGTGGTCTCGCTGGCCATCGCGTTCTCGATCCCGGCCACGGTGCACGGGGGCGCCCACTTTCCGCAGCGCGACCTGATCCTCTTCCTGACTTTCACCACCGTCATCGGCACGCTGGTCGTGCAGGGCTTGACCCTCCCGCTGGTGATCCGCCTGATGCGCTTCCCCGGGCGCGACCCGCAGGCCGAGACGCTCGCCGAGGCCAATGCCCAGGCGCAGGCCTCCCGGGCCGCCGAGAGCCGCCTGGACGACCTCCTCCTGGACGAGCGCAACGAGCTGCCGCCACCGCTCGCGGACCGTCTGCGCGACGTCCTGGAGCGCAGACGCAATGCCGTCTGGGAACGGCTCGGCCAGGTCAACGCCGTTACCGGTGAGTCCGTGGACGACACCTACCGCCGCCTGTCCAGGGAGATGATCGGCGTCGAGCGCGAGGTCTTCGTCAGGCTCCGCGACCGCCGTTACCTCGACGACGAGATGCTCCGCGCGCTCCTGCGCAGGCTCGACCTGGAGGAAGCGGCCGCCTTCCGGGAGGCCGACTGAGGGCCTGCCCCGCGGATCACGCCGTCGGTGCGGGACCGGGAAACGGCCGTCCGGTGACGACTGCCGCGACCGACGTCCCGCGCGCGAAGGCGCCTTCCTCCGCCAGGGCGACGAGTCCGTAGAGCAACTTGGCGACATAGAGACGTTCGATGGGCAGTCCGTGCCGCCGCTCGAAGTCCTCGGCGAAGGCGTCGAGCGCATCGGTCGTCCGGGCGTAGCCGCCGAAGTGGAAGCGGTCGTCGAGGGACCACAGGCCGGTGCGGGCGCCGAAGGCGCGCTCCTGGAGCGCCTGGACGTCGCCCGCCAGGAAGCCGCCCTTGAGCACCGGTATGCCGAGCGCGCGCTGTCCGGCGCCCAGTCCCGCGGCGAGTCCGGCGAGTGTGCCGCCGGTGCCGCAGGCGACGGCCACGACGTCGGCACGGTCGCGCAGCTCCTCACCGAGGGCCCGGCAGCCACGCACGGCCCCTGCGTTGCTGCCGCCCTCCGGGACGACGTACGCACCCTCGGCACCGGCCGCACGCAGAATCGCGGCCAGGGTCTCCGGCTCGCTCTTGTGCCGGTACGTCGATCTGTCGACGAAGTGCAGCCGCATGCCGTCGGCCGCGCACCGGGACAGGGACGGGTTGAGCGGCCGGCCGGCCAGCTCCTGGCCGCGGACCACGCCGGTGGTCGGCAGCCCGAGCAGCCGGCCCGCGGCGGCGGTGGCCCGCAGATGGTTGGAGTACGCCCCGCCGAAGGTGACCAGCGCGCGGCCCCGTGCCGCCTCGATGCTGGGCACCAGCTTGCGCCACTTGTTGCCGATCAGCTCCGGGTGGATCAGGTCGTCCCGCTTGAGCAGCAGCCTCAGGCCCTGCCGGGAGAAGCGGTCGTCCGCCAGCTCCTCCAGGGGAGAGGGCAGTCGCGGGGCGAGCGGGTCGGTGCTGGTCACGCCCTCATTCTCGCCCGGCGCCGATCCACGGCCACGCCTCTTTCGGCCGCTGCCCGGCGCCGATCCGCTGCCGCGCCTCCGTGCACCTCCGGCGCCGATCCGCTGCCGCGCCTGCTCCGGCCGCTGCCCGGCGCCGCCCCGCGGCTACGCCTCCTTCAGGCGCTCGCCGATCCGCTCCCGCAGCCACTCCATCGTGAACCCGCGCGGGTCCACCTTGCCCGGCTGCCACTCCAGGTGTCCGATGACCGACCGTGCCGACCACGCGTGGTGGCGGCACACGGCCGCGGCGGCCCGCACGATCGCCTCCAGCTGCGCCTCGGGCCAGGGGTCCTCGCCGTCGCCCAGGTTCTCGCACTCGAAGCCGTAGAAGTACCGGTTGCCGTCGGTGTTCGCCTCGTTGTCCGGCGGCAGCCTCTTCTCGGCGATCACCGCCCGCAGGACGTCGTCGTCACCTGCGCCGGCGTGGTTGGCGCGGCCGTAGCCGACCAGGTGGACCGTGCCGTCCTTGGTGATCACGCCGTGGCACAGCGGGCCCGGCAGCTTGGTGGTGCCGTCCCGGCAGACCTCCACGGTGTGCTCGCTGCCGGTGGTCACCGTGTGGTGGATCATCACGCCGTGGACGGGGCCCCAGGGGCCCTTGTGGTTGCGGTTGTGGTTCGGCCAGTCCCCGACCTCGGCGACGGTGACGCCCTCGGCGCGGAGCGCGTCCAGGAACCGGCTCGCGGACATGGGTGGGGCCATGACCGCCTCCTTCGTGCTGTCGTGCCCGGTGGCCGCCGTTCGCGGCCCTCTCGTACCGCTTGCTTCTACCGAAACCGGACGTCCCGGACTACATCGTTCGCACACTGTGCGAGCCGATCCGGACAACGGGCGCTCACGTCAGGGGCTGGACAGGGTCCCTCTTTCTGCCCAGTAGTGCGATGATCCATTCCCGCTCTTTCGGGTAATGGTGCGTGTGCGTTGCGTGATGGAAGGCTCACTCGTGAGACCGGTGTGCGATTCGGCACCGGGCATACAGGAGAGGGCACTTTCTTATGTCGGTAGGCGATGAGGTCCGCACCGAACAGGGCAAGCCGCAGCAGTCTCTCGGCACGTCGGCGGCGCGGAACCTGGCCACCACGACCAAGTCCGTTCCGCAGATGCAGGAGATCAGCTCCCGCTGGCTGCTGCGGACGCTGCCCTGGGTCGACGTGCAGGGCGGCACGTACCGTGTGAACCGGCGACTGACGTTCGCCGTCGGCGACGGCCGGATCACCTTTGTGAAGACCGGGGACCAGGTCGAGGTCATCCCGGCCGAGCTCGGCGAGCTGCCGGCCCTCAGGTCGTACGAGGACGGCGAGGTGCTGACGGAGCTGGCCCGGCGCTGCCGTCAACGGGACTTCGCACCGGGCGAGGTGATCGCCGGCTTCGGCAGCCGCACCGACGAGGTGTACCTGCTGGCCCACGGCAGGGTCGAGAAGGTCGGCACGGGCCCCTACGGCGACGACGCGGTCCTCGGAGTCCTCGCCGACGGCGCCTACTTCGGCGAGCAGGCCCTGCTGGACCCGGACGCCATCTGGGAGTACACCGCCCGCGCGGACACCGCGTGCACGGTGCTGATCCTCAGCCGCCAGGACTTCGAGCAGGTCGCCGAGCGCGCCGACTCGCTGCGCGAACACCTTCAGGAGCTGCGCTCGGTCCCCGCTCAGCAGACCAACAAGTACGGCGAGAAGGAGGTCGCGCTGGCGGCCGGCCACAGCGGTGAGCCGGACATCCCGCACACCTTCGTGGACTACGAGGCCCGGCCGCGCGAGTACGAACTGAGCATCGCCCAGACCGTGCTGCGCATCCACACGCGCGTGGCCGACCTGTACAACCAGCCGATGAACCAGACCGAGCAGCAGTTGCGGCTCACGGTCGAGGCGCTGAAGGAGCGCCAGGAGCACGAGCTGGTCAACAACCGCAACTTCGGACTGCTGCACAACTGCGAGTACGACCAGCGCATCCAGCCGCACGACGGTGTGCCCAGCCCGGACGACATGGACGAGCTGCTCAGCCGCCGGCGCAGCACCAAGCTGTTCCTGGCCCACCCGCGCGCGATCGCCGCGTTCGGACGCGAGCTGAACAAGCGCGGGCTGGTCCCGGAGAGCGTCGAGATCGGCGGCAACCGCATCCCCACCTGGCGCGGTGTGCCGATCTACCCGTGCAACAAGATCCCGGTCAGCGAGGCCCGCACCACCTCGATCATCGCCATGCGTACCGGCGAGGCCGACCAGGGTGTCGTCGGGCTCAGGCAGTCCGGCATCCCGGACGAGATCGAGCCGAGCCTGTCCGTGCGGTTCATGGGCATCAACGAACAGGCCATCATCAAGTACCTGGTGACGGCGTACTACTCGGCCGCCGTCCTGGTGCCCGATGCGCTCGGCGTGCTGGAAAACGTCGAGATCGGCCGGTGGAGGTGACGTTTCCGCACTTCGCGGCCGTGTTCCCGCCCTTCGGGGCGGGTACATCCTCGGGATATGCGTCCAGCCGGAGCGCAAGCGCCACCGTCCACGGACTGTGCGAGGGGGACTCATGCCCGAGTTCATGACGGAGACCAAACAACGTTCGCCCGAAGCGCCCCGGTCCGCCGGGGTGGGGGAGGAGCCCGCGCCACCGGGACCGGGCGAACGGCGGGGGGCCGACGCTGACGGAGCCGGTCCGCTCGACGGGCACGAGGCGGCGGCACTGCTGGAGCGGACCCGGACCCTGGTCGACCCCGAGCTGCGGGCGGCCGTCGAGTCGCTGCCCGGCCCGATCCGCCGGATCGCGCTCTACCACTTCGGGTGGGAGCACGCGGACGGCACCCCGGCGGCGGGCAACGCGGGCAAGGCGATACGGCCCGCGCTGGTCCTCGCCGCGGCCGCCGCGCTGGGCGGACCGGAGGCGCGGGTGGCAGCCGTCCGCGCCGCCACCGCGGTCGAACTGGTCCACAACTTCACGTTGTTGCACGACGACGTGATGGACCGGGACGCCTCCCGCAGGCACCGGCCCACCGCATGGACCGTGTTCGGCGTCCCCGACGCGATCCTCGCCGGGGACGCCCTGCAGGCGCTGGCCCTGCGGCTGCTCGCCGAGGATCCGCATCCGGCCTCCGCCGCGGCCGCGGCCCGGCTCGCCGACTGTGTCGTGGAACTGTGCTCCGGACAGCACACCGACACGGCCATGGAACAGCGCGCCCCCGGCGACGTCACCCTGGACGAGGTGCTCGCCATGGCCGAGGCGAAGACCGGCGCGCTGCTGGGCTGCGCCTGCGCCCTCGGCGCGCTGTACGCGGGCGTCGGCGAGGACGACGTGGCGGCGCTCGACGGCTTCGGCCGCCAGGCCGGACTCGCCTTCCAGCTGATCGACGACGTGATCGGCATATGGGGGGATCCGCAGCGCACCGGCAAGCCGGCCGGTGCCGATCTCGCGGTCCGCAAGAAGTCCCTGCCGGTGGTGGCGGCCCTCGCCTCCGGCACGCCGGCGGCGGCCGAACTCGCCGCGATGTACGGCAAGCCGTACCTCGCGGGGGAGGCCGGGGACGGCGGCGAGATCGCCCGGACAGCGCTGGCCGTGGAGCAGGCCGGCGGCCGCGACTGGGCGCAGGCCGAGGCGGCCGACCGGATGAGCCGGGCGGTGCAGGAGCTGACCCGCGCCGTGCCCGTGCCGGAGGCGGCGGGCGGCCTGCTGGCCCTGGCCGAGTACGTGACCCGGCGGACCTCCTGAGGGCGCCGGTCCGAACGGCCGGCCGCGGCTCGCCCCTGCCGCAGCCCGGAGGCGACCGCGGTGATCTGCGCGTGCCGCAACCCGGAGGCGACCGTGGTGATCTGCGCTTGCCGTACCCGCGGCCGTGGTGACCTGCGCGTGCCGTATCCGAAGGCGGCCATGAGGATCTGGGTGCGCCGTAACCCGGAGACGGCCATGGTGATCTGCGCGCGCCGTAACCCGGAGACGGCTCCGGCGAATTGCGCCTGCCGTCACCTGTCGCGGGGGTGATCTGCGGCTGCCCTGCCCGGCGGCCGACGAAGGACCCCGGAGTCGCCGGGGCCGTGCGGTTCCTGACCCCGCGCGGCCACCGGGGGCTCCGGCCCGGCGTGCCCCCGCACACCCCCACGGTGTGCGGGGGCACGCTGTTCGCGCCGGTGAGTCCGGGCGCGCGCCCCTGCGGTGAGCGAGCCGCGGCCGAGCCGTCGCCCACCGCAGTGCGGTCGCTGTACACGCACCCTCCCGTGCCGGCCCCGTGAGCCCCGCGTCGAGCAGTCCCGCCCGCCGTCCCGGACGGCCCGCCATACGGAATCCCCTGCCCCACTTGTCCTCGGTCCCGAAAGTGCCGCCGAAACGGCTTGCCACCACTGCAATCGGAGTACTACAAATAAAGCACTACGAACGGAGTGGTTGAAGTTCCGCTCCGCAACCTGCGAAAAGGGATCGGCTTGCGAAAGCTCACGTACTTCATCGCCTGCTCGCTCGACGGCTTCATCGGTGACGAGCACGGCGACGCGTCCGAGATGCTCCGCTTCATGGACGAGGAGTACTTCGCCTTCCTCCGGACGGAGTTCCCGGAGACCCTGCCCACCCATGGCCGCAGGCCTCTCGGCCTCGACCACCTGGAGAACAGGCGGTTCGACACCGTCGTCCAGGGCCGGGCCAGCTACGAGCTGGCGCTGAAGGAGGGCATCACCAGCCCCTACGCCCATCTGCGCGAGTACGTCGCCTCCCGCGCCCTGGGCACCTCACCCGACCCGCACGTCGAGATCATCGACGCCGACCTCGTCGGCCGTGTCCGCGAACTGAAGGCCGAAGAGGGCGGGTTGGGCATCTACCTGTGCGGAGGCGCGCAGGTCGCGGGAGCCCTGCTCGACGAGATCGACGAACTCGTCATCAAGACCTACCCGATCGTCTACGGCACCGGCATGCCGATGTTCGGCAGCGGCCTCGACATCAAGGAGTTCACCCTGGACTCCGGCTCCGTGCGCACCTTCGGCAACGGCGTGCTCGTACGGACGTACCACAGGAAGCGCTGACCACCGGCCCGCCCTACCCTGAGGACATGGACAGTGAGCAACGCGTCTGTCCCGCCTGCGGACAGACGGTCGAGACGGTCGTCGGGCGGCACAAGACACTCGGCGCCTGGGTGCCGGTGTGGGGCTCCGGCCCGTGCCGCAACCCCGCCTGCGCGGCCTACGGAGGGCATGCCGGGCCCGCGACCCGCGCCACCGGAACCGCCCAGCCCCAGCCCGGGGAATCCACCCCGCAACAGTCCTGAGCCCGAGCGTCCCGGCCCGGCTCCCGCATCCCCCGGGGGACCCGTATGCGGATGCGCGCGGGGGCCGGTGTATGCGGATGCGCGGGGCCCGGCCGAGTCCGTAGCGTGGCCGCATGCCGAAACTTCCGCACATCGTCCACATCACCGAGCGCTCCCTGTGGGAGGCGGCCCGCCGATCGGGCACCTACGAGGTGTCCACCCGCGGCCGCACCCTCCAGGAGGAGGGGTTCATCCACTTCTCCACCAGGGACCAACTCCCGCGCATCGCCGCCTTCCTGTACGGCGACTACGAGGGCCCGGACGAGCTGGTCGTGCTGGTCGTGGACCCGGCCCTGCTCGATGCTCCGCTCAAGTACGAGGCCATGCCGCCGAACGGCGAGGAGTTCCCGCACGTGTACGGGCCGGTGCCGGTCCGGGCCGTGGTGGACGTCGAACCCTGGGGGTGAGCGAGCAGAGGGGAGCGCGACGGCGCAGGTGGTGGCGCCGGGCCGTCGGCGCCTGGGTCGTCGCGGTGGCCGCCGGGGGCGGGTTCACCCTGTGGCTCCACGACTCGGTCCGGCCCCGGCAGCCGTACGTCTGGGACAGCGAGGACGGGGCGACGCCGCGCAAGGTGCCCCGCGGTACGCCCCGTCCGCTCCACGATCCGCGCGCGGACGAGAACGCGTGCGTGCCGAGCCCGTCGGCCGAACCGGCGCAGGGACCGGACCCCGCGGCCGTCGCCTGCGCGTACGTGTCCACGCCCCGCTGATCGCCTCTACGCCCCGCTGACCGTCGCGGGCAGCCCGCCCGTCCCGGGGTCCCGGCCCGTCAGGCAGTACGTGCCGCCGGCCGGGTCACGCAGCACCGTCCAGTGCGGGCCCCGGTGGACGCGCGCGGCGCCCAGCCGCTCGTGCCGGGCGCGCGTCGCCTCGATGTCCGCGCAGGCGAGGTCCAGATGGGCGGAGGCCGGGCGTTCGCCGCCCAGCCGCTGGAGCAGGATCCGGACGGGCAGCCCCGCGGGCGGCACGAGCGCCCGGAACTCCGGCAGCGAACCGTCCCGCAGGACCCAGCCGGTCAGCGCGGCCCAGAAGGCGGTCTCGGCGTCGTACCCGGAGGGCGGGACGTCCAGGCAAACCTGGTCCAGCCGGCTGCCCTCGACCACGGCCGGACGTACCGTCTCGCCGTGCCACGGCACCGCGCAGAACAGCAGCCCGGCGGGCGAGCGCAGGACCGCCCAGTCCCCGTGGTCCGCCACCAGGTCCGCGCCGAGGCGGCGGGCGGTCGCGGCCAGGGCCGCCGGGTCCTCGGCGCAGAGGTCGAGGTGGGCGCCGCCCGCGCCCGAGGCGACCCCCTGAAGCTTCACGCAGGCGTCCGTCCCCTCGGGCAGCAGGGTCATGAACTCGCCCTGCTCACCGCGAGGTTCGGACGGTCGGGTGCCGGTGACGGCCGTCCAGAAGGAACGAGCCTCGGCCAGGCGGGCGGCGGGCCGGTCGACGAAGGCGTAGGTCCATCGGATGGTGTTCATGGCGGGGATCGTAGGCACCCGTCCCCGCTGCGCCGGCGCGAGGTCAGTCCGCGGGCCGCTGCAGGAACCGCAGCATGTTCCCGGCAGGGTCCCGGAAGGCGCAGTCGCGCACCCCGTACGGCTGGTCCGTCGGCTCCTGCAGCACGTCGCCGCCGGCCTCCCGGACCCGCTCGTACAGCGTGTCGCAGTCGGTGGTCGTGAAGATGACCCCGCGCAGCAGCCCCTTGGCGAGCAGCTCGGCGATCGCCTGCTTGTCGGCCGCGGAGATGTCCGGGCTCGCACCCGGCGGCTCCAGCACGATCTCCACGTCCGGCTGGAGCGGTGAGCCCACGGTGACCCACCGCATTCCCTCGAAGCCCACGTCGTTGCGGATCTCCATGCCGAGCACGTCGCAGTAGAAGTGGAGCGCCTTGTCGTGGTCGTCCACGGCGATGAAGCACTGCTTGAGTTTCAGGTCCATGGCTTCACGCTAGGCCCAGCCGGGCCGCCGTGCGCACAGGTGGCACACCGGCCCGTGAGCACCCGGGACTCCTCCGCAACAACCCGCGGTTCAGCAAGGCACGCGGTTCACCGAGGCACGCGGCTCGGTATGGTCCGCGGTGCCGTGCGATCGGCGGCTGAGTACGGTCCCCGGCTTGGTATGGTCCCCGGCTCAGTACGGGCGACGGCTCAGCATGCTCGCCGGCTCAGTACGGGCGACGGCGCGGGCGGGTGAACGTGCGGGCCACGCAGGACGGGATGACCGCGCTCTCCTCGTGGGGCCCGGCCCGGTAGGCGCTCGGGGTCCGGCCCACCAGCTCGGTGAACCGGGAACTGAACGAGCCGAGCGAGGTGCAGCCGACGGCGAAGCAGACCTCGGTCACGGTGAGGTCGCCGCCGCGCAGCAGCGCCTTGGCCCGCTCGACCCGGCGCGTCATGAGATAGCTGTACGGCGTCTCCCCGTACGCCTTGCGGAAGCTGCGCTGGAAGTGGCCCGGCGACATGTGGGCGCCACGGGCCAGCTCGGTCATGTCGAGCGGCTCGGCGTACTCGCGGTCCATGCGGTCGCGCACCCGTCGCAGCCGTACCAGGTCCTCCAGGGTCATTCCCCCAGCTTGGCACAGAGGGTTCCGCACGGGCAGGCGTCCCTGATACGTCCGCACGGGCAGTCGTCCTCCGATGCGCCGACAGGCCCGGACACTTTCGCATGGCCGGATACTTCCGCGCGGCTCGGACACTTCCGCGCGGCCCGGACACGTCGTGCACGGCGGCCGGGCACGGAACTGTTTCGCACAGGAACGCACAACACGGTTCCCCGGCTTCGACACTCCCTTCGCCTTCAGTTCGCCGGGCATTGGCCTGCCCTTGCTTTCCTCGGGGAATGGACCACGTCACGTTCCTCGTGGCGGTCGTCATCGTCACGGCGTTGGCCTTCGACTTCACCAATGGATTCCACGACACGGCGAACGCGATGGCGACGTCCATCGCGACCGGGGCGCTGACGAGCTGGGCCGCGATCATCGCCGTCCCACCGCGATCACCGGCTACTACGGCCAGAACCTCCCCCATCCCGGTTTCGGTCGCGAGTCGGGATTCGTCACCTCCGCCGCCGTCATCGTGGTCCTGTCCGCACTGCTGTATGCGACGTTCAAGCGCAAGGACTGGCTCTGACCGGCCCGGTGCCAGGCACCGGTGACCAGTTTCCGGAGGCAGGGAAATGCCTGGTCACCCCCGCCTTTCGGGCCGGCGGGCGGAGTAGTGTGAAGACACCGGGAGTTCTTCGCGTACCGGCTCCGCCGCGGGTGCCGTTTCCGGTGATCGACAACGCCGGGCCGCATCCACGAGCCCGGGGACAGGTCCGCGCCATGGCCGTGACCATTGACCGTACGACACCGAGCAGGCGCGTGCCGTCGCTGCCGGTTCGTCTGTCCCTGATGCCGGCGCCGGGCGGGCTGGAGGTCGACGGCCTCGATGTCCCGGCCCATCGGCTCGACAGGGCCTTCGCCCGTCGGTCGGCGGAGGTGGGAGAACCATGACTGTCATCGCCGTGTCCGTGCTGCTTCTTCTGATCGCCGTCGGAGTCGTTCTGATCCACCGGCTCAACGGTCAGCACGACGAACGGATCGCTGCCTTCCACTACAGCGATGTTCTGCCGGGGATCGGGCGTCGGACCCGGCGGCAGCGTCGGTCGGCGGTGGACGCGACCGTTCCGGCGCGCCCCACCGTGACGGCGACCGCGGATGACATCGACTTCGGCCCGATCGTGGGCGCCAGAGGAGGGCGCGTCATGGCGATATTGCGAGACCGGAAGACGTACCGCGAGAGGATCATGCAGGCTCTGTACCAAGCCGCCGAGGGCAATCGCCTCCTGGGCGTCGAGGGGGCGAAGCTCCGCACCGATCTCGGTATCCCTGAGCAGGACATGGCCGCTGCCTGTATGTACCTGGCGGGAGAGGGCCTGGTCGTCGTGGACTGGGGGAGGGGCAACACGCCCGCGATGATCACGCTGACGCACCAGGGGATCCGGCAGATGGAGACGGAGGAGGAAGGGCGTGGCTGAGCCGCCGCGTCGGCTTCTCGGACCGAAGTGAACCTTCGCCGGGATGGTTCATGTCGGATTGATCCCTTTGGCGTAATGTGGAAGGCGGGTCGGCACACGCTCACGTGCAATGACCCGGAAGGGCGGCTCCGGCGGGTCTACGCCGGAGCCGTTGCCTGTTTCCGTCACCGCGCTCCGCACGACGCTCGCGCGAGCGTCGTGCGGAGTACGGTGAGGGAGCAGGGGCGTATCACGGTCGCACGCTGTGCGGTCGCACTGCTCTTTGCGGACGGGCGGACACCATGGCCGACTCAGACACCCCCGACCACCTCCCCGGGCGCCTGCCGGACGCCGTCCACCGGTCGGTGAAACCCGGCACGGCCCTGCTGCGGCTGGAGATGACAGATGCACGTGAGGGAATCCTGGACGGCGCATGGTGGCCGCGGTCCCGGGACATCGGTGTCGAGCTCCCCTCGCTGATCTCCGCGTTGACCGAGCACCTCGGACCTGTCACCCGGGTCGGTCTGGACGGCAGCGCCTGGGACGACCTGCCGACCCGGGTGATGGTCGATGGCCGAGTCGTCCACATCGATTCCTTCCCGGTCGGTGACGACACCGTCCTCATCACCCGGGGCGACCGGGACCATTTCTCCCTGATGCTGGTCCCCCCGGACACGACGCTCGACGCGGCACGCGCCGCGATGGCCAGGGCCGTACGGGCCGACAACGTCGCCGAGGCCAAGCAGATCCTCATCGACACGGGCAGCGAAAGGCCACCTGCGCCGGCCTGACACATCCGTCGCGGATCGACTCCCGGTCGGCCTGGACGCCAGTCCCTGACCCGCCAACCCGTCATGATCAGCTCCGCTTGTTCGGCCGGACTCCCGTCATCAGCCGATCCCCAAAGGACGCGCGCGACAGGCGTCGGGCAGCTGGATGTCCTCGATCAGGCCGTCGGTGAAACACAGCACCCGGTCGCCGAGTTGGAGCATCTGCTCGCTGATCCGGGGCTCTTCACCGCCGTAGCCGACCGGCGGGGTGGTAACCCTTCCAGAGTGACGCGGCCGGGCGACCCAATGTGCCCATTCCGCCAGACGTGGCATGTCACACGTGATCAGGACAGTTGACTTCCAACCCCCGTTGTCCACCAGATCCCCCATGGAGCAGCACCGCACTTCGGGGGCTGTCCGAACGACTCCGAACAGGCTGTTCCATCGGTGCCCGCGGCGACGACGATGTGCGGGTCGGTGTGCTCGTCGCGCGACCTGCGCCGCTTCTTCGCATCCGCCCTCATCGCCGGCGGAGCGAGCGTCAAGCAGGTCCAGCTGGTTCTCGGCCACGCGTCCGCCGTCATCGCACTGCGGAGCTACGCCCACCTGTGGCCGGGCGAAGAAGACCGCACCCGGGCCGTCATGGACGCCGTGCTCGGCGGCCTGCGGACCGGGTGCGGACAGGTAGGCGATACGACCCGCGAAACCGCAGGTCCAACGGCCTAGCCAAAGATCAGGCCTTCTTGGTCTCCCAGAAGATGCGGTCGATCTCGGCGATGAGCTCCAGCGCCTTCTCGCCCGTCTTCGGGTCCGTCGACGCCTTGGCGGCCGAGAGGGCCTTCAGGGTGTCGTTGACCAACTGGTGCAGCTGCGGGTACTTCTCGAAGTGCGGGGGCTTGAAGTAGTCGCTCCAGAGCACGGAGACGTGGTGCTTGGCCAGCTCCGCGCGCTGCTCCTTGATGACGGTGGCACGCGCCTGGAAGTGCGGGTCGTCGTTGGCGGCCATCTTCTCCTGAACGGCCTTCACGGACTCCGCCTCGATGCGGGCCTGGGCCGGGTCGTACACGCCGCAGGGCAGGTCGCAGTGCGCGCTGACCTTGACCTTGGGGGCAAACAGGCGGGAAAGCATGGAGCATTCCTTCCTCGTGATCGTCTTCTCAGGTGGGACATTACTCCCTGAGGGACGGGTTTTCGCGAGTGCCCCCTAGGGCTTAGGACAAAAGTCCAGGGTCAGACTGAGACTGGTGGAGGAACGGACCGGGGAGGTGCCGGGGATGCCGGAGCTGTCGCAGGAGACCGAGCGGGGGAGGGCGGGGGCGCCCTTCGGGCTGGCCGAGGTGACCGGCCCGTCCATGGTGCCCACGCTGCACCACGGGGACCGGCTGCTGGTGCGGTACGGGGCCGCGGTCAGGCCCGGGGACATCGTCGTCCTGCGTCATCCCTTCCAGCAGGACCTGCTGGTCGTCAAGCGCGCCGTGGAGCTGCGCGAGGGCGGCTGGTGGGTGCTCGGGGACAATCCGTACGCGGGTGGGGACAGCACCGACTACGGCGTCGTCCCCGAGGAGCTGATCCTCGGCAGGGCGCGGTTGCGGTACCGGCCGCTCGGGAGCGGTCAGCGCTCACCGGTGGCGCTGGCGCGCTGGATCTTCTCGGCCGCCAGGCCGCTGCTGCCCGACCGGTCGGCCTCCAGGCGCTTGCGGGCCCGGTAGGCGGCCACGTTGGCGCGGGTCGCGCAGCGGTCCGAGCAGTAGCGCCGGGAGCGGTTCGTGGACGTGTCGAGGTAGGCGTTGCGGCAGGGGGCGGCCTGGCACAGGCCCAGGCGGTCCACGTCGTACTCGGTCAGGTGGAAGGCCAGGCCCATCGCCGCGATCGCCGCGTACCCGGCGGTGGCGTTGGACGGGTGGTCGGCGAGGTGCATGTGCCACAGCGGGCGGCCGTCGTCGTCCCGGTGGTCGTGCCCGGAGATCTGCGGGCTCACGGGGAACTCCAGCAGCAGGGAGTTGAGCAGGTCCACGGCCAGGGTCTCGTCGCCCTGGTCCGCCGCCTCGAAGACCGCGCGCAGCCGGCCCCGTACCGAGCGGAAGCGGGTGAGGTCGGCGTCGGTGGCGCGGCGGGCCGCCGACGCGTTGGCGCCGAAGAGGTCGCGGATGGCCTCGACCGAGGTCAGCGAGTCCTTGCCCCGGGCCGGGTCCTCGCTGTTGACGAGACGTACGGCGTAATCCGAGTAATAGGCCAGTTCCACTTGTAGTCCTTACGAGGGCGCTCTATGGTCGTGTCTGCGGTCGGGTAACAGCCGGTCGTGCCTACAGGGTATTACGTATGGGTGAGGGGGCGGGGAATTCATGACCACCGGTACCGGAACCGACTGGGCCGCCTGGCAGGAGAGCTGGAACCGGCAGCAGGAGTGGTTCATGCCGGACCGCGAGGAGCGGTTCCGGATCATGCTCGACATGGTCGAGGCGCTCGTCGGCACGGCTCCGCGCGTGCTCGACCTCGCCTGCGGCACCGGCAGCATCACCGCCCGGCTGCTGGCGCGGCTCCCCGGGGCCACCAGCACCGGGGTCGACCTCGCCCCGGCGCTGCTCGCCATCGCGCACGGCACCTTCGAGGGCGACGACCGCGTCACCCTCGTCACCGCCGACCTCAAGGACCCCGAGTGGACGGCGAAGCTGCCGTACGACTCCTACGACGCGGTCCTGACCGGGAGCGCTCGTTAACCGCACTGTATCGCTTGATCCCCTGGAGTTGCTGACCTTGGAATTCGCCGCATCATAGTGCCCCGTCCGGTAAGTGCCGGGCGGGGCAGAGACCTTTGGGGGTGTGGGCTGCTGTAGACGGGGCCACCGTTGTGGGGGTGTGGTTGTGCGGCGTCGGCCCGTGACCAGGGTGTCTTTCTGGTCTGGGCGGTGTCAGTGGTGTGCATCGACATGGTCGCTATGTCATGTGTGCGGGGAGGGGGGTGCTGTGGCGGGTGACCGTGATCATGTCGATTTCGGGGGCAGCGAGTTTCGCGGTCCGGCGTTGGGTAGGGGCGATCAGTGCAACTACTTCGGGGCTGTCTCGGGTTCCGGCTGCGTTGCCGCATCAGGTCGGGGTGATTCCGTCCCGGGCGGGCTGTTTCCTGACGGCTGAGGAACTACTTTGTTGCCGGCAAGTCCGGTCGGCAGTCGCCGATCCGACTGAGAACGGGGCACGTACCTGGCAGGTGACCTGGCGGGGCAGGATAGCCGAGGTGTTGGCGAACCGATGGAGGCTGGTGCATGCCCAGGCGCGTTCCTGGCCGGGAGCGCTCGTTGGCCACACCGTACCGATGTCCGGCACGCCACGGGGCCGGTGATTCAGCGTTCGAGGCGTTTCAGGGCGGCGCGGCTGTAGAACGCCGCGACGAGGGCTCCTGCGAGGGCCGCCGAGGCCACGAGGAGCGCGACGATGTCGACCGTGCTCGTTCCGGTGGCCGTGCCCGTCCCCTTCTGTGCGTACTGGCCGGGTTCGGAGCCGGTGGGGCCGGTGCTGGGCGCGGCCGAATGGGGTGCGGAGGCGCCGAGTGCACTGAAGGTTCCGCACAGCGCCGGGGCGGTGGCGTCCTGCGTCTGCGTGGTGTCGTCTTCGCTGGTCCCCAGGGCGTCGTCGTACTGGCCGTGGCCGTCGTAGTCGATGCCATGGACGACGAGGACCGCCTTGCCGTACTGCAACTGCTCGATGGTGTCGCGGTCGAGTGTCACCGTTCGCCCGTAGGTGAGATTGCTTCCTGAGGGGAAGCGGTTCGAAGTGAACGCCCGGCTCGGGCTGGTGTCCCCGCTCACCGTCAGCGACGTCATGATCTCGCCGTAGGCGGGGGCGCCGTCGGTCGCGCTGATCGCCGTGTGGTTGTTGTGCTGCTTCGCCATCGAGGCGTCGGGGCATTTGCCCTGGCCGTGGACGTGGAGATGCAGGGCGTGCCAGCTGTTCACGAGGCCGGCGGTCTCGATCGTGATCTGCGCCTGGGTCCCGCTGAGCTGTAGGTTGGCCAGACCCGACCCGTTGACCCGGTTCGTGGGCACCGGGTCAAGGATGGCCTGGTAGCGCTGGATGCCGCTGGGTTGCGCAACCGCGGCTCCGGGTGCCGCGGTTGACGCCATGGTCGCGAGCGCCATGACTGCGTAGAGCGGTCTCTTCATACTGCCTCCCTGCTACGGAAAGTTGCATAGGTTTTGCTTAGAGTAATATTTGATGCGCGGCATACTCCAGCAAACCGGTGCATTTGGGAGTGATCGACCATCGTGAACGGTGAGCGTAGTGGCTTCAGCTCTGACGAGGAGGTGCTGCTGACCATGTACGCCGAGCACGGCGAACCGCTGCTGAACGACGCCATGGATCTCACCTCGGGGGATCGGCAGCGGGCGCAGGCGCTGGTGCGGGAGGCACTCCTGCGGGCTTGGCGCAACCCCGACGCCTTCGACTCGCAACGGGAATCCCCCCGGGAGCGGCTGCGCTCGGTCCTGCGCGGCCTGGCAGCCGAGTCCGGTTCGGCGGTCCGCCCGGAGGGGCCCGCCCATGGGCCCACCGGAGGGGACACCGTGGAGCAAGGGCACCGCCGATCCGCCCGGAATCAGCGGGTGATCGAGGCCGTGCGTGGCCTCGTCCCCACCCAACGCACCGTGCTTCTGGAGACCCACTATCGCGGCAGGAACCTGGCCGAGACCGCTGAGGCGCTCGGCGTCCCCGTCGGCACGGTGAAGTCCCGTCTCTATCACGCGCTGACGCGGCTCCACGCTGAGCTGGCCGAGCGGGACCCCAGGAGCGCCCGCCCCGAGGCCGCGGGCGGTACGGCGGCGGGGCGCGCGGGGGCGGCGTCAGGCCCCGTCGCCGCGGCCGACACCGGCCGGGGCGACGAGACGCGCACACGCGCCTCGGGATTCGACCCCGCCCGGCTCTCGCTGGGTGCGTACGTGCTGGGCAAGCTTGCGCCGGACGAGGCACTGGTGGTCGCCGCTCACCTCGCCACTTGCACCGGCTGTCGGGCGGAGCGGGACGCGCTGGCCGAGATCGTCCCGCTGCTCGGCACTGTCAGCGAAGCCGATGTGATGCCGGGGCGCGCCTCCCCCGCCGAGGCCGGGCCCGAGAGGACGGTGACGACCAGGCGCGATGGCGCCGGTCAGCTCGGGCGCTATGAAGCCACCCAGGCCCAGCCCGGCGGAACCGCACTCGAGGAGATGCATCAGCAGGCCGGTGACGAGCCGCTCCGCGCGTGGCGGCGGCCTGCGGCCGTGCTCGCTCTGGTGGTGGTCGTCGCCGCCGTCACCTGGCTGGTGACGTCACGGTTGTCGTCCCCCGGTACCACCTCCCGGATCGGCGATCGGGGTACCCGGATCTTCAGGGCGTCCGACCAGGCCTCGGGCGTGCGGGCCACGGTGACCACCGCCCCCACGCCCTGGGGCAGTGAAGTGCGACTCGACGTGTCCGGGATCCCCTCCCATACGCACTGCACCCTGGTCGCCGTCGGCCTGGAGGGCAGCCATGAGACCGCCGCCAGCTGGCTCGCGGGCAACGGCACCGACACCGTCCCGATTCCCGGCGCGATCTCGAAGAGCGTGGATACGGTCGCCCACTTCGAGGTCGACACGGACAGCGGACCGCTGCTGTCGATCACGACGAGCTGACCGCTGCTCGGCGCCCGTGCTACCGGGCGCTCAGCGGTTCACCGACCACCAGCGATACAGCGTCTGCATCCCGGAGCCGCCGACGACGCCGAGGGTGGCCTTCCCCTGGCGGTCGTCGGACCAGGCCAACGTGGGGCCGTCCTGGCCGGTGAAGCAGTACAGCGTCCCAGAGGCGACCGCGCTGCCGGTCGGCCAGTTCTGAGCAGTGGGCCCGGCGCCCGTGCAGGGCCCCTTCCCGGCCCGGGCGGTCTGCGCACCGACGGCCCGGTCCAGGGAGTCGGAGCTGTCGAACCTGTAGAAGTTCCCCACGGTCGGTCTGCCGCCCGGGCCGCCGTTGTCCATCCAGCAATGCACGGCGGCGTGGACCTTACGGTTGCTCTCCAGGCTCTGCATCGGGCGACAGTGGTCGAAGTGCGAGGATCCCGACAGCGGCTGCTCGGCCGGGCTTACCGTCTCGTCGGTGTTGTCCGCCGTCGGAAGCGACGTGGTGAACAGCGCCGACAACGTACCTGCCCCGGGTCCTGACGTCGGGTTGGCCGAGGGCGCTCTGGAAGCCGTCGACGGTGAGGGCGAGGGCCGCAGGCCGAACACGAGCAGGCCGATGCACAGTCCCACGGCCACGGCGGCAGCGATCAGAAACGCCCTGCGCCTGAACAGCGGCTTCGGGAATCGGCTTCTCGTCGGTTCGCGGTGACCCGGGGCCGGCGGGTGTTCGCGGTCCGTGCCGTGATCCGCGCCCGTACCGTGCTGCCGGCCGGCGTCGCGCTTGGCGGCTGCTTCGCGGCTGTGCGCCTGGTCCCGCGCGCACTGGATGCCCGCCATGGTGTCCGGGGCCGGCGTGCCTCCCACGGATGGGGTGGCCTGCGGGGGCGAGGCGCGTTCCCCGGCTGGTGCGCACTGTCCGGAATCGATGTCCGCCGCCCAGGCCCCGTGCCCCTGAGGGGTCGTCGCCTCCGCCACGCCTCGCAGGTGCTGTGCGAGCTCGCCGGCCGTCGCGTAACGCTCCTCAGGCTGCTTCGCCATGCCCTTGGCGATGATGTCGTCCAACTCCGCCGGGAGCCCGGCGGCAGCCGCCGAGGCACGAGGTGGCGGCAACTCGATGTGGGCATGGCACTGGGACGCGAACTCCTGCCCGGGGAACGGGGTACGACCGGTCAGGCACTCGTAGAGCACGCAGGCGAGCGAGTAGACATCGATACGCGAGTCCGTGCCTGTGCCCAGGAAGCGCTCCGGGGCCATGTACTCCGCGGTTCCGATCGCCTGGGTGGGCGCGGTGACAGTGGTGCCTCTTCCGGAACGGGCGATACCGAAATCGACCAGGTAGACGAAGGGGGCACCGCTGCGTCCCTTGCTGAGCAGGATGTTCGACGGCTTGACGTCCCGGTGGGTCACTTCGGCTTCGTGTGCGGCGTCGAGTGCGTCAGCAACCTGCCCCAGGACGTTCGTCGCCTCCGGCAGGGGCAGCGGGCCCCGGTCGCGCAGCCTGCTGCGCAGGTCCTCACCCTCGACCAACCGCATATCGAGGTAGAGAAGGCCCTCGATCTCGCCGTAGTGGTGAATGGGGATGATGTGCGGCTCGTTCAGCCGCGCCACGATCCGTGACTCACGCTGGAAGCGCTGCCGGAACTCCTTGTCGACCTGCAACTGCGGGGAAAGGATCTTGAGTGCGACCTCTCGGTCCTGGCTCAGGTCGTACGCCCGGTACACCTGCCCCATGCCGCCCTCGCCGAGCACCTCGCACAGCACATAGTCGCCGAGTCTGTCGAAGCCTTCGAAGCTGCGGGTACCCGAACGGCCGACGGAGGATTCCTCGACGGCCGACAAACGACGCTCGTCCGGCTCACCGTCGCGCATGATCGGAGCCTCCTAGCTCCGGTGCCGCAGGTACGGACAATTCTACGTCGGCACACCGGGCCGCGCTGTGGGTGTCGTGGCCACGCACATGCGCGTGCAGGGAGAGCTCCTCACCGCCACGGCCCTGCACTGGCTGCACAGCGAACCCCTCGCGGCCCTCTACGGTCGGGTCGCGGATCTGGTCCGCGACGGCGGTGTCTTCATGAACGCGGACCACATGATCGACGGGAGCACGCCCCGGATCAACGCGGCCGAGCGCACCTGCGGTCACTCCCGTATGGATCACGCCAAGCAGGACGGAACCCTCGGCTGGTCCGAGTGTGGCAGCTCGCTGCCCAGGACCCCGTCCTCGCCGAGCCCACCGCCCGCCGCTTCCAGATCTACGGCGACCATGCCGACGGGGACATGCCGTCGGCGGCCTGGCACGCGCGTGCTGTGCGAGAAGGGGTTCGGGGAGGCACGGGCGGTGTGGTGCTCGCCGTCCGACACCCTGCTGCTGGCGCTGAAGTGACGCGGAAGGGCGGTACGGGGAGCCCGTACCGCCCTTCCACCGCCTTTGCTCAGCCGGACGGCGCCAGAGGACCCTGGATCAGAGAACCTCGGATCAGAGGACCTTGGACAGGAACGACTGCGTCCGCTCGTGCTGCGGGTTGGTCAGGACGTCGCGGGGATGACCGGATTCGACCACCACTCCGCCGTCCATGAACACCAGGCTGTCGCCCACCTCGCGGGCGAAGCCCATCTCGTGGGTGACCACCACCATCGTCATGCCGGACTCGGCGAGGTCGCGCATGACGTCCAGGACGTCACCGACCAGCTCCGGGTCCAGGGCCGAGGTCGGCTCGTCGAACAGCATCAGCTTCGGGTCCATCGCGAGGGCCCGGGCGATCGCCACGCGCTGCTGCTGGCCGCCGGAGAGCTGCGAGGGGTAGTTCCCGGCCTTGTCCTGGAGGCCCACCCGCTCCAGGAGCTGCATCGCCCGCTCCTTGGCCTGGGCCCGGCCGACGCCCTTGACCTGGACCGGCGCCTCCATGACGTTCTCCGTGGCCGTCATGTGCGGGAACAGGTTGAAGCGCTGGAAGACCATGCCGATGTCCCGGCGCTTGAGCGCGACCTCGCTGTCCTTGAGCTCGTACAGCTTGTCGCCCTTCTGGCGGTAGCCGACCAGCTCGCCGTCCACGTACAGACGGCCGCCGTTGATCTTCTCCAGGTGGTTGATGCACCGCAGGAAGGTCGACTTGCCAGAGCCGGAGGGGCCGATGAGGCAGAACACCTCGCCCGGCTTGACCTCCAGGTCGATGCCCTTGAGCACCTCGACGTGGCCGAAGGACTTGTGCACGCCCTGCGACCTGACCATCGGGACCGTGCCCTGCGGACGGGCGTCCTGCGTCTTGCTCAGCTTGTCGGTCATGCGCCCACCGCTCCCTTCGGGCGTCCCAGCGACAGCATGTTGGCCTTCACCTTCTGCCACGGGGTCGGCGGCAGCTGGCGGCTGGAGCCGCGGGCGTAGTACCGCTCGATGTAGTACTGGCCCACGCTCAGCACCGAGGTCATGATCAGGTACCAGGCCGCGGCGAGGAAGTACATCTCCACCGGGGCACCGGAGTTCTGGCCGATGTCCTGGGCGTAGCGGAACAGCTCGGGATACTGGACGGCCGCCACGAGCGAGGTCGTCTTCAGCATGTTGATCACTTCGTTGCCTGTCGGCGGCACGATCACCCGCATCGCCTGCGGGATGATCACCCGGCGCAGGGTCT
Organism: Streptomyces sp. NPDC007971; assembly: GCF_042958635.1. Taxonomy (NCBI): domain Bacteria; kingdom Bacillati; phylum Actinomycetota; class Actinomycetes; order Kitasatosporales; family Streptomycetaceae; genus Streptomyces; species Streptomyces sp. NPDC007971. The sequence goes on from NZ_JBIBJK010000001.1 coordinate 628,833, forward strand.
TGCTGTGGCTCATGCCGAGGGCGTGGGCCGCCTCGGTCTGGCCCTCGTCCACCGCGAGCAGACCGGCCCGGCAGATCTCCGCCATGTACGCGGCCTCGTTCAGACCCAGGCCGAGGAGCGCCGTCAGCAACGGCGTCATGAAGTTCGACCAGTAGTCCTTGTAGAACGGCATCAGGTTGATGTACTCGAAGACCAGGCCCAGGTTGAACCAGAGGAACAGCTGGACCAGGACCGGGGTGCCGCGGAAGAACCAGATGTAGAACCAGGCGATCGACGACGTCACCGGGTTCTTCGACAGGCGCATGACCGCGAGGACGATGCCGCCGACGATGCCGATCAGCATCGACAGGACCGTCAGCAGGAGGGTCTTGCCGACGCCGGTCATGATCCGGTCGTCGAAGAAGTAGTCCGGTACCGCGTGCCAGTTGATCCTGCCCTGGCCGAAGGCGTAGATGATCGCGACGAGGATCGCGATCGCGACGACGGCGGTGACGTAGCGTCCGTAGTGCCGGACCGGGATGGCCTTGATGGCCTCCGGGCCGGCCGGGGGAGTGCTCGGACCCCCGGCCGTCTTGTCGATGTCAGTCACGGGTGTTGCCTCTCGGTGGCCGCTCGGGGTACGCGGGTCACTTGCCGCCGTTGACTGCGGACTGCTTGACGGCGCCGTCCTGGGCGCCCCACTTCTCGAGGATCTTCTGGTACTCGCCGTTCTTGATGATGGCGTCCATCGCGGCCTGGAGCGCGTCGCGCAGCTTGGTGTCGTTCTTGGCCACGGCGATGCCGTACGGGGCCGCCTCGACCTGGTCGCCGACGATCTGGAAGTCCTTGCCGCCGCCCGAGGTCTTCACCGCGTACGCGGCGACCGGGAAGTCGGAGGAGGCCGCGTCCACGCCGCCCGAGCGCAGACGGGTCTGGGACTGCTGGTCGTCGTCGAAGGCCTCGATGGTGAGCTTCTTGCCGCTCGGACACTTCTTGGCCTCCTGCTTGGCCAGGTCCTCCGAGACGGTGCCGCGCTCCACGGCGATCTTCTTGCCGCACAGGTCCGACCAGGACGTGATGCCCTGGGTGTCGCCCTTGCGGGTGTAGATCGAGACACCGGCGGTCAGGTAGTCGACGAAGTCGACGCCCTCGCCGACCTTCTTGCCCGTGTCCGGGTCGACACCCTCCTGGCGGTTCTTGTTGTCCGTCATCGCCGACATCGCGATGTCGTAACGGCCCGAGCGCAGACCGGTGAGCAGGGCGTCGAAGGTGCCGTTCTCGAACTCCAGCTGCACGCCGAGCTGCTTGCCCATGGCCGCGGCGAGGTCGGGGTCGAGGCCGACGACCTTGCCGGAGGAGTCCTTGAACTCCACCGGGGCGTAGGCGATGTCCGAACCGACCTTGATCTTCCCCTTGTCGCGGAACTCCTGGGGGAGCTTGTCGGCCAGCGGGGCGTTCGAGCTGGATGCGCTGCCGGAGTCCTTGCTCTTGTCCTTGGTCTGGTCACCGCAGCCGGTGAGCAGCAGGGCGCCCGCGACCGCGATGGCGCCGACCGCAGCCAGCCTGGAGTGCGCGGCGGTCGTACGAGGGGTGGAGCTTGCGGTCATCGTGGTTCCTCCGGCAGATGGGAAGACATACCGATGGGTCGACGGAAACACACACTTTCGGGTGCCGCGACCTCGTGGGTTTACGGCATCTTGCCATTCGGACTAGGCCATTCAGGGGCGTCGCTATGTCAAAATCGCATAACGGGTGACCCCCGAACCGCGTCAGGTCCCGCCAGGACGGGGCTCCAAGGCCGCACCATCTGCGGAAATCCTGCATCCAGGCCGGAAAGTCTTCGGGTCATCTCACGATGTGGTCCATCGTTTCGGTTGGTCGTCCCGTTTCCCGGCCCGATCTCCGCGTTCGCCAGGGCGGTCGTCGTGTTCGCCGGGCCGGTCGTCGTCCTCGGCGGGACGGTCGTCGTGTTCGCCGTCCGGTCGGCCGCGCGTCGCCGTCCGGACAGGGCCGCGCCGCGCCCGTGACGCACCCGTGTTGCGCTCATGTCAGCCGCACGTCATCCGCGTGTGGCTTTCTGGACCCGAGATGTGACCTTGCACCTAATGGACTCGTCGTGAGCGCCGTCCGTCCGGTAAGAAGGTTCTTTACACCCCTCATCCGGGGCTCAGGGCGCGTGTGCGGCGCGCCCGTCGCGTATGTGCCCGTACGTATCAGCAACCGGGCCTTGCGCGGTGCCCGCCCACCCCTCACCAGGAGTGGTCGACCCTCAAACCATGCATACCTAAGGGGTAAGACAAAGTGGCAGCGGAGATCGTCAATCCTCGCAGCGACAGCACAGCGGATCAGGACGGCGGGGCCGAGCCCCTCGATTCCTTCGATCCGGCGTTCGCGCTGCACCGCGGCGGCAAAATGGCCGTGCAGGCCACCGTGCCGGTCCGGAACAAGGACGACCTTTCCCTCGCGTACACGCCCGGCGTCGCGCGCGTGTGCACCGCGATCGCGGAGCAGCCGGAGCTGGTCAACGACTACACATGGAAGTCCTCGGTGGTCGCCGTCGTGACCGACGGGACGGCCGTGCTCGGACTCGGGGACATCGGTCCCCAGGCCTCCCTCCCCGTCATGGAGGGCAAGGCGATCCTGTTCAAGCAGTTCGGCGGCGTCGACGCGGTGCCGATCGCGCTCGACTGCACCGACGTGGACGACATCATCGAGACCGTCGTCCGGCTCGCTCCCTCTTTCGGCGGAGTGAACCTGGAGGACATCTCGGCACCCCGGTGCTTCGAGATCGAGCGCCGCCTCCAGGAGCGCCTCGACATCCCGGTCTTCCACGACGACCAGCACGGCACGGCCGTCGTGACGCTCGCGGCGCTGCGCAACGCGGCGCGGCTGAGCGGGCGCGAGATCGGGCAGCTGCGGGCCGTCATCTCGGGTGCCGGCGCGGCCGGTGTCGCCATCGCCAAGATGCTGGTCGAGGCCGGCATCGGGGACGTGGCGGTGGCGGACCGCAAGGGCGTCGTGTCGGCGGACCGGGAGGACCTCACGCCGGTCAAGCGGGAGCTGGCCTCCTTCACCAACAAGGCCGGCATCGCCGGTCCGCTGGAGAAGGCCCTCGCGGGCGCCGACGTCTTCATCGGCGTCTCCGGCGGTACGGTCCCGGAGGAGGCCGTGGCCTCCATGGCGGAGGGTGCCTTCGTGTTCGCGATGGCCAACCCGAACCCGGAGGTGCACCCGGACGTGGCGCACAAGTACGCGGCGGTCGTCGCGACCGGGCGCTCGGACTTCCCCAACCAGATCAACAACGTGCTGGCCTTCCCCGGGATCTTCGCGGGCGCGCTGCAGGTGCGGGCCTCGCGGATCACGGAGGGGATGAAGATCGCCGCCGCGGAGGCGCTGGCCGCCGTCGTGGGTGACGATCTTGCCGCCGACTATGTGATCCCGTCGCCGTTCGACGAGCGGGTTGCTCCCGCCGTCACCGCGGCGGTTGCGGCTGCTGCTCGTGCCGAGGGCGTTGCCCGTCGCTGACGTTGCGCTGAATGGCCCCGCCCGTCCGGGCGGGGCCATTTCCTTTGCCCGTCCACCCGCCCACGCCGGCCCGGCTTCTGCTCGTTCGGCCGGGGCGTCCCCATGCTGCTGCGCCGCACGGGTGCCGCTGCGCAAGAGGGCATGTGTCACAGCCGCCCCTGGTTCCTTCGGCGGAGCCGGGACCCTATCGTCGAGCCCATGTTCGCTGTCTACGCCGCCCGAATCGACCGCGACCAGCCGCTCTTGGGCCTGGAGTTGGGGGAGCGCCCGGCTCCCGAGGCCCGGCCGGGCTGGAGCACCGTCACCGTGCGGGCCGCCTCCCTCAACCACCACGACCTCTGGTCCCTGCGGGGCGTCGGACTCCCCGAGGACCGGCTGCCGATGATCCTCGGCTGCGACGCCGCCGGGATCGACGAGGACGGCAACGAGGTCGTCCTGCACTCCGTCATCGGTCAGAGCGGCCACGGCGTCGGCCCGAAGGAGCCCCGCTCCATCCTGACCGAGCGTTACCAGGGCACCTTCGCCGAGCAGGTCGCCGTGCCGACCTGGAACGTGCTGCCCAAGCCCAAGGAGCTCTCCTTCGCGGAGGCCGCCTGTCTGCCGACCGCGTGGCTGACGGCGTACCGGATGCTGTTCACCAACGCCGGGGTGCGGCCCGGCGACTCGGTCCTGGTGCAGGGCGCGGGCGGCGGTGTCGCCACGGCCGCGATCATGCTCGGCAAGGCGGCCGGCCTGCGGGTGTTCGCCACCAGCCGGGACGAGGCGAAGCGGAAGCGGGCCCTGGAGCTCGGGGCGGTCGAGGCGGTGGAGCCGGGAGCCCGGCTGCCGCAGCGCGTGGACGCCGTCATCGAGACCGTGGGTGCGGCCACCTGGTCGCACTCGGTGAAGTCCCTGCGGCCCGGCGGCACGATCGTCATCTCCGGTGCCACCAGCGGCGACCGCCCCTCGCACGCCGAGCTGACCCGGATCTTCTTCCTGGAGCTGAAGGTCGTCGGCTCCACCATGGGCACCAAGGACGAGCTGGAGGACCTGCTCTCCTTCTGCGCCGCCACCGGTCTGCGGCCCGTCATCGACGAGGTGCTGCCCATGGACCGGGCCCGCGAGGGCTTCGAACGGCTCGCGTCCGGCGAGCAGTTCGGGAAGATCGTGCTCACCAACTCCTGACGTTCTGACGTTCTGACTTCCTGACGTCCCTTCGGGGGCGCGGCCGGGCGGGTCCGGACACCGGGCCCGCCTTTTCCGTATCCAGCGTGTCAACCTTGGTTGACATGGAGCGAATGTCAACGTAAGTTGACATCATGACCGAGGCAACGGATCTCGCCCAGCGCGCCGGTGACCGCGATCCGCGGGTCGGGCTGCGGGCCGTGGCCGCGCTCCGCAGGCTGCTGGAGCAGCTGGAGGCGGTACAGGTGCGCAGTGCGCGCAATCAGGGCTGGTCGTGGCAGGAGATCGCCGCGGAGCTGGGCGTCAGCAGGCAGGCCGTGCACAAGAAGTACGGGAGGCAGTGATGTTCGAACGCTTCACCGAGGACGCGCGCGACGTCGTAAAGGTCGCCGTCGCGTACGGGCAGCGTGAGGGGGTGCAGTCCGTCGGCGCCGAGCATCTGCTGCTCGCCGTCCTCGACCGCGAGGCGAGCCGTGCCTCCTTCGCGCTGGCCGCCCTCGGGCTCACCGGGCGCAGGGCGTCAGTGCGGGAGGCGCTGAGCGAGGCGAGGCGACGGGGAGGTCTGACCCGGGCCGAGACGGACGCCCTCGCCGGACTCGGGATCGACGTGGGGGAGATCGTCTCCCGGGTCGAGGAGGCGCACGGCGCCGGGGCGATGGCCGGCGACCGCCGGGACAGGGGATGGCGGTCGGGGCGCCGCACCTTCAGCCGGGGCGCCAAGGACGTCCTGGTAGGAGCGCTGCGCACCGCGATCGACCGCCGGGAGCGGCACATCGGCGACGAACACATCCTGCTCGCCCTGACCCTGCGCCCCGGAGTACCGGCCGAGGTGCTCGCCGACCACGGGGTGACCCACGAGTCCCTTCTGCGGGTGCTGTACGGCGACGGTACGGCCCTGGCCGGCTGACGACGGGCAACTCGGCAGGCAGCTCGGCGGGCAACTCGTGGGATGGACGGCTCGGGCGGACCCTCGGTGCGGGCGCCTGAGGTGGACGGTCCGGACAGACTCCCGGTGAGGTCTCCTGTGGGGAAGCTCGGGCGGACCGCCCGGCGGTGCGTCCGGTGGGTTCGGGCGCACCGCCGTGTCCGGGCGGCTCAGACCTTGGGGTCGCGCAGTATCGCCCCGATGTGGGCCGCCGCCGTCGACAGATGGCGGCGGGCCTCGCGCAGCTGGTCGGCGGTGACGCCCTGGTCGCGGGCCGTGTCGCGGATGTCGTCACGGAAGCGGTCCAGGAGGCGGTCCAGGTCGCGGGCCGGATCGCCGGTGGGGTCCTCGTGGGCCCAGGCCGGTTCGTACTGCGCCGGGAAGTCCTCCGGGGTGGAGGAGAAGTCCGGTTCCGCGGCGGGGGTCGCCTTGCGGGAGCCCGCGGCGGGCTCTTCGGCGGGGCGGCCGAAGCCCCAGTCCCGGCCGAACTCCTTGCCGTAGTCCTTGCCGAACTCGCCGAACTCCTTGGCCAGTTCGGTCAGGCCCTCCCGCATGCCGGTCGGCCAGTCGCCCCGGGTGAAGTGGTCCTGGACGCGGTCCTGGACGTGCCGGGCGATGCGCTGCATCTCCTCCTGCGCCTGGGCCCGCGCCCGCGACTGCGCCTCCTGGGCCTGGCGGCGGGCCCGCTGGGCCTCCTCGCGGGCCCGGCGGCTCTCGTCCTTGGCGCGGCGGGCCTGTTCCTTCCACTCCTGCTTGACCCGGCGCATCTCCTCCTTGGCGGCCCGCCATGCCTCCTTGTCGCCGAGGTCGCCGTACTCCCCGAAGGGGCCCGCCTCGCCCGGAGCCGCCTTGCCGCCCCTGCGGGCCTCGGAGGCGGCCGCGCGCACTTCGCGCCGCAGATCGCCGGCGGCGCCGCGCACGTCGGCCTGTATCTCGGCGGCGAGTTCGGCGACGGACTCGCGGATCTCCAGCTCCAGGTCGGCCAGTTCGCCACTGCGGTCGGCCAGCTCGGCGCGGCCGGCGTCCGTGATGGCGTACACCTTGCGGCCGCCCTCGGTGGTGTGCGTGACCAGACCCTCGGCCTCCAGCTTGGCCAGGCGGGGGTAGACCGTGCCTGCGGAGGGGGCGTACAGGCCCTGGAAGCGCTCCTCAAGGAGCCTGATCACCTCGTAGCCGTGGCGTGGGGCCTCGTCGAGCAGCTTGAGCAGATAGAGGCGCAGACGGCCGTGGGCGAAGACGGGGGGCATGGTCAGAGCACCTTCTTGTCGGTCGTGCCCTCGGCCGGGGCGGTGGGTGTCTCCGCGGCTGCAGGGCCGGCGGGGGACTCGGTCTCCCAGGGGGTGTCCTCGGTGGTGTCCTTCTCGTCCTCGCCCGGCGGCCGGCGCAGCAGGGCGATGGAGCCGGAGACCGTGGTGGCCCTGAGCCTGCCGGTGCCGGCGCCGAGCCGGCCGGTGATCTTGTGGGCGCCCCACTGGCCGTGCACCCGCAGGCCTTCGAACGCGTTGGAGATCGTGCCGCTCGCGGTGTTCGCCTCCACCTCCGCGTCCGCAGGGTGCGGCAGGCGGATGGCGATCTCGCCGGAGACGCTGGTCAGCCGGACGTCGGTGGGGCCGTCCGGGTCCAGGTCGATGATCATGGAGCCGCTGACGGAGTCGGCGTGGACGGACGGGCCCGAGCCCTCGACCACGGTCAGGTCGCCCGAGACCGAGTTGAACCGCAGGTCACCGGTGACGGCCTGGGCTTCCAGGCTTCCGGACACGGTGTCGGCGCGGACCGGGCCGGACAGGCCCACGAGAGTCGTGTCGCCGTTGACGCCCTTGACCACCGAGGCGCCGCTGATGCCGGAGACGACCGCGCCGGCGCTGACCACACCCACCTCCACGCGCGTGTCGGCGGGGACCGCGAGCGAGACGACGGCGCTGCGGCGCCAGCCCTTGCGGTCGAGCCACTTCAGGAAGCCCTTCCAGGGCAGGTCCTCGTAGGCCACGGTGAGGGTGCCGTCCCGCTGCGTGACGATCAGGGGTGGGCCCTCGATGTCCGAGACTTCCAGGCGGGCGGAACCTTCGTCCGTGCCCACGACGTTCACCGTTCCGTTGACGATGCGTACGTGAAGGTCGCTCACGGGGGCGTCGAACGTGAGCTTCCGGGGCTCGGCGACGGACCACTCGGACATGGGGAACCTCCTCGACCGGGCGTGGTCACGACACCGCGACACGCCATATCGCGTCTTCTTCCAATCACGATATATCGTGGTCAAGGAAAGTCAAGACACCCTTTCGTGGGAGCCGATCGGCGGTGGCGGCCGGCGGCGGTCGGCCGGCGGCGGCTGGCGACCTGCGGGATGCCGGGCCACGAGCGCCCCGAAGGGACAGCCGGAACTGCCCGCCCGGCCACGGTCGGCCGGCTCGTAGGCGGTCGTCCGGCACGCACGGGGCCGGCCGGCACATGCGCGATCGGGCGGCACCCGTGGGTCCGGCCGGCACATACGCGATCGGGCAGCACTCGTGGGTTCAGCGGGCACGCGTGCGATCGGCCGGCGCGTACGTGATCGGCCGGCGCGTGCGTGATCGGCCGGCGCGTGCGTGATCGGCCGCGGTGCCGTGCCGGCCGGCCGCCCTGGACGTGCGACTACGCATAGGCTGTCCCTGGATTCATCATCCGTATGGACGTACACGCAGGAGAGGCAGCTCATGTACTTCACCGACCGCGGTATCGAGGAGTTGGAGAAGCGGCGCGGCGAGGAAGAGGTCACCTTCGAGTGGCTTGCCGAGCAGCTGCGCACGTTCGTGGATCTCAACCCGGACTTCGAGGTGCCCGTCGAGCGGCTCGCGACCTGGCTCGCCCGGCTCGACGACGAGGACGACGAGTAGCACCGGCCGGCTCCGGGGCGGGCGGCGGTCGCCGGCCGCCCCGCACCGCGCACCCGGGCCGGAACCCGGCCGCATGCGAAGGGCCCGGCCCCGAGTCCGTAGGGACTCGGGGCCGGGCCCTTTCGTTCGCCGTGCCGGAGGCCTTACGCCTCGAACACCTCACGCACCAGCTGCTCCTGCTCGGCCTGGTGGCGCTTGGCGGAGCCCACCGCCGGGGACGAGCCGTGCGGACGCGAAATGCGCCGCAGCCGCTCGCCGGCCGGGATGTCCGCGCCGACCGCCAGGTCCAGGTGGTCGATCAGGTTGAGCGCGATGAACGGCCAGGCACCCTGGTTCGCCGGCTCCTCCTGCGCCCACAGGTACTTCTCGGCGTTCGGGTACTTGTTGACCTCCGCCTGGAGCTCGGCACCCGGCAGCGGGTACAGCCGCTCGATGCGGATGATCGCCGTGTCCGTGACACCGCGCTTGATCCGCTCGGCCTCCAGGTCGTAGTACAGCTTGCCGGCCACGAAGACGACCTTGCGGACCGCGGCCGGGTCCACCGTGGCGTCGCCGATGACGGGGCGGAACTGACCCGACGTGAACTCCTCCGTCTTCGACGCGGCGGCCTTGAGGCGCAGCATCGACTTCGGGGTGAAGACCACCAGCGGCTTGTGGTGCGGGTTGTGCACCTGCCACCGCAGGAGGTGGAAGTAGTTCGACGGGAGGGTCGGCATGGCGACCGTCATGTTGTTCTGGGCGCAGAGCTGCAGGAAGCGCTCGACGCGGGCCGAGGAGTGGTCCGGGCCCTGGCCCTCGTAGCCGTGGGGGAGGAGGAGGGTGACGCCGGACGTCTGGCCCCACTTCTGCTCCGCGGCCGAGATGTACTCGTCGACCACCGTCTGCGCGCCGTTGACGAAGTCGCCGAACTGCGCCTCCCACATGACGAGCGCGTCGGGGCGGGCCAGCGAGTAGCCGTACTCGAAGCCCATGACCGCGTACTCGGACAGGAGGGAGTTGTAGACGTTGTACCGCGCCTGCTCCTCGGCGAGGTACATCAGCGGCGTGAACTCCTCGCCGTTCTCGCGGTCGATGAGGACCGCGTGGCGCTGGCCGAAGGTGCCCCGCTGGGAGTCCTGGCCGGACAGGCGGACCGGGGTGCCCTCCAGGAGGAGGGAGCCGACGGCGAGGGTCTCGCCCATGCCCCAGTCGATCGTCCCGTCCTCGACCATCGTCGCCCGGCGCTGCAGCTGCGGCAGCAGACGCGGGTGGACGTGGAAGGAGTCGGGGATGTTGACCTGGGACTCGGCGATCCGCTTCACGATCTCCGTGGAGATCGCGGTGTTCACGGCGACCGGGAAGTCCGCCTGGGGGTCCGGCACCGGGCCGGAGGCCGGCTGGGACGTGGCCTCGCGGACCTCCGTGAAGACCTTCTCCAGCTGGCCCTGGTAGTCCTGCAGGGCCTGCTCGGCCTCTTCCAGGGTGATGTCGCCGCGACCGATCAGGGACTCGGTGTAGAGCTTGCGCACCGAGCGCTTCTTGTCGATCAGGTCGTACATCAGCGGCTGGGTGAAGGCCGGGTTGTCCGACTCGTTGTGACCGCGGCGGCGGTAGCAGATGAGGTCGATCACCACGTCCTTGTTGAACGCCTGGCGGAACTCGAAGGCGAGCCGCGCGACGCGGACCACGGCCTCCGGGTCGTCGCCGTTCACGTGGAAGATCGGGGCCTCGATCATGCGGGCCACGTCCGTCGCGTACATGGAGGAACGCGAGGACTCGGGGGCCGCGGTGAAGCCGACCTGGTTGTTGATGACGATGTGGACCGTGCCGCCGGTGCGGTAGCCGCGCAGCTGCGACATGTTCAGGGTCTCGGCCACCACGCCCTGGCCCGCGAAGGCCGCGTCGCCGTGCAGCGCGACCGGCAGGACCGTGAAGTCCGTGCCGCCCTTGTTGATGATGTCCTGCTTGGCGCGGGCGATGCCCTCGATGACCGGGTCGACCGTCTCCAGGTGGGACGGGTTGGCGGCCAGCGAGACCGTGATCTGCTCGCCGTCCAGGCCGGTGAAGGTGCCCTGGGCGCCCAGGTGGTACTTCACGTCGCCGGAGCCGTGCATCGACTTCGGGTCGAGGTTGCCCTCGAACTCGCGGAAGATCTGCGCGTACGACTTGCCGACGATGTTCGCCAGGACGTTCAGGCGGCCGCGGTGGGCCATGCCGATGACGACCTCGTCCAGGCGCGACTCGGCGGCGGAGTCGATGACCGCGTCCAGCAGCGGGATGACGGACTCGCCGCCCTCCAGCGAGAAGCGCTTCTGGCCGACGTACTTCGTCTGCAGGAAGGTCTCGAAGGCCTCGGCCGCGTTCAGCCGGCGCAGGATGCGCAGCTGCTCCTCGCGCTCGGGCTTGGTGTGCGGGCGCTCGACGCGGTCCTGGATCCACTTGCGCTGCTTCGGGTCCTGGATGTGCATGAACTCGATGCCGATGGTGCGGCAGTACGAGTCGCGCAGCACACCGAGGATGTCGCGCAGCTTCATCAGGGTCTTGCCGGAGAAGCCGCCGACGGCGAACTCGCGCTCCAGGTCCCACAGGGTGAGGCCGTGCTCGGTGATGTCCAGGTCGGGGTGCTTGCGCTGGCGGTACTCCAGCGGGTCGGTGTCGGCCATGACGTGGCCGCGGACCCGGTAGGAGTGGATCAGCTCGAAGACGCGGGCGGCCTTGGTGACGTCGTCGTCGTGCGAGGCGTCGATGTCCTTGAGCCAGCGGACCGGCTCGTAGGGGATGCGCAGCGCCTCGAAGATCTCGTCGTAGAAGCCGTTCTCGCCCAGCAGCAGGTTCGAGACCTGGCGCAGGAACTCGCCGGAGGCGGCACCCTGGATCACCCGGTGGTCGTAGGTCGACGTGAGCGTCATGACCTTCGAGATGCCGAGCTTGTTCAGGGTGTCCTGGCTGGTGCCCTGGAACTCCGCCGGGTAGTCCATGGAGCCGACGCCCATGATCACGGACTGGCCGGGCATCAGACGCGGCACGGAGTGGACGGTGCCGAGGCCGCCGGGGTTGGTCAGGGAGACCGTCACACCGGTGAAGTCGTCCATCGTCAGCTTGCCGTCGCGGGCGCGGCGGACGATGTCCTCGTAGGCCTGCCAGAACTCGAAGAAGTTCAGCGTCTCGGCCTTCTTGATGGCGGCCACGACGAGCTGGCGGTCACCGTTCGGCTTGACCAGGTCGATGGCCAGGCCGAGGTTGACGTGCGCGGGCTTGACGAGGGTCGGCTTGCCGTCCTTCTCGCCGAACGACCAGTTCATGGCCGGCATGGCCTTGATGGCCTGCACCATCGCGAAGCCGATCAGGTGCGTGAAGGAGATCTTCCCGCCCCGGGCGCGCTTCAGGTGGTTGTTGATGACGATCCGGTTGTCGAACAGCAGCTTCACCGGGACCGCGCGGACCGAGGTGGCGGTCGGCAGCTCCAGGGAGGCGTTCATGTTCTTCGCCACGGCGGCGGCCGGGCCGCGCAGCGTGATCAGCTCGGGACCCTCCGTGGCCGTGGTGGCCGGCGCGGCCTTCGCCTGCGGCTGAGCGGGCGCCTGTGCGGGCGTCGCCGGCTTGGCCGGGGCAGGGGCGGCGGCCTTCGCGGGCGCCGGGGTCTGGACCGGAGCCGCTGCGGCGGGCTTCGGGGCCGGGGCGGCCGGAGCTGCCGGAGCCGCGGGCTGGGCCTGCGGGGCCGGGGTGGCGGTCTCTGCGGCCCCCGCGGCCGCAGCCGGAGCACCCGGCTTGTAGTCGGCGAAGAAGTCCCACCAGGCGCGGTCTACCGAATTCGGGTCCTGGAGGTACTGCTGATAGATCTCGTCGACGAGCCACTCGTTGGGACCGAACGCAGCAGCGGGGTTCTTCCCGGCTTGGTCATCGGTCGTGGAGGCACCCCCCGCCCGGAGGGTGGGGGAGCTCGAGTTACTGGGGGACTGTGGCGACACGGCGGCAACCGCCCTCTTCCGCTTCACAAGGTGATGGACAGCGGAAATAAAGGCTACGCCCCCCAGAGCGTGAAGGTCAGGTCAGGCCCGTTCATCGTCGCGTAAGTCACATCAGAAATCTTGTTTCAGGGCTTGATATGGCGGGAAACAAGCGTGGTTCCGCATCTGGGCGAGGGTATGTGGGATCACCGAGCGGGGCCCGGCGCGACGGCGACCCGGGCCAGTCCCTGATCACACGTGTCCGGCTGCGCCGACGCTCGTGGATCTTGTGGCTCCGATTCGGACTTTACGTCAACTTGGGACGGAAGTCAGTCCCGGGAGAGTGACGATGATCCGACAGCCCCGGTCGGATTCGGCCACACCGATTCGGCCGCCGTGCAGATCCACCGCCCAGCGGGCGATCGCCAGGCCGAGCCCCGTGCCGCCGTCGCTGCCCGGTCCGTGCGGCCGGGTCACCGCGCCCCGGTTGAACCGCTCGAACACCCGGTGCCACTCCGAGCGGGGGATGCCGGGGCCCTCGTCCAGGACCTCCAGCTCCAGCGACTCGGGCTGCGGCCCGCGCCGCGCCTTCAGGGTCACGCGCCCGTGCGGCGGGCTGTGCTTGACCGCGTTGTCGACCAGGTTGGCGACGACCTGGTGGATGCGCTCCGGGTCCGCGTGCGCGGTCAGCTCCGGCGGGGAGACGTCCAGGTGCAGATGGACGTCCGTGCGGGTGTGGCTGCCGGAGCCCGAGGTGATGCCCGCGCGCGCGGAGGCGACCATGTTGGCCTCCTTCAGCACGCCCGAGAGGTACGGCCACACCTCGAACCGGCGCATCTTCAGCGGTACGACGCCGTTGTCGAGCCGGGAGAGGTCCAGCAGGGTCTCCACCAGGCGGCCGAGGCGTTCGGTCTGCTTGAGAGCCGTGCGCATGGTCTCCGGGTCGGCCTGGGTGACCCCGTCGACGATGTTCTCCAGCACCGCGCGCAGCCCCGCGATCGGTGTGCGCAGCTCGTGCGAGACGTTCGCCACCAGTTCTTTGCGCTGCCGGTCCTGGGCTTCCAGCTCGTCGGCCATGACGTTGATCGTCTGTGCCAGGTCGCCCAGCTCGTCGCGGCGGTTCTCACGCACGCGGCGGGTGTAGTCGCCCTGCGAGATCGAGCGGGCCACCGCGTTCATCTCGTCCAGCGGAGCGGTGAGTGAATGCGCCACGAACTGCGTTATCAGGAGTGTGGCGATCATCGAGAAGACCGTGATGAAGCGCAGTTCCGTCTTGGTGTGCACCGCGATCATCGACAGACCCGTGGTGATCAGCACCGAGATGACGACCAGCGTGCCCAGTTTGGTCTTGATCGAGAACGGGCGTACGCCGCCCCAGGGTTCCTCTCCGGGCAACCCGGGGCTCCTCCGTGCGGCCTGACGCCCGTCGCTCATGGCGTCGGGGTCTCCAGCGCGTAACCCACGCCGTGCACGGTGCGGATCCGCTCGGCGCCGATCTTCCGGCGCAGCGCCTTGATGTGGCTGTCCACGGTCCGGGTGCCGGAGGCGTCCGCCCAGTCCCAGACCTCGGCCAGCAGCTGCTCGCGGGAGAGCACCGCGCGCGGGCTGTTCGCCAGGCACACCAGCAGGTCGAACTCGGTCGGCGTGAGGTGGACGTCCTCGGACTTCACCCGCACCCGGCGCTGTGCGTGGTCGATCTCCAGCTCGCCCAGGCGCAGGATGCCGGAGCGGGGCGTGGAGGCCGCGACGGCCGCCCGCTCCACGCGCCGCAGCAGGACGTGCACCCGCGCGGCCAGCTCCCGCATCGAGAACGGCTTGGTCATGTAGTCGTCGGCGCCGACGCCGAGCCCGACCAGCATGTCGGTCTCGTCGTCCCGCGCGGTGAGCATCAGCACCGGCACCGGCCGCTGCGCCTGCACCCGCCGGCAGACCTCGAGTCCGTCGAAGCCCGGCAGCATGATGTCGAGGATCAGCAGGTCGGGCTGCCAGGCCTCGGCCGTGTCGACCGCGGCCGGACCGTCGGACGCCGTCTGTACGAGAAATCCCTCGGCGCGGAGCCGGGCCGCGATGGCGTCGACGATCGTGGGATCGTCCTCGACGACCAGCACCCGGCGCTGCGCGCCCGGGGTGGTCGTGGCCGCGCCGGTCTGGGAGGTGTGTGTCTGCTCCATCGCCCGCCCCTGTTGCTTTCCGGAACCAGTGGGGTGATCCCATGACTGCGATTGACGCTTGAATGATCCGCGTCACGGCAGCACATTACGGGGACTCACCGTGCCGTCGCTATCCAGGGCGGACGGCGAGGTGTACGGCGTCCGGAACGCCCCGGGCAACGGGCACCTCTTCGGTACGCACCTGCTGGAACCCGGCATTCCGCATGGTTCCTTCAAATTCCGGAGAGGGCTGCGCCGACCATATCGCCAGAACCCCGCCGGGCCTCAACACCCGGGCGCAGGCGGCGAGTCCGGCCTCCGCATAGAGGCCGCCGTTGTCCTCGGTGACGGTCCAGCCGGGCCCGTTGTCGATATCGAGGCACAATGCATCGAACGTGTCCGATGTCTCATGGACGTACGTCACCAGATCCGCTGCGACGATCACCGTCCGGGGGTCGGCCAGCGCCTGCGCGGACAGTTCCGACAGAGGGCCGTCCCGGTGCCAGGCGATGACGGCGGGCTCCCGCTCCACGACGGTGATCCGCCCCCATCTGCCGTCCGCCGCCGCGTGTGCAAGAGAGAATCCCACGCCCAGCCCCCCGATCAGCACGTCCGGCGCCGGGCGCCCGTCCAGCGCGCCGTACGCGGCATCGACCAGCAGCCGCTCGGAGCGCCCGTCGGACGTGTCCATCAGGAAGCAGCCGTTGGCGATGATCTGCAGCAGTGCGCCGTCCCGGCGCAGCACCACCTCCCCGTAGGGGCCGTTCCGGCGATCCAGGACCACGGGCGAGGCGTACACGGCAGTCATGGATCCATCTTGGTCGAACGGGAGGTGGGTTTCACGGGAATTCGGGGGGAAGGGAGGGAGGATGGCCCTCCGATCGGCCTGCGGCGGGCGTGAACCCGGCTGCTCCGGACGCGTCCGGAGCCTCTGAGGTTGCTGTGAATCCGCTCTCGCGTGGCGTCGGTCATAGACAGCGGGCCCCGTGAACACGAAGGGTGGGGCGCGACGGAAGGAGCGCCTCACCGTGGAACGGATCGTGACCGGCCCCGCGACGGCCGCGTCCCCGCCCCTGGGCACGCCTTTTCCCGCCGGTTCCCTGCCGGACGTCGCCGGGCTGCTCGACGGTGTCCCACGGCAGCGCGAACTGCCGGCCCCGGCCCCCGCCGCGGCCCCGGCCTCCGTGCCCGCGGCAACCCGCCGCCCCTTCCGGCCCTGGCACCTGCTGCCCAACCCCACCAGCACGCCGTTCACGTTCGTCTACGCGGCCGTCCTCGCCGTCACCTCCCTCTTCGCCGCCTACGCGACCCCCTCCGTCATGCAGGTGCTGTACCAGGACTCCAGCACCGACGTCGCCCACCTGGTGCGCACGCCCGTCGCGGTGCTGCTGGCGAGCGCGCTGTGGATCGCGGGCGGGATCGTTTCGCCGTACGCGGTCGCCTTCGTGCTGGTGCTGACCGCGCTGGAGCGGCGGATAGGCGGGGCGCGGGCGGCCTGTGTGTTTCTGGCGGGCCATGTCCTGGCCACGCTTGCCACGGAGGTCCCGGTGGGCCTCGCGGTCCTGTTCGGCCACCTCCCGGACACCTCTTTGCACCGCCTCGACTACGGCATCAGCTTCGGTGTCGCGGCCAGCACCGGCGCCCTGGCCGGCCTGCTCAGCCCCTGGGTCCGCTGGCCCCTGCTCACCCTGTTCGCGGGCATGCTCGTGAGCGACCTGATCGACTTCCTCGACCCGATGACCAACTGGGGCCACCTGATCGCCCTGGGCATCGGCATCGCGGGCTGGCCGCTGGTGCGCGCCTGGCGCCTGTCGCCGGGCGTTCCGGCACTTTCCGGCTGAGCCCGGCCCGGGACGCGGGGCACCGCGCGGCCGGCCGCCACGGGCCCCCTCACCGACCCGCCACCACGGGCCCGCACCAGGGCGCCCGTCCGGAACGCCATCCCCCTGGGCGCCCCTGCCTGCGCAAACACGTCAGTCACCGCCTGATCGCTCACGGCGAACACCAACCCGGGAACATCGGCGCAGCCCCGTGCATTGAGTCGGCATAACTCAAGTTGAATGCCTAAGGGGAGATCATGGCTGCTGAGTCCACGGCGTTCACGCTCGTGCTGCCCGTGCTGCCGCTCGACGACGAGGTCGTGCTGCCCGGGATGGTGGTTCCGCTGGACCTGAGCGACAGCGAGGTCCGTGCCGCGGTGGAGGCCGCACAGGCCGCCGCCCGGTCGGAGCCCGGCAAGCCCAGGGTGCTGCTGGTGCCGCGCATCGACGGAACGTACGCGAAGACGGGCGTCCTCGGCACGGTCGAGCAGGTCGGCCGGCTGGCCGACGGCGACCCCGGCGCCCTGATCCGCGGCCGCGGCCGGGTGCGCATCGGCGCCGGTACGACGGGCCCGGGCGCGGCGCTGTGGGTGGAGGGCGCACGGATCGAGGAGACCGTGCCGGACCCCCTGCCCGGACAGGTCGCCGAACTCGTCAAGGAGTACAAGGCCCTCGCCACCAACTGGCTGAAGAAGCGCGGTGCCTGGCAGGTCGTCGACCGGGTCCAGGCCATCGACGACGTCTCCGCGCTCGCCGACAACTCCGGCTACTCGCCCTTCCTCACCACCGAGCAGAAGGTCGAGCTCCTGGAGACCGCCGACCCGGTGGAGCGCCTCAAGCTGGCCGCCCAGCAGCTGCGCGGCCACCTCGCCGAGCAGGACGTGGCCGAGACCATCGCCAAGGACGTCCAGGAAGGCGTCGACAAGCAGCAGCGCGAGTTCCTGCTGCGCCGCCAGCTGGAGGCCGTCCGCAAGGAACTGCGCGAACTGAACGGCGAGCAGGACGGCGACGAGTCCGACGACTACCGCGCCCGCGTCGAGGCCGCCGACCTGCCGGAGAAGGTCCGCGAGGCCGCCCTCAAGGAGGTCGACAAGCTGGAGCGGGCCTCCGACCAGTCGCCCGAGGGCTCCTGGATCAGGACCTGGCTGGACACGGTCCTGGAGATGCCGTGGAACGAGCGCACCGAGGATGCCTACGACATCCAGGGCGCCAAGGCGATCCTGGACGCCGAGCACGCGGGCCTGGAGGACGTCAAGGAACGCATCACCGAGTACCTGGCCGTGCGCAAGCGGCGCAGCGACCGGGGGCTGGGCGTGATCGGCGGGCGGCGCGGCGGTGCCGTGCTGGCGCTGGTCGGGCCGCCCGGTGTCGGAAAGACCAGCCTGGGCGAGAGCGTCGCGCACGCCATGGGGCGCAAGTTCGTCCGGGTCGCGCTCGGCGGCGTCCGGGACGAGGCCGAGGTCCGCGGCCACCGGCGTACCTACGTCGGCGCGCTGCCCGGACGGATCGTCCGCGCCGTCAAGGAGGCCGGGTCCATGAACCCGGTCGTGCTCCTCGACGAGATCGACAAGGTGGGCTCCGACTTTCGCGGCGACCCCGCCGCGGCGCTGCTGGAGGTCCTCGACCCCGCGCAGAACCACACCTTCCGCGACCACTACCTGGAGGTGGAGCTGGACCTGTCCGACGTGGTCTTCCTCGCCACCGCCAACGTCCTGGAAGCCATCCCGGAGGCGCTGGCCGACCGCATGGAGATCGTCCGGCTGGACGGCTACACCGAGGACGAGAAGGTCGTCATCGCCCGGGACCACCTGCTCCCGCGCCAGCTGGAGCGGGCGGGGCTGGCCGGGGACGAGGTCGTGATCGACGAGAGCGCGCTGCGCAGGCTCGCCGGCGAGTACACCCGCGAGGCGGGCGTGCGCACCCTGGAGCGGTCCATCGCGCGGCTGCTGCGCAAGGTCGCGGCCCAGCACGAACTCGGGGAGCGGGAGCTGCCGTTCACCGTCCGGGACGAGGACCTGCGCGCGCTGATCGGGCGCCCGCACCACGTGCCCGAGTCCGCCCAGGACCCGGCCGAGCGCCGTACGGCCGTGCCGGGCGTGGCGACCGGCCTCGCGGTCACCGGAGCCGGCGGCGACGTGCTCTTCGTCGAGGCGTCCCTCGCCGACCCGGAGACGGGCGCGGCGGGCCTGACCCTGACCGGTCAGCTGGGCGACGTGATGAAGGAGTCCGCGCAGATCGCGCTGAGCTTCCTGCGCAGCCACGGTGCCGAACTGGAGCTGCCGGTGGCCGACCTGAAGGACCGGGGGGTGCACATCCACTTCCCGGCGGGCGCGGTCCCCAAGGACGGCCCGAGCGCGGGCATCACGATGACCACGGCCCTCGCGTCCCTGCTCTCCGGCCGCCTGGTCCGCACCGACGTGGCGATGACCGGCGAGGTCTCGCTGACCGGCCGCGTCCTGCCCATCGGCGGTGTGAAGCAGAAGCTGCTCGCCGCCCACCGCGCCGGGGTGACCACCGTGATCATTCCCAAGCGCAACGAACCCGACCTGGACGACGTCCCGGCCGAGGTGCTGGACAGGCTCGACGTCCACGCCGTGACCGACGTCCGCCAGGTCCTGGAGCTGGCGCTCGCGCCCGCTGTGAACGGCGCGCAGCCGGAGGTTCCGGTGGCGGCGTGACGGACGCCTCCGGACAGGAGGAGGCCCGGGTCCCCTGCGGGAGCCCCGGGCCTTCGCCCTGCTCGTGTGCACGGTGCGCAGACCCTTGGCGGCGCGCCGGCGGCGGGCCCACCGCGTGGCGCGTCCCCGGCGCTCCACGAGTCCCGGGTGGCCGCCGCGATCGAGCACCCGCACATCGTGCCCGTCTTCGAGGCCGGCGAGACCGAGGGCGTCCTGTACATCGCGATGTGCTACGTCCCCGGGCAGGACCTGCGCGCCCTGCTCGACCGGGAGGGGCCGCTCCCGGTGTCCCGGCGGCCGCGGACGAGGTGCTGAAGAAGGCGCTGGCGAAGCAGCCGGACGACCGCTACGCCTCCTGCCTGGAGTTCGGGGCGGCCCTGCGCGCCGCGATGGCCGGGCAGCCCGGGCAGCCCGCACCGCGCGACCGCACGCCGACCCTGGTGGATGCCCCCGCACCACGCGACCGCACGCCGACCCTGGTGGATGCCCCCGCGCCCGGCGCCCTCCCCGCTCCGGAGACCGCCGCCCTGTCCGTCCCCGGGACCGCATCCCGCCCGCTCCTGGGACCGCCACCCCGCCCGTTCCCGGTACCGGCGCTCTCTCCGCTCCGGAGACCGCCGCCCTGTCCGTCCCCGGGACCGGCGCCCGCCCCGCTCCGGAGAGCGGCACTCCGCCCGGCACTCCGTCTTCCCCGGACACCGGTACCCTGCCCGCCGCCGACCCCCCGGTGCCCGACCCGCCCGACTGGGCCGGCCCGGTCCTCGGGGGACCGGCCTAGCCCAGGCCCGGCCCGCGGTCGGGGACAGGGCCCAGGACGCGGTCGTCCGGTGAGCCCCGCAGGGGCGAGCGTCACCTGGAGCAGAGGCGAGCGTCACCTGGAACAGGCCCGTACGGAAGAGACCTGCACAGAGCGGGCCCGCACAGAGCAGGCCCGTAGGAACAGGCCCGTACGGAGCAGGCAGGTACGGGACAGGCAGGTACGGGACAGGCCTATACAACTGAAGGTGTCCTCGTGGGTCAGCCCACGGGCAGTGACTGCTCGGCCCACACGGTCTTGCCGACCCTGTCGTGCCGGGTGCCCCAGCGCTCGGCGAGCTGCGCGACGAGCAGCAGGCCCCGGCCCCCCTCGTCGAAGATCCGGGCCCGCCGCATGTGCGGGGTGGTGCCGCTGGAGTCGTAGACCTCGCAGATCAGGGTGGAGTTCTGGTGGATGAGGCGTAGCCGGATGGGCGGCCGGCCGTAGCGGATGGCGTTGGTGACCAGCTCGCTGACCATCAGCTCGGTGGCGAACGCGGCCTCCTCCAGTCCCCACGAGGACAGCTGGTCGCCCGTGTGCTTGCGGGCCCGGGCCACCACGGTGGGCTCGCTGTCCAGCTCCCACACGGCGACCCGGTCGGCGTGCAGCGCCCGGGTGCGGGCGACCAGCAGGGCGATGTCGTCGTCGGGGCGGTGGCTCAGCAGCTCGGTGAGCACCCGGTCGCAGACCGAGTCCAGTGTCGGCGCGGGGCGGCCGAGCGCGGCGAACAGCTTGTCCAGGGCCTCGTCGATGTCGTGGTCGCGGGCTTCGAGCAGTCCGTCGGTGTAGAGGGCGAGCAGGGAGCCCTCGGGCAGTTCGGTCTCGAAGGCCTCGAAGGGCAGTCCGCCGAGCCCCAGGGGCGGCCCCGCGGGCACGTCGAGAAAGCGGACTGCGCCGTCCGGGGCGACCACGGCGGGCGGTGGATGACCGGCCCGGGCGAGCGTGCACCGCCGCGAGACCGGGTCGTAGACGGCGTAGAGACACGTGGTGCCGATGCCGCCGGCGGTGTCGGCGGACGGGTCCGTGCTGCCCTCGTCCGCCGCCAGCCGCAGGACGAGGTCGTCGAGGTGGGTGAGCAGCTCGTCGGCGGGCAGGTCGACATCGGCCAGCGTGCGCACCGCCGTACGCAGCCGGCCCATGGTGGCGGAGGCGCGGATGCCGTGGCCGACGACGTCGCCGACGACGAGGGCGACCCGCGCGCCGGACAGCGGGATCACGTCGAACCAGTCGCCGCCGATGCCGG
This sequence comes from Streptomyces sp. NPDC007971, assembly GCF_042958635.1. Classification (NCBI taxonomy): domain Bacteria; kingdom Bacillati; phylum Actinomycetota; class Actinomycetes; order Kitasatosporales; family Streptomycetaceae; genus Streptomyces; species Streptomyces sp. NPDC007971. The sequence continues at coordinate 649,909 of NZ_JBIBJK010000001.1, forward strand.
CGCGGGTGGCGGCGGGCACGTAGCGGGTGGCGATCTCCAGCGCGTCCTGGTCGGGCAGGACGTGCGGGAGCAGGCTGCGCTGCAGGGCCATGGTGGTGGTGCGGGCGCGGGAGTACCGGCGGGCGCTGTGCAGGCCGGCGGCCGCCGTGGCCGTGAGGTCCTCCGCGGTCCGGAGGTCTTCCGGACCGAACGGTTCCGGGCGCCGGTGGCGGCCGAACAGCGCGACCCCGAGCGTGCTGCCCTCGGCGAGGATCGGCACCACCATCAGCGAGTGCGTGCCGCAGGCGTGCAGCCAGGCGGCGGCCGGGTCCACGGCCACCCATCCCGCGACCACGGGATCCGTCATGTCGTAGAGGACGGACTGGCCCGAGAGCAGGCAGTCCGCGGGCGGGGAACCCGGCTCGTAGGCGGTCGCGTCGCCCACCCGGGCCGTGGCGGGGGCGCCGTCGCCGGCCGCTGCCCCCAGCGCCGCGCGGCGCAGGACGACCGGGCTCACCGCGCCCTCGTAGGCGTCGGGCGGGCCTGCCGCGGCCCGCGGGGAGTCGAGCAGGTCCACGGCGACGAAGTCGGCGAGGCGGGGGACCGCGGCGTCGGCCAGCTCCTGCGCGGCCCGCCCGAGGCCGGAGTCCGGGCCGGCGCGCGAGTCGGCCTCGTCCTCGGGGCCCTGGCCGGCGGGTGACTCCTGGACGCGCCGCTGCGCGGCGAGGCAGACGGCGCGCACGGTGCCGGTGCCGTCCTTGAGCGGGGTCAGGACGGTCGGCGGGCCGAGGTCCGGGCCGAGGCCGGCCCCGGCCTCCCGCGGTTCGCCGGTCTCCAGCACCTGGCGCATTCTCCGGTCGGCCTCGTCGCTCGCGGGGCCGGGCGCGATGTGCGGCAGGCGCAGGCCGCGCATCGCCGCCTCGGGCAGGGAGAGCGCGCGTTCGAGACGGCGGTTGGCGCGGGTCAGACGCAGTTCGCTGTCGAAGACGGCGAGCGGGAAGGGGGACTGGAGGAACGCCCATTCCTCCAGCGGCTCGCCCCGGGGCGGCTGCGGCCGGTCCGCGACGGCGGTCACCACGAACCAGTCGCCCGTACCGGTCTCCGGTGTCCGGCGGTGGGCGAGCAGCCCCAGTTCGAGGCGCCGGCCGTCCCGGTGCCGCACCGGCACCGTGCCGTTCCACCGGTCCCGCCCGGCCAGCATCCGCCGGGCAGCGCCGACATCGGCGGCGAGCAGGGCGGCGGCGGACCGTCCGACGACCTGCGGGGCCTCGTAGCCGAGCAGCCGCTGGGCGCCTTCGCTCCAGTCGGTCAGGATGCCCTGCTCGTCGATGGTGGCCGTGGCCGTGTACGTCGAGTGTCGCTCCATCGCCATCTCGCCCTTGCTCGGCAGGCTCTCCCTGACCAGCATGATCCTGAGCGGCGCGGAGCACCAACGCAGGCATCCGCACCGCGAAGGCGACCGCCCGCCGGGGACGACGGCCGCACCTGCACGGCGGGGGACGACGGCCGCACCTGCACGGCGGGGGTCGGCGTCCGCACCTGCACGGCGGGGGTCGGCGTCCGCACCTGCACGGCGCGAGTCGGCCCCCGCACCTGCACGGCGGGGTCTGCCACCGCACACGTACTGCGGGCTCGGCCCCCGCACCTGCACGGTGGGGTCCGACCGGGGCCCGCGCCCGGTCGGGTGCCCCGTTGCCGTGCCGGCGCGGGGCAGCTCCGGCCCCCCGGCCGGGTGGGTGTTGCGCTGTCGCGCTAGCCGTTGGCCAGGGCCTGGACCCGGTCCAGCGCCCCGTTGAACTTGTCGTGGTCCCCGACGGTCGGGCCGGAGGACGTGTACTGCCACATCGTGTAGTACGGCCAGCCCGCCGGCAGGGTCCCGGGGTCGGAGGCGTAGCGGGCGATCCACAGCGGGCTGGCGGCGGCGAAACCGCCGTAGTTGCCGGTGCACTGGGTCCACCAGCTGGCCGCCGTGTAGATGACGGCGTCCCGGCCGGTGCGCGCCTTGTAGGTGTTCAGGAAGTCGGCGATCCAGCCGACCATCGCGCCGGCCGACTTGCCGTAGCAGGCGGCGCCGTACGGGTTCCACTCGATGTCGAGCGCGCCGGGCAGCGTCCTGCCGTCCCGGGACCAGCCGCCGCCGTGGTCGACGAAGTAGTTGGCCTGGGTCGCGCCGCTCGTGGTGTCCGGGGTCGCGAAGTGGTAGGCGCCGCGGATCATGCCGACGTTGTAGGAGCCGTTGTACTGCTGGGCGAAGTACGGGTTCGTGTAGTACGTGCCCTCCGTGGTCTTGGTGTAGGCCCAGCGGACGCCGCTGCTCCACAGGGTGCTCCAGGCGACGTTGCCCTGGTAGCCGGCGACGTCGACGCCCTCGGTCTGGGTGGCGTCACCGGTGCTGGGGGTACCGCTTCGGCCGTCGTGGGCGAGGACGCCCATGCCCATGTGGGCCGAGCCGCGGGCGGGGGTGGTCGCGGCGTGGGCGGTGGTGAGGGGGAGGGACAGGGAGAGCGCCGCGAGCAGGGCCGTGACGAGGACGGCGAAGGGGCGTGGGCGGATGGAGCCGGGTCTGTGCACGGGCATGGCGTGCCTCCGGGAGTGGGGTGGGGGGAACCGTGGGGCGACCGCAGACGTACTGGACGTGCGCATGCCATTAATTGCCTGATAAAGAAGCTACGCACGTAGATGTCGGCGTGGGAAGGGGGTCCGGAGTCCGTCGTTGGTCTACGCCTGCGAAATACTTACGGAGCTGCGGCAATGGCGTCGTTTGACGGAAACTTTCAGGACGGCGAAACCGATCAGGGGTGCTGACGTGCACGAGGACGAGAACGGCGGCGGACATCCCGCCGCCGGCCAGGTGACACCGAGTGGTGCGGACCAGGAATTCCTGGCGCTGGAGCGCGAGTTGAGCGTGCTGCTCAGGCGCGCCCGCGCCAGCCAGGGCGAGATGGCCCGCGAGGTCCACCCCGACCTGGAGTCCGCGGCGTACGGCCTGCTCATCCGGCTCGACGAACTCGGCGGCCAGCGCGCCACCGAACTCGCCGCCTACATCGGCGTCGGCAAGGCCACGATGTCCCGCCAGCTGCGCGCCCTGGAGGAACTGGGCCTGATCGCCCGCACGCCCGACCCGGCGGACGGCCGCGCCTGGCTCGTCACCCTCACCGAGGAGGGCCGCCGCCGCGTGGGCACGGTCCGCGAGGCCCGTCGCGCCCGCTATGTCCGCCAGCTCGCCCACTGGGACCGCCGCGAGGTGTCCGAACTGGCCCGGCTGCTGAACCAGTTGAACCGCGTCATGGAGAAGTAGGCAGCAGCCGGGGGAGCAGGCCGTGCCTCCCGGCCGCCTCACAGCTCCACGTACACCACCGTCGCGTCGTCGTGCGTCTTGCTGCGCCCCAGGAACGCCCGCTCCTCGCCGTCCGCCGCCTCCAGCTCACGGACCCGGTCCACCAGGCGCCGGGCGCCCTCCTCGGCGACCAGGCCGAACAGGGCGGTCCAGTCGCCCTCGTGGAACTTCTCCGTCCAGCGGGCCGCCCCGTCCGTCAGCGCGGCCAGCGCCCGCACCTCGTGGCGGGCCACGGTGCCGGTCACCGCGCGGGCGGCGACCGCGGGATCAGCGGCGGCCGTGAAGAACCCGCCCTCCTTGTTGCGCAGCCGGGCGTCGATCAGGGCGTCCGTGGCCAGGGCGGAGCGGGGCAGTCGGGCGAGGCGGTCGTCCAGGACCGCTCCGACCGCGCCGTCGGGGGACCGCAGCAGCAGCACGGAGTCGGACAGGACCAGGTACTCCAGGGTGTCGGCCGACCAGCGGGTCAGGACGACGGTCGCCTGAGGGGTTCGCGGGTGAGAAAGGTCACAGGTTCGAGCATGTGCCTCGGCGGTCTGGCCGATCGCCCGCGAAAGAATCTCCGAGAGTGTCAGATCTCGGCCGGAAACGGTCAGTTCGGTCAGCGCGCCGCCGAGCCGCGCCGTGAACCACGGGACGGAATGCAGACACCCCGTCCCGTCCCGCGGAGGCGTCACCCCGTCCAGCAAGATCACGCAACCTCCCTGACCGGAGGCGGGTAGTCCGACACCGGCGAAGTCCTCGTTGGGGCGGGCCGTGTCGCCGGGTTCCGAAACGAGATCAGTGCGCATCCGGCCAGTCTGCACGACCCCTTCACAGGCTCCGCCAAAGGCTGGCAACCGCCGCCGAACAGGCACGCTCCCCCAGGTCAGGTGCCTGGTTTGGGGGTAAATGGGGCCCTCTGGAAAGGCGTGGTGGCGAATACTGCCAAAGCCTGCCGCCCGCGTCCAACCGGCCCGCCGTACAGGAGCACTGCACGGGCCAGAGGAACTTGCCCGCCAACTCCCCTCCGATGTTCACTCCTTCGGGTGGCGGGTCAGGTGATGCGCGACCACTGCCCACCGGCGCTGGGAGGGTCGGGAACCGTACGAACGCGGGTGTACGCACCACTTGGCACCAAGACCACGGGGCGCCACCCGGGCCCTTGGGTAGACGAGTTCAGGATTGCGAGCACCGGTGCAGAAGAAGCGGCCTCGGCGCACAGGCAGGCAGACGGCCCCCGAGGGGGCCGCCGAGCAGACCCCCGTGGGCACCGGCCGTCCCACTCATGTGCGCACTCGGCTGATCGTCGCCGTGGCCGTGGTGGCCGCAGCCATCGCCGGTGCGGGCGCCCCCGCGCTGCTCACCGCCTCCCAGGACCTCAGTGACTCGCAGGACCTGGTGACGCTGGCCGCCCGCACCCAGGACGCGCTCGCGCTCGCCCACTCGCTGGCCGACGAACGCGACGAGGTCACCTCCTACGTCGCCGCGGGCCGGCCCAGGTCCAAGGCCCCCTCCGAGCAGCGCAGCACCCGGGTCGACCGCCAGGTGGAGGACCTGCGCGCCGACAGCGACACCCCGGCCGGGCTGCGCTCCGAACTGGCCGCCATCGCGGGCCTGCGCCGCGCCGCCCTCACCGGCAGGTCGACCGCGCTCCAGACCCACCAGGCCTACTCCGCCACGATCGCCGAGCTCCACCGGCTCGCCGACGACCTGGCCGAGCAGCTGCCCCCGCGGGCCGGCTCCGGCGCCTACGCGCTCGCCGAACTGGACTCCGCCGTCCAGCAGTCCGCCGCCGCCCGCGGCCTGCTGCTGGCCGCGCTCAACATCCCGGCCACCACCCGGACGGTGATCAACCCCCTCACCGGCCTGGCCACCACGACCACCACCCCCACCGAGGCCGACCGCAAGCAGCGCGACGCGCTCACCGCCGCCGCCCAGCAGGCCCGCCTGCGTGCCGACGCGGCCCTCGCCGACTTCCGCGAGACCGCGCCCAAGGCGGCCGTCGACTCCTACGACTCCACGGTCACCGGACCCGAGGTCAACTCCGCCGAGAAGTACCTCGCGGCCCTCACCGACCAGCCCTCGTTCTCCGACAGCGAGACGACCACCAGCACCAAGAAGCTGGACGCGGCCCTGTCCGCCCGCGTGGACCTCATGCGGGGTGCCGAGTCGGCCCTCTACGACCACCGCACCAAGGATCTCGCGGGGCTCCGGGACGACGACGTCACCGCCCTGGAGATCCGGGTCGCCGTCCTCGGCGTCCTGATGCTGGTCGCCGTCGGCATCGCCACCGCCATGGCCCGCAGCCTCACCCGTCCGCTGTCGGTCCTGCGCCGCGGCTCGGCCCGCCTGGCCGGGGCCGAGGACCCGGCGGCCCAGGAGCCGATCGCCTTCACCGGCCGCAACGACGAGTTCGCCCAGGTCGTCCGCTCGGTCAACGCCCTGCACACGCACGCCGTCGCCCTGCACGAACGCGTGACGACCCTGGAGACCGACCGCAAGCACCTGGTCGGGCAGCGGCAGAAGATGGCCGACGCGCGCGAGGAACTGCGCGCGGAACTGACCGAGTCGGCCGCCCAGCTGGAGCGGCTGCGCACCAGCATCGGCGGTACGTTCGTCAACCTCGCCCTGCGCACCCTGGGCCTGGTCGAGCGCCAGCTGGCCGTCATCGAGGGGCTGGAGGAGCGCGAGCAGGACCCCGAGCGCCTCGCCACCCTCTTCAAGCTCGACCACTTCGCCACGGTCATGCGCCGCCACAGCGAGAACCTCCTGGTCCTCGCCGGCACGGAGCACGTCCAGCCGCACCACGGCCCGGTCCCGCTGGTCGACGTGGTCCGCGCGGCGGTCAGCGAGATCGAGCGCTACGAGCGCGTCCGCATCGCCGCCCTGCCCCCGCACGCCCACGTCGCGGGCTTCGCGGCCGACGACCTCTCCCATCTCCTCGCCGAACTCATGGAGAACGCCACCTCGTTCTCCCCGCCGGACCTGCCCGTGGAGGTCTCCGGCTGGCTGCTGGAGAGCGGTGAGGTGATGCTGTCGGTCCAGGACGAGGGCATAGGCATGGAGGCGGACCGCCTCGAGAGCCTCAACTCCCGCCTGACCGAGTTCGACCCCGAGTCGCCCTACGACCAGGAGGGCGAGGCCGGTCTCGGCCTCGGCCTGTACGTCGTGGCCCGGCTCGCCCACCGGCACGGCGTCCGTGTCCAGCTGCGCGAGCAGAAGCAGGGCGGGGTGGCAGCGGTCGTCGTCCTGCCGCAGACCCTGCTCACCGAGGCCCCGTCCGCCGCGACGCCGCCGCCCGCCCCCCTTTCCGACACCACCGGCACCGTCTCCCTGCCCGGTGCCGACGCCGAGGCCAACTCGAACGTCCTGCGCTCCCGCCCCAAGCACCCGGACCCGCTGGTGGCCCTGGCGGAGAGGACGCTGAACGAGGCGGAACAGGGCGGCCCGGAAGCCGGCGCGGCCGAGCCGCAGCAGCCCGCCTCCGTCCCACCACGGACCGAGCCGGACACGACAGCCCCGAAGCCCGCCGACGGCGGCTCGCACGCCGCGGCGGACGACGCCGGCCCGGAGCCCGGAACCGCCGTGCCGGACGCGGGGACCACCGGGCCGCACGCCGGGACCACCGGCCCGGAGCCCGGGAGCGTCCTGCCGGACGCCGGGGCCCGCGCCGCCGAGGCGGATCCCTTCGGCCGTGAGACGCACGTGCGGGCCGAGGCCGTCGAGCCCGGCTTCGGCCAGTCGCCGGCCCGGCCGAAGGAGCCGGTGGAGACCTTCGCCGAGACGACGATGGAGCTGTTGCTCCCGGAGATCGCGGCGGGCCCCGCGGCCGCCGACGGCGGGGACACCCCGCTGGGACAGCCCGCACCCGGCGGCGAGAGCCGGGCAAGGGGTACGGGTGGGGACGAGGAGGCCGAGGGCGAAGCCGAGGCGGTCACCAGCAAGGGCCTTCCCAAGCGCACGCCCAGGATCACCGCACCCGCGGCACCGCCCCGCCAGCGCAGCACCGGCGTGGACGCAGAGGCCCTCCGACGCAGACTCGGCGGCTTCCGCCACGGAGCACAGGCCGGCTACCGAGACGTAGAGGCAGAGATCGCAGCACGTACCGAACCAGCCACGGGGGGAACAGCCGAGGAGGCAAGCAGTTGACCGCGCCCAGTACCTACGGCCTGAGCAGTGAAGCCCGCAATCTGCACTGGCTGCTGACCAACCTGGTCGAGGAAGTACCCGGCATCCAGTCCGTCGCGGTCGTCTCCTCCGACGGCCTGCTTCTGCTCTCCTCCGACCCCGCGCGGACGGCGGAGTCCAGGCAGAAGCGCCCGGCGAAGGGCCCCCGGGGTTCCTCCGCCGACCTCGCCACCATCGTCTCCGGCATCGGCAGCCTCACCGTCGGCGCCGCCCGGCTGATGCAGTTCGGCGGGGTCAAGCACACGATGATCGCGATGGACGAGGGCAGCCTCTTCGTGATGTCGATCAGCGACGGCTCGCTGCTCGGCGTGCACGGTTCCGCGGAGTGCGACATGAGCGTGGTGGCCTACCACATGGCTCTCTTCGTCGGCCGTGCCGGCCATGTCCTGACCCCGGAACTCCGCAGCGAGCTGCGGAAATCCATGGAGGCCGAGCCGACCGGGAGCACCCGATGAGCGGCCCGGCCAGCAAGCACCGGCTCCCGGTGCGCGGCGGCGACCGAAAGCCGGCCCGTGTCCGCCCCTACTCGCTCACCGGCGGCCGTACCCGCTTCGGGCACGTCCTCCTCGTGGAGACGTTCGTGGGAAGCACGGCCGTCACCGCCGCCCTCGACGCCCCGGCGGAGCGCAAGGAACTGACGAGCGGCTCGCTCACCACCCGGATCATGCCGGAGATGCGGGCCATCGTCGAACTGTGCCGCCGTATGCGCACGGTGGCCGAGATAGCCGCGCTGCTGAGAATGCCGCTCGGCGTGGTCCGCGTCCTGCTGAGCGATCTCGCGGACCAGGGAAAGATCCGTGTGTACGGCACCGGAACCGGTCACGGCACCGGACGCCCGGACCGCGCTCTGCTGGAAAGGGTGCTGAGTGGACTCCGCCGTCTCTGACTCCGCCGTCTCCGACGCCACCGGTGTCACCCCCCTCGTCGCCGGTTTCGCCGAGCCCGACGAGGATCTGAAGGCCTGGCAGCAGGACCGCAGCCGGGCTCCCGTCGCCACGAAGATCGTGGTCGCGGGCGGCTTCGGCGTCGGCAAGACCACTTTGGTCACCACCGTCTCGGAGATCACGCCGCTGCAGACCGAGGCTCTGATGACCGAGGCGAGCGAGGGCACCGACGACCTCTCCGCCACGCCGGGCAAGCTGACCACCACGGTGGCCATGGACTACGGCCGCCTCACGCTCGACGACGACCTGGTGCTCTACCTCTTCGGCACGCCGGGCCAGCAGCGGTTCTGGTTCATGTGGGACGACCTGGTGCGCGGTGCGATCGGCGCCGTCGTGCTCGCCGACACCCGCCGGCTGAAGGACTGCTTCCCCGCACTGGACTACTTCGAGAGCTGCGGGCTGCCGTACGTCGTCGCGGTCAACCACTTCGACGACAGCGAGCTGTTCGAGCCGGAGGACGTGCGCGAGGCACTGACGATCCCCGCGCGCATCCCTGTCATGATCATGGACGCGCGGCGCCGGATCTCGGTGATCGAGACCCTCCTGGCCCTGGTGGGCCACGCGCTGGACGAAACCCCCGAGTAGTCCCCAGCCCCCGTAGGAGAACCACCCGCATGCGGAAGATACTCGTCGTCGGAGCCGGCCAGTCCGGACTCCAGCTCGCCCTCGGCCTGCAGTCGCACGGCTACGAGGTCACCCTGATGTCGAACCGGACCGCGGACGAGATCCGCGCCGGCCGGGTCATGTCGACGCAGTGCATGTTCGACACGGCCCTGCAGCACGAGCGCGATCTCCAGCTGAACTTCTGGGAGTCCCAGGCCCCGAAGATCGAAGGACTCGGCGTCTCGGTCGCGGCCCCCGGCTCGCACGACCCCGGTCCGACCCAGCGGGCGATCGACTGGGTGGGCCGGCTCGACGGGTACGCGCAGTCGGTCGACCAGCGGGTGAAGATGGCCGGCTGGATGGAGACCTTCGCCCAGCGCGGCGGCCAGCTGGTCATCCACGGCGCGGCGGTCGGCGACCTCGACTACTTCTCGCGCACCTACGACCTCGTCCTGGTCTCGGCCGGCAAGGGCGAGCTGGTGTCGATGTTCGCCCGCGACCCGGAGCACTCCCCCTACAGCGAGCCGCAGCGCGCCCTCGCGGTCTCGTACGTCCACGGGCTCGGCCCACGCCCCGAGCACCCGGAGTTCGACGCGGTCCGCTGCAACGTGGTCCCCGGCGTCGGCGAGCTGTTCATCATGCCGACGCTCACCACCTCCGGCCGCGCCGACATCCTGTTCTGGGAGGGCATACCCGGCGGCCCGCTCGACGTCTTCAACGGCGTCAAGGACCCCTCGGAGCACCTCTCCCTGACCCTGGAACTCATGGAGAAGTTCACTCCGTGGGAGTATGCGCGGGCCACGAAGGTCGAACTGACCGACGCCGGAGGCACGCTGGCGGGCCGCTACGCCCCGACCGTGCGCAACCCCATCGGCCGGCTGCCCTCCGGCGGACTGGTCCTCGGCGTGGCCGACGTCGTCGTGGCCAACGACCCGATCACCGGGCAGGGCTCCAACTCCGCCTCCAAGTGCGCGGCGGCCTACCTCGCCTCGATCCTGGAGCGGGACGACAAGCCGTTCGACGAGGAGTGGATGCAGGGGACGTTCGACCGGTACTGGGCGACCGCGTCCCATGTCACCAAGTGGACCAACGCGATGCTGGCGCCGCCGCCGGAGCACGTCCTGAACCTCCTCGGCGCGGCCGGTCAGCTGCAGCCGGTGGCTGATCGTTTCGCCAATGCGTTCAACGACCCGGCCGACTTCGAGAACTTCTTCTACGAGCCGGAGAAGACAGCCGCCTACCTGGCCTCGGTCGCCGGGGCGTGACGAGCCTCTGACCGGCCATTCGACCGCCGCTGCCTGACGTTGCCGGTTGATGCCGGTCGCCCTCGCCGGTTCACCTTACGGAGCCGCCGCTCACTTCTCGTGGGCGGCGGCTCCGTGCGTACGGGGCAGCGGTGTGGAATCTGCTCGGCTGCCGGTCGGTGGCGATGACCGGCGGTTTCCGCAGGAGCGCCGGCCTGGACGCGGCAAGGTGTGCGGCATGTGCTGCATACGTGCAGCGCTGTCGGCGGTGTTCCGGCGTTCGAGTTTCACCCGGTCGGGTCGCTCCCGCTCGCGAGGGGATGCGAGGCGATGTGGTCACACCGCTGACATATGCCGTGCAAGCGTGCCTGCGTCATATCGGGGTGTTTTCACCGCCGTGCTGGTACGGCGCCGTGGCCGACGGGAAACCGTCAACTCCAGAGGGATGGGTCATGAAAGGAGAGATCACGGTGGTGACGGCGGTCTTCATCGGCGCACGGTAGTGCCGGGCATACCCCATGCGCTGGTGTGCGACCTCGGGGACCAGTGGTGCAGCCGTTGGCGCTGAGGACTTGGTCATGGTCGTCCAGCACAGGCGATCGGTCGCGCGCAAACCGAGCTCTCATCACATTGACTCAGGTGACCGACTCTCGCGCAAGGCAGATCGCTACCAGTCCAGCGGAGGAAGCATGACCACGACCGAGAAAAGCCCGATCGTTGATCAAGTCGTCGCAGCGCCGACCTATCTGGCGGACATTCGCTTCTTCTTCCGGCCCGAAGACGTGGAACACATGGCCGCCAAGGGAATCGAACTCGGCACCTATGACGGGGTGAGGAACAACGCACTCTCGATTCACGCACAGACCGCTCCGCCAAACGCGCAGATGCCCCCGGATGCGGAGGGGAAATGGAGTGCCGAACGCTCGCAGACGTTCCGGAACTGGATCGTCAACGGATTCCCGCTCGGTACGGCCATGCCGGTCGAGCCCCTGGCGAACGGGAAGCCCCCGACCCGGCTGCGCAAGAACGTAACGACGCTGAGCGATGCCGAGTTCGACCTGCTGGCGGCAGCGTTCACCGGCCTGATGGAACGCGACCCGGGGGCTGCGGACAGCTACTTCGCCCTGGCCGGGCAGCACGGCCTCCCGAAGCGTTGGTGCCTGCACCACGAAGACCGCTACAACCCCTGGCACCGCCAGTACCTGCGTGTGTTCGAGGACGCGCTGCGCTCTGTCCCAGGCTGCGAGGAGGTGACGATTCCCTACTGGGACATCGCGACCGAGCTGCCGGACCGGCTGCAGCATCCGCCGTTCGACAAGTACGTTCTGCCGGCCGATCCCGGCGGCACCGCGACGCCGCAGCCCGTGACCGGATTCTTCCCGTACACGACCCAACGCTTCTCGGTCGCTGAGATCGCGCAGAACGTCACGGACTTCGGGGTCCTGGACGACATCGCCACGTCGTTGACCCAGTCGCTGTGGGGCTCGTTCAATGTGAGCGGTTACCAGGACTTCTCGATCCAGGCCCACGACGGCGGCCACGGATCGATCGGACCGACGATGGGCAACCAGAATGTCGCGTCCTTCGACCCGGTGTTCTGGTTCTTCCACTGCAACCTCGACCGCCTCTGGCTGAGCTGGCAGACACACGTCGGCGCGACCACACTGACCGGATTCCGATCCACACTGGGGCAGAACACCGACTGGCTCAAGACGCCGTTCAACGCACTGCCACCGTTCAGCGCGACCGCCGACCAGACGATCGAATCCGAAGTCGCCTACGATCGACTGGAACTCATCAGCCCCGCGGAGGGCATGTTGGAGAATCTGGCCGGAAGCATCGACGCCGCCCACACCTTCACGTTCCGGAGCGACAACCCGGTCTCGGTGCGGGTGAAGGGGATCGACCGGCTGAGAATCCCGGGGTCGTTCATCGTGAGTCTGCTCGCCGACGGTGAGCCGGTCGCGAAGCGCTTCTTCTTCCAACCGGACGATCCACGGAGCTGTGCGACTTGTGTGCAGCACGGCATCGTCAACATCGACTTCCGGCTGACACAAGGGCAGATTCTCGACCGGACACTGTCCGTCCGTATCGACCTGCCCGGGCACTCCGAGGAGATCGGTACGGCCTTCCCGCTCGCGCAGGCGGGTAATCCCACCCTCAACGCGCGGCTGCTGGTGCAGGAAGTGTAGCCATCGGGACGCCGCCCGAGCAGACGCCGCCGGTGGGCTCCGGGGGACGACCTCATAGAGCGAAGCGGAGTTCGCTGCGCGTGCTGTGACAGGCGGGGAAGGACCCGGGCGATCGCGCCGGGGTCCTTCCCCGGCCAGGATCATCCTCACCGTGGGCCCGGGAGACGTGCGCCGGCACCTCGGATTCCACCGTGCGGCCTTCGGCGCGCATCTGTGCGATGGCCGGCCCGCCGTGCAGAGGGTGCAGGAGGTGCAGGGGTGGAGGCGTGTCTCAAGCCGAGGGCGGGGTTTCGTGGGTGCCGTCCGGGCGTACGGCGCCCAGGACCGGAAAGGACGCCAGCGGGGAGAGCTTCACCTTCTCGCCGGTTCTCGGTGCCTGTACGACGGTGCCGGCCCCCACGTACATCGCCACATGGGTCGCCTCGGGGAAGTAGATGACCAGGTCGCCGGGGCGGAGTTCGGTCAGGGGGACTCTCCTCAGGCGGGCCCACTGCTCCTGGCTGGTGCGGGGGATCGGGGTGCCCGCGTGGTCCCAGGCCCGGGAGGTCAGGCCCGAGCAGTCGTAGGACCTGGGGCCCTGCGCGCCCCACTGGTACGGCTTGCCGATCTGGTCCATGGCGTACTGGACCGCGCGGTTCCCCGCGGTGGACGGGGGCCGGCCGTCGTCGAGGGTGCCCGAGTCGGTGAGCTTTTGCTGGGCGTCGGCGACGCCCTGCTGCTCCAGCCTGGCCACCGCGCTCAGCTGGCCCGGGGTGAGCGAGGCGAGGAGCCGCTCGACGTCGGCGACCCGGGCCCGCACGGCGTCGCGCTCCTTCTTCTGCCGGCCGGCGAGGGCGAGCTGGGTGTCCAGGGCCTTGCGGGCGGCCCTGGCCAGCGCGTCCTTCCTCCTCTCGGAACCGGTCAGCCGGGCCACCGTCTCGGCGCGTTCGCGGGCCAGCTGCCCGATGACATGCCCCTCGTCCAGCGCGTGCTGCGGGTCGCGGGCGAGCAGCAGGCGGACGTAGGGGGAGAGGTCGGAGCTGTTCTGGTACTGCTGCCGGGCCAGGCGCCCGGCCTCGGTCCGGCTGCCCTGCAGGGCCAGCCGGGCGCGGGCCAGTTCGCCGTCGAGGCGGGTCACCTCGGCCTGCTGCCGCCTGAGTCTCTCCGCGGTGGCGTTGTAGGTCTCGGTGGCCTGCTCGGCCTGCCGGTACTGCTTCTGAAGATCCGTCAGCAGCTGGGAGACGGACCGCTGCGGGTCGGGCGCGGCCGTCGCGGGTACGGGTGCGAGGACGGCCTGGGCCGCCACCGTGGCCATACACGCCAGACGCAGAAGCGCTCCTGACACGTCATCACCTCCGATGCTCAGCGGACGGACGGTCCGTCCACTGCCGCATCGTGATAATCAGACGTGTACGTGCGAAGCGCAGAGCATCTGTGCGCCGTTCGGCGCAGCCTTCTCACCCGGCCGGGTCACCCGGGTTGCCGGACGGCGCGCTGTCCGGCTTGGACCAGGGCCACCGGGGGCGGCCGCGGCCCAGCACCCCCTCGGGGTCGTACTGGTACTTCCACCCCTGCACCAGGCCCAGCCTCCTGCTGTGCGCCCTCGGCACACGGCGGTAGACGAGCACGGTGGGCGGGCCGCCGGCCGCGTCCGGGACGGGGATGCGATACGTCTTCGGGGGGTGGCCGGTCATGCCCAGCAGCACGGGCAGCACGCGCCCGTCCATGGGGCCGCCCTCGAAGGGGGTGTCCTGACTCTTCACGGCTTCAGTCTCGGCCATCCTCGGCGAGCGTGCCGACGAGGTCCGCCGTCTGCGGGTCGCGGCCGGCGGTCACCGTGAGAACGGCCACGAACTGCTCGACCAGCCAGTCGCGCAGTTCGTCGACGGGCGGCTGCTTGCCCTCGTCCAGCCAGATCAGGGAGGCCGCCTCCACCGCCGTGATCCACATCCGGACGGTCATGCGCAGCCGTGGGCCCGGTTCGCCGACGCCGAGATGGCTGAAGATGTGCTCGGCGGCGGCCCGGCGCACCCCGTCCACGATGGCCGTGGTCCGGGACGTCTCCACCACGCTGCCGCCCTGGAGCAGCGCGCTGAAGCCGGTGTCGTGCTCGTCGACGAAGGTCAGATAGCGGTCGAGGACCCGGGACAGGCGGGACAGCATGGGGCCCTGCCGGGGCTCGTCGAAGCAGTGCTGGAGCGCCTCGCCGGCCGACCTGAGCGCGGCCTCGTACAGCTGCTGCTTGCCGCCCGGGAAGTACCGGTACACCAGCGGGCGCGAGACCCCGGCCGCCTCGGCCACGTCGTCGAGCGAGATGTCCTCCGGGGCGCGGTGCGCGAAGAGGGACAGCGCGGCGGCGAGGAGCTGGCTGCGGCGTTCCTCGACGCTGAGCCGGCGGTAGGCGGGGGTGGGGGCCTGCGGGGTCATGCCCGGCAGCGTAACCGGGCGGACGGGGCGGCGCCGGACGGAGCGGTCCGCACCGGGGCGGACCGGCCCCGGCCCGTGGCCGGAACCTGGCCACCCCCGGGCGGAGCGGACCGCACGGGAGTGAACCGCACCGGGCGGACCACGCCGGGCGGACCGCACCGGGCGGACCGGCTCCGGCCCGTGCCCGGTGCCGGTCCACCCGGTGAGGGGCCCGGTGGGAGCGGGGCCTAGTTCACGGCCTTGAAGCTCATCACGCCGAAGGGGAACCCGTCGGGCACCTTCACGCCCCAGTTCATCGAGAAGACCTGGCCCTTGCAGCCCGTCTTCGAGTACAGGTTCAGCATGTGCCGGGTGTTGTTGTTGATCGACCGCACCGGCACGGAACGGCTGTTGTTGCACTTGCCGAGCTGGGTGTTCACCTTTCCGTACCGGCCCGTGTAGTGCTCCTTGGACCACACGCACGTGTAGTTGGTCTCGCAGGCCCCGCTCGCGGCGTGCGCGGGAGTGGTCATGACGGCCACGCCGACACAGCCGGCCGCCGCCGTCACACCCGCCGAGCGAACGATGCGCTTGAGAAAAGTCACTGGATAATCCCCGTGGTTCAGACGTCATTTGACGATCGCGACCGCGAACAATCGGATGATCATCACGGTCCCGATCGTCAGTCTAGCCATCGGCTACGCGAGCAGCCCGGAGGACCTCCACAGCCGCCTGCCGGCCCCGCGCAGCACCCCGATGTCGTCCAGGAAGTCCGTCAGGCGCTTCGCCCCGCTCTGCATGACCTCCCGGCGGTGTCCGCTGGCCTTCACCTGGGCCACGGCCTCCCGCTTGTCGAGGCCGACGTTGGTGTACACCTCGGGGTTGACGAAGGCCACCGAGAAGATCCGTGCGAACTCGCCGGAGGTGAGCCGGGTGAACTCCTGGGACCACCTCGGCGCCGTCAGCATCTGGCGGCGCAGCTCCTCGCGGGCGTAGCGGACGTGCCGGGCCTCCTCGACCACGTGGATGCGGGTGACCCCGCGGACCAGGGGCTGCACCCGCTCGTCCGGGAAGGTCAGCCGCTGCATCCAGTCCAGCACCTCCTCGCCGAGCAGGGTGGCCGTGAAGGAGCCGGGTGTCGTCGAGATCGTCTTGAACAGGCGGCCGAGGTTCAGATGGGCCCGGCTCACCGGGTACCAGGGGGCGTCGCCCCGTGCGATCAGCCGCGCGAACATCTTCGAGTGCCGGCACTCGTCCTCGATCTCGGTGAGGGCGTACCGCACGTGCGCGCTCGTGGCAGCCTTGTCGTAGATGTGCCGGACGAGCAGCTGCATCAGGATGAGTTCGAACCAGATACCCAGCGAGGCGAGCGCCGCGGACTCGTGCTGCGAGAGCCGGATCTGCTGCTCCTCGCTCATCCGCTTCCACATCGGCGTGCCGTACAGCGAGACCAGCTCCGGCGGCCAGAACCACTTGCCCTCCTCGAAGGGGGCGTCCCAGTCCAGCTCCTTGTCGGGGTCGAAGGAGTGCTTGGCGGAAGAGACGAGCAGCCGTTCGGCCACCTGTTCGCGGTCCTTGAGCAGGCCGAGCGCGTCGCGCAGTCCGTCCAGCGCGTCCGCCTCCGTCAGGGTCGTCATGGCTCCCTCACCTCGTTACCCGGGGGTACATCGTCCGCATCTTATGAGACTGCTTGTCAGCAAGGTCGTCAATCCCTTGCACATGACTTGTTGACTCGGCGTCTACGTGTGAGCCTGCGAGGTATGCCGACCTACGACCTGTACGCCAACGAGCCCGAGGCCTCCCCCTGGCAGGTCCCCGCGACCGGTGCAGCCCGGTTCAGCTGGGAGTACGACGAGGGCAGGGACCGTTTGCTCGCCCTGTACCAGAAGGGCAAGGACAAGCAGTGGGACGGACAGAAGCGCATCGACTGGGACCTGGACGTCGACCCGTACGACCCGCTGGGCACCCCCGACGAGTCGATGGCGCTCTACGGCACCCCGTACTGGCCCAAACTCACCGACAAGGACAAGAGCGACCTGCGGCGGCACTACGCCTCCTGGCAGTTCAGCCAGTTCCTGCACGGCGAGCAGGGCGCGATGATCTGCGCGGCACGCATCGTGGAGTCGGTGCCCGACCTGGACGCCAAGTTCTACTCGGCGACCCAGACGATGGACGAGGCGCGGCACGCCGAGGTCTACGGCCGCTTCCTGCACGAGAAGATCGGGATGCTCTACCCGATCAACGACAACCTCCAGTCCCTCCTCGGTGACACCCTGTGCGACAGCCGCTGGGACATGCCCTACCTCGGCATGCAGGTGCTCATAGAAGGCCTGGCCCTCGCCGCGTTCGGCATGATCCGCGACACCACGACCAAGCCGCTCCCCAAGCAGATCCTCGCCTACGTCATGCAGGACGAGGCCCGGCACGTGGCCTTCGGCCGCATGGCGCTGCGCGACTACTACCAGCAGCTCACCGACGCCGAACTGCGCGAGCGCGAGGAGTTCGTCATCGAGGGCTGCTATCTGATGCGCGACCGGCTGCGCGGCACCGAGGTCCTGGAGAACTTCGGCATACCGAGGGCAGAGGCCGGGAAGCTCAGCGAGAACTCCGAGTTCCTCCAGCTCTTCCGGCGCCTGCTCTTCAGCCGGATCGTGCCCTGCGTCAAGGACATCGGCCTGTGGGGCAAGCGGCTCCAGGAGGCCTACGTCGACATGGGCGTCTTCGAGATGGGCGACTCGAACCTGGACCTGCTGATGGCGCAGGACGAGGAGATCGCCGAGCAGCTCGACGCCGAACGCTTCGCCGCGGAGGAGCGGGAACGGGTGGCGGAGGTGCGGGAGGCGATCGACTCGGGGGCGGCCGAGGCCTGACCGCTGCCGGGCGTGGCCGAGGAGCGACCGCCGCCGGGTGCAGTTCCGGCCTGTCCGTCCCGGTGCAGTAGCGTGCTGGCGTGTCCATGCCTCCGCCGCCGCACCAGCAGCCGTACCCGCACCAGCCCCAGCAGCCGTACCCGCACCAGCCGTACCCGTACGGTCAGCAGCTCCCGCAGGCGCCGGGGCAGTACGGCACTCCGTACCCCCAGCAGCAGCCGTATCCTCCGCAGCCCCCCGGTCCGCAGCAGCAGTACCCCGGGTGGGGTGTGCCGCCCATGGGGCCGCCGCCGAAGAAGCGGCGGGTCGGCCTGGTGCTCGGGATCGTGGGCGGCGTCGTCGCGGTCGGCATCGCGGGGGTCCTGGCGATCGGGGCGCTGTTCGAGAGCGGCTTTCCCACGGCGAAGAACAAGCTCACCCTGCCCAGGACGCTGGCCGACGGCCGTTTCGAGCTTGCCCAGGATCTCTCCGACAGCGCGGGGCAGAAGATCGAGGGGGAGGCCGACGGCGCCTGGGACGCCAGGGACGTCGTCGCTGTGATCGGCCGGTACGGCGTGGCGGACGACGTCTCCGAGGGGCAGTTGGTGATCTCCGGCATGTACGGCCGGTTCAGGAACACCGACGAGGCCCGCGGCAACATGCTGAAGGGCGCCGCCGGTGCGGAAGGTGTGACGGTGGCCGTGACGCGAAGGGACTTCACCCAGGACGGCGCACCCACGATCAGCTGTGAGGTGCTCACCCAGAAGAAGCTCGGCGTGACCATGACCTACCCCCTGTGCGCCTGGAACGACGGCAACACGGGGGCCGCGGTCGCGGTGATGACCCCCAAGACGGCCCATCAGGACCCGTCGGACGTGGACCTCGCCTTCTACGCGAAGTTCACCCGCCAGATCCGCTCCGAGACGATCCGGCCGATCGGCTGACCGCCGTCGCCGTCGCCGTCGTCGTCGCCGTCGTCGCCACCGCCACCGACGACGACTCCTCCTCTCCCTCGGGCTCCCGGGACCGAAGAACCTCCGCGGTCGGCCCGCGCCGGCGCCGGCCCCCTCTCACAACCCGAGAACGGCCCGCATCACCTCCTTCGCGATCGGTGCCGCGTCCCCGCCCCCGCTGATCTCACCCCGGTTCGCCGCCGCGTCCTCGACCACCACCGCCACCGCGACCTTCGGCTCCGGGTCGGCGTCGGCCTGCGCCCAGGAGACGAACCAGGCGTACGGCACACCGGAGTTGCCGAGGCCGTGCTGGGCCGTGCCGGTCTTGCCGCCCACCGTGGCGCCCGGGATGGCCGCGTTGGTGCCGGTGCCCTCGCGGACCACGTCGGTCATCAGCTCCCTGAGCCGCAGGGCCGTCGACGGACGCATCACCTGCCGGTCGGGCCGCACCCCGTCGCCCAGGAGCGTCTCGCCGCCGCGCCGGGTGGTGCGCTCCACCAGGTACGGCGCCCGCAGCCGCCCGCCGTCCGCCACGGCCGCCGCGACCATCGCCATCTGCAGCGGGGTCGCCCGCGTGTTGTACTGCCCGATCGAGGACAGCGCCAGCTGGGCCTTGTCCACCTGCGGGTCGAAGGTGCTGGGGGAGACGGGGAAGGGGATCCGCAGCCGTCTGTCGTTGAAGCCGAACGCCTGGGCGGTGGCCGACATGTTCGCCACCCCGACGTCCACGCCGAGCTTGGCGAACACCGTGTTGCACGACCACGTGAAGGCCTCCCGCACCGAGGCGTCGCGGCAGCCGTCGCCCTCGTTGACCAGCCGGGTGCGGGTGCCGGGCAGCCGGTAGGGGTCGGGGGAGCGGGTGGCGGCGTCCAGGTCCGTGACCACGCCCGCGTCCAGCGCCGCCGCCGCGGTGACCACCTTGAACGTCGACCCCGGCGGATAGGTCTGCAGCACCGCCCGGTTGAGCATCGGCTTCTCCGGGTCGTGGTTGAGCCGCTCCCACGCCGAGGCCGTCGCCTCGCTGTTGCCGGACAGCGCGGCCGGATCGTACGACGGCGTCGACACCAGCGCCAGCACGCGCCCGGTGGCCGGCTCGATCGCGGCGACCGCACCCTTGCGCCCCCTCAGCCCCTGGTACGCCGCCTGCTGCGCGCCCCGGTTCAGGGTGGTGACCACGTTCCCGCCGGGGCTGGGACGCCGCGTCACGTCGTGCCACAGCGGGAAGAGCGACAGCATCGGGTCGCTGCCGGAGAGCACCCCGTCCTCCGCGCTCTCCAGCAGCGAGGTGCCGTACTTCTGCGAGGCGAAGCCGGTGACCGGGGCGTACAGAGGGCCGTCCCGGTAGGTGCGCTCGTAACGCAGCTGCTCTCCGGTGTCCGTGGAGCCGGTGACCGGTGCGCCGCCGACCAGGATGTCGCCGCGCGGCTGCTGGTAACGGGCGATCGCGGGGCGGCGGTTGGCCGGATTTCCGTCGTAGGTGCCGGCTTGGACGACCTGGACGCGGGCGGCGTTGGCGAGCAGGGCGACCAGCAGCAGGGCGCAGAACCCCCAGGCGTGCCGGATGTACCTGGCCATCGGCCGGCCGCTGCCGTACTCGGTCACGGGGCCACCCGCCCGTCGTACTGGCTGCGCGCCGAGTCGCTCACCCGGATCAGCAGGGCCACGATCGCCCAGTTGGTGACGACCGAGGAGCCGCCCTGGGCGAGGAACGGCATCGCCATGCCGGTTAGCGGGATCAGGCCGGTGACCCCGCCCGCGATCACGAACACCTGGAGCGCGACGATCGAGGCGAGGCCGACTGCGAGGAGCCGGCCGAAGGGTTCCCGCAGCGCGAGGCCGGCCCGGTAGCCGCGCTCCACGAGCAGCGCGTACAGCAGGAAGATCGCGGCGAGACCGGCGAGGCCCAGCTCCTCGCCCGCCGTCGCCAGGATGAAGTCCGACTTGGTGGCGAAGCCGATGAGGACGGAGTGGCCGCGGCCCAGCCCGGCGCCGAGGACACCGCCGGCCGCGAAGGCGAACAGGGACTGGGAGAGCTGGTTGGGGCCGAGGCCGGCCTCGATCGTGGCGAAGGGGTGCAGCCAGTCCTGGATCCGGCCGCCCACGTGCGGTTCGAGGCGGCCGACGGCGGTGGCACCGAGCGTGGCGAGCAGCAGGCCGACCGCGATCCAGCCGGTGCGGCCGGTGGCGACGTACAGCAGGACCACGAACAGGCCGAAGAAGAGCAGCGAGGTGCCGAGGTCCCGTTCCAGGATCAGGACGCCTACGCTCAGCAGCCAGATCGCCACGATCGGGCCGAGCACCCGCCCGGTCGGGAACTGCAGGCGCCACAGCCGGCGGCCCGTGTAGGCGAGCGCGTTGCGGTTGGCGGCCAGATAGGCGGCGAAGAACACCGCGAGGAGCACCTTCGCGAACTCGCTGGGCTGGATGGAGAATCCGGCGATCCGGATCCAGATGCGGGCGCCGTTGACCGCCGGGAAGAGGATCGGCAGCAGGAGGAGGACGAGGGCCGCGACCACACAGACGTAGGAGTAGCGCTGGAGCACCCGGTGGTCGCGCAGCATCAGGACGACGACGATGAACAGGCCCACTCCGAGCGTCGACCACACCAGTTGGGCGGGTGCCGCCCGGTCGCCCGGCGTCTCCAGGTCCAGCCGGTAGATCAGTACCAGGCCGAGCCCGTTGAGCAGCACCCCGATGGGCAGCGGCAGCGGGTCGGCGTACGGCGCCCGCAGGCGCACCGCGCCGTGCGCGCACAGGGCGAGCACGCCGAGCCCGGCACCGTACACCGCGGCGCCGGGCGGGACGGTGCCGGTGCGCGCCAGGCCCACGGCACAGTAGCCGTACACGGACAGCAGGACGGCCAGCACGATCAGGGCGAGTTCGATGCCACGGCGCCGGGGGAGACGTACGGCAGGAGCGGCTCCCTGGGTCCCCGCCGCGACGGTTCCGGCCTTGGTCATGTCCGGAACCTACCCAAACAGGGCAGTTCATCTGAGCAGGCGCCCCGGGGGCGTGAAGCGCCCGAAGGGGCGCGGAGACGTGACACACACGGCTCGGCCGCATGCCCACGACGTGCCGCCCGGACTCCTCGCGCTGCGCCGCCCGGGTCCCTCCCGCCGCGCCGCACAGGGCCTTCGCGACCTGGGGCACAGGCTCCTCGCGGTGCGCCGCACGAGCCCCTGGCGGAAAAGCCGCACAGGCTCCTCGCGGTGTGCCGGCTCCTGGCGCGAAACGCCGCACAGGCTCCTCACGGCGTGTTGCACAGGTCCCTCGCGGCGCGGGGCACGGGCCGTTCGCGGCGTGGGGCAGGCGCCGTTCGCGACGTGGGGCACAGGCCGCTCGTGGTGTGCCGCGCGTGGCACGTCCCGTGCGGATCGGCTGGGGCGCCGAGCCCTAGGGGCGCTCCTCGGCCGGGGGCAGGCTCAGGGTCGCCACCGCCCCGCCCTCCACCGCATTGCGGAACACCAGCCGGGCGCCCAGCACCTCCGCCTGCCCCAGCGCGATGGTCAGCCCGAGCCCGTGGCCCTTGGCCCCGCCCTCCGTGCGGAAGCGCTGCGGGCCGTGCGCCACCAGGTACCCCGGATAGCCGTCCCCGTGATCCCGTACGGTCACCACGGGCCCGTTCACCGTCAGCACCACCGGCGCCCGCCCGTGCTTGTGCGCGTTGGCCACCAGATTCCCCAGCACCCGCTCCAGACGCCGCCGGTCGGTCTCCACCCGTGCGTCCCGCACGATCCGCACCTCGGTGTCGGTGCCCGAGGCCCGCACCACCCGCAGGGTCAGCGCGCCCAGCTCCTCGGTGTCCACGTCCAGCTGCTCCCGGCCGGTGTCCAGCCGGGAGATCTCCAGCAGGTCCTCGGTGAGCGTGCGCAGCGCCGCCACCCGGTCCCGCACCAGCTCGGTCGGCCGGCCCGGCGGCAGCAGCTCGGCGGCCGCGTGCAGCCCGGTCAGCGGGGTGCGCAGCTCATGGGCCACGTCCGCGGTGAACCGCTGCTCGCTCAGCAGCTTGCTCTGCAGCGACGAGGCCATGGTGTCCAGCGCGGCCGCCACCACGGCCACCTCGTCCAGGGGGCGGGTCGGGTCCTTCGTCCGGGGATCGTTCACACGGGCGTCCAGATCGCCCGCGCTGATCCGGCGGGCCACCCGCGCGGTGCCGTGCAGCCGGCGCGTCACCCGGGTCACCGCGAACGCGCCGACCAGGACCGTCGCCCCGATCGCCAGCCCCGACGACCACAGGATCGAGTGGTCGAGACCGGCGATCGTGCCGGACTGCTGCGAGTAGTCGACCTCCACCGCGAGCGCCCGTCGGCCCTCGGCCGGGCCCGCCGCCCACATGGTCGGCCGTCCCCGGTGCGAGGAGACCATCGTGCCGCGCCTGCCGGCCACGGCGAGCGCCCGCAGCCGCGCGGGCAGACCCTGCGGATCCACCCCGGCGCCCGGCAGCAGCGCATCACCCGCCTCGTACGCCTCGGTGGCGTCCTGCAGCCGCGACAGCGCCAGACCACGCGCCTGGCCGACGGTCTGGTTGGTCACCGACACATGCACCAGGATGCCGAGCAGCGCGGCCAGCGCGCAGCACATCACCGTGATGAACGTGGCGGCCTTCACCGCGAGTGTCCCGGTCCACCGGGGCACCGTGACCCTCATCGCGTGCTCGCGGAGGGCGTGACGGACGGCGACGGGGACGGCTTGTGGCCGCGCGGGACCTTGCCGGTGCGCAGGAACTCGTCGCGGGAGAACACCATCGCGCGCTGCTGCGGGTCCCAGGTCCAGGTGGTGCGGTACTCGTAGCCGACGATCCCGGCCGGAGAGCGCTCGATCAGCGCCCGGCCCGCCAGCTCCACCCCGAGGATCGCGTCGTTGTCGGCCAGCACCTGGACCAGCTTGTGCCGCTCGACGGTGTAGACCCGCACGGCCGTCTGGTTGGTCGGGTAGAGCCGGAATCCGAGCGTCATGTCGTCCCGGCCGTCCCCGGTCAGGTCCCGGTAGTACGCCTTCAGCAGCGGGCACTGCGCCCGGACCCCGCCCGGACGGCACTCCCTCATCCGGTCCACGGTCGCGTGGTACGCCCCCTTCGAGCCGTAGTCGTCCGGATGCGCGGCGATCTCGGCCTCCACCACGTCCACCGGATCGACCTTGCGGATGTCGTCACCGGGAACCGTGACGCCCTTGACGGTCACCCTGGTCGCCACGTCGTACGGATAGGCCGGGCTGGACGCCGGCCTGAGGTCCGGCCACAGCTTCGCCGGGCTGACCGCGGTCGGGGTCGCCCCGCCCCCCTCCAGGCCGCCCGCGTCCCCGCAGGCCGACGCCGTGGCCCAGAGCAGGGCGACGGTGGCCGCGGCGAGGGCGGTGCGCACGGGGCGACGGGCTGACACTGTGCTCCTGGGCTCCGGGGGACGGTCGTGGCCCCGTACACCTTATTCGTAGGGAAGTCCTTTTTGCGCACCAAGGGGGTGTGCTGGACCAGAGGCTACTCGGCCAGTTCCTCCAGGAACCGGGCGGTGGCCAGCCCCGCGCGCAGGTAGTCCACGAACAGCTCGTTGTGCAGTGCCCACGGGGAGCGCCTGGCCCGGATCAGACGGATCGCCTCCTCGGGGGTGCGGCCCCGCCCGACCAGGGCGTGCGCGACCACCAGCCCCGAACGGTTGTACCCGTGGTAGCAGCGGACCAGGACCGAGCGGCCGCACTCCAGGGCCTCGTCCGCCGCCCGCGCGAGCCGTATCACCCCCGCGAGCTGCGTCCCGTCCAGCGGGCCGTCCGGTATCGGCCAGACGTGATGCTCGGCCCTCGGGCCGGGCCCGTACCCGGGCAGCTGCAGCAGTGTCTGCACCACATCGAACTCGTCCCGCACGAGGGCGAACTCCATGCGGCCCGAACGGCCCCGGAACTTGTGCCCGCCCATCCACAGGCCGGGTTCGATCTCGCTCCACGGGCGGTCCGGAGCCGGTACGTCCTGCTGCTTCTCGTGGGTCCGCAACGCTGCCTCCCCAACTCCCGCTCACCGGGCCACCCTCCAAAGTAACGGGGTTCTTGCCCCATGAGCACCCCTCCTGTTCCCATGGTCGAGGGGTGATGGCGCATGAGCGGACTGCGCGTGGTGCCGACCTGGCGGCACGGCCGTGAGCGGCTGTACGTCTGCGGCCCTGACGGAGGCAATGTCGCCTGGTACGACCGTGAGACGGGCCGGGTCAACCTGATCGGCGAGGATCGCCGGCAGGACGTGCTCGAAGCCCTGAAGCCGTTCCTCACCGGCCCGGTGACCGTGGGGCCGCCGCCGGTGCCCACGCCCGCCGAACTGGCCCGGCTGACCCTGCACCCGGACGACGACCTCGCGCCCAACCGCCCCGGCGAGGCGCTGATCGTCGCCCTGGACCGTGATCCGGGCCCCGCGCACCGGATCCGACCCGACCTGCGCCGACGGGCCCTCGCCGCCGAGCAGACGGTCGGCGAGGCCCTGGACGGACTGGAGGGGGCGGGCTGGCACACCCTGCACTCCGTCCCCCTGCCCGGCGGCGACCGCATCCACCACCTGCTCATCGGCCCCGGCGGCCTCTTCGCCGTCCACGCCCTGTACGCCCGCAAGCGGCGGGTCCTGGTGGCCGACCCGATGGTCACCCTGGGCCGCCGCGAGGCCGAGCCGCTGCTGCGCCGCCTGCGCGCCGATGCCGACCGTGCTACCTACGCCCTGACCGCCGAGGTCCGCCCGGTCCTGGCGCTCGCGGGCCCGGCCGACCTGAGGATCACGGCCCCGCCACGGGGCATCCGCATCCTCCAGGACCCCGACCTGTCGTCCCTGGCCCGACTCGCCGGGGTGCTGAAGCCGGCGGACGCGGAGGCCCTCCACGCCATGGCCAGGGACCGGAACACGTGGGGGAGGGTGTAGGGGCGACGGGGCGAAATCGCCACTTCGTACCTCCCGCGGTCCTGCCTCCGGGACCTCCCGCGGTCC
Organism: Streptomyces sp. NPDC007971; assembly: GCF_042958635.1. NCBI lineage: Bacteria > Bacillati > Actinomycetota > Actinomycetes > Kitasatosporales > Streptomycetaceae > Streptomyces > Streptomyces sp. NPDC007971. The sequence goes on from NZ_JBIBJK010000001.1 coordinate 675,514, forward strand.
TGCCTCGGGACCTCCCGCGGTCCTGCCTCGGGGCCTCCTGCTGGGCCTGCCTCAGGGTCTCCTGCGGGGGGGCCTGCCTCAGGGTCTGCTGCGGGGCCTGCCTCAGGGTCTGCCGCTGGGCCTCCCGCATGGCCTCGTGCAGGGCCTTGGCGAGGGCCTCGTTCGGGGCCTTCAGGGCAGCGGCACCGCCCGGCCGGGATCCAGCAGCCCGGCCAGCAGATCCCCGTGGTCCTGCAGACGCGGCGCCACGTCGTCGGCCAGAAACTCCAGCTGAGCAGCGTTCCGGCACTCCGCAACCTCCCCCCACCGCACCGGCGCCGACACCAGCGGAAGCCGCCGGGCCCGCAGCGTGTAGGGCGCCGCCGTCGTCTTGCGCCCGGCGTTCTGGCTCCAGTCGACGAACACCTTCCCCGGCCGCAGACTCTTCGTCATCCGGTGCACCACCAGCCGCGGCAGCGCCCGCTCGGCCTCCACGGCAAGCTCCTTCGCGTACTCGCTGGTCCGCTCGGACGAACTCCCCCGCACGGCCGCCAGCAGATGCAGCCCCTTCGACCCGGCCGTCTTCGCGTACGCCTCGATCCCGTCCGCCGCCAGCCGCTCCCGCAGCCACAGGGCGACCTCGCAGCAGTGGACGATCGTCGCGGGCGCCCCGGGGTCGAGGTCGAGGACCAGCCGGTCCGCCTCGTCCGGTGACCGGACCAGCCACTGGTGCGTGTGGAACTCGGTGACCAGGTTCGCCGCCCAGACCAGGGACGCCAGGTCCTGTACGACGACCATGCGGGCGGGCCCCTCGGACCGCGGCACCTCGGCCGTCGCCACCCACTCGGGTGTACCCGGCGGCACGTTCTTGGTGAAGAACACCTGCCCGTCCGGCCCGTCCGGATAGCGCAGGAAGGACACGGCGCGGTCGCGCAGATGAGGCAGCAGCACCTCGGCGGTGGTCGCGTAGTAGTGGAGCAGTTCCCCCTTGGTGAAGCCGGTCTCCGGATACAGCACCTTCTCCAGGTTGCTGAGCGCGACCCGTCGCCCCTCCACCTCTGTGATAGGCGTCATAGGATGACAATTCCAGACATTCGCCTACCTGGCACCAGAAACCGAAAGGAAGGCCGCTGCACGTGCGATCCATATGGAACGGCGCCATCTCCTTCGGTCTCGTCAGCATTCCGATCAAGCTGGTGAACGCCACCGAGAGCCACTCGATCTCCTTCCGCCAGATCCACGCCGAGGACAACGGCCGCATCCGCTACCGCAAGGTGTGCGAACTGGAGGACCGCGAGGTCAGCCAGGGGGAGATCGGCAAGGGGTACGAGGACGCGGACGGCACGATCATCCCGATCACCGACGAGGACCTCTCCCACCTCCCGATCCCCACCACCCGCACGATCGAGATCGTCGCCTTCGTGCCGGCCGACCGGATCGACCCGCTCCAGATGGACGCGGCCTACTACCTCGCCGCCAGCGGAGCCCCCGCCGCGAAGCCGTACACCCTTCTGCGCGAGGCCCTCAAGCGGAGCCACAAGGTCGCCATCGCCAAGTACGCGCTGCGCGGCCGGGAACGCCTGGGCATGCTGCGCGTGGTCGGCGACGCGATCGCCATGCACGGCCTGCTGTGGCCGGACGAGGTCCGCGCCCCCGAGGGCGTCGCACCGGACGTGGACGTCACCGTCCGCGACAAGGAGCTGGACCTCGCGGACGCCCTGATGGACACCCTCGGCGAGGTCGACCTGGACGACCTGCACGACGAGTACCGGGAGGCGCTGGAGGAGGTCATCGCCGCGAAGGCGGCCGGTGAGGTGCCGCCCGAGGCCCCCGAGGCCGCCGCCGGCGGCAAGGTGCTCGATCTGATGGCGGCCCTGGAGAACAGCGTGCGCGCGGCTCGCGAGTCCCGTGGCGCGGAACCGGCCGAGGAGGCCGAGGTCAGACACCTGGCCCGGGGCCGTACGACCCCCAAGGAGACGGGCGGCAAGAAGTCGACGTCCGCGGCGGCGAAGAAGGCCGCCGAGAAGAAGACCGCGGCCCCGAAGAAGTCCACGGCCGCCGAGCAGCCCGCACAGAGGACCACGGCGAAGACAACCGCGAAGACAACCGCGAAGACGACGGCGACAGCCAGGACGACCGGCAGGACCACGGCCAAGTCGACGGAGAGGACGCCGGCGGCGGCGAAGAAGACCGGGGCGAAGAAGGCGACGGCGAAGGGGACGGCGAAGAAGGCGGCCGCACGCAAACGCACGGCGTGACACCCGCCCCGGGACCGACGGCACCGGGCGGCCGGCCCCGCGAGAGCCGTCCGAGGAGGAGGGGCGCGGAAAGAGCGCAGGAGAGCGCAGGGGGGCGCGGGAGGAGCGTGGGAGGGGCGCGGGGGAGAGAACAGGAGAACGATAGGGGGAGGGCAGGAGGACGCAGGGGGGCGCAGAGGGACGCGGGGAGGGGCGAGCGGGGGCGGGCCGGACCCGGGGCAGACGGACAGACCGGAATTCCCGCCCTTGAAATGAGGTGACTCGGGCACGATGAGGGGGTGACATACGTGGTGACCGTGGCCATGGCCCTCCCCAAGGGAGCTCCGGAACTCGACGTGCTGCAGCGGGAGGGCGTGATCTTCCTGCTGCGCAAGGGCTTCGACTCGCTGGAGGCGATCGAGGGGCCCGACGGGATGGAGATCGCGTTGATGGACGACGTCATCGCCGCCCATCCCGGAGGAGTCCTGCTGAAACTCTTCGTGGACGCACCGGCACTGGAGTTCGCGGAGGGTGCCGCCCGCGAGGTCGCGGCAGAACTCCTGGAACGCACCGAACCGCTCGCCGACTGGCAGATCACCCGGTGCGCGGTGGAACTGAACTGCGAACTGCTCCAGGAGAGCCTGGCCGCGGCCGACGGCCCCGACGCCCCGCCGGACGACCCGGCGGAACGCGCCCGGCGCCATGCGGCCGCGGCTCCCGTGACACCGGGAGGCCCGGACCGGGCCGAGGCGGAGGCCATGCGCGCCACCCTCCGCGCGCTGGCCCCGAGCCTGAAGGCCTTCTCCCTGGACGCCTTCGGCCACTCCTCCGCTCCCGAGGAGCGGACCGTCGGCCGGGAGGCGGCGGAGGTCGCGGCCGGCGCCGTCGTGTACGCCATCGACCTCCTGATCGACGAACTCTTCACGGACCTGGCGGCCCTGGAGGAGGAGGGCCCGACGGTCGCGGACAGCGACACCGCCTTCATGATCCTGGACGACCTGCCCTCGCAGTTCGCCGACGAGTACACGGTCCTGTTCGTGCGCCGCCTGGTCGTCACGGCGGTGTTCCTGACGGGCCGCCTCACCCAGCCGCAGTTCGGCCAGGTGAACTGCGTGGCCGAGGAACTCCTGCTGGGCCTCCTGCTGACCCAGGCCGAGGTGACCGCCGACATGTACGGCCTCCTCACCGAGGAGATCGCCATCGCCCTGGAGACCTTCGCGGACGGCGTGCGCGAGAACGCGGCGGTCGACCACCTGGACGTCCTGCCCAGCCAGTCCGGCGACTGGTTCACGCCGTTCGACGGCGAGCGGTCCGTCCATCCGTACGCCGCGAACGACGAGGAGGAGACGCTCCAGGGGCTGCCGGACTAGCCGACCCCGCGCACGAGAGGACCCCGGTCCCGGCAAGTTCGCCGAAGCCGGGGTCCCTCCGTTGGCCCCCTGTCCCTGTCCCTGCCGCAGCCGCAGCCGCAGCCGTCTGGCGCAACTGGCGGCCCCGGTCCTGGCCGCAGCCGTCAGCCCCCCGTCGTCGGCCCCCCGTCGGCAGCCGCAGCCGGTACCTCGACGTGCCCGGGTGTTGCCGACGGTGCGAGCCGCCCCTGCACGCGGTCCCTCAGCCGAGGACCCGCAGAGGAGCGCCGTCGAGGTACGCCCGGATGTCCTCCACGGCCTGGCCGTAGTAGCGCTCGTAGTTGGCGCGGGACACATAGCCCAGGTGCGGGGTGGCGAGCAGGCGGGGCGCGGTGCGCATCGGGTGGCCGGCGGGCAGCGGCTCGACGTCGTAGACGTCGATGCCGGCGCCGGCGATACGGCCCTCGTGCAGCGCGGCGAGCAGCGCGTCCTGGTCGACGATCGCGGCCCGCGAGGTGTTGACCAGGTACGCGGTCGGCTTGAGCAGGGCGAGCTCGGCGGCTCCGAGCAGTCCCCGGGTGCGGTCGCCCAGCGCGAGGTGCACCGACACGAAGTCGCTGCTCGTGAGCAACTCCTCCTTGGACAGGGCGAGTCGTACGCCGACCTCGTCGGCGCGTTTCTCGGTGAGGTGCCGGCTCCAGGCGGTGACCTGCATGCCGAAGGCGAGCCCGACGCGGGCCACCTGGCTGCCGATCCTGCCCAGGCCGAGCAGCCCGAGCGTGCGGCCGTGCAGGTCGGCGCCGACGGTGGACTGCCAGGGGCCGCCCTCGCGCAGGGCGTTGTTCTCCTGGACGATGCCCCGGGCGAGGCCGAGGATCAGGGCCCAGGTGAGTTCGACCGGCGGGGTGGAGGAGCTCTCGGTCCCGCACACGGTGACACCGCCGGCCCTCGCCGCCGCGTAGTCGATCACCGAGTTGCGCATGCCGGAGGCGATCAGCAGCTTCAGGCGGGGCAGCCGGTTCAGCACGGACGCCGGGAAGGGCACGCGTTCCCGCAGGGTGACCACGCAGTCGAAACCGGCGAGGGCGGCGGTGAGCTCGTCCTCGGAGGCGAAGTGCTCGGTGAACGGGACGAGTTCCACCCGGTCGCCCAGCGTCGACCAGTCGGCGGAGGCGGCCGCCACGTTCTGGAAGTCGTCGAGTACGGCGCAGCGGAATGGCATGTCGTTCCTCCCGGGGGATCTCGCTGTCGGGGCACGCGGGCCACCCCGTCCGAGGCCGCCCGGCAGGATGATCCTCGCCGAGGGACTCTTCCCCCGGTTCCCCGGGGCACGTCCCGAGCGCTCACACCACGATGCGGGGCTGCCCGCTCATGGCGCCGAGGCCGCCGTCGACCGGGATCTGGGCGCCGGTCACATAGCGTGCGTCGGGACCGGCGAGGAAGGCGACGACCCCGGCGACCTCCTCGGGCTCGGCGACGCGGCCGAAGGGGATGCGCTCCGCGAAGGCCCGCACGAGGGGTGCCTCCGGGGTGGCGCCGGCGGTGATGCCGGTGTTCAGCGTGAACCCGGGGTGGACGGCGTTGACGCGGACCTCGGGGGAGTGATCCAGCGCCATGGCGCGCGTGAGGTTGACCAGCGCGCCTTTGGCCGTGTTGTAGGCGACCATGCCGTGGTCGCCGCCCAGCCCTGCCGTCGATCCGACGTTGACGATGCAGCCGCCCGTGGCACGCAGATGCCGGATCGACGCCCGGCTGGTGTGATAGACGGCGTCGAGGTCGATCGCCATCACCGCGCGCCATTCCTCGGGGGTGACGGTCTCGACGGTGCCGAGCGAGGGCACTCCCGCGTTGTTGACCAGGACATCGAGGCGTCCCAGATCGGCCACGACGGAGGCGATCAGCGCATCGACCTCGTCCGGCACGGTGAGGTCGGCCGTGCGCGCGAGGAAGGTCCCTCCGTCAGGAGCCGTCGCGGCGGTCCTGTCGAGCTTCTCCCGCGTCCGCCCGACGAGCACGACGGCAGCGCCTTCGGCGGCGAACCGGTGCGCGACCGCGGCGCCGATGCCCGATCCGGCTCCGGTGACCACGACCACTCGCTCGGTACCCTCACTCATCACGTCGGTCCTCTCCTGGGCCTGGGCTGCCGCACCTGTCCGTCCGGCTCCGTCCACGCTAGGAAGAGCGGCACCGCATACGCTTGGACCGCAGTGCCATCCCCGTGGAACATCAGCGCCACAGCGGAAGCGAGAGGGCCGTGACGGTGACGAACAGGCCGAGGCCCAGTGCCGTGTTCGCCGTGGACGTGACCGCCGTGACCGCATCGGGCACCCCGAAGCACGGCTTCGACGTCTTCCGGCGCGGCTGGGAGGCGCAGACGGGCGAGGCGTATCCGGCGCCCCGGTTCACACCGGGCCGCCGAGGCGACTTCCGGATCAGCGCCCGAGCGGTCAAGGCGCACGACTCGGTCATCGCCGACGTCCGCAGCGAGTCGATGATCGGCACCAACGGCGGGTTCGGCGCCGGTGCCGACAGCGCCGGCGTCGGGGGCGCCGACAGGGGTGCCTCCCCGCCTCGCGACGATCAGGTGCTGATGCACGTGGTCCGGGAGAACGCCTGGCGCTTCTCCCGGCGGCGCGACGGCGAACTCATCGTCCCGGCCGGGAACTTCATGGTGCAGCGCACCGGTCCGCCGACGTTCGAGGTGGCGCGGCACACGGCGGCGAGCGTACTGATCGTGCCCGCGTCCGACCTCGGACCGCTGATCCGGGACCGGCTGATCGCGGGGCCCGCGGCCTCGGCGGAGATGCGGCTGCTGCTGGCCCATGTGAACCTGGTCCACGAATCCGTCCAGGACCTCACCCCGGCCGGCGTGCAGGCCGCCCACAACGCGCTGATCGAGCTGCTCAAGGGGGTGTTGAGACAGCGGGCCGACGGTACCGAGCCGCAGCTGGCCCACGCGCTGGCCCGGTCGGCGCAGGACCTCGTGGACAGCCGGCTCGCCGATCCGGATCTCTCCCCGCAGATGCTCGCCCGCGAACTCGGCGTCTCCGTACGGACGCTGCACCGGGCGTTCGCGGCCACCGAGGAGACCGTCGGCGGCTGCATCCGCCGCCGCAGGCTCGAACGGGCCCGGCGCGAACTCCTCGCCGCCACAGGCAGGCCGAGCATCTCGGATCTCGCCGCCCACTGGCAGTTCGCCGACAGCAGTCACTTCATCCGTGCCTTCAAGCGCCAGTACGGCCGGACGCCTGCCGAGTTCGCACGCGGATCCGGCGACACGAAGCCGAGCACACCGTAGGGGTGCTGATCAGGCCGTGGGGGAGCCGTCCACATCGTAGAGGCGTAGAGGCGCTGGGTATCCCAGCGGCGGCCTGTGGCCTGCGGCCTGCGGATGGACGTAGCCCGCACTGGGGTGCTCAGTGGCGGTATGCGGCCGTCGCGATCCGCACGAACGACCCGATCAACGGGTTTGCGTCGCCCTCGTTCGCCGCCACCACCACGCGACTCGGCGCCATGTCGGCGAGCGGGACCACGGTCAGCTCCTCGGGCAGGTCGTGCCCGAGCGGGGTCATGCCGACCGTGCCGTTCCAGAGCACGGCCTGCACGCATTCCTGGACACCGCGCACCACCGGACCTTCGCGGGGCTCGCCGCCGTTCCAGTACGACTGCCAGAGCGGGTCGGTGCCCTCCGGGAACCGGAACCAGCGCCGGCCGGCCAGGTCCGCCAGTTCCAGCCGGCCGCGGCGGGCCAGCGGGTCGTCGGCGCGGAGCACCGCGCCCACCGGGTCGGCGCGCAGCTCGTGCACCGTCAGACCGGTCTCGTCGAACGGCGCGCGGGTCAGGGCGATGTCGACCAGCCCGGCGCGCAGCCCGCAGGCCGGATCGGTCAGGTCGGTCTCGCGGATGCGGACCTCGATGCCCGGGTGGTGCCGGCGGTACGCGGCGGCCAGCTTGGTGGCACCCCGGTCGGTGCTGTCGCCCAGCATGCCGACGGTGAGGGTCGCGGCGCCGCCCGCCGCGGCCACGCGCACGCGCACCTGGTCGACCCGGCCGAGCAGGGTGCGCGCCTCGTCCAGCAGCGTCGCCCCGGCGGGGGTGAGGGTGACGCCGGCGGCGGAGCGGTGCAACAGAGGGGTGCCGAGGTCGGTCTCCAGCTGCTTGATCGCCCGGCTCAGCGGAGGCTGGCTCATGTGCAGCCGGGCGGCGGCCCGGCCGAAGTGGAGTTCCTCGGCGACCGCCACGAAATAGCGCAACGTCCGTAGCTCCATGACCGGCGACGATACCCGCACGGTATCGACACCGCCCGGCCGTCCGCCGAGGGCCGGGCCGCGGTCGGATCGAGGGGGCCGGGGCTCCCGGCACTGCAGCCGGAGATCATGTGGATCGGTGATCTGCAGATCTGCGTTCTGTGGTCGCTGGGACGGCTCAGCGGCTCCGCGCAGGCTCCGTCACAGGATCGCCGGTCGTATGACGGGCGGCTAGGGCCTTCTTGAATCGCTGGTCGAGGCCACCGTTGGTTTCGCTCGGTTATGCCACGCGGGCGATCCTGAGCGGGGCCAAGTGAGATTGGGCCCCGCTCTTACAAGTCGGCATCCGCCCTGGTCAGCGCTTGATTTCTGCTGATCCTGGGCGAGTGCCCCCGGCGGGGTACTCGGGGCATGGGGGCGGACGGAACCGCTGGTCGGCGGCGGGCAGCTGGTGATCGAGACGGTTGTCCGGTCGGAGCGGCAGATCGGCGGCGATTGATTGCTGCGAGTTTCGGGTCCCGGCAGGAGCCACAAGCAAGGGACGGTCGTTCCGGACCCGCTGTGACCTGCGGGATTCTCTGGTTGCCCGATGTGGTCCATCTACCCGAGCCCGAAACGGTGTGGCGCGCCCATCCATGCTTCCGACGGGTTCACGCTGACATAGGAAGCGAGCTAACATCTAAGTAAGATTCAATCTACGTAATATCGAAACTGTGTTTTGGTCGAGAGGGTGCTGCCTGTGGAATTCAAGGGCAGGGCAGCCGATCTGGATCTGCTGGCTGGGCAGCTGGGCCTGGTGATCGAGGGCGCGGGTGCTACCCGTGGGCGGGCCGTGATCATGACCGGTCGGCGCCGGGTCGGGAAGTCTCGCCTGGTTCAGGAGTTCTGTGACCGGTCCCGGGTTCCGTATGTGGTCTTCCAGGCGACCCGGGGCCGCAATGCCGCGGCCGAGCGGGCGGACTTCACCGGGGCGCTCGCCCAGTCCGCCCTACCGGAGGCGGAGCTGGTGGCCGGGCTGCAGGCCGCGGATTGGAATCAGGCGCTGCGCTCACTGGCCGTCGCGGTTCCGGACGACGCTCCGAGCATCGCGGTGATCGACGAGGTGCCGTGGTTGGTCGAGCAGGACGCGGAGTTCGAGGGGGCTCTGCAGACCGTCTGGGACCGTCACCTGTCCGCCAAGCCGGTCCTGCTCATCCTGGTCGGCAGCGACATGTCGGTGATGGAGGCGCTGCAGTCGTACGGCCGCCCGTTCTTCGGGCGGGCGGCCAAGATGACCGTACGGCCGCTGCACCTGGGCGATGTGCAGGCCATGACCGGGCTGGACGCGGCGGACGCGGTGGACGCGCTGCTGATCACGGGAGGCTTTCCGGAAATCGTCCAGTCGTGGCGGCCAGGGGTGGGCCGGGCCGACTTCCTGCGCGAGGCGGTGGCGAATCCGCTGTCTCCGCTACTGGTGGCGGGCGAGCTGTCGCTGCTGGGGGAGTTCCCCGAGGCGTCACACTCGCGGGCGGTGCTGGAGGCGGTGGGCAGCGGCGAGCGGACCTTCTCCACCATCGCTGCACAGGCCGGGGGAACAGGTGCCCTGCCATCGGGCACGCTGTCCCCGCTGCTGAACACCCTGCAGGCAAAGCGGGTTCTGGCGGCCGACCTGCCGCTGTCCGCAAAGGCCGACACCAAGAACAAGCGCTACCGCATCGCCGATCCGTATCTCCGTTTCTGGCTGGCGTTCCTGCAGCGGGGTATCCCGCTCATCGAGCGCGGCCGGGGCGATCTTGCCCTGGAGCGCATCGAGCGGTCCTGGACCACTTGGCGGGGGCGCGCGGTCGAGCCGCTCATCCGCGAGTCGCTGCTGCGGCTGTTGCCCGACGAGCGATGGCCGGAGACCGAAGCGGTCGGCGGCTGGTGGAACCGGCAGAACAACCCCGAGATCGACCTGGTCGGCACCGACCGTGAATCCGTCGCGGGCGCGGTGCACTTCGTCGGCTCCATCAAGTGGCTGGAGTCCCAGCCGTTCGGCCGGCGCGAATACGACGCCCTGGCCCGGGACGTACTCGCGGTGCCCGGTGCCGGGCCGGACACCCCGCTGGTCGCGGCGTCCCGCAGCGGCGTCGTCGGCAGCCTGCCGCTTGCGGCCCACTGGGGACCTGAAGATCTGGTCCGCGCCTGGCGGTAGCGGAGAGACGATGAGGCATCGAATTCGTCGCTCAGCATGCCCAGTGCCGGTAGGCCTCCACCCAGGCCCACCCCTCAGGCGCGGGTTCGGGCAGCGGTAGGTCGAGAAGACCGATCGCCTGACGGTGTCGACCGCGCCTGCACAGGGCGACGATGCCGCTGCCGGACCGGAGCCGGACGGCGGTGACGGTTACGGTGACGCCGAGCACGGCCGTGTCGAACGGGAGGGCGAGGCGGTCCTCGATGACTGCATGGAGAGCGGCGAGTTGTTCGTACTCGTCGTAGGCATCGACCATCGCCTCCGCGACCATGGCGGCGAGTGCTGTGGTGGTGGGCCTCATCGTCCGTGGTGCCTTTCCGCGCGCAGGAGTTCGGCGAGGCGGGCGCCGACGGGGGCGATGCTCGGCAGGGGCTCGTGTGTGTAGTGACTCTTCTTGCGACGGCGCAGCAGTTCGTCCCCATCCTGCTCCCAGGTGAACGCGGGCTTGCGCAGGAGCGCGCGGAACACGGCATCGGCGTTCTCGGGATGCCGCTGGACCAGGCGGCGGATGACCATGGGGGAGACGGAGTCGTCGTTCAGGTACTTCCGGAGCTGCGTCAGGTAGGTGCGGTTACGGGTCAGAGAGGGATCGGCGAACAGTGCGTCGAGGCGGCCGAAGTCGGCGTAATAGCAGATGCCTTCGGTCTCGTCACAGATCACAGCGACGTCGTCCGAGTCGAGAAGCTCTTCGGGCAGGCTGCTCAGTTCGTCTACCGAGGGCCCGTTGTTCCTCGCCCGCGCGGCGGCCTCGTCGTCAAGTTCGGCGAGGGCCTTCTCCTGCCGGTGATGGTGATACTCCCGCAACCGGACTTGCGCCTCTGCCGGGTCCAGGACGAGCAGGTCGGTGCCGAACAGTTCGATGAAGTCGGAACGGGCTTCGGTCTGCATCTCCCAGGCCATGCGCAGCATCTCGGGATTGCGGTGCAGCAGCTGCGGATTGACAGCCAGGGTCTGGACGGCGACCTGCGCCAACTCCGAACCGTCGCCGGGCGGGTAGGTGGTGAGGTTGCCGCTGACCACCCAGGCGTCGGTGTCGGGGTGGACGGGCACGATGCGCGCGACAACGAACATCCCCTCACGCAGTTTCCCCAGAGCGCGCCGCCCCAGGTTGGAGTGGACCTGGTAGACGAGGTCGTCCAGCAGGTTGTGCAGGATGGCGGCGCCTCGATCGAGGCCCTGTACCTCGAAGATCCCCTCGACCACGTCGCGCCAGCCGAGCAGCATCGCACGCTCGTCCTCCGACAGCGGCGGCCGACGCTGGGCCACGAACTGCTCGACGACCGTGGAGCCGTCGGCCAGCCGGTACTGCAGCGCGAAGTGATCGATCGTCTGGATTGCGGTTGCCTCGTCCAGGAAGCCGAGTCGGTCCTCGGCCTCGTCGAGCCGGGCATCCAGCCGCCGGGCGAAGCGCGGACCCTGCGCGAACGCCACCAGTTCGCTCTTGAGATCTCCGCTCCGTGCCACCAGCCTTGCGACTGGGGGACGCGCCGTGGGGGAACCGCTCTGGTCCACTTCTTCCTTCCTGCTCTTCAAGTTTCTGCCGTACGACACGAGCCGCCGCCTGCGAGCGCGGCGCGCGTCTGGCTGGGGGTATGTGTCAGGAGCCGGACGGCCGGGGCCGACCCGTGAGTTGATGGGCGAGCCGTTCGGCGTTGAGGGTGCGCACGGCGGCGTCGACGGCATCGCGGTCGGTGAGGTCGACGCCCCGCGTGGCGAGGGCGGCCGAGATCTGCTTGGCCGGACCCCACGCCTCCTCGTCGTCGAAGGCCGCGCGAAAGGCGGACGCGTGCGCATCGACTGCGGCGACGACGGGAGAGGTCCATGGCTCCTCGACACCGCGTTCGGTGAGCGCGAAAGTCACCCATTGCGTCAGCACGGCAGGCAAGAGCATGCGGTGCTCCTGATCGAGTACGGCCTTGCGGGGCAGCCAGTCCTCCAGGAAGCCGGCGGCCTGGCCGGGGCTCCAGCACAGCGGACCGCGGCCGAGGTAGTTCTCTCCGTAGTCCAGGAACAGATCGGCCAGCGACCTGACGGTGTCGGATTCCTGTGCCGCATGGGTGCGGGAGGCGGTGAACGCGTCCAGCAGGCGGGCGCGTTCGGCTTCGTCGAGCGGCTGGTGTTCGGGCCAGTCGGGCAGGTGGTCTCGGCAGCGCGCCCAGGCCAGGGCCCGCAGGGCGACGACGTCCTCGTCGTCCTGGCGGGGCCAGGTCATGTCCGTCAGCCGCAGCGCCAGGGCGAGATCCGCGAGCACCTCGTCCGCGTCCTGTTCGGCCGGCGGCATCGGCACCTCGCCGTCCTCCCGCATCGCCTCCCACGCTTCGGCCGCCGCCGGCGTCAGCAGCGCCAGCTTGTCGACCATCGTGCCGCCGACCTCGCTGATCTGCGCCATCAGCATGTGCGGGACGGGACCGTTGTACTCGACGAACAGCACCCGCTCGCTGTCCCACACATCCACCGCACGCCAGGCCCGCACCGGGCGGTGCGGCGCGGCCGCGTACCAGGCGGGCAGCGGCTGCGACTTGGCGAGGATCTCCACCGTCTCGCCGAGCAGGGAGCGGCTGTCGGGCGGGCCGACCCGCTCCAGCGCGGCCACCGTGGCAAGGCCATGCGGGGACGGTGTCGTCGAAGCCCGTCCCACCACCTCAAGACACAGCGTCTGCTCCGGCTCGCGCTCCGTCATCCCGGCGGCCAGCCACGCCTCGCCCAGACACCCGCTCGCCCACGCCTCCACCGCGAGGACATCCCTGTCTTCCAGACGCTGCGTTCGGGCCTCCCGCAGGACACGACCCGACAGGCGCAGGGGATGCGGCGAACGGCGTACGGGCGCCTTACCGCCACCCGGCTTGCGGCGGCCACGGCTCTTCGGCATGCCATCGAGTCTGGCAGAGCAGGGTGGAACGCGGACCGGACGGTCGAGGACAGCCCCCGCTGGAGTGACGGCGCGGGCACGCCGACGCGGTTCCAACCGCCGCCGTGGCCTGAATAGCCCTCTTTCGTCATGAAAGCTCTCCCCGCACCCTTCGATCAGGCGCGATACGCCCATGCTGCGGGACCGACGGGGGAGCCGCGATGGTCAGAACCGTCTACGTACCGGTACTGCCGACCACCCGAGCCGCCAGGCGGGCCTACGAACACGTGGACGCGTCGGTGAGGCGCCGGATCGAGCCGTTGTGGACCGTGGTACCGCGCGTCGGGCCTGAGCGTCTTCGGGACGCACCTCCGCTGTCCGACCCGGAGACCGACGAGACCCTGCTGAGTGACTGGCTCACCCCGCGCGTGAACGACCTCATCGAGACGATGGGCGACAATCCCGGTTGGGTCGACGCGGCCCACGTCGAGCGTTTGATCCACGGGTCCGCGAACAGCCTGTGGCGCCTAGCCGTCAGAAGCCGCCTGCGCCTGGTCACCGGGCCCGAGCGCGCCCCGAGGCAGCAGCGCTACGCCGCCGACCTCACCTTCCTCAGCGGTCGCAGCCTCGGCATACGGCTCGCGCTCCACGAACCCCTGGACCCGCACGGCAGCCTCCGCCCGCAGCTCCTCGACTTGATCGACCGCCTCTGCCTGCCACCCTCCCGCCTCGACCTCATCCTGGACCTCGGACCGGTCACGGACGCCGGGGAAGCCGTCAAGACCGCCCTCATCGCGATCGACCTCCTCGGCACCCTCGTCCCGTGGCGCACGCTCGTCCTCACCGCCGGCGCCTTCCCCCGGCTCATGGACGACATCGACAGGCAACCCACCCGTACCACCGTGCGCCACGACTGGCGGCTGCACCACCTGGTGCGCACCGCCCGCCCGGAGTTGGCGAGGAGGATCGTGTACGGCGACTACTCCGTGGAGCACGCCTGCAGCGCCAACATCGCCCCCGTCCGGCAACCAGGCCCGGGCTGGAGCCTGCTGCGCTACACCACACCGGACGGCTTCCTCATCACCCGAGCACCGACCAGGGGCCCCGACCACGTCTCCCGGGTACGCGCTCAGGCCCGCTGGATAGTCGAGCACAACGGCTTCCGCGGACTCGGCGATCCGGGCCACGCCGAAGGTGAGCGCTGGCTGCGAGCCTGCGCGCACGGTGACGGCTCGAAGGGCTCCGGCAATGCCGAGACGTGGCTCCAGGCGGGGCACACGCAGCACGTGGACTTCGTCGGCCGACTGCTGACAGGCGCTTTGTAAGCACCGAAGGCGCGAAAACGGCCCCTCTACGACCAGTAGGCGTTGCTCTTGCCAGGGCCAGGGCCAGGGCCAGGGCCAGGGCCAGGGCCAGGGCCAGGGTGCATGGGCATCGCCTGCACCCCACGGAGAGGCATCGTGTTGCGCGTGCCTAGTGAGCCAGCCTGGGCAGCCTTCCCCTCTTGCGGGTTTCCGGGTGGGGATGAACCTGCGCACGGTCAACAGATGGACAACACGTTTCGACCTACGGCGATGCCTGAGAGGGAGCAGGTCGTTGCATCGTGAGCCTGCAGGTGGCAAGCGGACATATGCCTTCTGACCAGCAGCTTTGCTTGCGCAGGAGGTTCTTCTGGGCAGGATTCGAACCTGCGCACACGGCTCCGAAGAGCATGCTCATGGCGTGCTTGATTATGACTCTGACCTGCAAGGGAGCTGGGCAGGGTGCGTGATCTCGTCTCGCTCACACGCCCCTCACACGCGCACGGGGGGAAGGACGGGAGGTCACCTCCGGTTGTTGAGGCCCGATAGGGAGCGACGACGTGAGGGGCTGCAACACCGGGGTGTTGCAGTCCGGTACGCAGGCCGGACAGGTGGGACACTGGCGAATCTCGCTGTCCCACCCCTTTGTGCACGCCAGAGCTCTAATCGGACAGCCGGACACGTAGGACACAAGCCGCGCCGGCTGGGCCGTGGGGACGGAGCAGTCGACCGCCTGGTGAAGCTCTCAGCTTGGGAAGCTGAGGTGATCCAGGACCCGCTGCGGGCCTGACCTGCTGCGGCAGGGCGTCGCCGACCGGTGGCACGTCCGTTGATTCCCCAGTGTTCCCCGTGGTTCCCCGCACGATCTGGCACGCGTGTGGCACGACCGACCGCTTCGTTTGCAGGCGGGCGTCCTGGGTGCCAGGCGCTCCAGACTACTGATCGCTGCGACCGCCGCCTACGACGTCTACGATGTGGCGACCGCACCGAGGGGCGAGCGCACGCAGACGGCGATCCACCACGGGCCGGCCTGGCGGCCGGGCTCGCGGGCGCGGAGTTCGGCGCCGAGGCCGGCTCCTTCGGCGGGCCGGTCGGCAGCGTGGTCGCCAGCGCGATCGGCGAAGGCATTGTGGACGGGATCGAGGATCTGTTCTAGATGAGGAACTGGCTGGTGAGGCTATTCGGGAAGGAGCGGCCCCGCGGTGCGGATGAGGACTTGGCGGCGGTCTCGTCGCCGGGCCCGATGTGGATCGATCCGGAGATCCCGGACGAGGAGCGGGCGGTTCTGCTCGTACGCCTCATCGAAGACCCCACGGCGCGCGAGGACGAGCAGGACGACGCGGCGTCGGCTCTGGAGTACCTCTCCGGTCCATTCGTCGAAGCGGCCTTGATCCGGGCTATCCGGGCGGGGGACTTCCGCAGCGACTTGGCCCAAGGCTGCGCCGAGTCCCTCGCCGGAATCTGGGCCAGGGAGGGCCACGTGGACCCCGCCTTCCTGGCGGAACTGCGCAGCCTGGCGAAGGAGGAGGTCTTCGGCATCCTCGGTGTACGCGCCCCGCACCTGCTGCCCCCTAGCAGCCTCTAGAGATCTTCAATGGCTGAGGTGCCCCTGACGACATCACGCCTGGAACGTCAGTAACCAGTTCCGGCGGATGGCCATGCGTCGTGTGGGCGGCCGGTCGGGCTGTGCATACCTTCCTTGGAAGATGGCGTAACAGCGCCGGGCCTGACCTGGCAAGAAGCTGACCTGCGAGTCTCCGGGCGACTCGCCGACGTTCCCCGCTGTTCCCCGCCTATGACCGTCCGATCGGGCACGCAGGGGGCACGCGTGGCCTTCGCCTGGCTTCCTCAGCCGCGAGTCTGATTCTTCCCATGCTGAGCCTGCTCGGTGCTCATGCGGTCGGCGGAGTCTCACGAGCCCAGTCGAAAGGCATCGGCGCGCCCTGTGGAATCAACCAAGGGTGGGGATAGCGAGCGTGACAACCGGTGCAGCGCGCGACGAACGGACCGACCTCAGGGTTCGTGAGAGGGCTGTAGTGGCTGGAGGGCTGAGCCGGGAGCATGTGCCCGTTCGCCGTCGTCTCCAAGCCGGGCCACCCCGGCGAGCATTGGCACGCGCGCTCTTCCGCGAACGGGTCGCCGTGGGGAGTCTTGGCCGTGCTCTGGAAGAGCTTGGCGAAGTTCTTGCGTATCGACACGACGGTGGCATCCCCTTCGCTGCGCCCGACTCTCGAGCCCCCAGACAGTAACCGAGGCCGGCGGACTCTGTTGCGTGGAGTGAGCTGGCCCTTCCCTGAATATCTGGGACGCTACGACGGGGGCGTGAGTGAGCGGCGTCATCGATGACGTGCTGGAATGCGGGGTCGCATGTCCCGGATGATCCTGAAGGCATGTCCGGACCGATTCGCGTGATCGTGCATCCGCCGTCGCCCACGGGTGGCCGGCGCGTACGCGTGGACGGCGAGATCCTCGGACTAGCCCACAGTGTGGTCGACGTCGCGGAGTTCCTGCGCCGTGCCGGGCTGGAGATCGACCCGGCGGAGGTGGCAGGGGTGCCGTGGATCGACTGGCGCGGAGTAGGGCCGGAGCGCTGGGGCCCGGAGACGTGATGCCCTGGGGGTATCGCTCCGAGGGCATCACCTTCTGATCCGTAGCTCTGTGTAGCAGTTCCCCGTGAGTCCCCGCTCGTCCTGGCACGAGAGTGGCACGGCCGGGGACCGTGCCACGACCCCTCGATTTCGAGGTCGGTAGCGGACTGCTGGCGTCGCGTCCGTTGCTGTACTTTCCTGCTGTACGGCAGCCGTGATCAGGGGGATCCGTGGAAGTACTGGCCTTGTCCTTCGTTGCGTTGCGTTGCGTTGCCGTGCCTCGCCATCGTCAGTTTCACGTGTTTCGCCGCGTGTCGGGCCCAGCGGCACAAGGAGTTCAAGGTCCTGGCCGTTCTGTTCCTGTGTGTTGGCTTGGTCTGCGCACTCACAGCAGTCGGGACCGTTGTTTGGATTCTGACCCTGTAGACCGGCTCCCGAAGCAGCTCCAAGCATTCCTTGATCAGCGGCGGACGCTGTAGTGGATGTTCCAGACTCGGAGGGCCTCGCGCCGCTGGGCTTCGGACAGCCAGGTGTGGGCGGAGAGGAACTCTTCGGCGAGGATGCGGTTATAGCGCTCGACCTTGCCGTTGTGGCGAGGAGTGCAAGGCGTGATCCGCTGGTGGCGAGAGTGGAGCAGCGCGCGGGCGAATGCGTCGGCGCGATAGCACGCGCCGTTGTCGGTGACGATGCGCTCGATGTGGGTGATGCTGTGAGCGGCGAACCAGGCTCTGGCTCTGTGGAGGAACCTGACCGCAGTTGCTGCTTTCTCGTCGGGTAGCGCTTCGGTGTATGCGAGCCGAGAGAATCCGTCGACAGCGGAGTGCAGGTAGACGTAGCCGCCGCGCTTACTCTTGTTTTTGCGTCGTGCGACCTCACGGGCGTGGTCGCTGTTCTTGCCATGAACGCGCCAGCCGCCGCCGTCCGGGATGCGGCCAACCTTCTTTACATCGACGTGGATCATGTGCCCGGGGCGGCGAGCGGTTATTTTCTGCTGTTTTCGGTTGCTCTCGCCGTTGGGGTCGATGAACCGGCGGCGGTTCAGCCCGAGCGCGACCAAGTGCCGCGATACCGTGTGGCGACTGAGCGAGACACCTTCGGTCTGGAGCTAAAACGCGATCCGCACTGCCGACCACTTATGAGTACGACGGAGCTCCTCGATCCGGCGCACGACATTGGTGTCTGTCGCGGTCGGCTGACAGTGGGGTGTTGAGGATCGGTTCAGCAGGCCGAGCTCACCGTGGCGTCGGTAGCGGTTGACCCACTTCGACGCGCAGGCACGGGAGATGCCCATCTCGGCAGCAACATGTGAGATCGGCCGTGTGCGACATCGCTCGACAAGGCGACGTCGCCCTTCGATGGACAGCGGAGCGTTGGCGTGCGCCATGAGTGCCTTCCTGTCGACAACCGATGGTGGACCTGGCGATCCACGCAGGTCATCGAGTATGTCCGTAAGGGGCGGGTGGGCCGTGCCGCGGATCTTCCGTCAGCTGAACTCGGCCGCATGGTCGATGGCCCACCTCGCGAAGGTGCCGGCCGGTCGGCCAGTGAGGCGCTCAATATGATCGGTGGCGCGGTTTGACTCTGGCCGGCGCATCGAGGCGGCGATCAGCGCTTCCACCAGCCGCTCGGGGCGTCCGTCTGCGAGCATCCGTGACCGTGCGAGGTCGGCGGTGACCGCGTGGAAGCGCAGACGGCGCCGGAGCGCGGCACCAAGGAGAGCGACCTGGTCGGTGCGACTTAGTACCTCGGGGCCCGTCAACAGGTGTGGTTCGTGATCTAGTGGGTTGTGCTGCGCGAGCAATACGGCTACGGCCGCATCAGCGACATCGCGCTCGTCGACGACGGCTGTGCGAGCCATGTCCGGGCCGGACACCACGTCGCCCGCCCGTAGCTGCGGCGCCCAGCCCCGCGCGTTGGACGCCAATGTGTCGCTACGTAGTACCAGGGGGCGCAGACCAGCATTGCGCAGCAGGGCTTCCATGTCCGCGTGCACCTGAACGATGGGATCACTCTGGCGAGCGGCTTCGTCGTCTATGGCTGTCGAGGACAGGTAGACGACACGGGGGGCCGCTGCGACGAGTTCCGCAACCAGGTCGTGGGCAGGGGCCGAATCGAGCAGTGGCCAGATCAGAAAGACGGCGTCGATGCCCACGAGCGCCGCGCGCACGGCAGCGGCGTCTGTGAGGTCGCCGACCGTCCACTCGACTCCGGGACGCGGACCGGTCTGATCGCGCACAAGGCATCGTACGAGCGCACCGTGTGCTTGGAGACGGTCGACGACCTCACGGCCGAGGTTGCCGGCGGCGCCGGTGACCAGGATTGATGAACGGCAAGGGGTGCCCGTGGGGCCAGTGGTATCAGGCATGATCGAGACGCTAAGGGTTCAGGTCGACATGAAGGCAAGGCGCGAATGGTGAAGACGATCGGAGAAGTAGCCGCAGAACTCGGAATCGAAGCCCACGTGCTGCGGCACTGGGAAGATGTTGGGGCACTCACCGTGCGTCGCGATGGCAATGGCTACCGCGTCTACGACGACAAGGCTGTGGAACAGGCACGCACGGTCCTGAAACTGCGGCGTGTTGGTCTCTCATTGCCCGAGGCCACCGCCGCCATGGCGCCGAAGAAGTCGGCAGCGCAGGCAGTCGTGAGGGCGAAGATCGCTGAACTTGAAGGTGAAGTCATACAGAGGCAGGAGGCGATTGCCTTCCTGCAACACACCGTTGAGTGTCGGCATCGATATCTCGACGAATGTCCAGATTGCGCGACTTTCGTCCGTGAAGCCTGAGCCACCCACCCACCCGCCGGCAAGCTCAAGCGCCGAGTGGCCCCCCTTTGGCTTTTCCTCACGGCCCAGCAGCAACGTGTGGCCTGCTCTGCCGTCACCAACGTCATGTCCCGCAACATCTAGCGATCGAGGTTGAACCGGCTCACGTCTCGCCTGTACGTCCGGTGGGCTTCGGCATCGATCGCCGCTGTTCGTGCCTGTTGGTGTCAGGCGTTGGTGTCAGAGCAGAGGAACGCCCTTGACACACCCGCCGACGCGCTTCAGTTCGCGTGCGGTCGACCGTCACGGACCCATGTCACCACAGCCAGAACCGCGGTGACGTACATCAGGACACTGAAGGTGGCTACGGATTCGACGTACTGCTCGTGGCCGTTTGCACGAAGCTGGAGCGCGAGGGAACCAAGTGCGGTCCCAAGCGATGCGGTAGCGGCGGCCATGGCGACGAACGGGCCCTTCGTCATTGGTACTTCCCCCAAGCCAAGAGACGACTGATCACAACCGAGACTACATGCAGCGCGATTTCAGAAGGTGCAGCCGAAGTCCTGCCCAACCCACCACCCACCCCAGCTCCCATCCCGTCCGCCGTCGACCCACACACCGTGGAGCGGGCGTCCGCGCAGGCCTCCCGGTAGCTGAGGTGGCCCGGCGCGCCGGCAACTCGCCGGAGGTCATTCACCGTCGCTACGCGGGCTGTATCGACGACAGCGAGGCTGAGAACAACAGGAGGATCGAGGTGGCTATGGGATGGATGGCTTAACCCGTCCGATCGCTCTGCTGACACCGACGCCGCTTGAGGTGGGGCAGGTCTGATCTGACGACGCCACCCCTGCCCCGCCCATCGTGACGGGCGGGGCTCGCAGGGCGCTCCCTGCGACTGAGGTGCGCAGGCGCAGCACCTTGCGGCGGTGCTGGCGGCATGTACCTCGTCGCAGGACGAGTGAACGCTCTGGCTGGGTTGTTGATTTTGCTGGCCATATGGAGCAGTGCAACGGGTTGAGGGCTGCGATCTTGGCCAAGATAAGAGCATGGTCGACAGCGATGACGCGGCGACGACGTCTCGGAGTAGTCGTTTCGTGGACACCGTCGGCTGAAGATAGAAATGGGTGTCCTTGCCCACCAGTCCAATGCGCATGAGATGAGGAAGCGCCAGATCGATTTCAGGTTTCTTTTGAAGTTCTGTGAAGTTATACAGCGAAAAGGCTAGGGCGACTACGCCCGCGGCTGTAGCAGCCCATTTGTGCACGGCGTCGCACCAAGACCCAGGATGTCGAGGTCATCCATGACGCACTTTTCCAGCTGACTCCCCTCGGCTCGATTGCCTCTTCGAAAAGACCGGTTTTCTACTGGAAAGAGGTCGGCACGTGGAGCTTCGACCCCGCTGCTGAATGGATCTCGTAGCATGCTTCACCCTGCTTGAGGATCTGCCTCAGTTGCGCACCCGCCTGTATGGGGCGAACAAGGATTTGTACGGTGACTACGATCGCCTGGCCGCTGAAGCAGATCTTAAGGTCAACGTCGGAGCGGTTGCCATTCTCCTGAGCTTTGTGGCTGCCGTCCACGTTGGGAGGTGGTGGGCTCTCCTATCGCTTCCTGCGGTTTTCCTCCTCTTTCGCGGCCTCTCGAATACTCGGCAAGCAAACGGTGTCCTTGTGCAGGCGATCGTCACGGAGATCGTGAAGTCTCCGAAGTTCGAGGCATACGTCGAGGCCTTCTCGAAGCGTGTCCGGAACCGCAAGTCGGCCCAGCGCAACAGGCGACCCGGCAAAGGTTTCCGGTCGCAGCGCCAGGTCGTGTCCGATGGCTCGCGTGATGCTCCCGCTGGGCACTCGTTCTGTGGGACATGGGGCGGGGAGATCTGTCGGATGAAGAGTGGGCTCGGCTGGAGCCGCCTTGCCAACGAATCACGGGCGGGGCGGACGCTGGCAATGCCACCGTCGTGTGATCAACGGGATTCTGTTCCGGCAGCGGACCGGCCTCCCCTGGCGGGACCTGCCTCCCTGCTTCGGTAGCTGGAAGACGGTTCATGACCGTCATCGCAGGTGGTCGGCGGACGGCACGTGGGAGAAAGTCCTGCGGGCCGTCCAGACCAACGCCGATGCCGAGGGCCGGATCGACTGGAGCATGGTCAGCGTCGATTCCACGACCTGCCGCGCTCATCAGCACGCGGCTGGCGCCTCCACCCGCGCCCCGAAGACCCAGGGACGGCGCAAGAGCCCGTCGCGCCACCGCTCCGATGAGACCCTGGGACGCTCGCGAGGTGGGCTCACAAGCAAGATCCACCTTGCGGGAGAGGGCGGGCTCCGCCCGCTCGGGTTTGTCATCACGCCCGGCCAGTGGGGGGACGCACCACAGATGATTCCCGTCCTGGAAGAGATCCGTGTGCCCCGGCAGGCTGGTGGACGACCGCGCACTCGGCCCGGCCACGTCGGAGGAGACAAGGCGTACTCATCACGTAGTAACCGGCGCCACCTGCGCAGACGCCAGATCAAACACACTATCCCCGAACCGAGGGACCAGCGGGCCAACCGTCGACGGCGCGGCAGCCAAGGCGGCCGACCCGCAGCGTTCGACAAGACGATCTACCGCCGACGCAACGAAGTCGAGCGGACCATCAACCAGCTCAAGATTTTCCGAGCCGTCGCCACACGCTTCGACAAGCGGGCGTACGTCTTCCACGGGACCGTTACCGTGGCTGCTATCCGGCTATGGCTCCGTCCGCAGTGAAACGCCCCGTTCAGAGCCTATCGGCACCCGGGTAGCGGTGGCGCAGTTCGCCGAGCGCGCGCGTCGACAGCCCTGACGTCCCACGATGAGCTGTCGAACTCGGTCTACCAGGGTGGGCGGGTGTCGCGGCGTGCTTCCGGGGTCTGCTCGGGCAGAGCCGTGTCTTGGTCGGTGCGCAGCAGCATGCCCGGGTCGGGTTCGAAGTCCTCATTGGGCGGTGCCGGCTGGTGGAAACGCTCGGTGCGCGGAATGGTGACTTCCACCAGTCGGCCCTCCTGGAACATCCATAGCCCGAAGCAGTCGTCGTCCTGGTCGCGAAGCAGAACCTGCACCGTATGCGGATGCGGCCACGGCAGCGACTCCAGGTGCTTGAGCAGGCCCTTGCGGGCACGCATTTTCTCGAACTCCAGGGCCCACCCGAACTCGTAGCCCCATTGCCCCGCTATCGGGACGAAGCGGCCTCGCCACATGCGTTCCGGATCGTCCTGGGTCAGCGGTTCCATCACCTCGTCCGACCAGCGGGCGAGCACGATGACCTCGGCATCTCTACTCATGCCGGAGTATCACCGCATCCGCCTAATCCACCGCAACCGAATTCCTCAACCGGCCGACTCAGGCAACGGTGGGCGGATTGGCGACGAGCTCTCCATGCCAGCGAGCCCGACGACGACGCCTTCGGAGAAGCCCATCTACGCCTGAGGCCACGGCCCTGATCAGCTCACGCGACTCATCGGACAGCCCCTAGGCGATTCGGATCCGGGGCGCCATCGAAGACGTTGTCGGCTGTGGCCGCCGACGACCAGCGTGCGTGCATCGCCGGTTGGCTCACACGCCACTCACACGCGATCAGCGCGCAACAACGAGAAAGAGCGGGATCCAGTGAGACTGGATCCCGCTCTTCGCGTTAGGCATCTACGCTGGTCAACCACATGATTGTGCTGGTTGAGGCGAAGTGCCCCCGGCAGGATTCGAACCTGCGCACACGGCTCCGGAGGCCGTTGCTCTATCCCCTGAGCTACGGGGGCGTGTCGGGCGCTGAGCTTCTCGCTCGCGGCGACGGGTAGAACCCTAGCAGGTCTTTCGGGGTGATCAGGAACAGGTTTCCCGGCGCCCAGCAAGGGTGAGCCCCTGGTGGTCGCGGAACGGTCCCTCGGCGGGGACGGAACGGTCCCTCGGCCGGGACGGGACGGATCCTCGGCGGGGACGGGACGGATCTTCCGTGGGGATCCTCGGCGGGGACGGAGCGGATCCTCCGTGGGGACGGAACGGATCTCCTCCGTGGGAGCGGAACGGGTCCCCCGGTGGGGGCGGAAGTGGGGAAAACCCGGACGCGGTGGCCGGGGCGGACCTACTCTCGACTTGTGCCAGGCGCGTCGGGTCGGGTGCTTGTTGTGGACGACAACAAGGTCATCCGGCAGCTGATCAGGGTCAACCTTGAGCTTGAGGGGCTTGAGGTCGTGACCGCGGCCGATGGTGCCGAGTGTCTGGATGTGGTGCATCAGGTGCGGCCCGACGTCGTGACGCTCGACGTCGTCATGCCGCGACTGGACGGGCTCCGCACCGCCGCCCGGCTGCGGGCCGATCCCCGCACCCATGACCTGCCCCTCGCCATCATCAGCGCCTGCACGCAGTACGAGGTGGAGACCGGCCTCGACGTCGGTGTCGACGCCTTCCTCGCCAAGCCCTTCGAACCCGCCGAACTCGTCCGGCTCGTCAAGCACCTCATCGAGCGGAGGCCGGAGGGGAGCAGGAGAAGGGAGCGGAGCCAAGGTGATGGTGGAAGTGAGAGGGACGGCGACGGGGACGACGGTGAAGGCGAAGGCGGTGAGGGCGGCGGGGTGAGCGATTCGGCTCCCCACGTCGCGGCGCCTGAGGCAGCCGACACCGTTCCGGGCGGGGGATCGAGGTAGCCGACCCTTTCCCGGCAGGTCCGGCACTGTGCCCGGCGATCGCGCTGGCCCGTCCGACCCCGCCCCACCTCCCACCAGGCCCTTCCGTAGTTCCCTCCGCAATCCCTCCCACCCGACCAGGGCCTTCACCCGATCGCCCTCACCACCCATGGCCTCACCGTGCCCCCATCACCTCCTCCCATGACTCACCGCCGAATCACCTCCCCCCATGACTCACCCCTGACTCACCCCCAACGCACACCCGACTCACCCCCCAACGCGCCCCGCCCCTCCCTCCCCGGCGGAAACCGCCTCGCATACCCACCCCCCTCCTCCCCTACGCTTGTCCCGTGACCCCCGTGGAGCTCTCTCGTACCGTGCTGTGTGCGGTGCGGTGTGCTGTTGAGCGGGGGGAGCTGAATGTGACCGTGCCGGAGCGGGTTGTGGTGGGGGAGCCGGGGGCCGGGGGGTGCGGGGACTACGCCACCAATGTCGCCCTGCAGCTCGCAGGGCCGGCCGGGCTGCCCCCACGGCAGGTGGCCGAGATTCTGCGGTCGCATCTCCTCCGTGCCGAGGGGATCCGGGACGTCGTCGTCACCGGGCCCGGGTTTCTCAACATCGGCCTGGAGGCGCAGGGCGACCTCGCGGGCGGCCTGGTGCGGGACATCCGCGAGCGCGGCGCCGCCTACGGCTGCGGTGACGCCCTCGCCGGGCAGGTCGTCGTCATGCGCGTGCCCTACGAGGCGCGGGCCGAGGCCGTCGCCGATGCCGTCGTGCGCATCGTCGCGACCCAGGGCGGACGCGGCGAGGTCGAGCACGCCGAGCCCGTGAACCTGAGGCCCGTCCCGGCGCCGGAGGATCCCGCGCCGCTCGGGGCGGATGCCGCTCAGTGGGCCCTGCTGCACCCCGCCGCGCACGACAGACCCCGGATCACCGCCGATCACCTCGTCCAGCGGGAGAGCAATCCGCTGTTCCGGGTGCGGTACGCCCACGCACGTGTCCGGGCGCTGACCCGCAACGCCGGGCGCCTCGGGTTCGGTGCCGAGCCCGGGCCCGTACCTGTCGGGGAAGGGGTGCGTGAGCTGCTCACCGCCCTTGCCGACCACCCCCGCATCCTCACCGCGGCCGCCACCCATCGCGCCCCGGACCGGCTCGCCCGGCATCTCGTCACCGTCGCCGATGCCGTCCTGCCGCTGCTGCCCTCCGTGCTTCCGCGCGGCGAGGAGAAACCCTCGGCCGCCCACCGCGCCCGGCTGGCTCTCGCCGAAGCCGCCGGGACGGTGCTGGCCGGTGGCCTGTCCCTGCTCGGCATCGACGCACCCGATCACCTCTGAGGGCCGGAGACCGAAGTCATGCGCCCCGGAGAAGAGACAGAGAGTCTGAGAGCTACGTCATGAGCCGTTCCGCGCACCCTGCCGGGCCCCGTCACGCCGACGTCCTTCCCGAGGGGCACTACTCGGCCCCGCCCGCCGACCTCAACACCCTCGACCCCAAGGTCTGGGCCCAGACCGTCGGCCGTGACGCCGACGGCGTGCTCACCGTCGGCGGGATCACCGTGACCCGGCTCGCCGAGGAGTTCGGCACCCCCGCCTACATCCTCGACGAGGCCGACTTCCGTGCCCGGGCGCGTGCCTGGCGCAACGCCTTCGGCGCAGGCGCCGACGTGTTCTACGCCGGCAAGGCCTTCCTGTCCCGTGCCGTCGTGCGCTGGCTGCACGAGGAGGGGCTCAACCTGGACGTGTGTTCGGGCGGGGAGCTGGCCACCGCCCTGTCCGCCGGCATGCCCGCCGAGCGCATCGCCTTCCACGGCAACAACAAGTCCGTCCAGGAGATCACCAGGGCCGTGGAGGCCGGCGTCGGGCGGATCGTCCTCGACTCCTTCCAGGAGATCGTGCGGGTCGCCCACATCGCGCAGTCCCTGGGCAAGCGGCAGAAGGTCCAGATCCGGATCACCGTCGGGGTCGAGGCCCACACGCACGAGTTCATCGCCACCGCCCACGAGGACCAGAAGTTCGGGATCCCGCTGGCCGGCGGGCAGGCCGCCGAGGCCGTACGGAGGGCCCTCCAGCTCGACGGGCTCGAACTGATCGGGATCCACTCCCACATCGGGTCGCAGATCTTCGACATGTCCGGCTTCGAGGTCGCCGCGCACCGCGTGGTCGGGCTGCTCAGGGACATCCGGGACGAGCACGGCGTCGAGCTGCCCGAGATCGACCTCGGGGGCGGCCTCGGTATCGCCTACACCAGCGACGACGACCCCCGTGAGCCGCACGAGATCGCCAAGGCGCTGACCGAGATCGTCAGCCGCGAGTGCGACGCGGCCAGGCTGCGCACCCCGCGGATCTCGGTCGAGCCGGGACGCGCCGTCGTCGGCCCCACCGCCTTCACGCTCTACGAGGTCGGCACCGTCAAGCCCCTCGACGGGCTGCGGACGTACGTCTCCGTCGACGGGGGCATGTCCGACAACATCCGGACCGCGCTCTACGACGCCGAGTACAGCGTCGCCCTCGTCTCCCGCACCTCCGACGCCGCGCCGATGCTCGCCCGTGTCGTCGGCAAGCACTGCGAGAGCGGGGACATCGTGGTCAAGGACGCGTTCCTGCCGGCGGACCTGGCACCCGGTGACCTCATCGCCGTACCGGCGACCGGCGCCTACTGCCGGTCCATGGCCAGCAACTACAACCACGTGCTGCGGCCGCCCGTCGTCTCCGTGCGGGACGGCGAGGCCCGCGTCATCGTCCGGCGCGAGACGGAGGAGGATCTCCTGCGTCTCGACGTCGGGTGACGCAAAAGCCCCGGGGGCGGAAGATCTTCGGTCCTGCACCCCTGTACAAATGAAATAGATGTCTCACGATCCGGACGAAGGGTAGAAACCCCCGTCCGGTGAGTGAGACTGGTCCAACCGTAGACGGTAAGAGGAAACGAGGTCGGATGATGCGTACGCGTCCGCTGAAGGTGGCGCTGCTGGGCTGTGGAGTTGTCGGCTCAGAGGTGGCGCGCATCATGACGACGCACGCCGACGACCTCGCCGCCCGGATCGGGGCCCCCGTGGAGCTCGCGGGGGTCGCGGTGCGGCGGCCCTCCAAGGTGCGCGAGGGCATTCCCGCGGAACTCGTCACCACCGACGCCACCGCCCTGGTCAAACGCGGCGACATCGACGTCGTGGTGGAGGTCATCGGCGGCATCGAACCCGCCCGGACCCTGATCACCACCGCCTTCGGGCACGGGGCGTCCGTCGTCTCCGCCAACAAGGCGCTGCTCGCCCAGGACGGGGCCGCCCTCCACGCGGCGGCCGAGGAGCACGGCAAGGACCTCTACTACGAGGCCGCCGTCGCCGGTGCCATCCCGCTGATCCGGCCGCTGCGCGAGTCCCTCGCCGGCGACAAGGTCAACCGGGTGCTGGGGATCGTGAACGGCACCACCAACTTCATCCTCGACAAGATGGACAGCACCGGGGCGGGCTACCAGGAGGCCCTAGACGAGGCCACCGCCCTCGGCTACGCGGAGGCCGACCCGACCGCCGACGTCGAGGGGTTCGACGCCGCCGCCAAGGCCGCCATCCTCGCCGGCATCGCCTTCCACACGCGCGTGCGCCTGGACGACGTCTACCGCGAGGGCATGGCCGAGGTCACCGCCGCCGACTTCCGCTCCGCCAAGGAGATGGGCTGCACCATCAAGCTGCTCGCCATCTGCGAGCGCTCGAAGGACGGCGCGTCGGTCACCGCGCGGGTGCACCCCGCCATGATTCCGCTGACCCACCCGCTCGCCTCCGTGCGCGGCGCGTACAACGCCGTCTTCGTGGAGTCCGACGCGGCCGGGCAGCTCATGTTCTACGGCCCCGGCGCCGGCGGTGCGCCCACGGCCTCCGCGGTCCTCGGCGACCTGGTCGCCGTCTGCCGCAACCGGCTCAACGGCGCAACGGGGCCCGGTGAGTCGGCGTACGCAGCCCTGCACGTCTCGCCGATGGGTGACGTCGTCACGCGCTACCACATCAGCCTTGACGTCGCGGACAAACCGGGTGTACTCGCCCAGGTTGCGACCGTCTTCGCCGAGCACGGGGTGTCGATCGACACCGTTCGGCAGCAGGGCAAGGACGGCGAGGCCTCCCTCGTCGTCGTCACCCATCGTGCGTCCGACGCCTCCCTGTCCGGGACCGTCGAGGCGCTGCGCAAGCTCGACACCGTGCGGGGTGTCGCCAGCATCATGCGGGTTGAAGGAGAGTAACCAGCAATGACCCACCAGTGGCGCGGAATCATCGAGGAGTACCGGGACCGGCTGCCGGTGTCCGACACCACGCCGGTCGTGACGCTCCGTGAGGGTGGCACGCCCCTCGTGCCCGCGCAGGTGCTCTCCGAGCGCACCGGCTGCGAGGTGCACCTCAAGGTCGAGGGCGCGAACCCGACCGGGTCCTTCAAGGACCGCGGCATGACCATGGCCATCTCCAAGGCCAAGGAGGAGGGGGCGAAGGCCGTCATCTGCGCCTCCACCGGCAACACCTCCGCCTCCGCCGCCGCCTACGCGGTGCGTGCGGGCATGGTGTCGGCCGTCCTCGTGCCGCAGGGCAAGATCGCGCTCGGCAAGATGGGCCAGGCCCTCGTGCACGGCGCGAAGATCCTCCAGGTCGACGGCAACTTCGACGACTGCCTCACGCTCGCCCGTGCGCTGAGCGAGAACTACCCGGTGGCGCTGGTCAATTCGGTGAACCCGGTGCGCATCGAGGGCCAGAAGACGGCTGCCTTCGAGATCGTGGACATGCTCGGCGACGCCCCCGACATCCACGTCCTCCCGGTCGGCAACGCGGGCAACATCACGGCCTACTGGAAGGGCTACAAGGAGTACGCCGGCGACGGCATCTCCTCCAGGACCCCCCGGATGTGGGGCTTCCAGGCCTCCGGCAGTGCGCCGATCGTGCGCGGCGAGGTGGTCAAGGACCCCTCGACCATCGCCACCGCGATCCGCATCGGCAACCCGGCCTCCTGGCAGTACGCGCTGGCGGCGCGGGACGAGTCCGGCGGTGCCATCGACGAGGTGACGGACCGTGAAATCCTGCGCGCCTACCGGCTGTTGGCCTCGCAGGAGGGCGTCTTCGTGGAGCCCGCCTCCGCGGCCTCCGTGGCCGGTCTGCTGAAGGCGGCCGAGCAGGGCAAGGTGGACCCGGGCCAGAAGATCGTGTGCACGGTCACCGGAAACGGTCTGAAGGACCCCGACTGGGCCGTCGCCGGCGCCCCGCAGCCGGTGACCGTCCCGGTCGACGCGGCCACCGCGGCCGAGCGCCTCGGCCTGGCCTGAGCGACCCGGCCCGGGCTGCTTTTTCCGGCCCGGCCCGAACGGTCCGTGCAGGCGCCCGGCCCGAGCAGCCGGTGCAGGCCCGGGCCGAGCCCTCGGCGGCCCGGCCCGGGCCCTGAACGGCCCGGTCCCGGCAGGGCAAACCCCGGCGGGGTGCACAGGGGGCATACGACACGCATCGTGCGCCTCCTGTGCGCCCTATGTCGCCACAGAACCTTCCTTCGATAGGCTGTACCGAACCCGCCCACCGCATATGCCATCCGTGTGTGGCAGGCGCCGCGTCGTCTCCGCGGCCCGACGGGTCTTCGTACGTCATCGAATGTCCATCGGATGTCCATCGAGTGTCATTCGACAATCACGCAGCTCAAGGAGAGTCAACGAGCGATGGCCGGTCCAGCGTTCCGCGCCGCCGCCGTCCGGGTGCGCGTTCCCGCCACCAGTGCCAACCTCGGCCCGGGCTTCGACGCCCTGGGCCTCGCGCTGGGGCTCTACGACGACGTGGTCGTCCGGGTGGCCGACTCCGGGCTGCATATCGACATCGCGGGCGAGGGCAGTGAGACCCTGCCCCGGGACGAGAGCCATCTGCTCGTCCGTTCCCTGCGCACAGCCTTCGATCTGCTGGGCGGACAGCCCCGCGGCCTGGAAATCGTCTGCGCCAACCGCATTCCGCACGGCCGGGGTCTGGGCTCCTCCTCGGCCGCCATCTGCGCCGGCATCGTCGCCGCCCGCGCGGTGACCATAGGCGGCGAAGCCCGGCTCGACGACAAAGCGCTGCTGGAACTGGCCACCGAGATCGAGGGCCATCCGGACAATGTCGCGGCCTGCCTGCTGGGCGGGTTCACCCTGTCCTGGATGGAGGCCGGCGCCGCCCGGGCGATCAGGATGGACCCGAACGATTCCATCGTTCCGGTGGTTTTCGTGCCCGGAAAGCCGGTCCTGACCGAGACCGCGCGCGGCCTGCTCCCGCGCACCGTGCCGCACGTCGACGCCGCCGCGAACGCGGGCCGCGCCGCCCTGCTCGTCGAGGCCCTCACCCGGCGCCCCGAGCTGCTGCTGTCGGCCACCGAGGACCGCCTCCACCAGGAGTACCGCGCCCCGGCCATGCCGGAGAGCGCCGCGCTGGTGGAGCGACTGCGGGCCGACGGGATCCCGGCCGTCATCTCGGGCGCCGGGCCCACCGTCATGGCCCTGACCGACGGCGACACCGCCGACAAGGTGGAAACCCTTGCCGGCGCCGACTGGGCCGCCAACCGGCTGAGTCTCGATGTGCAGGGAGCGAGCGTGCTGCCGCTTGCGACCTGAGACACGGTTGCCGGATTTGGAGAGGGGGAATGTTTGTTGGATCCGGTAGTGTTAACCTCAAGTCTGCACCCGACCCCACCATGGCGAGGTGCCTCGTGTCCCCGTCCGGGACAGACCTTCTTCCGGGAGCCTCCCGAGCCACTCCGTGTTCCGTGCGCCGTACCTGGGCAGTACGTCGTATGCGGACACTGAGCGGGACACCGGGCACGCTCCGGAATCGGTGCTACCACGCCACGTGACACTGGGTGCCACGGCTCGCGGAAGCGCCATCACCAGAAATCTGTTCCGCCGCTTTGGCGGACCACCGCCCCGGCACGGTTCACAGAGACAGGACCGTATCCGGACAGCACAACCGGTCGCCGAGCCAGACAGGCCGACGTCCGCTCCAGGGAAGGACCCTTCGTGAGCGACACCACCGATCTGATGGGCGCACGTGTCGAGGAGACCGCTGCCGCGCCCGCCACGGACGCCTCCGCGCCTGCCACCGGTGCCGGCTCCCGGCGGCGCCGCGGTACCGGCCTCGAGGGCATGGTGCTGGCCGAGCTGCAGCAGGTTGCCTCGGGCCTCGGCATCAGGGGCACCGCGCGTATGCGCAAGAGCCAGCTGATCGAGGTCATCAAGGAGGCCCAGGCTGGGGGCACCTCCCAGGCCTCTTCGGGCTCCGGGGGCGGGGGCGCCGCCCCCAAGGCCGAGGCCGCCGCCGAGACCAAGCCCAAGCGCCGGGCCACCTCGAAGGCCCGCACGGGCGAGGCCGCCGCCGAGAAGACGGCGGAGAAGGCCGCGGAGGCCCCCGCCGAGAAGGCCGTGGCCCAGCAGCAGATCGAGATCCCCGGCCAGCCGGCCGGCGGCACCTCCCGCGCGAGCGAGACCGACGACGCGCCGACCGAGCGCCGCCGTCGGCGCGCCACCGCCGAGGCGGGCAGCCCGGCCGCGGGCAGCACCGAGACCGTCGTCGCCGAGGCCAAGGGCGAGACCAAGGCCGACGCGTCCGCCCAGCAGCAGGGCGAGGCCCGGGGCGACGCCGGTGACGGCGAGGGCCGTGGCCGCCGCGACCGCCGTGAGCGCGGCCGGGACCGCGACCGCGACCGCCGGGGCAAGGGCGACGAGCAGCAGGGCCAGGGCGGTCAGCGCCAGCCGCAGAGCCAGCAGCCGGGCGGCGGCCGTCAGGACCGCAACGCCGGTCCGCAGGACGACGACGACTTCGAGGGCGGACGCCGTGGCCGTCGCGGCCGCTACCGCGACCGTCGTGGCCGTCGTGGCCGTGACGAGATCGGCGGCGCCGAGCCGCAGCTCGCCGAGGACGACGTCCTGATCCCCGTCGCGGGCATCCTCGACATCCTCGACAACTACGCGTTCATCCGGACCTCCGGCTACCTGCCCGGTCCGAACGACGTGTACGTCTCCCTCGCCCAGGTCCGCAAGAACGGTCTGCGCAAGGGTGACCACGTCACCGGTGCGGTCCGTCAGCCGAAGGACGGCGAGCGTCGCGAGAAGTTCAACGCGCTGGTCCGCCTGGACTCCGTCAACGGCATGGCGCCCGAACACGGCCGCGGCCGCCCGGAGTTCAACAAGCTGACCCCGCTCTACCCGCAGGACCGCCTCCGCCTGGAGACCGACCCGGGCGTACTGACCACCCGCATCATCGACCTCGTGTCGCCGATCGGTAAGGGCCAGCGCGGTCTGATCGTGGCCCCGCCGAAGACCGGCAAGACCATGATCATGCAGGCGGTCGCCAACGCGATCACGCACAACAACCCCGAGTGCCACCTGATGGTCGTCCTGGTCGACGAGCGTCCGGAAGAGGTCACCGACATGCAGCGGTCGGTCAAGGGCGAGGTCATCTCCTCGACCTTCGACCGTCCGGCCGAGGACCACACCACGGTCGCCGAGCTGGCCATCGAGCGTGCCAAGCGTCTGGTGGAGCTGGGCCACGACGTCGTCGTGCTGCTCGACTCGATCACGCGTCTGGGCCGTGCGTACAACCTGGCCGCGCCCGCCTCCGGCCGCATCCTGTCCGGTGGTGTCGACTCGACCGCCCTGTACCCGCCGAAGCGCTTCTTCGGTGCGGCCCGCAACATCGAGGACGGCGGCTCGCTGACCATCCTCGCCACCGCGCTGGTGGACACCGGGTCCCGCATGGACGAGGTGATCTTCGAGGAGTTCAAGGGCACCGGCAACATGGAGCTCAAGCTCGACCGGAAGCTCGCCGACAAGCGCATCTTCCCGGCGGTGGACGTGGACGCGTCCGGCACCCGCAAGGAAGAGATCCTGCTCGGCAACGAGGAGCTGGCCGTCGTCTGGAAGCTGCGTCGTGTTCTGCACGCGCTGGACCAGCAGCAGGCCATCGAGCTGCTTCTCGACAAGATGAAGCAGACCAAGTCGAACGGCGAGTTCCTGATGCAGATTCAGAAGACGACGCCGACTCCGGGCAACGGTGACTGAGCGCCGTTGAGGTGACTCCTGCCGGCCTGCCGCGGCTCGTCCGCGGCGGCCGTGCCCGCGCGGCGGAGCCGCACACTGAATGCAGTCCCGCGCCCCCAGGGTGTTGAGGCCGCCCCCCGTCGAGAAGTGACGGGGGGCGGCCTTTTGGCGCTGAGAGGTACGGAGCACAACACGCTCCCCTCCTGTCTCGTCTCTCCCTGCGGAGCCTTCCTTGCTCATGCCCCTGCCCGGGCGCCACAGACGTCGCCTCCGTCTTGCCCTGCCCCTCGGCGCCGCCGGTGTCGCCGCTGCGGTGACCGCGGCGCTCCTGGCGACCTCCGCCGGTGCGGCCACCGCGCTGCCGAAGCCGGGCGCCGTCCCTGTCGTCGACCAGCCCTCCCAGGCCACCCTGGAGAAGCGGATCGCGGGCGCCCTCGCCGCCGACGGGCCGGCCGCCGGCGGCAGCAGCGGATCCGCCGTCTCCCCGAAGATCGTCGGCGGCACCGGGACCACCATCTCCTCGGCGCCCTGGATGGCCCAGCTCTGGTACCACGACGACCGGAACACCGCCGACACCGGCGACGACGTGAACCTCTTCTGCGGCGGCACGGTGGTCTCGCCGACGAAGATCCTGACGGCGGCCCACTGCCTCAGGAACGACAACAAGGACTACGACTGGCAGGCCCACGGCACCGTCGTCACGGGTACCGACCAGCTGCCCACCAAGGGTTCTACCGGCACCACGGACCTGCACGGCGGCCAGGCCACGGCCGTGCTGCGCCAGTGGTGGCAGCCGGGGTACGACCCGGTGGACAGGGAGGCGGGGAGGAACCAGGACGACCTCGGCATGCTGACCCTGGCCGTCCCGGTCAAGGCCACGCCGATCCGCATGGTCACCTCCGGCGACACCGCGTCCTACGCGGCCGGCACCAGCGCCGAGGTCTACGGCTGGGGCCGTACCAGCTCCACCGGCCAGGACATCTCCCAGACGCTGAGGACGACCACGCTGACCCTGCACGCCGACAGCACCTGTGCCGGCGTCTACGACACGGCCTTCGTCGCGGGGCGCATGGTCTGCGCGGGCACCCAGAGCGGGAGCGACACCGGTACCAGCGCGACGTGCAACGGTGACTCCGGTGGCCCGCTCGTGGTGGGCGGCCGGATCGCCGGGGTGGTCTCCTTCGGCATCGAGAACTGCGTGGCGAAGGGCTACTACAGCGTCTTCACCAAGGTCGGCTTCTACGTCGGCTCGGCCCACCACCAGATCGACGACACCAACCTGAGCCTCTTCAACAAGAAGCCGGACGGCAAGGCCGACATCTTCGTACGGGCATCCTCCGGCAGGACCGGCTACGAGAAGGACTCCAGCGGCAGCTCGTTCGGCGCCCGGTCCTCCTGGGGCGACTGGAGCGGCGCCGACCTGGTCCTGCAGACCGACCTCGACCGGGACGGCTACCAGGACCTCGTGTACCGGGCCGGCTCCACCGGTGACGTCCACTGGGAGCACTTCGTGCTCAACAGCGCCCGGACGAGCGGCTCCTGGGCCGACACGAAGATCTTCAGCGGCTGGAAGACCCGCACCCGGATCATCGCCCCGGGCGATGTCACCGGCGACTACGTGCCCGACATCCTGTCCGTCGACTCCGCCGGCGCGCTGTGGATCTACCCGGGCAAGGGCAACGGCACCTTCGGCTCGCGTGTGGAGGTCGGCACGGGCTGGAACCAGTACAACTCGGTCCGCGGCCACGGGGACTTCACCGGCGACGGCAAGGCCGACCTGATCGCCCGCAAGTCCGGCAGCGACGACCTGTACCTGTACAAGGGCACCGGCACGTCCGGCTCCGGCGCCTTCTCCGCCCGCGTCAAGGTGCGCAGCGCCTGGACCGGATACAACGCCTTCGACGCGGTCGGCGACGTGAGCGGCGACGGTCTGGCCGACTTCCTGGCGCGCACCCCGGGCGGCACCCTCTACCTGTACAAGGGCACCGGCAAGGCGACGAGCGAGATCTTTGCCACACGTGTCTCGATCGGTACCGGCTTCCAGCAGTACGACCTGTTCGGCTGAAAACGCAGGTGAGCGGGGGGATCGTCCCGATTGGGCCACTACGCACCGTGCCCGTCGCCGTACGCGGTGGGCACGGTGCGTCGTGCAACCCTGTGCCGAGTTTCTCCGTCTGACCCGACAGAGCGACGATGGTGCGGTGACCGCGCCCGACCCTGACCGCAGGGGGTAACCGACCGGACGAGACCTAGGAGCGATGTGTCCGCCGAGAGCACGCAGGAGCCCGGCATACCGGAGTCGACCACCGTCCCTCCCGGCCGTGGCAGCAGGAGCCGCCGCAAGCCCCGCGGCAAGGGACGTCAGGCCCTGCGCATCACGGCCTGGACGGCGGCGGGCGTGGTCGTGCTGGGCGGTACGGGCCTCGGATACGTCTACTTCAAGCTCAACGGCAACATCAAGAGCGTCGACATCAACCAGGCGCTCGGTGCCGACCGTCCGACGAAGGTCGACAACGGCTCGCAGAACATCCTCGTCCTGGGCTCGGACTCGCGCTCCGGCGGCAACAAGAAGCTGGGCGGCGGCATCGACGACGGCAGCGCCCGCTCCGACACGGCGATGATCGTCCACCTCTACAAGGGCCACAAGAAGGCCTCCGTGGTCTCCGTCCCCAGGGACACCCTCATCGACCGTCCCACCTGCACGGACACCAAGGGCCACACCTACCCGGCCGCGTCGGGCGTGATGTTCAACTCGGCCTACTCCACCGGTGGCGCCGCCTGTGCCGTCAAGACGGTCGAGTCCCTCACGGGCATCCGCATGGACCACTATCTGGAGGTCGACTTCGCCGGCTTCCAGAAGCTCATCGACGACCTCGGCGGGGTTCGGCTCACCACGACCAGGAACATCGCCGACCCGCAGAGCCACCTGAACCTCAAGGCCGGCACCCACACGCTCGACGGACAGCAGTCCCTCGGCCTGGTCCGCACCCGCCACGGCGTCGGCGACGGCTCCGACCTCGGGCGCATCCAGCTCCAGCAGGCCTTCGTCAAGGCGCTGCTCGACCAGGTCGAGCAGGTCGGCGTGCTCAGCAGCCCCAAGAAGCTGTACGACCTCGCCGACACCGCCACCAGGACGGTCACCACCGACTCCGACCTCGGCTCGGTCAACGCCCTCGCCGACTTCGCGAACGGCCTGAAGGGCATCGGCTCGTCCCATCTGAAGATGGTGACGATGCCGGTGCAGTACGACCCGGCGAACCCCAACCGGGTCCTCCTGGAGAAGGCCAAGGCCCGGATGATCTGGACCGCCCTCAAGAACGACCGCCCGATCCCGAAGTCGGCCACACAGGGAACGGCAACCGGCGAGGCCAAGGGCGTGGTGAGCGCCCCGTAAGGGGTGCGGGGGACCCGCGCGGGCAGCCACGGCACACCCGCACCCGCCCACGACGATCGAGCGGCACCCCCGTGGGCGGACCACCCGCGACCCGCAGGAATAGAACAGCCGCACCCCCGGTTTTGGGGGATGGCGCCAGTCCTGGCAGACTGGTACGTCGGCTCCGGTTCACGCTTTCGCATCCCGCGGCAGCGACCCGGCGCCCTCCCGAAACCTAGGAGACACCTTGAAGCGCGACATCCACCCCGAGTACGTCGAGACGCAGGTCAGCTGCACCTGCGGTGCGTCGTTCACCACCCGTAGCACCATCGCGTCCGGCACCATCCGGGCCGAGGTCTGCTCCGAGTGCCACCCGTTCTACACGGGCAAGCAGAAGATCCTCGACACCGGTGGCCGTGTGGCCCGCTTCGAGGCCCGCTTCGGCAAGGCTGCCGCCGGCTCCAAGAAGTAGCGAGCCCGATTTCGCCGGTCCACGGTCACGCCCCCTGCGGGGGTGTGCCCGGGACCGGCGTTTTTGGTCGCCCGCCAGCCCTTCACCCGCAGTATCAGGAGCCGAAAGATGTTCGAGGCCGTCGAGGAGCTCGTCGCCGAGCACGCCGATCTGGAGAACAAGCTCGCCGATCCGTCGGTCCACGCCGACCAGGCGAACGCGCGCAAGCTGAACAAGCGCTACGCCGAGCTGACCCCGATCGTCGCCACGTACCGCTCCTGGAAGCAGACGGGTGACGACATCGAGACCGCACGTGAGTTCGCCGCCGACGATCCCGACTTCGCGGCCGAGGTCAAGGAGCTGGACAAGCAGCGCGAGGAGCTGACCGAGAGGCTGCGCCTCCTGCTGGTCCCGCGCGACCCGAGTGACGACAAGGACGTCATTCTGGAGATCAAGGCGGGTGCCGGCGGTGACGAGTCGGCGCTGTTCGCCGGTGACCTGCTGCGCATGTACCTGCGCTACGCCGAGCGCGCCGGCTGGAAGACCGAGATCATCGACTCCACCGAGTCCGAGCTGGGCGGCTACAAGGACGTCCAGGTCGCGGTGAAGACCAAGGGCGGCCAGGGTGCCACCGAGCCCGGCCAGGGCGTGTGGGCCCGAATGAAGTACGAGGGCGGTGTGCACCGCGTGCAGCGTGTGCCGGCCACCGAGTCCCAGGGCCGCATCCACACCTCCGCCGCCGGTGTCCTCGTGACCCCCGAGGCCGAGGAGGTGGAAGTCGAGATCAACCCGAACGACCTGCGCATCGACGTCTACCGGTCCTCCGGCCCCGGCGGCCAGTCGGTCAACACCACCGACTCCGCGGTGCGCATCACGCACCTTCCGACCGGAGTGGTCGCCTCCTGCCAGAACGAGAAGAGCCAGCTGCAGAACAAGGAGCAGGCTCTGCGTATCCTGCGCTCCAGGCTGCTCGCGGCGGCGCAGGAGGAGGCCGAGCGGGAGGCCGCCGACGCCCGCCGCAGCCAGGTCCGCACCGTCGACCGCTCCGAGAAGATCCGCACCTACAACTTCCCGGAGAACCGCATCTCGGACCACCGGGTCGGCTTCAAGGCGTACAACCTGGACCAGGTCCTGGACGGCGACCTCGACGCGGTGATCCAGGCCTGCGTCGACGCCGACTCGGCGGCGAAGCTGGCAGCTGCATAAAGGCACGTACGAGTACCACACGGAGGACTTGCGTGAACCTGCTGCTCGCAGAGGTGGCACAGGCCACCCAGCGGCTGGCCGACGCCGGCGTGCCCTCGCCGCGCAACGACGCGGAGGAGCTCGCCGCGTTCGTGCACGGTGTACGGCGGGGCGAGCTGCACTCCGTGAAGGACTCCGACTTCGACGCCCGCTACTGGGAGGTCATCGCCCGGCGCGAGCAGCGCGAGCCGCTGCAGCACATCACCGGGCGGGCCTACTTCCGGTATCTGGAGCTGCAGGTCGGGCCGGGCGTCTTCGTGCCCCGGCCCGAGACCGAGTCCGTGGTCGGCTGGGCCATAGACGCCGTGCGCGCCATGGACGTGGTCGAGCCGTGCATCGTCGACCTGTGCACCGGCTCCGGTGCCATCGCGCTCGCCCTCGCCCAGGAGGTCCCGCGCTCGCGTGTGCACGCGGTGGAGCTGTCCGAGGACGCCCTGGTGTGGACCCGCAAGAACGTGGCGGGGTCCAGGGTCGACCTGCGTCAGGGCGACGCCCTGACGGCCTTCCCGGACCTCGACGGCCACGTCGACCTGGTCATCTCCAACCCGCCGTACATCCCGCTCACGGAGTGGGAGTACGTCGCCCCGGAGGCCCGCGACTACGACCCGGAGCTGGCGCTGTTCTCCGGCGAGGACGGCCTCGACCTCATCCGCGGGATCGAGCGCACCGCGCACCGGCTGCTGCGCCCCGGAGGGGTCGTCGTCATCGAGCACGCCGACACCCAGGGCGGCCAGGTGCCGTGGATCTTCACCGAGGAGCGGGGCTGGGCCGACGCGGCCGATCACCCCGACCTCAACAACCGCCCCCGGTTCGCGACCGCGCGCAAGGCGCTGCCGTGAGCATCCCGACGACCCACCGCCCGCAGTACGTGTACGAGGAGGCCAGCTAGATGGCACGGCGATACGACACCAACGACGCGACCGACCGCACGACGGGTCTGCGCGAGGCCGCGTCCGCCGTCCGCCGGGGCGAGCTGGTGGTGCTGCCGACCGACACGGTGTACGGCATCGGCGCCGACGCGTTCTCCTCGGAGGCCGTCGCCGACCTGCTCGCCGCCAAGGGCCGGGGCCGCAACATGCCCACCCCCGTCCTCATCGGCTCCCCGAACACCCTGCACGGCCTCGTCACGGACTTCTCCGAGCTGGCCTGGGAACTGGTCGACGCGTTCTGGCCGGGCGCCCTGACGCTGGTCGCCAGGCACCAGCCGTCCCTGCAGTGGGACCTGGGCGACACCCGCGGCACGGTTGCCGTGCGCATGCCACTGCACCCGGTCGCGATCGAGCTGCTCACCGAGGTCGGCCCCATGGCCGTGTCCTCGGCGAACCTCACCGGCCATCCGGCGCCGGAGGACTGCGACGCCGCCCAGCAGATGCTCGGCGACTCCGTCTCCGTCTACCTCGACGGCGGCCCGACCCCGGGCATCGTGCCGTCGTCCATCGTCGACGTCTCCGGCCCGGTGCCGGTGCTGCTGCGCGAGGGCGCGATCTCCCCGGACGAGCTGAGGAAGGTCGTACCCGACCTCGAGGTGGCGAATTGACGGCCCCTGAGACGGGGCGTGGCATAGACAACGGGGAACGAGCGGCGGAGCAGACGACGACGTTCGGGTTCCCGCGTGACACGTTCCGCATCCTGCACGTCAGTACCGGCAACGTGTGCCGCTCGCCCATCACCGAGCGTCTGACCCGCCATTTCGTGACGGAGCGCCTCGGCGTGCTCGGCGGCGGGCTGGTCGTGGAGAGCGCGGGGACCTGGGGCCACGAGGGCGCGCCCATGGAGGCCAACGCGGAGCGGGTGCTGGCCGACTTCGGCGCGGACGCCTCCGGGTTCGTCGGCAGGGAACTGCTCGACGAACACGTGATCATGGCCGACCTGGTGCTGACGGCCACCCGCGACCACCGGGCCCAGGTGATCTCCATGGGGCACTCGGCGGGGCTGCGGACGTTCACCCTGAAGGAGTTCACCCGGCTGGTCCGTGCGATAGATCCGGCGACGCTGCCGCCGCTGGAGGACGGTGTGGTCGCGCGGGCCCGTGCACTGGTGCGGGCGGCCGCGGCGCTGCGCGGGTGGCTGCTGGCGCCCACCGCCGAGGCGGACGAGGTCTACGACCCGTACGGCGCGCCGCTGCCGTTCTTCCGCTCGGTCGGGGACGAGATACGCGAGGCGCTGGATCCGGTGGTGACGGCGCTCACCGGCGTACCCGCGCGGGCCTGACACCGCGCACCCCAACCGCCCCGGGCCTACATTGGACCTACGCCACCGTGGCGAGTGAGCCGAAGGGGCGCGCCGGTGCCGTGCGGGCGCACGCGCCAGGACCCGGAGGGCCGAGCACGATCTCGCTCGGCCACCGGCCGGGGCGCCCCCGAGGTGCACCGCCGTCGCACCCGACCGCCCGGAGCCCGTCATGTCGGTCACACCCGTCCTAGAGACCGATGTCCTGCGGCGGCAGGACCCGGAGCTGGCCGAGATCCTGCAGGGGGAACTGGAGCGGCAGTCGACGACGCTCCAGCTGATCGCCGCCGAGAACTTCACCTCGCCGGCCGTGCTCAGCGTCCTCGGCTCGGCGCTCGCCAACAAGTACGCCGAGGGCTATCCGGGCGCCCGGCACCACGGCGGCTGCGAACTGGTCGACGTCGCCGAGCGCCTCGCGGTGGAGCGCGCCAAGGCCCTCTTCGGCGCCGAACACGCCAACGTCCAGTGCCACTCGGGCTCTTCGGCCGTGCTGGCCGCCTACGCCGCCCTGCTGCGCCCCGGCGACACCGTCCTCGCCCTCGGGCTGCAACACGGCGGTCATCTCACCCACGGCTCGCCCGCGAACTTCTCCGGCCGCTGGTTCGACTTCGTCGGCTACGGCGTCGACGCCGAGACCGGGCTCGTCGACCACGACCAGGTGCGCCACCTGGCCCGCAACCACCGGCCCAAGGCCATCGTGTGCGGCTCCATCGCCTACCCCCGCCACTTCGACCACGCCTTCTTCCGCGAGGTCGCCGACGAGGTCGGGGCCTATCTGATCGCCGACGCGGCGCATCCGATCGGCCTGGTGGCCGGGGGAGCGGCGCCCAGCCCGGTGCCGTACGCGGACGTCGTGTGCGCCACCACGCACAAGGTGCTGCGCGGCCCGCGCGGCGGGATGATCCTGTGCGGGAGCGAGCTGGCGGAGCGCGTGGACCGGGCCGTCTTCCCCTTCACCCAGGGCGGCGCCCAGATGCACACCATCGCCGCCAAGGCCGTCGCGTTCGCCGAGGCGGCAACGCCGGCCTTCGGCGTGTACGCCCATCAGGTGGTCGACAACGCCCGGGTCCTCGCGCGTCACCTGGGAGCCGAGGGGCTGGCGGTCACCACCGGCGGCACGGACACCCACCTGATCACCGTGGACCCGGCTCCGCTCGGCGTGGACGGGCGCACCGCGCGCGGCCGGCTCGCCGCCGCCGGGATCGTCCTGGACTGCTGTGTGCTGCCGCACGGCGACGGCCGCGGGCTGCGCCTGGGCACGGCCGCGGTGACCACCCAGGGCATGGGGGAGCCGGAGATGGTGCGGATCGCGGCACTGCTGGCCGGTGTGCTGCGGGGCGGGACCGAGCCGGCCGAGGCGCGGGGCGAGGCGCGGGCGCTGGCCCGTGCCTTCCCGCCGTACCCGGGCTGAGAGGGGACCGGCGGCACGGGGCGGCGTCCACAGGGGATCCACATCACTCTGTGGAGTTCCTGTGACTTTCGACGAGCTCAAGACGGTCCGCATCCGGGCGGCGCAGGCCCTGCGGCGCCGAGCCCGGACGGTGTGTCCGCGTACGGCGACAAGGCTGTATCCATCCCGTTGCTCGCACATCCCGGGCGCGAGCGAGGGGTTTATTGTGTGAGCTTGAGGTCGGCTACCGGAACCCGTGGGGCATATCTGTGCGTGAATTTCTGCTGACATTGCTCGTCGCGGCCGCGGTCACGTATCTGATGACCGGGCCGGTGCGGAAGTTCGCCATCGTGGCCGGCGCCGTACCCGAGGTCCGGTCCCGTGACGTCCACCGGGAACCCACGCCCCGGCTCGGGGGCATCGCGATGTTCTTCGGGCTGTGCGCGGGTCTGCTCGTCGCCAGCCATCTGACGAACGTCGGCGAGGTCTTCAAGACCTCCAACGAACCCCGGGCGCTGCTCTCCGGCGCCGCGCTCATCTGGCTCATCGGCGTCCTCGACGACAAGTTCGAGATCGACGCGCTGATCAAGCTCGGTGGCCAGATGATCGCCGCGGGCGTCATGGTCATGCAGGGCCTGACGATCCTGTGGCTGCCGGTGCCCGGCGTGGGCATCGTCGCGCTGACCCCGTGGCAGGGCACGCTGCTCACCGTCGCGATGGTCGTGATCACCATCAACGCCGTGAACTTCGTCGACGGACTCGACGGCCTGGCCGCCGGCATGGTGGCCATCGCGTCCGTGGCCTTCTTCCTCTACGCGTACCGGATCTGGTACGGGTACAACATCGAGGCCGCCGCCCCCGCGACGCTCTTCGCCGCGTGCCTGATCGGCATGTGCCTCGGCTTCCTGCCGCACAACATGCATCCCGCCCGCATCTTCATGGGCGACTCGGGCTCCATGCTCCTGGGCCTGGTGCTCGCCGCCGCGGCCGTCTCCCTCACGGGCCAGGTGGATCCGGACGCGATGCGGCTGTTCTTCAAGGGCAGCGAGCGGCAGGCCGTGCAGGCCACCGTTCCGGTCTTCGTCCCGCTGCTGCTGCCGCTGACGGTCATCGCCATCCCGGCGGCGGACCTGGTGCTCGCGATCGTCCGGCGCACCTGGCGCGGTCAGTCCCCGTTCGCCGCGGACCGCGGTCATCTGCACCACCGGCTCCTGGAGATCGGCCACTCGCACAGCAGGGCCGTGCTGATCATGTACTTCTGGTCGGCGCTGATCGGCTTCGGAGCGCTGGCGTACTCGGTCAACTCGGCGTCGATGTGGATCGTGCTCGGAGTGGTCTTCCTCAGCGCGATCGGCCTGGTCCTGCTGCTGCTCCCGCGCTTCACGCCCCGCGTGCCGGCCTGGGCGCAGGGCTTCGTCCCGCCGCGCTACCGCAGGCGTCGCCCGGCCGCCGAACTGCCTGCCAAAGCCGTCGGGACGACCGGTCCCGGGGCCCCGGCGGGCGAGGAACGGGCCCCGGCCATCGCTGGTGCCACGGGCGTCAACGGTGCGACCGCCATCGGCCCCCGTTCGCGTATCGGCAAGGCCACAAGGTAAGAATCTGACTAGAGCGTTACCAAGTCGTGGGGGAGCAAAGACCCCCAATACCAGACAAGTGGGCGCGGTTTTTGCACAGACGGGCACTGTCACTCTCATGTGTGACAGCAAGCACACCCAGCAGGTAAAGACCTCATCAAATAGTTTGTGATACGGTTCACGAGAACCCCGGATAGAGCCGAGGACCGTAGTGCGACGGTCCATTGGTGTGAGGTCTCGATCACTCAGCCCGGGACTACGCTCGTCCATGACGACACCCTGCCCCCCTGCGAAAGCGGAGTTGCCGCCATGCCGTCCAATGACGTCCGGATCCTGGCCCAGGCCGCCGTGCCCACGGCTGCCGTCGGCGCGCTTGCCGCCGTCGTCAGCGGTGTGGTCGCGGGCGGCAAGGGAGCGATCGGGGCCGCCGTCGCGACGGTGATCGTCATCCTGTTCATGGGGCTCGGTCTCTACGTTCTGCAGCGCACTGCCAAATCGCTTCCGCATCTGTTCCAGGCCATGGGGCTGATGCTCTACGCGGCCCAGATCCTGCTGCTGTTCGTCTTCCTGGCCGTGTTCAAGCACACCACGCTGTTCAACCCCAAGGCCTTCGCGCTCACGCTCGTCGCCGGCACCCTCGCCTGGATCGCCGCGCAGACGCGTGCACACATGAAGTCCAAGATCCTCTACGTCGAACCCGATTCGACCACCTCCTCCCATGACGGGAAGCCCCACAAGTCGGGGCACTCGTCGTGAGAGGTAGGGCCGGGATAAAGGCGCATGAGAGATCCTGCTATCGTCCGGTGCCAACTGCGGCATCGCGGGCGCGGGCATCCGAGCTGACGCCTGCTCAATCGCGAGGCAAGATGCCCCCCAGCCGCCCCACCATCCGTAACACCAGTCCCGTGCCGAACCGCGGCTGCATGCCGCGCCGACACAACGAGGTTGCCGTACCTATGCGCCACGCTGAAGGAGCCCGCGGTGAG
Source organism: Streptomyces sp. NPDC007971 (assembly GCF_042958635.1). Lineage (NCBI taxonomy): Bacteria > Bacillati > Actinomycetota > Actinomycetes > Kitasatosporales > Streptomycetaceae > Streptomyces > Streptomyces sp. NPDC007971. The sequence goes on from NZ_JBIBJK010000001.1 coordinate 719,930, forward strand.
TGCTGACCCGACGCAGGTGCTCGCCTTCGAGTCCGACTGCCACATTTTCAACGGCTGTGGCTTCCCGGCTCCCGGCCTGCACTCGTTCCTGTTCAAGCCCATCTGGGGCGACGCCGACAGCAACGTGTACTTCAACAAGACGATGCTGCTGGCGCTGCTCGGCTCGATCATCATCGTCGGCTTCTTCTGGGCCGCCTTCCGCAAGCCGAAGGTCGTCCCCGGCAAGGTGCAGATGGTTGCCGAGGCCGGCTACGACTTCATCCGCCGGGGTGTCGTCTACGAGACGATCGGCAAGAAGGAGGGCGAGAAGTACGTTCCGCTGGTCGTCTCGCTGTTCTTCTTCATCTGGATGATGAACCTCTGGTCGATCATTCCGGTCGCCCAGTTCCCGGTGACGTCGATCATCTCGTACCCGCTCGTCCTCGCGCTGATCGTCTACGTCCTGTGGGTCTCGCTGACCTTCAAGCGCCACGGATTCGTCGGCTTCTTCAAGAACGTCACCGGCTACGACAAGTCGCTCGGCGGTGTGCTGCCGCTCGCCATGACCATCGAGTTCTTCTCGAACCTGCTGGTCCGGCCCTTCACCCACGCCGTACGACTGTTCGCGAACATGTTCGCGGGTCACACCCTGCTGCTGCTCTTCACGATCGCCAGCTGGTACCTGCTGAACGGCATCGGCATCGCCTACGCCGGCGTCAGCTTCCTGATGACCATCGTGATGACGGCCTTCGAGCTCTTCATCCAGGCACTGCAGGCGTACGTCTTCGTCCTCCTGACGTGCACCTACATCCAGGGCGCCCTCGCCGAGCACCACTGAGCACGCCCCGCACCACCCCCCTGATCGTCCGGTGGCCAACCCCCACCGGTCCGTAAAGAAGAAGGAAGAATCGGCATGTCCGCTCTCCAGACCCTTGCTGCCGACGGCGTCCACGGCTCCCTCGGTTCCATCGGCTACGGCCTCGCCGCCATCGGCCCCGGCGTCGGCGTCGGCATCATCTTCGGCAACGGCACCCAGGCCCTGGCCCGTCAGCCCGAGGCGGCCGGCCTGATCCGCGCCAACCAGATCCTCGGCTTCGCCTTCTGTGAGGCGCTCGCCCTCATCGGTCTGGTCATGCCGTTCGTCTACGGCACCTGATCAACCGATCAGCGACAGCCCCCTAGACGAAAGGCACTGACATGAGCCAGATGCTCACCCTGGCGGCAGAGCAGGGGGAGAACCCCCTCTACCCGCCGATCCCCGAGCTCGTCATCGGCCTGATCGCCTTCGTCATCGTCTTCGGCTTCCTCGCGAAGAAGCTCCTCCCGAACATCAACAGGGTTCTGGAAGAGCGCCGCGAAGCCATCGAGGGCGGTATCGAGAAGGCCGAGGCCGCGCAGACCGAGGCCCAGAGCGTTCTTGAGCAGTACAAGGCTCAGCTCGCCGAGGCCCGTCACGAGGCCGCGCGCCTGCGTCAGGAGGCGCAGGAGCAGGGTGCCGCGCTCATCGCCGAGATGCGGGCCGAGGGTCAGCGTCAGCGCGAGGAGATCGTCGCCGCTGGTCACACCCAGATCGCGGCCGACCGCAACGCCGCTGCTCAGGCGCTGCGCCAGGACGTCGGCAGGATCGCCACCGACCTGGCCGGCAAGCTGGTCGGCGAGTCCCTTGAGGACCACGCCCGTCAGAGCCGTGTCATCGACCGCTTCCTCGACGAGCTCGAGGAGAAGGCCGAGGCCACGCGATGAACGGAGCGAGCCGCGAGGCCCTGGCAGCCGCACGTGAGCGTCTCGACGCGCTGACGGACTCCACGTCCGTGGACGCCGCGCAGCTCGCGGACGAGCTGGCGGCCGTCACCGCGCTGCTCGACCGCGAGGCCGGCCTGCGCCGGGTTCTCACCGACCCGGCGCAGCCCGGAGAGGCCAAGGCGGAGCTGGTCCAGCGCCTGATCGGCGGACAGGTCAGCGGTACCACCGCCGACCTGGTGTCCGGGATGGCCCGCGCTCGCTGGTCGCAGACCCGCGACCTGGTCGACGCGACGGAGGAGCTGGCGGACATCGCCGACCTCACCGCCGCGGAGAAGACGGGCACGCTGGACGACGTGGAGGACGAGCTGTTCCGGTTCGGCCGGATCGTCTCCTCCAGCACCGAGCTGCGCGCCGCGCTCACCGACCGTGCCGCCGGCACCTCGGCCAAGACCGAGCTGCTGCACCGGCTGCTCGGCGGTCGTGCCAAGCCGGCCACCGAGCGTCTGGTGACGCGCCTTGTGACCGCGCCGCGGGGACGTAGCCTGGAAGCGGGACTGGAGTCCCTGTCCAAGCTTGCCGCCGAGCGCCGCGACCGGGTCGTCGCCGTCGTCACCTCCGCGGTGCCGCTGAGCGACACGCAGAGGCAGCGCCTCGGCGCGGCCCTGGCGAAGCTCTACGGCCGCCGGATGCACCTCAACCTGGACGTGGACCCCGAGGTCCTCGGCGGGATCCGGGTGCAGGTCGGTGACGAGGTCATCAACGGGTCCCTCGCGGACCGGCTGGACGAGGCCGCCCGCCGCATGGCGAGCTGAGCAGCGCTCGGTAATCGACAAAAGCAGTACGTACTTACGGCCCTGGTTGGGCCGTGCAGAGGATTCACCTCTTTCAGGGGGGAGTCCCACATCCCCCCAAAGTGAAACTTCGGGCCCAACAAGGAGAGCAGGGAACCCAGATGGCGGAGCTCACGATCCGGCCGGAGGAGATCCGGGACGCGCTGGAGAACTTCGTCCAGTCGTACAAGCCGGACGCGGCCTCGCGCGAGGAAGTCGGTACGGTCACCCTTGCCGGCGACGGCATCGCGAAGGTCGAGGGTCTTCCCTCGGCCATGGCCAACGAACTGCTGAAGTTCGAGGACGGCACCCTCGGCCTCGCGCTCAACCTGGAAGAGCGCGAGATCGGCGCCATCGTCCTCGGTGAGTTCAGCGGCATCGAGGAGGGTCAGCCGGTCACGCGCACCGGTGAGGTGCTCTCCGTCGCGGTCGGCGAGGGTTACCTCGGCCGCGTTGTCGACCCGCTCGGCAACCCGATCGACGGCCTCGGCGAGATCGAGACGTCCGGCCGCCGTGCCCTCGAACTGCAGGCCCCCACGGTCATGCAGCGCAAGTCGGTGCACGAGCCGATGGAGACCGGCTACAAGGCCGTCGACGCGATGACCCCGATCGGCCGTGGTCAGCGTCAGCTGATCATCGGTGACCGCCAGACCGGCAAGACCGCCCTGGCCGTCGACACGATCATCAACCAGCGCGACAACTGGCGCACCGGCGACCCGAAGAAGCAGGTCCGCTGCATCTACGTCGCCATCGGCCAGAAGGGCTCCACCATCGCCGGCGTGCGCCGCGCGCTGGAGGAGAACGGCGCCCTGGAGTACACGACCATCGTCGCCGCCCCGGCGTCCGACCCGGCCGGCTTCAAGTACCTGGCGCCGTACACCGGTTCGGCCATCGGCCAGCAGTGGATGTACGAGGGCAAGCACGTCCTCATCATCTTCGACGACCTCTCGAAGCAGGCCGACGCCTACCGCGCCGTGTCCCTGCTGCTGCGCCGCCCGCCGGGCCGTGAGGCCTACCCGGGTGACGTCTTCTACCTGCACTCCCGTCTGCTGGAGCGCTGCGCCAAGCTCTCCGACGACATGGGCGCCGGCTCGATGACCGGTCTGCCGATCGTCGAGACCAAGGCCAACGACGTCTCGGCGTTCATCCCGACCAACGTCATCTCCATCACCGACGGCCAGTGCTTCCTGGAGTCGGACCTGTTCAACGCCGGTCAGCGCCCCGCGCTGAACGTCGGTATCTCCGTCTCCCGAGTCGGTGGTTCCGCGCAGCACAAGGCGATGCGCCAGGTCTCCGGCCGTCTCCGTGTCGACCTCGCCCAGTTCCGTGAGCTGGAGGCGTTCGCCGCCTTCGGTTCCGACCTGGACGCGGCCTCGAAGGCCCAGCTGGAGCGCGGTTCGCGCATGGTCGAGCTGCTGAAGCAGAACCAGTACCAGCCGATGGCCACCGAGGACCAGGTCGTCTCCGTCTGGGCCGGCACCAACGGCCGTATGGACGACGTTCCGGTCGTCGACATCCGCCGCTTCGAGAAGGAACTGATCGACTTCCTGCACCGGAAGCACCAGGGCCTGATGACCTCCATCAAGGAGGGCGCCAAGATGTCGAACGACACCATCCAGGCGATCGACGACGCCGTTGCCGAGTTCAAGAAGCAGTTCGAGACCTCGGACGGCAAGCTCCTCGGCGAGGACACTCCGGCCGCTGCCGCCAAGTGACGTAAGGAAGGGACCTGACTCATGGGAGCCCAGCTCCGGGTCTACAAGCGTCGCATCCGATCCGTCAGCGCGACCAAGAAGATCACCAAGGCGATGGAGATGATCGCCGCCTCGCGCGTCGTCAAGGCGCAGCGCAAGGTGGCGGCCTCCACGCCGTACGCGACCGAGCTGACGCGCGCGGTCACGGCGGTCGGTACGGGTTCGAACACCAAGCACCCGCTCACGACGGAGGCGGAGAACCCGACCCGTTCCGCAGTTCTGCTCCTCACGAGCGACCGCGGTCTGGCCGGCGCCTTCAACTCCAACGCCATCAAGGCGGCGGAGCAGCTGACCGAGCGCCTGGAGCGCGAGGGCAAGCAGGTCGACACGTACATCGTCGGCCGGCGCGGTGTCGCCCACTACAACTTCCGTGAGCGCAAGATCGCGGAGTCGTGGACCGGCTTCACCGACGAGCCGACGTACGCGGATGCCAAGAAGGTCGCTGCGCCTCTGATCGAGGCCATCGAGAAGGACACGGCCGAGGGTGGTGTGGACGAACTCCACATCGTCTTCACCGAGTTCGTCTCGATGATGACGCAGACGGCACTCGACGCACAGCTGCTGCCGCTGAGCCTCGAAGAGGTCGCCAAGGAGGCCGCCCCCCAGGGGGAGATCCTCCCGCTGTACGACTTCGAGCCCTCGGCGGAGGACGTCCTCGACGCCCTGCTGCCGCGGTACGTGGAGAGCCGCATCTACAACGCGCTGCTCCAGTCGGCCGCTTCGAAGCACGCCGCCACGCGGCGCGCGATGAAGTCGGCCACCGACAACGCGGGCGAGCTGATCAACACGCTCTCCCGTCTTGCCAACGCGGCCCGCCAGGCCGAAATCACCCAGGAAATCAGCGAGATCGTCGGTGGCGCGAGCGCCCTGGCCGACGCGACCGCGGGGAGTGACCGATAATGACCACCACTGTTGAGACCGCGACGGCTACGGGCCGCGTCGCCCGGGTCATCGGCCCGGTCGTCGACGTGGAGTTCCCCGTCGACGCGATGCCGGAGATCTACAACGCCCTGCACGTCGAGGTCGCCGACCCGGCGAACGCGGGCGAGAAGAAGATCCTGACCCTGGAGGTCGCCCAGCACCTGGGTGACGGCCTGGTCCGCACCATCTCCATGCAGCCCACCGACGGTCTGGTCCGCCAGGCCCCGGTCACCGACACCGGCAGCTCCATCACGGTGCCCGTCGGTGACTTCACCAAGGGCAAGGTGTTCAACACCCTCGGTGAGGTGCTGAACGTCGACGAGAAGTACGAGGGCGAGCGCTGGGGCATCCACCGCAAGGCCCCGAACTTCGACGAGCTCGAGTCGAAGACCGAGATGTTCGAGACCGGCGTCAAGGTCATCGACCTGCTGACCCCGTACGTCAAGGGCGGCAAGATCGGTCTGTTCGGCGGCGCCGGCGTCGGCAAGACGGTGCTCATCCAGGAGATGATCTACCGCGTCGCCAACAACCACGACGGTGTCTCCGTGTTCGCCGGTGTCGGTGAGCGCACCCGTGAGGGCAACGACCTCATCGAGGAGATGTCCGACTCGGGCGTCATCGACAAGACCGCGCTCGTCTTCGGTCAGATGGACGAGCCCCCGGGCACCCGTCTGCGCGTCGCGCTGGCCGGCCTCACCATGGCCGAGTACTTCCGTGACGTCCAGAAGCAGGACGTGCTGTTCTTCATCGACAACATCTTCCGCTTCACGCAGGCCGGTTCCGAGGTCTCCACGCTGCTCGGCCGTATGCCCTCCGCGGTGGGTTACCAGCCGAACCTGGCCGACGAGATGGGTCTCCTCCAGGAGCGCATCACCTCGACCCGTGGTCACTCGATCACCTCGATGCAGGCGATCTACGTTCCCGCGGACGACCTGACCGACCCGGCTCCGGCCACCACCTTCGCCCACCTCGACGCGACGACGGTTCTGTCCCGTCCGATCTCCGAGAAGGGCATCTACCCGGCCGTGGACCCGCTGGACTCCACGTCCCGGATCCTGGACCCGCGCTACATCGCTGCGGATCACTACAACGCGGCCATGCGCGTGAAGACGATCCTGCAGAAGTACAAGGACCTCCAGGACATCATCGCGATCCTCGGTATCGACGAGCTGGGCGAGGAGGACAAGCTCGTCGTCCACCGTGCCCGTCGTGTGGAGCGCTTCCTGTCCCAGAACACCCACGTCGCCAAGCAGTTCACCGGCGTGGACGGCTCGGACGTGCCGCTCGACGAGTCGATCGCCGCGTTCAACGCGATCTGCGACGGTGAGTACGACCACTTCCCCGAGCAGGCGTTCTTCATGTGCGGTGGCATCGAGGACCTCAAGGCCAACGCCAAGGAGCTGGGCGTCTCCTGAGCCTCGTGCTCGTGTGAGGGGGTGGGTGCGTCCCGCCCCCTCTCCCACGCCCATTAGAATTGACCCCAACACCCGGCACTACCGCCGGGTGGTGACCCGAGGAGCCACCCTTGGCTGCTGAGCTGCACGTCGAGCTGGTCGCCGCGGACCGCCAGGTCTGGTCCGGCGAGGCCACCCTGGTCGTCGCGCGCACCACGTCCGGCGACATCGGCGTCATGCCCGGTCACCAGCCGCTGCTCGGTGTGCTGGAGTCGGGCCCGGTGACCATCCGTACGAGTGATGGTGGAACGGTCGTCGCTGCGGTGCACGGCGGTTTCATCTCGTTCGCGGACAACAAACTGTCGCTGCTGGCGGAGGTCGCCGAGCTGTCGGACGAGATCGATGTCCAGCGCGTGGAGCGAGAGCTCGAGCGCGCGAAGGCGGACGACGACGCCGAGGCCGAGCGCCGCGCGGATGTCCGTCTGCGGGCGGCGACCGCAGCGCGTTGAACCAACGCGCCGCGTGATGACGTCACTCAGCCGCGGCCGGCCCGGAGCAATCCGGTGCCGGTCGCGGCTGAGGCAGATACGGGTGTTTTTTCCGTTTCATTACTCAGTTGCATACTCAGCTTCAGTGTCATTGCCTAGGAGACGAGGAGGTCGGTGCCGATGATCCTCGCTCTGACTGTGTGCGGGATCGTGGTCGCGCTCGTGGTGGTGGGACTGTTCCTGTTCGGCCTGCGCCGCAGACTCATCCAGCGTTCCGGCGGCACCTTCGACTGCTCGCTGCGCTGGGACGTCGCGGAGAAACCGGACGCCAACGGCAAGGGCTGGAGCTACGGCGTCGCCCGCTACAGCGGCGACCGCATCGAGTGGTACCGCGTCTTCTCCTACGCACCCCGACCGCGCCGGATCCTGGAGCGCTCGCAGATCGAGGTGGCCGGCCGCCGGCTGCCCGAGGGCGAGGAGGAGATGGCGCTGCTCTCCGACGCGGTGGTCCTCGCCTGCACCCACCGGGGCACGCGCCTCGAACTCGCGATGAGCGAGGACGCGCTGACCGGTTTCCTCGCGTGGCTGGAGGCGGCCCCGCCCGGACAGCGGGTGAACGTGGCGTAGCCGCATTCACCCGCTGCCCGGGCGGGGTCCCCCGGACGCGGTCCGGGGGACGTCAACGTCGCTCAGGGTCCGCTTCTTCTTCGAACCGTCCTACGACAGCCCGCTGCTGATGGCGCTCACCAGCTCACCGTTGCCGGTGTCACCGCTGAACTCCCAGAAGAACGCGCCGCCGAGGCCCTGGGACTTGGCCCAGCTCATCTTCCCGGCGATCGTCGACGGTGTGTCGTACGACCACCAGTTGCTGCCGCAGTGCGCGTACGCCGTGCCGGCGACGGTGCCGGTCGCCGGGCAGGACGTCTTGAGCACCTTGTAGTCCTCGATGCCCTGCTCGTACGTACCCGTGGCCGGACCCGTGGCCGTGCCGCCCGGGGCGTCCTGGGTGACGCCGGTCCAGCCGCGGCCGTAGAAGCCGATGCCGATGAGCAGCTTGCTCGCGGGGACGCCGGCCGCCCTGTACTTGGCCATCGCGTCGGCGGTGGTGAAGCCCGCCTTCGGGATGCCGGAGTACGCGGTGAGCGGGGAGTGCGGGGCGGTGGGGCCCTGTGCGTCCCAGGCGCCGAAGAAGTCGTACGTCATCACGTTGTACCAGTCGACGTACTGTGCGGCGCCCGCGTAGTCGGCGGCCTCGATCTTGCCGCCGGAGGAGCCGTCGGCCGTCACGGCCGCGGTGACCAGCGCGGAGGAGCCGAACTTGGCGCGCAGCGCGGCCATCACGTTCTTGAAGGCCGCGGCCCCGCTGGTGTCACAGGACAGACCGCAGGCGTTCGGGTACTCCCAGTCGATGTCGATGCCGTCGAAGACGTCGGCCCAGCGCGGGTCCTTGACCAGGTTGTAGCAGGACTGGGCGAAGGCGGTCGGGTTGGCCGCCGCCTGGCCGAAGCCGCCGGACCAGGTCCAACCGCCGAAGGACCAGATCACCTTGATGTTCGGGTACTTGGCCTTCAGCTCGCGCAGCTGGTTGAAGTTGCCGCGCAGTGGCTGGTCCCAGGTGTCGGCCACGCCGCTCACCGACTGGTCGGCGGTGAACGCCTTGTCGTAGTCGGCGTAGGAGTCACCGATGGCGCACTGGCCGTTCGTGACGTTGCCGAAGGCGTAGTTGATGTGCGTGATCTTCGAGGCGGAGCCGGACGTCACCAGGTTCTTGACGTTGTAGTTGCGGCCGTAGATGCCCCACTCGGTGAAGTAACCGAGCTTGACCTTGTCGCCGGTGGTCGGGGGAGTGGTGCCGCCTCCGGTGGTGTGCACCTTGACCGCGCCGCTGACCGGTCCGGTCTGGTCGGCGGTGTCCCGGGCCTGCACGGTGTAGGAGTAGTCGGTGCCGGCGGTGAGGCCGGTGTCCGAGTACGACGTGGTCGTCACGGTGGAGACGACCTTGCCGTCGCGCAGCACGTCGTAGTTCTTGACGCCCTTGTCGTCGGTGGCCGCGCTCCAGCTGAGCTTCACCGAGGTGTCGGTGATGGAGGAGGCGGCCGGGGTGCCGGGGGCGGAGGGGGCCGCGTCGCCGGGGACGGTGGTGCCGTCACAGCTGTCGCCGTTGAGCTTGCAGTGGGACGGGGAGCCGGATCCCGCGCCGTTGAAGCCGAAGGTGACGGAGGCGCCCGGGGCCAGGGTGCCGTTGTAGGACTTGTTCTTGGCGGTCCAGTGGGTGCCGGAGCTGGTGACGTCCGCGTCCCAGGCGGAGGTCACGGACGTCCCGGAGGGGTAGTCCCATTCGACGGTCCAGGAACTGATGGAGCTGGTACCGGTGTTCTTGACGGTCCACTGCGCGCCGAAGCCGGTACCCCAGTCCTGGGTCTTGGTGTAGGTGGCGGTGGCCGACGCGGAGTCCGCCGCGGCCCGCGCGGGACTCGTGAGACCGACCAGGCCGGCCAGCGGGAGCAACAGGGTCGCGAACCCTGCCGCGGCTCTGTGTCTGAAGCGCATGCTGCGCCTCCCTCGTGTGTGGGGCATCCATTTGGGGGTGGCCGGGGCATGACTGAGCCTCCACGCCCACGGTGCCGTGAGAATAGAAAGGTCTGGACCACGGGTCAATAGGTCTGGACCACTCGCTCTCTGGATCCCCTAGATCCCCAACTCCTGTGCCAGCACGGCCGCTTGGACCCGGCTGCGCAGCTCCAGCTTGTTCAGCAGACGGCTGACGTGCGTCTTCACCGTGCCCTCCGCCATCTCCAGACGGCCCGCGATCTCGGCGTTGGACAGGCCCTCACCGATGCACGAGAGCACTTCGCGCTCGCGCGGGGTGAGACTGTCCAGCAGGGCCGGATCGGCCGTCGACCGGCGCATCGGCTTCGCGGCGAACTCGGCGATCAGCCGCCGGGTGACCGCCGGCGCGACGATCCCCTCCCCGCGCGCCACCGTCCGCACCGCCTGGAGCAGGTCCTTCGCCTCGGTGTTCTTCAGCAGGAAACCGGCCGCGCCCGCCCGCAGTGCCCCGAACACGTACTCGTCGAGGTCGAAGGTGGTCAGCACCAGCACGTCCGCGGTCTGCTCGGCGACGATCCGCCGGGTCGCCGCCACCCCGTCCAGGCGTGGCATCTGCACATCCATCAGGACGAGGTCCGGCCGCAGCTCCCGGGCCAGCTCCACGGCCTGTTCGCCGTCCGCCGCCTCCCCGGCCACCTCGATGTCGGGCGCGCTGCCCAGGATGAGCACCAGCCCGGCGCGGACGGCGGACTGGTCTTCGGCGACCAGGACCCGGATGGCGCGGTTCATGCGAGGTCTCCTTCGGTGAGTGGAAGGGCGGCGCACACGGACCAGCGGTCCTCCTCGGGCCCGGCCGTGAAACTGCCGCCGAGCAGCGCGGCCCGCTCCCGCATCCCGGTCAGACCCGAGCCGGAGCCGGGGGCGCGCGGGCTGTCGCCGGGCCGGTAGGGGCTGGTCACCCGCAGGTGCAGGGCACCGCTGTGCTGACGGAGGCTGATGTGGACCCGCCCCGGTGCCGCGTGCTTCAGGGCGTTGGTCAGCGACTCCTGCACGATCCGGTACGCGGCCAGCTCGACCGGCGCGGGCACGCTGTCGTGGCCGGTGTCGAGGGTGACGTCCAGGCCATTGGCGCGGGCGCCGTCCACCAGGGTGGCCAGGCCGTCGAGGGTGGGGGACGCGGCGGGCTCGTGGTCGCCGGAGCTGTCCCGCAGGATCCCGATCAGCCTGCGCATCTCGGCCAGCCCCGCGACACTGTTCTCCCGGATGACGGCCAGGGCGTCCTTCGAGGTCTTCGGGTCGTCGAGGGAGAGCGCGGCCGTGGAGTGGATCGCGATCGCGGACAGATGGTTGGCGACCATGTCGTGCAACTCCCTGGCGAATCGCGACCGTTCGGCGGTGACCGCCTGGACGCGGTCCATCTCGGCGAGCAGGGCGGTCTGTTCGGCGTGCAGCTGGGCCGCCTCGGCCGCGTCGCGGTGGTTGCGCACCACCCAGCCGGTGGAGGCGGGCGCGAACGCGACCACGCCGACGCCCACCCCGATCAGCAGGCCCTGCGGGTCGCGCCACAGGGCGGCGGGCACGACTCCGCCGAGGACCGTCAGCATGCCGGTGACCCAGGGGATGCGGCGGGCGGCGGCGGGGCTGCCGTACAGGACGGCCGCGTACATCAGATCGGTGTACAGCACGACCGTGACGACGCTGCCCAGGGTCACCGTGTCCAGGACCAGCGCGGCGGTGCCGATCAGCAGGCCGAGGCGGGGCCGGATGCGGCGCAGCGGCTCGCAGGCGGCGGTCATCGCCAGCGGCACCAGCGGCGCCCACGGCGCGTCCCACAGCACGACGGTGTCCGAGGCCACGCGCGGGTGGATGCCGAGTGCCCACAGCAGCACCCCGCCGAGCAGTCCGCCCACGGCGATGCGCAGGTCGTGGTGGTGCGGGCGGGGCGGTGCGAGGGACATGACCCCCATCCAACACGCCCCGCGGCCACTGCGCCTGCTCCCCGGGGACGGTCCTGGACTGCAACTTTCGCTTACGGCGACCTCGCCCACGACGACGATGATGCGGGCGCCGGCCCACGCCAGCCTGGAAGGGTGAGCGAAGGGAGCGAACTGTGATCGTCGGGTTGATCATCGCCTGTGAGGTGGCGTTCTGGGTGCTGCTGGCCGCCGGACTGACCTTCCGGTACGCCTTCCGGATGCCCCGCATCGGCCTCACGCTGCTGCTGTGCGAGCCGCTGCTGGAGGTCGTGCTGTTCACCGTGACCGCGATCGACCTCAAGAACGGCGCGGAACCCGACTGGCGGCACGGCCTCGCCGCCGTCTACATCGGCTTCACCGTCGGTCTCGGGCATTCCACGATCAAGTGGGCCGACGCCCGGGTCGCCCACCGTTTCGCCGGCGGTCCGCCTCCCGTCAGGGCGCCGAAGTGCGGCACGGCACGCGCCGTCCACGAGTGGAAGGTCGCCGGCCGCTGGACGCTGGCCGCGGTCGTCGCCATGGCCCTGCTGCAGGGCGCGGTCTGGTACGTGGGGGGCGACGGCGACACCGGCTCGCTGCGGGCGTGGCAGCAGCGCATGCTGTGGGTGATCGGCATCAACGTGGTGATCGCCGCCAGTTACACGCTATTCCCGAAGCGGCGGCCCGAGGGCGGCGCCGGTGAAAAAACCGCTCGCCAGGACCACGCCGCTGAGCGATCATCGCGGCGATGACACGCACTGACACGCCTCCCGCCCGGGACGAGCGCACCCAGCTGACCACGTTCCTCGACTACGTCCGCGCCACCGCGCGCGCCAAGTGCGAGGAACTCTCCGACGAGGACGCCCGCAAGGCCCTCCTGCCCGGCTCGCCGCTGATGACCCTGAGCGGTCTGATCAACCACCTGCGCTGGGTCGAGTACTACTGGTTCAGGGTCGTCTTCCTCGGCGAGGAGGACGAGGGACCCTGGACCGACGAGGACCCCGACCGCGAGATGCGCATCGCCGTGGACATCCCGCTGTCCCGGCTGCTCGACGAGTACGCCGAGCAGTCCGCGCGCCACAACGAGCTGGTCGCGGCACACGACCTGGACGCCAGGGCGCAGCGCAAGCGGGGCGACGGCGAGGCGGCCGACCTGCGCTGGATCCTGCTGCACCTCATCGAGGAGACGGCCCGGCACAACGGCCACCTCGACATCCTGCGCGAGCTGGCCGACGGCCGCACCGGCGTCTAGGGCCTGTCTTCGGATCTTGCCGGGGGCGCGGGGGCTCGGGCCCGCCCCGAGGCGCCGTGCCCCGAAGCCGGCCCGATCCGACAGAAGGACCCCGGCCCGGACCGGCGGGGAGCGCTCAGCGCTCCCCGCCCGGCACCCAGAGCACGTCCCCGGTCTCCTTGTTCGCCGTCCTCGCCAGAATGAACAGCAGGTCGGAGAGGCGGTTGAGGTAGGTCGCGGTGAGCGGGTTCATGTCGTCGCCGTGCACCTCCAGGGCCGCCCAGGTGGAGCGCTCGGCCCTGCGGACCACCGTGCAGGCCTGGTGCAGCAGGGCCGCGCCGGGCGTGCCGCCGGGGAGGATGAAGGAGCGCAGCTTCTCCAGCTGCTCGTTGAAGCGGTCGCAGTCCGCCTCCAGCCGGTCGACGTAGAACTGCTCGACCCTCAGCGGCGGGAACTGCGGGTTCTCCACGACCGGCGTCGACAGGTCCGCGCCCACGTCGAACAGGTCGTTCTGGACGCGGGTGAGGACCGTGACGACCTCGTCGTCCAGCCCGCCCAGCGCGATCGCGGTGCCGATCACCGCGTTGGCCTCGTTGGCGTCGGCGTAGGCCGAGATCCTGAGGTCGGTCTTGGCGACCCGGCTCATGTCACCGAGGTTGGTGGTGCCCTGGTCGCCGGTCCTGGTGTAGATGCGCGTCAGATTGACCATGTGGCCAGCGTAGTTACGCTCCGGCGCTCCGGAACACGCGTGTGCCCACCGTCACGGCCAGTACGGCGAAGCCGACGGCCACGAGCGAGCCCTGGAGCATGTGCGCGCTCGTGTAGCGGCCGACGTAGGCGTCGCGCACCGCGTCCACCAGATAGCGGAACGGGACGAAGTGCGAGAGCACGTCCAGCCAGGCGGGCGCGAGCGTCATCGGGAGCATCAGTCCGGACAGCAGCATCGACGGCATCGACACCGCGTTGATCAGGGGGCCGAACTCCTGCGGGGTGCGGACCTTCATCGCCATCGCGTACGACAGGGATGCCAGCGAGAGCGTGAGCAGGGCGACGAACGCGAACCCGATGAGGACGCCGGGCAGCGGCGCGCGCAGGCCCATCGCCACCGCGGCGAGCACCAGCAGCACCGCCTGGAAGACGAAGACGGTGGCGTCCCGCAGCACCCGGCCCAGGAGCAGGGCGAGGCGGCTGACGGGGGTGACGCGCATCCGCTCCACCACCCCCTGAGCGTTCTCCATGATGACCGTGAAGCCCGCGAACAGAGCCCCGAACAGCCCGAGTTGGAGCAGCAGTCCGGGCACCAGGACCTGCCAGGAGCTGCCCTCCTCGCCCAGCGGCAGGCCGGTGAGCAGCGGGCCGAAGAAGAGGAGATACAGCAGCGGGGTCAGCACGCCGAAGAGCAGGGCGAAGCGGGAGCGCAGGGACTGGCGGAGATAGCGGCCGTAGACGAGGGCGGTGTCGTGCACAAGCATGCGGGCGGGTCCTAACGGGCGGTCCTGGTCGGGCGTGGTCGGATGGTCCTGGTCGGGCGGGTCGGGCGGGTCGGGCGGGTCGGGCGGGTCGGGCGGGTCGTGTGGTCCTGTCGGGCGGTCCTATACGGCCACGGGGGCGGGGTCGGCCGGGGAGGGGCCGCGGCCGGTGATGGCGAGAAACGTGTCCTGGAGGGTGGCGTCGGCCGAGCCGCCGTGTGCCGCCTTGAGTGCGCCGGGGGTGCCCTCGGCCGCGACCACGCCGCGGTCGACGATCACGAGCCGGTCGGCGAGGGCGTCGGCCTCGTCCAGGTAGTGGGTGGTCAGGAAGACCGTGGTGCCGTGCTCGTCGCGCAGCCGGCGGACCAGGTCCCACAGGTCGGCGCGGCTGCCCGGGTCCAGGCCGGTCGTCGGTTCGTCCAGGAACAGCACCTTGGGGCGGTGGGTGAGCGCCATCGCGATGTCCAGGCGGCGGCGCTGGCCGCCGGAGAGGGCGGCCGTCCTCCGGTCGAGCAGCTCGGTGAGGTCCAGGTCCCGGGCCAGTTCCGCGGCCCGCCGGACCGCCTCGGCTCTCGGCAGGCGGTACATCCGGCCCTGGGTGACCAGCTCCTCCCGGACCGTGATCTGCGGGTCCACCCCGCCGGACTGGGCGACATAGCCCGAGGCCCGGCGCACTCCGGCCGGGTCGGCGGCCAGGTCGTGGCCGGCGACGGTGGCCGCGCCGCCGGTGGGCTTCAGCAAGGTGGTGAGCATCCGCAGGGTGGTCGTCTTGCCGGCGCCGTTGGGGCCGAGGAACCCGAGGATCTCGCCCTCGCGAACGGTGAGGTCGATGCACCGTACGGCCTCCACGGGTCCGGATTTCGTCTGGAAGGTGCGGGCCAGTCCGGCCGCGCTGATGACTGCTGCCATGTCCTCAGAAAAACAGAGACACTGAAATTTTGCAATGACACCAAGTTTTCAGAGGTCCCAGCGAAGTTAGGATGCGGGCATGGCGGAGGGGCTCAGGGAGCGGAAGAAGCGGCAGACCAGGCAGTACATCTCGGACGTCGCCACAGGGCTGTTCCTCGAACGCGGCTTCGACGCCGTCACGGTCGCGGAGATCGCCGAGGCGGCGAACGTCTCCGTCAACACCGTCTACAACTACTTCCCGGCCAAGGAGGACCTCTTCTTCGACCGCTCCGCCGGCATGGTCGACCGGCTCGCCCGCTGGGTGCGGGGCCGCCCCGCCGGCGAGTCCGCGGCCGGTGCGGTCCTGCGCGAGCTGCGCGAGGAGGTCGAGGCGGTCTCCCCCCGGGTGGGCCTGATCCCCGGGTACGCGAGCTTCATGAAGGTGATCGAGGAGACCCCCGCACTGCGCTCCCGGCTGTGGGCCCTCGCCCAGGAGGTGCAGGCCAACCTGGAGCAGGTCCTGCGCGAGGAGGCCGGCGCGGCGGACGGCGACGACCTGCCGACCCTGATGGCCGGTCAGATCGGATGGGCGCACAGTACGGTCATGGCGGTCATCTCACGCGAGATGGTCAAGGGGCGCGAACCGCGCGAAGTGTCACGAGAGGTGCTCGTTCTCCTCGACGACATCGAGGACCTGTTGAGCGAAAAGGTCCTCAACTACGCCGTCCGAGGCGCGCCCTGACCCCTGCCGGTGTGATGTCCGTCAATTGAGACGTGACGCGCGTTACTTACCGGTCACACAGCGGCTCCGGAGCGCTATGGTCCGCCGAAGAGGCAGACGTCAACAGCGTTCAGGGAGTCGGAGTGGCAGGGAAGCTCGCCGTCATCGGAGCCGGTCTCATGGGATCCGGTATCGCCCAGGTCGCCGCACAGGCGGGCTGGGACGTCGTCCTGCGCGACGTCACCGACGAGGCGCTCAAGAGGGGCACCGACGGCATCAGGGCCTCGTACGACAAGTTCGTCGGCAAGGGCAAGCTGGAGGCGCGCGACGCCGAGGCCGCCCTCGGCCGCATCACCGCGACCACCGACCTGGACGCGGCCGCCGACGCCGACATCGTCGTCGAGGCCGTCTTCGAGAAGCTCGAGGTCAAGCACGAGATCTTCCGCGCGCTCGACAAGATCGTCCGCGAGGACGCCGTGCTCGCCTCCAACACCTCTGCCATCCCGATCACCAAGATCGCGGCAGCCACCGAGCACCCCGAGCGGGTCGTCGGTGTGCACTTCTTCTCGCCGGTGCCGATGATGCAGCTCGTCGAGCTGGTCCGCGGCTACAAGACCAGCGACGAAACCCTGGCCACCGCGCGGCAGTTCGCCGAGTCCGTCGGCAAGACCTGCATCGTCGTCAACCGGGACGTGGCCGGCTTCGTCACGACCCGTCTCATCTCGGCCCTGGTGGTCGAGGCGACCAAGCTCTACGAGTCCGGCGTCGCCACGGCCGAGGACATCGACCTCGCCTGCAAGCTGGGCTTCGGCCACGCCATGGGCCCCCTGGCCACCGCGGACCTGACCGGCGTGGACATCCTGCTGCACGCCACCGGCAACATCTACACCGAGTGCCAGGACGAGAAGTTCGCCCCGCCGGAGCTGATGCGCCGGATGGTGGATGCCGGTGACATCGGGCGCAAGAGCGGGCAGGGCTTCTACAAGTACTGATCCGCATCCGACCGGAGACGCACACCGGGAGTTTCACTCCCGGGGGTGAATTCGGTATCGGTTCGCTTACAAACAGCAACCGTACTGCCGCAAAGGCAGTCAGACGTTGCACAGCACCGTCACGGAGTACGCCACCGCATTCATCGGGGAGCGCATATGCACATCAGGGGCGACCACGCCGAGCTGGTCGTCGGGGGCCGCCTCGACGTCCGCAGCGCGGCGGACGCCCGTACGGCCCTGCACTCGGCGGTCGACGACGGAGTCGGCGACCTGGTGCTCGACCTGTCCGAGCTGGACTCCTGGGACGCCACCGGACTCGGGGTGATCATGGGAGCCCACCGGCGGGCCGGCCGGTGCGGCCGCCGCCTGGTGCTGCGCCGCGTCCCGCCCCAGATGCAGCGCCTGCTGGTGGCCACGCGGCTGCACCGCATCCTCGCCATCGAGGGCGGCATCGGGGCGGAGTCGGCCCCCCGGGTGTAACCCGACGAGCAGGTGTGAACCGGGCGACGGGTGAGACCCGGACGCAGGCGTCGAACCGCACGTCGGGGGCAATCCTCACCGGACTGTGATGTCTCGGACCGCACGGCACCCCACCCTGTCGTAGATACTGTGCGAAGGTTTAGGGTTCGGTCGCCCGCTGCCTCACCACCCTCGAGCGGGCCCGGACCAGAAGCGACAGCGCGGTGTGCAGCAGGCCGGGAGGGGCCGGTATTCAAGGGCACGCGACGCTTTTGGGGGTTTGAACCCATGGACCCGATCACTCCGGGACCCGAGGAGCACGGCCACGCTCCGGGCCGCCGCCCGCCCCGGGAATCCCTCAACTCCGACTTCGGGCAGAGCACACCCGCGCTCGCCCGCACGGCGCGCCTCGTCTCCGGCGACTTCCTGCTGACCGTCAACCCCGTCGACGGCAGCGAGATAGAGCCCTGCCCGCCTGGGGGCACCTCCCTCTCAAGCGCATTCGAGAGCGGGGGAGAGAGGCCGGGACGGCCCCGCAAGCGCAGCTCCGCCGAGCGCGCCGAGACCGAGCGCGCCGCCCGGCCACCGGTACCGCCCGGCCCGGCGCAGCCCACGCTCTCCCTCCTCGAACGCCAGGACGAGCGCGAGCGCCTGGTCCGGCTGCTCGCCCGCGGCCGTTCCGTGCGGCTCACCGGCCCCGGTGGCTCCGGGCGCACCGCCCTGCTCGACCTCGTCGCCGAGGACTGCTTCGACCTCGCCCCCGACGGCGTGGTCCGGCTCACCGGCTTCCGCCGCACGGCCACCGACCTCCTCCACGACCTCTTCCACGCCGTCTACGAAGCCCCCCGGTACCGGCCCGAACGCGACCAGCTGCTCGAACTGGTCGCCGAGATCGGCGCGGTCGTGGTCGTGGACGACCTGGAGCTCGGCGGCGCCGCCCTGGACGAAGTGCTCGCCGCCACCCCCGAATGCGCCTTCCTGCTCGCCGCCACCCCGGACGTGCCCGCGCCGACCGCCGACGCCGACGTCGAGGAGGTCTTCCTCGCCGGCCTGGAGCGCGCCTGTGGCGTGGAGATCCTGGAGCGGGCCGTCGGCCGTGTCCTCACCGAGGACGAGGCCAACTGGGCGGGCGACCTGTGGTTCGAGTCCGAGGGGCTGCCCCTGCGGTTCGTCCAGGCCGGTGCCCTGCTCCGGCAGCGCGACCAGCTGCGGGCCAGCGCCGGGGCGGTCGACGCGTACGGCGTCTTCGAGGACGTACGGCCGGCCGTCGAGGAGCCCCTGGACGTGGCGGAGACGGAGGACGTCCCGCTGCCCGCCCTCGGCGAGGCGGCCGCGCCCGCCCCGCTGCTCGCCTCCCGGCTCAGCGCCTCCGCCCGCGCGACCCTCCGCTTCGCGGTCGCCCTCGGCGGCGAGGTGCCGCACCAGGCGCATCTGCCCGCGCTGGTCGGCGACACCCACGCGGACGCCGCGCTCGGCGAACTCGCCGGCTGCGGACTGGTCTCCCCGGTCGGCTCCCGCTACCGCCTGGCGGCCGGCGTGCAGGCGCAGCTGGAGGCCGCCGACTACGCCGCCGACGCCCCGGCCCAGGCCCTCGCCGCGGCCGAGCACTACGCCTGGTGGACCGGCCATCCCTCGGTGGCCCCCGAGCGGGTGTGCGCCGAGGCCGACGCGGTCCTCGCCGCGCTCACCGTGGCGGTGGGGGACACGGCACCGCCCGCCGAGGGCGAGGAGAGCTGTGCGGTGCGGCTCGCGCGCACGGCCGCGCCCGCCTTCGCCGCCGGACTGCACTGGAGTGCCTGGGAGCGGGCGCTGCGCTCCGGCGCCGAGGCCTCCCGGCTCTCCGGCGAGATCTCCGAACAGGCCTATTTCCACCACGAGTTGGGCATCCTCGCGCTCTGCGGCGGACAGCTCGACCGGGCCCGCGCCGAGCTGGAGACGTCCGCCGGCCTGCGCGGGGCGCTCGCCGACAAGCGGGGCACCGTCGCCGGGCGCCGTGCCCTCGCGCTGGTCGCCGACCTCGCGGGCGACGCGGCCGCACCGATGGTGGGCGAGGAGGTGCCGGACGCCCGCCACGAGGAGTCGGCGCTGCCTCCCGGCGGGCTGCCGACGCCCTTCCCGCCGCTCTACGCGCCCGCCGACGACACCCTGGTCACCCATCAGCCCCCGGCCCGCACGTCCCTGGGCGGCATCCGGCGCCTGGCCCGCCGCAACCTCGTCGCGGCCGGCTCCGGGGCCCTGCTCGCCGCCGTTCTCGGCACGGTCGTCACCCTCGGCATGACGTCCGACCAGAACGCGGGCAAGAACCCGGCCGGTACGGTCGACGCCCCGTCCGCGAGCCAGGGCACGGACGACGGCAGCCTGGGCGCGGACCCGAAGCAGAACGACGGCGCGGGCGGCGACGCCGACAGCCCCGCCGGCACTCCGACGAACCCCGGCCCCGACGGCACCTACGGCACGGCGGACGACCCGACGCCGCCGTCGGCCACCGTCCGGCCCTCGCAGAGCGCCAGGCCGACCGGCTCCAAGACCTCGGGCTCGCCGTCCAAGTCGCCCAAGCCGTCGGGGTCGTCCAGCACGCCGGGCGGCGGCACGACCGGCGGAAGCACCGGCGGCACGACGGGCGGGCCCACCGGCGGCACGACGGGTGGGCCGACGGGCGGCACGACGGGCGGCACGACCACCGGAGGCGGCACCAACGGCGGGACCAACGGCGGAACCACGGGCGGCACGAACGGAGGGACCAACGGCGGGACCACCGGCGGCACGAACGGCGGGACCACGGGCGGCACGACCACCGGAGGCGGCACCGACGGCGGAACCACCTCGGGGACGACCGGTGGCACGACCGGGGGGACCACCACAGGCACGACCGGTGGCACGACGGCCGGTTCGTCGTCGCCCGTCGCCAGCAACTCGGCGAGCGCACCGCAGGGCACGGGTGCCGTGACGCCGAGCGGTACCGGTTCGGTGATCTAGCGGCTCGGCGGACAGGCGTTCCCGCCGCGACTTCGGTCGGCGGCGGCGGTGCGGGCCGGCAGCGCCGGTCGATACGAGACCGGCGGACCCCCAGGGCCCTCGGCGGGCCCGGCACCGCCGGTCACCGCCGTCACGGCTGAGCGCCGTCGCGGCGGGAACGGGGGCTGCTCGGTACGGAGGGCCGTACGCCTGGTGCCCGACGCGGGGGTGATGCCGGGCGCGGGAGCGATGCCCTGGACCGGATGCCGGGCACAGGTGGTGCCGACCGCAGGCCCGGTGCCGACCGCAGGCCTGATGCCGGGCGTGGGCGTGATGCCGGGCACAGGTCTGTTGTCGGTGGTCGTCATGATGCCGGGCGTGGGCGTGATGCCGGGCGCACGCCTGTTGCCGGGCGTCGGCCCGGCAGGTGGCGGAGCGTTCGGCTCAGAACAGGCGGAGCTTGTCGTCCTCGATGCCGCGCAGGGCGTCGTAGTCCAGGATCTGGCAGTTGATGCCGCGGTCCGTGGCGAGGACCCGGGCCTGGGGCTTGATCTCCTGGGCGGCGAAGACGCCGCGGACCGGAGCGAGATGCGGGTCGCGGTTGAGCAGTTCGAGATAGCGGGTGAGCTGCTCGACGCCGTCGATCTCGCCGCGCCGCTTGATCTCGATGGCGACGGTCCGGCCCTCGGCGTCCCGGCACAGGATGTCCACCGGGCCGATCGCCGTCATGTACTCGCGGCGGATGAGCGTGTAGCCGTCGCCGAGTGTCTCGATACGGTCGGCGAGCAGTTCCTGGAGGTGTGCTTCCACGCCGTCCTTGATCAGCCCCGGGTCCACGCCGAGTTCGTGCGAGGAGTCATGGAGGATCTCCTCCATGGTGATGATCAGTTTCTCGCCTGCCTTGTTGACGACGGTCCACACGCCCTCCTCGTCGCCGGTGCCCTCCTTCAACGTGCAGGGCGGCGACATCCAGTTGAGGGGCTTGTAGGCCCGGTCGTCCGCGTGGATGGAGACGCTGCCGTCCGCCTTGACCAGGATCAGTCTGGGCGCCGAGGGCAGGTGGGCGGTGAGCCGGCCGGCGTAGTCGACCGAGCAGCGGGCAATGACGAGACGCATGGTCGGCAACGCTACTCGACACCCACGGGTGGGCGCGATTCGCCCTCGCCCCGTCCGTCCCGCCCGACCTCCGGTGTCCGCCGTGCCGCCCCATTTATCCCTGGAAACTCTTGTTCATCCCTGGCCGATTGTGCGCCTAAAGGGACCGTTCCATATACGCATTCTGCTGGTGCGGTCACCGACGGTTGCCTACCGTAGGGAACGGGAGGTCGCGATGTGTGCACGGAGCGTGTTCGATATCGCGAACTCCCCCATCTGTCCGGCAACCCCTGTTCGTCGGGGGTGCGAGAGGAGAACCCATGTCGCTCGACGTCTCACCGGCCCTACTCGAACAGGCCGAGCGAGGCGAGGTCGACGAAGCAGCATTCGTCGACTGCGTCCGGACCTCCCTGCCCTATGCGTGGGAGATGATCAGCTCCCTGGTGGCCCAGCTGAAGGTGGACGGCGCACCCTTCGCCGACAACCAGACGCCCCCGCCGGACGAGCAGGCACGCGGTCAACTGCTGCGTGCGCTCGCGAGTGACGCCATCCGCGGCGCGCTGCAGCGGCACTTCGGTGTGCGGCTGGCCTTCCAGAACTGCCACCGGGTGGCGGTGTTCCCGCTGGACGCCTCGGTGGACGAGACGCTCGCCCGTTTCACCTCGGTGCGCAGCCAGTTGCTGAACCAGTCGCCGGAGCTCCGGGACTGCTGACGCGCGGCACGCGTGCCGCCCGGGCAGCGAGCCGCTTGCTTGCCGCTCCACCCGTGGGAGGTGCATTCAGTACTGGGGCGGCAAGCCCCCCGTGCGGAAAGGGAGTCGGCGGCTCGTCAGCGCAACTGGGGCAGCACCTCGGCACCCAGGCGCCGCAGGTTCTCCTCCGTCGCCGCGAGGTCGCCCGAGCCCTCGACGAGCAGGGCGAAGCGGGAGATGCCGGTGCGCTCCGACGTGGCCGCGAGCCGGTCGGCGGCGAGCCGTGGCGTGCCCACCGGGTGCAGCCCGCAGAGCAGTTCGGTGTAGGCGAGCGGATCGCGCATCGTGCGCGCCCGGCCGTCGACGGTCACATGGGCGTCCAGCCCCTGCTTGAGCCAGCCCGGCATCGCCTTCAGCAGTGTCTCCGCCGCGTCGGTGCGCCGGTCCGCGATCTGGCAGACCCCGGCGGAGACATGGGCCGCGCCGGCGATCTCCTCGGGCGGGCGGCCCGCGGCCCGCGCGAACTGCCGCCACAGGGTGACCATCTCGGCCTTTTCCTCGTCGCCGACGTGCATGCCGAGCAGCATCGGCAGTCCGCGCTCGGCGGCCAGCCGCACGGTCCCCGGCGAGGTGCAGGCGACCACGACCTCCGGACCCGGGGTCTCCGTCAGCGCCTCCGAGGGACGGGGCACCACGGGCACCTCACGGAAGGAGAACCGTTCACCCGAGGCCGAGACGGATGGTTCGCGCAGCCAGCGCACCAGCAGATCGAGTGATTCCGGGAACCCGTGCTCGTACGCACCGATGCCCGCGCCGAACACCTCCAGGTCCACCCACGGCCCGCCGCGCCCGACGCCCAGCGTGAACCGCCCGCCGCTCGTCAGGTGCAGCAGCGCGGCCTGCTCGCCCAGCGCGACCGGGTGCGCGATGGGCAGTACGCTGACCGCCGTGCCGACACGGATGCGCCGGGTACGGCCGAGCAGTAAGGCGGCCAGGGTGACCGCGGACGGGCATGTGCCGTACGGCACGAAGTGGTGCTCGGCCAGCCACACCGCGTCCAGCCCGGCCTCTTCGGCGACCTCGGCCGAGCGGACCGCCCGGTACAGGGCTTCCCCGGGGCCCTGGCCCGGGAACTGAGCCGCCAGCACAAAACTTCCTACGTGCATTGCATTTCCTGCTTCCTTGGCTCCGACCCGGAGCTCCCCCAACCCGCATAACCGTCTGACACGTGCCGAGGACACGGCCTGGCGGGGAGATTTGCGGATTGTCTGCAGAATGGGCTGCCCCGAGGGGGGACTTGTGTGGTTTGGTTCCCTCCGGGTACCCCTGCGCGTGCCGCGTACGCTGGACGGGTCCCGTGCTTCCTGTATAGCCCCGAGAGGTGTCCCGTGTCCCCGCGTCGCAACCGACCGAAGGCAGCCGCATCGTCCGGGAGCGCCACCGAGGACGACCGGGCGGGCCGGTACGGCGGCTGGCAGTCGACGGAGAGCTGGCAGGGCGAGGAGTGGAGCGTGCGCCATGTCGCCGGGTCGAGCGCCGAGGGCAAGACCTACCGCTGCCCCGGCTGCGAACAGCTGATCCCGTCCGGCGTCCCGCACGTGGTGGCCTGGCCGGAGCACGCGGGCGTAGACGACCGCCGCCACTGGCACAAGGCGTGCTGGAACGCGAAGGACCGCCGCACCACGCGGGTGCAGCGGTCCCGTAACGCGCCGAGGTTCTGAGCTACACGTCCCGGTTCTGCAGCAGCGCGTAGGCGCCGGCGTACGCGGCCGCCGTCACGCCCAGCATGATCCACACCGGGTCCCAGCCCGAGGGGCCGGACTGGCTCAGGGTGTTGTCGTAGAAGACGCCCATCTGGCTCGGGATCGAGTACTCCAGCAGCGCCTTCTGCACCGACTGCAGCGACGAGGCGTTCATGAAGAGCGCGATCACCAGCGGGGCGAGCACCGCGCCGATCATGATCGTGATGGCGCCCGCCGAGTGCCGGATGATCGAGCCGATCAGCAGCGACAGCAGCCCGAGCAGCGCGATGTAGAGGCTGATGCCGAGCGTGGCCTTCAGCCATTCCCCGGTGGACGGGGTGGTCGCGCCGTGGCCCGACAGCATGGATGTCTGCACCATCGCCACGAACGACACGGTGACCAGCGTCACCACGAAGGCGAGGACGAAGAACACGATCGACTTGGCGGCCAGCACCCGGCCCCGGCTGGGACAGGCGGTCATGGTCGTGCGGATCATGCCCGTGCCGTACTCGGACGCCGTGGTCAGGACGCCGAGCGTGATGATGCACATCATGCCGAGCAGCAGGCCGAAGAAGCCGAGGCTCAGCGCGGTCTGGCCGGACAGGTCGGAGCTGGAGCCGCGGACCGCGAGACCGGCGAGCAGGCCGATGCCGACCACGAGCAGGAGGAAGACGCCGAGCGTCCACACCGTGGAACGGACCGACTTGATCTTCGTCCACTCGGAGGCCAGCGCATGCCGGAGGTGGGTGCGCACGACCGGGATCGGCGAGCTGTAGCCGGGGAAGGACCCGCCGGGCGCCGCCTGCCAGTCGGGCGCGGCGACAGGTGCCTGCGGCATCGGGGGCTGCTGGGTGCTCATCGGGCGTCCTCGGGCTTGGTCGTGTCGGCCGCGGGGGCCGGGGGAGCGGGCTGGGACGGCGGGGCGGCGGGTGCGGCGGCCGGGGCCGGGGGTGCGGCGGCCGGAGCCTGCGCCTGGGGCGCCTGGGGCGCCTGGGGCGTCTGAGGGGCCTGCGGGGCGGGCGCGGCGTACGGGTTGGGTACTCCCGCGCCCGGAACGCCCGGAGCGCCGTACGGGGCCGCGGGAGCGCCGCCGTACGGGCCCGAGGGCGGCGTCGGCACCGTGAACGGCTGGCCCTGCTGGGGCGGCGGCGGAGCGTACCAGCCGGGCTGACCCTGCCCGGGGACCGGCATGGGCGGCTGGGCGCCCGGCGGCAGGGGCTGCTGGAGGCCCGCCTTCTGGTCGATGGTCGAGCGGTAGTCGACGGCGCCCTGCGTCATGCGCATGTACGCCTCCTCCAGCGAGGCCTGGTGCGGCGACAGCTCCCACAGCCGGACGTCCGCCTCGTGCGCGAGGTCGCTGATGCGCGGCAGCGGCAGCCCCGTCACGCGCAGCGCGCCGTCCTGCTCGGGCAGCACATGGCCGCCGGCCTCGGTGAGCGCGGAGGTCAGCTTCTCACGCAGCTGGGGGTCGGTGTCGGGGGTGCGCACGCGCGCGAAGTCGGCGGAGTTGGCCGAAATGAAGTCCGTCACACTCATGTCGGCGAGCAGCTGACCGCGCCCGATCACGATGAGGTGGTCGGCGGTCAGCGCCATCTCGCTCATCAGGTGCGAGGAGACGAAGACCGTACGGCCCTCGGCCGCCAGGGCCTTCATCAGGTTGCGGACCCAGAGGATGCCCTCGGGGTCGAGGCCGTTGACCGGCTCGTCGAAGAGCAGCACCTGGGGGTCGCCGAGCAGCGCGGCGGCGATGCCGAGGCGCTGGCCCATGCCGAGGGAGAAGCCCTTGGAGCGCTTTTTCGCCACTTCCTGCAGGCCGACGACCCCGAGCACCTCGTCCACCCGCCGGGCCGGAATGCCCGACAGCTGGGCGAGGCTCAGCAGGTGGTTGCGGGCGGTCCGGCCGCCGTGCACCGCCTTGGCGTCGAGCAGCGCACCGACCTGGCGGGGGGCGTTGGGCAGCTTGCGGTACGGGTAGCCGCCGATGGTCACCGCGCCGGACGTCGGGTTGTCCAGCCCGAGGATCATCCGCATCGTCGTCGACTTGCCCGAGCCGTTCGGCCCGAGGAAGCCGGTCACGGCTCCCGGTCGCACCTGGAAGGAAAGGTTGTACACGGCGGTCTTGTCGCCGTAGCGCTTTGTCAGGCCTACAGCCTCGATCATGCTCCGCACCCATCGAAAGTTCAGGACAGCGGGGCACACGCCCCCGTAAGGGTTAGGAGGATATCCGGGCTTTGACGGTTCCGCCCAAAAGAAAGTAAAGCCGGAGCAGGGCGAAGCGAGGACAGATACCTACTGGGCGTCCCGGCGCTTGAGCAGGACGTAACCGCCCGCCACCGCGGCGATCACCCACAGGGCCATGATCCCGAGCCCGCCCCAGGGCCCGTAGGGCGTGTCGTCGCCGATCCTCGGCACCACCTGCATGATCCGGCTGCCGGCCTGGTCGGGCAGGAACTGTCCGAGCTTCTTCGTCGCGTCCACGTTGCCGAGGATGTTGGAGATCAGGAAGAAGAACGGCATCAGGATGCCGAGCGAGAGCATCGGCGAGCGCAGCATCGCGGCGACGCCCATGGAGAACATCGCGATCAGGGTCATGTACAGCCCGCCGCCGAGCACCGCGCGCAGCACCTCGGAGTCGCCGATCCCGGTGCCGAGCGGGCCGAGCATCGCCTGGCCGAGGAAGAACGCGGCGAAGCTGGTGACCATGCCGACGACCAGCGCGAGCGCGGCCGCCACGGCGATCTTGCTGAACAGGAAGGTGCCGCGCTGGGGTACGGCGGCCAGCGAGGCGCGGATCATGCCGGTGCTGTACTCGTTCGACACGACGAGCACCCCGAACACGATCATGGCGAGCTGCCCGAGGGTCATGCCTGCGAAGCTGATCACGGTCGGATCGAAGGAGATTCGCTCCCGCAGCGGCATGTTGTCGTACTGGCTCCTCGACAGTGCGGAGATGAGCATGCCGAGGGCGACGGTGACCACCACGGCCAGCGACAGCGTCCACACCGTCGACGCCACGGACCGGATCTTGGTCCACTCGGACCGGATGACCTGCACGGCAGCCATGGGTCAGGCCCCTTTCCAGCCGGTGCCCCAGCCCTGCGGCGCGGGAGTGGGCCCGGCATGCGCGTGGTACTCCACCGACTCCGCCGTCAGCTGCATGAACGCCTCCTCCAGCGAGGCCTGCTGGAGGCTCAGCTCGTGCAGCACGATGCCGTGCTGCGCGGCCAGCTCCCCGATCCGCTCCGCCTTGCCGCCCTCCACCTCCAGCGTGCCGCCGCCCGCCTCGACGACGGTGATCCCGGCCTCGTGCAGCACGTCCACGAGCCGCTCGCGCTGCGGCGAACGGATCCGTACGTAACTGCGCGCGTACTCCCGGATGAAGCCGGCCATGGAGGTGTCGGCCAGCAGCCGGCCCTGCCCGATGACCACCAGATGATCGGCGGTCAGCGCCATCTCGCTCATCAGATGGCTGGAGACGAACACGGTCCGTCCCTGCGCGGCCAGCGATTTCATCAGGTTCCGGATCCAGTGGATGCCCTCGGGGTCGAGACCGTTGACCGGCTCGTCGAACATCAGGATCTGCGGATCACCGAGCAGCGCGGCCGCGATGCCGAGCCGCTGGCCCATGCCGTACGAGAACCCCTTGGCCTTCTTCTTCCCCACGGCGGTGAGCCCGACGGTGTCCAGCACCTCGGCCACCCGCCGGTCCGGGATCCCGTTGCTCTGCGCGAGACACAGCAGATGGTTGTAGGCGGTGCGCCCGCCGTGCACGGCCTTCGCGTCCAGCAGGGCACCCATGTACGTCAGCGGGTCCTTGAGCCGGTCGTAGTGCCTGCCGTCGATCCGGACGTCCCCGGAGGTGGGCCGGTCGAGCCCGAGGATCATGCGCATGGTCGTGGACTTGCCGGCACCGTTGGGACCGAGGAACCCGGTCACGATGCCCGGCCGCACGGCGAAGGTGAGACCGTCGACCGCGAGTTTCTCGCCGTACCGCTTGGTCAGCCCCTCCAGCTCGATCATGCGGCCACGCTATGACCGGGGTTCGCGGGCTGCCACTTGAGGGGGACCACCTTGCCCGTGCCGGGCCTGCGCCCCTCCGCCCGTGGACGGGGACCTGCGCCCCTCCGCCCGTGGACAGGGAAAAGGGCGGCGGGACCGAGCCCCACCGCCCCTCGACCGGGTCCTTCGACTAGCGCGTCTGCTGAGCAGGAACCCCGCGGGAGATAGGCTCGTCCTCGGCCGGGGAGCCGGCCGCGGCCACCGCGGCGCCGGTCAGCGTGGCGAGCATCTCGCGGACGTTCGTCAGCTGGGCGTTGATGCTGTCGCGGCGGTTGGTGAGCGCCGCCAGCTCGCGCTCGGATTCCGAGCGGATACGGTCGGCCTTGGCGTTGGCGTCGGCCACGATGTCCTCGGCCTGGCGCTGGGCCGTCTCCACCGTCTGGCGGGCGCGGCGCTCTGCGTCCGTGCGCAGCTTCTCCGCCTCCAGGCGCAGCTGCTCGGCGCGGTGCTCGATCTCGGCGAGGCGCTTCTCGGCCTTCTGCTGACGCGAGGCCAGGTCGCGCTCGGACTGCTCGCGGCGCTTGGCCAGGTTCGTCTCGAAGTCGGCGGCGGCCTGCGCGGCCTTGGCGCGGGTCTCCTCGAAGAGGGCGTCCGCCTCCTCGCGCTTGGACTGCGCGTCCTTCTGGGCCTCGGAGCGCAGCTGCGAGGCGTCACTCTTGGCCTTCTCGACGATCCGGACGCCCTCGTCCTCGGCCTTGGCCTTGCGCTCCGCAGCGAACGATTCTGCGTCGTTGCGGACCTGCTGCGCCGCGGACTCGGCGAGCTCGCGGTGCTGCTCGGCCGCGCGCCGGGCCTCCTCGCGCAGATCCTTGGCCTCTTCCTCGGCGAGGCGCAGGATCTTCTCGACACGCGCACCGAGACCGGCGTACGACGGCTCGGCGTCGGTCACCTGGGCCTGGGCGTTCTGCGTCTCGAGGTGGAGCTCCTCGATGCGCTTTTCCAGAGCGGTGATGCGGGCGAGAGCGCTGTCACGGTCGGAGACGAGCTTGGAGATCCGTTCGTCCACCTGAGCGCGGTCGTACCCACGCCGCACAAGCTCGAAGCCGTAGGGGGAAGTGTCGCTCATGGGGTTCCTGTCGAAAGAGACCGGTGAGGTGATAGGGGGAATCCTAGGGGCCGAAGCGGTGTGTCATCGAGCGGATACGTGTTTGATCTGGAGAATGACACCTCTTTTGGGTGGCTGACCGCCGGACGGCTTGCCAAATAGTGGGCCAAAGCTCCCCAGGAGACACGGAATCGGCCATCTTTCGCTAGCCGTCCGAGGACTTGCCACCCGATCGGGGGGCGCCGACCGCAGCGCTCGCCTTGACTCCGCCGTCCTTGCCGGCCGACGGGGTCTCGAAGGACTCCAACGCCTCCAGGACGTCCTGGACACGGGAGATCTCGGCGTTGATGTCCTCGCGCCGGCGCATCAGGATCTCCAGCTCGCGCTTGCCCTCCTCGACCGTGCGCCGGGCCTCCCGGATCGCCTCGGCCTTCAGCTCCTCGGCCTCCTTGACCAGCGTGGCCTTCTTCTGCTCGGCCTCCTTGAGCAGCCCCTCCGCCTTCTTGACGGCGGCGATACGGACCTTTCCGGCCTCGGAGTTGGCGTCCGACACCAGCTCCTTGGCCTTCGCCTGCGCCTTGGCCAGCTGCTCCTCGGCGGCGGTGATGAGCGCGTCGCAGCGGTCGCCGGTCGACTTCATGGTCTCGGCGGCCTCGCGCCGGGCCCGCTCGTGCAGCTCCTCGATCTCGGAGGTGATGCGGTCGCGCAGCTCCTCCGCGCGCTCCCTTATGGCGGTCGCGTCCCGGCGGGCGCCGACGAGCAGCTCGTCCGCGTCCGTGCGGGCCTTCTCCACCAGCGAGTTTCCCTCGACCGTCGACTCGGAGACGATCCGCTCGGCCTCGCTGCGGGCCGCACCCACCATCGTGTCGGCCTGCGACTCCGCGTCCGCGGTGGCCTTCAGCGCCTGCTGCTGGGCCTCGGTGAGCAGCTTGTCCGCCTCGGCCGTGGTCTCCGTGATGAGCGTGTCGACCTGCTCGGCCGCCTCCGAACGCCGCTTGTTGGCCTCCTTGCGGGCCTCGTCGAGGGTCCGGTCGGACTCCTCGCGCGCGGAGTTGACGAGCCGCTCGGCCTCCGCCTGCGCGTCCGCCCTGACCCGCTCGGCCTCGCTGCGCAGCCGCTCGGCGTGCTGCTGGGCGGAGCCGACCGTCTCGGCGGCCTCGGCGCGCAGCCGCTCGGCGTCGCCGGTGGCATCCGCGATGAGCTGCTCGGCACCCGCGACGGCTTCGGTGCGGACCCGGTCGGCCTCGGCGACGGTCTCCGTCTGGAGCCGCTCCGCCTCGTTGCGGGCCTCGGTGATGAGCGCGTCCGCCTGGGCCGCCGCGTCCGAGCGGATCCGGTTGGCGTCCTCGCGGGCGTCCGCCCGGGTGCGGGCCGCGGCCTGGTCGGCCTCGGCGAGCGCGTCCGACGCCTCCGTGCGGACCCGCTGGGCGTACTCGGACGTGTCGGTGCGCAGCCGGTCGGACTCCGCGATCGCCTCCGCGACCGTACGCTCGGCGAGCGCCTTGGCGGCCTCCGTCTCCTCGGCGGCCTCCCGCCGGATCCGTGAGGCGTCCTCGCTCGCCCGCTCCCGCTCGGCGTAGGCGTCGGCGCGGACCCGGTCCGCCTCCTGCTCGGCCTCCGTGCGGGTGCGGTCCGCCGCGTGCTCGGCGGCCGAGCGCAGCCCGGTGATCTCCTCCTGCGCCTGCTCGTGCAGCCCGGAGACCGAGTCCCGTACCTGCTGGGCGTGCTGCTCGGCCGCGGACACCATCTCGGTGGCGCGCCGGTCGGCCTCCTCGACGAGACGGACCGCCTCGGCCTGGGCGTCCTCCACCCGCTTGCGCGCCGAGGCCAGCAGCTCCTCGCTCTGCTCGCGGGTCCGCTCGCGCTCCTGGTCGGCCTCGGTGCGCGCGGCACCGAGGAGTTCCTCGGCCTCGCGGCGGCGCCGGGCCGCCTCCTCCTGCGCGGCGGCCAGCGTCTCGGACGCCTCGGCGCCGAGGCGCTCGGCGGCGGCCTGCGCCTCCGCGCGTACCCGGTCGGCGGTGTCCTGGGCCTCGGCCTTGAGCCGCTCGGCCTCGGCCGCCGCCTCCGAGCGCAGCCGTATGGCGAGGGCCTCGCCCTCGGCCCGGGAGGCCGACGCGTCCGAGGCGGCCTCCGTGCGCAGCCGCTCGGCCTCGTCCTCGGCCTGCTGCTGGAGCGTGCGGATCCGGTCGGCGGCCTCGCTGCGCTGCCGCTCGCTCTCCTCGGCGGCCTCCCGGCGGATCCGGGCCGCCTCCTCGCGGGCGTCGGTGAGCGCCTGCTCGGCCGCCGCCAGCCGCTCCTGGGTCTCGGACTGCAGCCGGGCCAGGTCCTCGGCGGCCTCGCTGCGGCGTGCCTCGACGGCCCGCTCGGTCTCCTCGCGCAGTTCACGCGCGGCCCGTTCGGCGTCCGAGGTGATCGACTCGGCCTGCTCGGTGGCCTCCGCGCGGTGCCGCTCGGCCTCCTTGCGGGTGCGCTCCAGGGTCTCCTCGGCCTGCCGGCGCAGCGCAGTGGCCCGCTCGATGGCCTCGGTGCGGACCTTCTCGCTGTCCGTCGTCGCGCTCTTGCGCAGCTCGTCGGCGTCCGCCTTGGCCTTCGCCAGCAGCTCCTCGGCGGACCTGGCCGCCTCCTCGATCTGCGCCACCGCCTCGCGGCGGGCCTCGGCGCGGATCGACTCGCCCTCGGCGACCGCGTCGGCGCGCAGCTGCTCGGCCTCGCCGCGCAGCCGGCGGGCCTCCTCCTGCAGCTCGACCGTCTTGGCGCGGTACTCCTTGGTGTCGTCCTTCGCGGCGCCCTTGAGCTGCTCGGCGATGTCGTGCGCCTCGGCGCGCAGCCGGTCCGCCTCGGCCTCGGCCTCCGTGCGGATCCGCTCGGCCTCCTCGGCGGCGGCCTTGGTGGTGTTCCTGGCTTCCTCGGACGCCTTGTTCAGGACGTCCTCGGCGGTCTTGGCGGCCTTGGAGAGCTGGGTCGCGCTCTCCTCGGCGGTGACCGTGCGGGCCTTCTCCGAGGCCTCCGCGAGGACCTTCTCGGCCTCGGCACGGGCGTCGGCGACCAGCTGCTCGGCCTCGGACTTGGTGTTCTCGGCCTCCTTGGTGGCCTCTTCGACCAGCCGCGCGACCTGTTCCTTGGCGGTGCGGGTACGGGTCTCGTTGGCGGCCTCGGCGCTCGACAGCGCCTTGGCGGCGGCCTGCTCCGCCTCGGAGACCAGCTTCTCGGCCTCGGACTGCGCCTTGCGCAGCGCCTCCTCGGCCTGGGCCATGCGCTCCTCGGCCGCCCGGCTCAGCTCGGCGGCCTGGCGGCGGGCGGTGTCCGACTCCGTGACGGTGCTGCTGCGCAGCTGCTCGGCGTGGTCGGTGGCCTCCTGGGCCTGGGTGGAGGCGGCGTTCAGCAGCCGCTCGGCGTCGGTGCGGGCGCGGCGCAGGATCTGGTCGGCCTCACCGCGGGCCGCCTCGGCGTCGCTCTGCAGCCGGTCCCGGGCCTCCCGGGTCAGCCGCTCGGCCTCCGTGCGGGCGGCGGCCATCGCCTGCTCGGCCTCGGCGCGGGACTCGTCCAGCAGCCTGCGCGCCTGGGACTCCGTGCGGGCGCGCAGCTGCTCGGCCCACGCCACGTTCTCGTTGACGTGCGACTCGACGGTCTGCCGGCGCTCCGCCAGCTCCTGGTCCAGCTGCTGGCGGCGGGTGACCGCCTCCTGGTGCAGCTCGGCCTGGAGCCGGGCGGCCTGCTCGGCGTGCTCCTGCAGGATCCGCTGCGTCTGCGCGCGGGCCTGGCTCAGCTCCCGCTCGGCGTCCTGGCGCAGCTGATCGGCCTGGATCTGGGCATTGCGCAGCAACTGCTCGGCCTGATAGCCGATGTCACCGCCGTCGTAGGCGGGCCTGGTCATGAGGGTGCGGCGCGCCTCGTGCAGCTTGGCGCGCAGCACCTCGACCTGGTAGCCGAGGTCCTCGGCGTGCTGGATCGCCTTTTCCCGCTCGGTCTTCAGCCGTTTCATCTCGGCCTCGAACCGAGAGAGGTGGTCGACGTCAGCCGCCGGCTCTCGCTCCTGGCTCTCGTAGCCCCGCACTGCGCGGTCCCATCCGTCCCCTGGTCGCAAGCTTCTCCAACGAGCTCCGTCCATCCGCCGGACGGGGCCCCCGGGGAATGGTGTCAGATCAACGGCGGAGCACGGGCTGCTGCCCCGACGCTCGTCCCCCGAAAACCCGGACCCCGGCATGCGGCCACCCGGCGTTGCGAGGGCGACCGCCCCCAACCCTACCGGCCCTTATGTACGGGGGTCAGTGCTCGGGCGACTCAACCGGGGCCGAAGTGACCAGTTCTGTCAGGACACCGTGGCAATCCTTGGGGTGCAGGAAGGTGATCCGCGACCCCATGGAGCCGATCCGTGGCTCCTCGTACAGAACGCGTACGCCCTTTTCGCGGATGGCGGCTGCGTCACCGTCGACATCCGGCGTACCGAAAGCGATGTGGTGGACGCCCTCGCCGTTCTTCGCCATCCACTTGCCGACCGCCGAGTCCTCCCGGGTCGGCTCCAGCAGCTGGAGGTAGGAGGCGCCGCCGTCGGACGTCTCGTTGATCTTGAGCATGGCCTCGCGCACGCCCTGCTCCTCGTTGACCTCGGTGTGGAACACCTCGAAGCCGTACGTGGCCCGGTAGAACTCGATGGTGGCGTCCAGGTCGCGACAGGCGATCCCGATGTGGTCGATTCGCGTCAGCATGGATTCAGTGCAGCGCTCCTGGGATGGTTACGCAACGTGCGCGCGATCACACCGAAGGGCCGATGACGCATGAAGTACCGGTCAGTACATTCGAAGTAAACCCTCGTTCACTCCTCGGCTGTGCAGGCCGGTAAGGGGATCGCAGCTCATGTCTTCTGGAACGACCAGCACTGTGATCGTCGCGGGCGCCCGTACGCCCATGGGGCGGTTGCTGGGCTCGCTGAAGTCCTTCTCCGGAGCCGACCTCGGCGGCTTCGCAATCAAGGCCGCCCTCGACCGTGCGGGCATCGGCGGCGACCAGGTGCAGTACGTGATCATGGGGCAGGTGCTCCAGGCCGGGGCAGGACAGATCCCGGCCCGCCAGGCCGCGGTCAAGGCCGGCATCCCGATGAGCGTCCCGGCGCTCACCATCAACAAGGTGTGCCTGTCCGGCCTCGACGCCATCGCGCTCGCCGACCAGCTGATCCGCGCCGGCGAGTTCGACATCGTGGTCGCCGGCGGCCAGGAGTCCATGACCAACGCCCCCCACCTGCTCCCGAAGTCCCGTGAGGGCTTCAAGTACGGCGCGGTGGAGATGCTCGACGCGATGGCCCACGACGGCCTGACCGACTCCTTCGAGGGCATCGCCATGGGCGAGTCGACCGAGAAGCACAACACCCGCCTCGGCATCCTGCGCCCCGAGCAGGACGAGATCGCGGCGCTGTCCCACCAGCGTGCCGCCGCCGCGCAGAAGAACGGCATCTTCGAGGCCGAGATCACCCCGGTCGAGATCCCGCAGCGCAAGGGCGAGCCGGTCGTCTTCAGCAAGGACGAGGGCATCCGCGGCGACACCACCGTCGAGTCGCTGGGCAAGCTGCGGCCGGCCTTCGCCAAGGACGGCACCATCACGGCCGGCACCTCCTCGCAGATCTCGGACGGTGCGGCGGCCGTGGTCGTGATGAGCAAGGCCAAGGCCGAGGAGCTGGGCCTGGACTGGCTCGCCGAGATCGGCGCGCACGGCAACGTGGCCGGCCCGGACAACTCCCTGCAGTCCCAGCCGTCCAACGCCATCCAGCACGCCCTGAAGAAGGACGGCCTGGAGGTCTCCGACCTCGACCTCATCGAGATCAACGAGGCTTTCGCCGCGGTCGCCGTGCAGTCAATGAAGGACCTCGGCGTTTCCACGGAAAAGGTGAACGTCAACGGTGGCGCCATCGCCCTGGGTCACCCGATCGGCATGTCCGGTGCCCGTCTCGTGCTCCACCTGGCGCTCGAACTCAAGCGGCGGGGCGGCGGCGTCGGCGCGGCCGCGCTGTGCGGTGGCGGCGGCCAGGGCGACGCCCTCATCGTGCGGGTGCCCAAGGCCTGAGCCTCCGGTACGCCGGGGCCTTCGCATGCGTGCGGCCCCGGCACGCCCGGGCCCTCGGTACGCCCGAGTTCTCTGTACGTCGGTGAAGTGAACGGAGCTGTTTGATGCAGGACGTCTCCTCTCTGGTGGCCCAGGCCAGGGACGGCCGGCCGCGGGCCGTGGCCCGGCTGATCTCCCTGGTGGAGGGGGCGTCCCCACAGCTCAGGGAGGTCATGGCAGCGCTGGCCCCGCTGACCGGCAACGCCTATGTGGTCGGTCTGACCGGCTCGCCCGGCGTCGGCAAGTCCACCTCCACCTCCGCTCTGGTCACCGCCTACCGCAAGCAGGACAAGCGGGTCGGCGTCCTGGCCGTCGACCCGTCCTCGCCGTTCTCCGGCGGCGCCCTGCTCGGCGACCGGGTCCGTATGTCGGATCACGCCTCCGACCCCGGCGTGTACATCCGCTCCATGGCCACGCGCGGCCACCTCGGCGGCCTGGCCTGGTCCGCGCCCCAGGCGATCCGTGTCCTGGACGCGGCGGGCTGCGACGTGGTCCTGGTGGAGACGGTCGGCGTCGGCCAGTCGGAGGTGGAGATCGCCTCCCAGGCCGACACCTCCGTGGTCCTGCTGGCCCCGGGCATGGGCGACGGCATCCAGGCGGCGAAGGCCGGAATCCTGGAGATCGGCGACGTGTACGTCGTCAACAAGGCGGACCGGGACGGCGCCGACGCCACGGCGCGCGAACTGAACCACATGCTGGGCCTCGGTGAGGCCCGCGGCCCCGGCGACTGGCGTCCGCCCATCGTCAAGACCGTCGCGGCCCGCGCCGAGGGTGTCGACGAGGTCGTCGAGGCCCTGGAGAAGCACCGCGCGTGGATGGAGGAGCACGGCGTCCTCGCCGAGCGCCGTCTGGCCCGCGCCGCCCGCGAGGTCGAGACCATCGCGGTCACGGCCCTGCGCGAACGCATCGGCGACCTGCACGGCGACCGCCACCTCGGCGCCCTCGCGGAACGCATCGTGGCGGGCGAACTGGACCCCTACCGCGCCGCGGACGAGCTGGTGGCAGGACTGACCGAGAGCTGACCGGGCCCGGCCGACACAAAGCTGTGTCTGACCTGGCCGGTACAGAGTCATGCCCGAGCCTGGCCGGTACAAAGCCGTGGCCTGCACCGGCCGTCCGCTGCTACCTTGACCGGCATGTTCCTCCTCATGGCATAGAGCGCACACCCGCGCCCGCGTACGCAGCCGACGCACGACCGTCGGCCGACGCGGCGCTCCGGTGTCCCCTCTTCATGCCTTCACGTGAGGAACTTCTCGATGTCCGCGTCCACGTCGCCCTGCCCTGCCCTGCCGTCGCGGCCCTCCTACGCCGCCGTCCTGCGCGTCCCGCACGCGCGCCGCACCTTCACCGCTGCGCTCACGGCCCGCCTGTCCTACGGGACGGTCTCGCTCGCGGTGATGCTCTCCGTCACCCGCGCCACCGGGTCCTATGCCGTCACCGGCGCCGTCATGTCCCTGTTCGGAGCCGCGACGGTCTGCCTGATGCCCCTGCGGGCCACTCTCGTCGACCGGTACGGCCCGCGCCGCGCCCTGCTGCCCATGGCGATGGTCTACGGCACCCTGCTGTGCGCCCTGGCCGCTCTGACCTGGCGCCCCGGGGCACCGGCGGCGGCCATCGCCACGGCCGCGGCCCTCGCCGGCGCCTGTGCACCCCCGCTGGGTCCCACGATGCGCGCCCTGTGGTCCGAACTGGTCGCCGACCGGCGCCTGTTGCAACGCGCCTACAGCCTGGACGGCGTCGCCGAGGAACTGCTGTACGTCTCCGGCCCGGCCCTGGTCGGCGTGCTCGTGGGCTTCGCGCCGCCGGCCTCGGGCATCCTGCTCAGCGCCCTGCTGATCGTCTTCGGTACGGGTGCCTTCGTCACCTCGCCCGCGATGCCCGGCCCGCGCCCCGCGCCGCGCGGGGAGAGCCGGCGCGGCACCGTCCGCGGCCTGCTGGCGCCGGTCGCGGTGGCCGCGGGCGTCGGTCTGGCGCTGAGCGGCATCGACCTGCTGGTGGTGGCCTTCGCCGCCGAGCGGTCCCACGACACCGCCGTGGTGCCGTGGGTCCTCGGTGCGCTCTCGGCGGGCAGCGCGGTGGGCGGCCTCGCGGGCGGGGCGGTCGACTGGCGCATGCCCGCCCGGGTCCGGCTGGCCGCCTTCGCGGCGGGTCTCGGCCTGGTGCTCGCCGCGGCGGGCCTCGCCCCCGGCCTGTGGACGCTCACGGCGGCCATGGTCTGCGCGGGAGCGTTCATCGCACCGGCGCTGACGACGGCGTACCTGCTGGCCGACGAGACGGCGACGGAGGCCTCGCGCACCCAGGCCGGGGCCTGGGTGAACGCCGCCGTGAACGCGGGCGGTTCGACCGGGGCGCTCGCCACGGGCCTGCTGATCGGCCGGCTGCCGCTGAGCGTGGTCTTCCTGCTGGCGGGCGGCACGGCCGTCGCCGCGGCGATGGTGGCGGGGGGTGTGAGGAGCAGCCCGTCGTGGGGGTCCCCCCGCCCGGGCGAAGCCGAGAGCGGGGGAGCGTAAGGACGGGGCCTGTCCAGGCTCGGCAGAGGGGAAGGAGGGTGGCTGCCTCCAGGGCGGGGTACCCCCGGCACCCCGGAGGCGTCACCCGGGCTCAAGGACGCCCCCGCTGCCCCCTCAGGTGGTCGGCGATCGGCTTCAGTGCCTTGTCCAGCTCTGTCAGCGCCTCCGGCGACAGCAGATCGATGAAGTGCTTGCGCACCGACGCCACGTGATGCGGAGCGACCTTCTTCATCGTCTCCAGCCCGTGATCGGTCAGGACCGCGTACAGCCCCCGCCGGTCCGACTCGCAGTTCTCCCGGCGCACCAGGTTCGCGTTCTCCATGCGCGTGATCTGGTGCGAGAGCCGGCTCTTGGACTGGAGGGTCGCCGAGGCCAGATCGCTCATCCGCATCCGGTCGTCGTCCGACTCGGACAGATTTACGAGGATCTCGTAGTCGTTCATCGTCAGGCCGAACGGCTGCAGATCCTTTTCGAGCTGGTACGTCAACAGCCTGTTGACCTCCAGGTGGGTGCGCCAGGCGCACTGCTCCGCATCGGTCAGCCAGCGCGTGGCCGTTTCGGTCTCCATGAATGAAGTCTACCTAAGAAGTTGAATGACGAACTACTTCGGGTGGTGTGACAGTGCGCACGCGTTCGACGTCACACTCCGCAGACTACCGCTCACAGCCCGAAGCGACGCTGGAGGTCCCCCAGCTGTCCGGGAAGGCGCGGTGCGCCCGACGATTGCGGACCGTGTCCACCCGGTACCGCTGAGCCACCGCCAGGCACCCCCGGCTCGGCCGGGACCGCCCCCGTTTCCGGCTCCGCCATGAGGGTCTCGCTGGACTGCAGCAGGACCGTCCCGGCGCCCACGAACTCGAACTGGTGCTCCTCGCCGGAAACCCCGCCGAGGCCAGTCATTGCACGTAGTCCGCCCAGGACACCCGTGAGGTACCCGTGGTCGTAGTGATGGCAGGGGGACGGGCAGTCGGCCCACCCGACCAGTGCCTGAGGGTCCACCCGGATCGGAGGTTCCATGAACACCACCGGACCGTTAGATGCGGCCACAAACTTTCCGGTTCCGATAAGGGTCAGAAATCCCGGCACGATCGACTGCTTGAGTGCGAGAGTTGGCTGAAAAGCGAGCAAGTTGCCCGCGCGAATGGTCAAGTTCCCGTCGTCCAGGTCGTAGGAGTTGACGTCGAAGGCCCGGTCGGCCAGCAGCATCTTCCCCGAGCCCGCCGCGACGACCCAGTCGCTCGCGTGCAGAGGCGAATGGAACGAGGTACGGACAAGTCGGTCGAGTCGCCCGTGCCCGATGCCGTTGAACTCGATCGCCCCGTAGTAGGCGATCATCTTCCCCTTCTGCAGGAACCACTCCCCGCTCTTGAGCTCGACGCAGAACGTGTACTTGTTCACGTTGTCGTCGGCGGGCAGCGTCATCGGGTCGTACACCACCGGGCCGCCGGGGGTCCCGTACGCGCTCACAGCTTCTCCTCCGAGGCCTGGACGTACACCGTGCCGCTTCCGCTCAGCTCCAGCTGGAACGCCTCGCCGGAGCCGCGGCCCACCATGTCGCGCCAGCCGAGCGCGGTGGACAGCTTGTTGCGGACCTCGCCGTGGTGGGCGACGTACGCCTGCGGGTCCACATGGACCGGACGCTGCGGGGTGATCGGGATCTCGAAGACTCCGCCGTGCGCCATCACGGCCACGGACCCGTGGCCCTGCAGGGTCGTGGTGAAAAGCCCCTGCCCGGTGACCTGCCCCCGCACCAGGCCCATGACGCCGCCCTGCGAGCCCATGAACATCGTGCCCTGCCGCAGGGTGCCCTCGAAGGCGAGCAGCCGGTCGGCCTCGACGTACAGGGTGTCGCCGGAGAGGTTGATGACGTGCACGTGGTGGCCGCCGTGCCCGAAGAAGACGGTGCCGGTGCCCTCGACGGACATCAGCGGAGTCGCCTCTCCGGCCGCCCGCCGCCCGATCATGGACATCAGCCCGCCCTGGCCGCCCTGGAGATTGGGCGTGAAGGACACGTCTCCGCGGTAGGCGAGCATCGCCCCGCGCTGGCTGAACAGCCGCTGCCCGGGCAGTACGGTCGCCTCGACCATCTTGGAGTTGATCTCCCGGAAGCTCATCTCACACGTCTCCCGCGATCGTGTTCCGCTCGCTCGGCTGCACATAGACCAGCCCGTCGCCCTCGAAACGGATCTGGAAGGCCTCGCCGCCGCCCTCCCCGAAGAACGTGCGGAACGTCACACCGGACTGGAAGGACTGCCGGACGTTCCCCTGGTGGGCGATGTACGCGCCCGGGTCGACGATCAGCGGGTACTGCGGGCTGACCCGGAGCACCACGGCCGGACCGTCCGACATGACGGCGGCCTGGCCGTGCCCTTCCACCGTCGTGGTGAACAGTCCGTTGCCCTGCGAGGCGCCGCGCAGTCCGGTGAACGTCGTGCCCGTTCTCAGCCCCGCGTCGGTCGCGAGGAGGTTGCTCGACTCCACGTAGAGCTTGTCCCCCTGGAGCTGCACGAGATTGATCTCCGAGGCGCGGTCCGCGAACCAGCAGGTCCCCTGTCCTCTCACCTCCATCACCGTCATCTGCTCGCCGGTGAGCCGCCGGGTCACCATCCCGCGCAGCCCCTCACCGCCGCCCGTCAGCTTCTTGAAGGCCATCTGCCCGTCGTACGCGACCATCGAGCCGTTCTTCGCCTTCACGGCATCCCCGGTCATGTCGACGGCGAGCACCTTGCTTCCTTGGAGTCGGAACATCGCCACGCAGTGAACGTAGCGGCGAGGTGGGTGGGCGGAACAGGGCCCGTGGGTGGAGAGCGACCCTGTGCGCACCCCTAGGGACACTGTTTGCCACAATGGGCGAACGCTTGTGCTTCCGTTCACAAAGCGGATCACGAAGCGGATCGACGAAGCGACCGCGCCTCAGCGACACTCCCACCGAAGGTGACCCGTGGACATCAAGACCGCATCCGCCATCCGCCGACTTCGCCTGGTCTCCGTGCCGGAGGGCATCTCCTGGATCGTGCTCGCGGCCTGCACGATCATCAAGTACACGGTGGCTTCGGGCTTCAACGCCGCCCCGGTGCTGGGCCCGATCCACGGCGTGCTGTTCATCCTCTACGTGATCTTCTGGCTGGACGCCTGGAACCGCACGAAGTGGAGCAAGGGGACGGGCGCCCTCTACTTCGCCTACTCGATCATCCCCGGCGGCGGCTTCATCGCCGAGCGGCGGCTGCGCCGTGAGTCCGAGGACGCCGTCATCGCCGCCCGCGCCCGCAAGGAAGGGGTCGTCAACGCATGATCGTCGCCTTCTCCGTGACGCCGCTGGGCGTCGGCGAGGACGTCGGGGAGTACGTCGCCGACGCCGTCCGCGTGGTCCGCGAGTCGGGCCTGCCCCACCGCACCGACGCCATGTTCACCTCCGTCGAGGGGGAGTGGGACGAGGTCATGGACGTCGTCAAGCGGGCCGTCGCCGCCGTCGAGAAGCGCGCACCGCGCGTGTCCCTCGTGCTCAAGGCCGACATCCGGCCCGGGGTGACCGACGGGCTCACCTCGAAGGTCGAGACCGTCGAGCGGCACCTGGCGCAGTAGTGCCGGCCTCTGTGCGTGAACCCCGGCCCGTGCGGCCGGGGTTCGTTCGTACGCGCGTTTGAGCGACCGCTCAAGGAAGGTGTATTTTTCCCACGCACATCGTTTGAGCAGTCGCTCAAACACTGTTCTGACGTGGGGGAACACCATGGGTCTCTACATAGAGACGCGTATCCGCGCCGACCTGGACGAACTCTGGGCGCGCACCCAGGACCCCGCCCAGCACCGGCGCTGGGACCTGCGGGTCCGCGAGATCCAGTACCTCCCGCGCACGCACGGCCGGCCGCGGCGCTTCCGGTACGCCGCACGCGTGCTGCCGTTCCTCACCGTCTCCGGCACCGGAGTCGCCGCGAGCGAGAAGGACGGCCCCGACGGCAGCCGCACCTCCGCCCTGCGCTTCTCCTCCCGGCACCCGTTCTCCCCGGTCGCCGAAGGCAGCGGCTACTGGCGCTACGTGCCCGACGGTGGCCAGGGCGTCCGCTTCCTCACCGGCTACGACTACCGTCCCCGCGGGGGCGCCTTCGGCGCGATGGCCGACCGGCTGGTGCTGCGGCCGCTGACGGGCTGGGCGACCGCCTGGTCCTTCGACCGGCTGCGGCTGTGGCTGGAGCGGGGCATCACCCCCGAGCGGGCCCTGGCCAACTGGCTCGCCGAACTGGTGGTCCGGGCGCTGGTGCTCACCATGTGCTGCGCCGGCCTGGGCCTGGAGCCCGTCGTCCGCGTCTTCGGCGAGTTCGCGGCAGCCGTGGCCTATCTGTGCCCGCTGCTGCTCATGGTCGCGATGTCGCTGGCCCTTCTGAAGGAACCGCTCGCCTGCACCCCGGCGGCCCGCCGCTGCCTGCGCACCCCGGTCACCCAGGCGTGCACACCCCGTGTCCTGCGCACCCTGGAGAAGTACGGATGACGGCGACGACCTCGGAGGTGACGCGCGCATGAGCGCGGAGCGGGGGAAGGACCACGAGGCGCGAGAGAAGAACCGGGAGGTGCGGGGCAGGGAACGGGAGGTGCGGGACAAGGACCAGGAAGCGCGGGGGAAGGCCCAGGAGACCAAGACCAAGCTGCTGGAGGGCGCCCTGCGCACCCTCACCGAGCAGGGCATCGCCAAGACGTCGGCCCGTACGGTCGCCTCGGCGGCCGGGGTCAACCAGGCGCTGGTCTTCTACCACTTCGGATCCGTGGACGAACTGCTCGCGGCCGCCTGCCGGTACGGCGCCGAGCAGGCCGTGGCCAGATACCGCACCCGGCTCACCCCCGTCGGCTCCCTCTCCGAGCTTCTCGCCGTCGGCCGCGAGATCCACGAGCAGGAGCGGGCCGGTGGCCATGTGGCCCTGCTCGGTCAGCTGCTGGCCGGCGCCCAGACCCACGCCGCGCTGGGCCCGGCCGCCGCCGCCGGGCTCGATCTGTGGATCGCCGAGATCGAGCGGGTGCTGCGGCGGGTGCTTCCGGCGACGCCGCTCGGGGAGTTCGCCGACCCGGCGCGGCTCGCGCGCGCCGTCGCCGCCTCCTTCGTCGGCATCGAGCTGTACGAGGGTGTCGACGAGGAAGGGGCGCGGGCGGCACTGGACGCCCTCGAACAGCTCGGTGCGCTGGTCGCGGTCCTGGAGGAGCTGGGGCCGGTGGCTCAGAGGGCGGTTCGGCAGCGGTTGCGTCGTCGGGGGGCGCCGTAAGGGGTGCGTCGTGGGGGGCGCCGTGGGGTGCGCCGTGGGGGTGTGGGTGGTCTTCCGGGTGCGGGTTCGTTGTGGCTGGTCGCGCAATTCCCCGCGCCCCTTGGGTTGGGTGCGTCGGTCGGGGTTGCCCAGTGATGGTGTCAGTCGCTTGTCGGGCGCGGGTGTGTTGTGGCTGGTCGCGCAGTTCCCCGCGCCCCTTGGGTTGGGTGCGTCGGCCGGGGTTGCCCAGTGATGGTGTCAGTCGCTTGTCGGGTGCGGGTGTGTTGTGGCTGGTCGCGCAGTTCCCCGCGCCCCTTGGGTTGGGTGCGTCGGTCGGGGTTGCCCAGTGATGGTGTCAGTCGCTTGTCGGGTGCGGGTGTGTTGTGGCTGGTCGCGCAGTTCCCCGCGCCCCCTCAGGTGGGTGCGCCGGCCGGTGTTGTCCAGCGAGGGGGTTGATCGTTCATCGGTTGCCGGCCCTGTGCCCCTTTGGGGCTCAGCCCCCCGATGCCAGGGCAATCCCCAGGGGGGTTCGTTCGTAGAGGACCTGGTGGCCGTAGCGGCGGGTGGTCAGCAGGCCCGCGTTCCTCAGGACCGTCAGGTGGGCCGACACCGACGAGGGGGCGAGGCACAGGCGGTGGGCCAGGGCGGTGGTGGTCGCGGGTTCGTCGAGCCCGGCCAGCACCGCGGCGCGGTTGGGGCCGAGCAGCCGTACGAGCGCCTGCGGGGTGCGGTCGGCGGGCTCGGCCCACAGGCCGGCGATGCCCCGTGC
This sequence comes from Streptomyces sp. NPDC007971, assembly GCF_042958635.1. Taxonomy (NCBI): domain Bacteria; kingdom Bacillati; phylum Actinomycetota; class Actinomycetes; order Kitasatosporales; family Streptomycetaceae; genus Streptomyces; species Streptomyces sp. NPDC007971. The sequence goes on from NZ_JBIBJK010000001.1 coordinate 763,489, forward strand.
GGGGTAGACGACCGTGGGCTGCCACGGGGGATCGAAGCCCGTGATCACGTCGGGCCAGGAGAACACGCTCGGCATCAGCACCAGGCCCTGTCCGCCGAGATCGCGTGCGTACTCGCCGTGCAGCGGGACCGTCAGCGTGCGGCCGTTCCAGGACAGCCGCGCATCCAGTTCCGGCAGCAGCGTGCCGAGTCCCACCTCGGCCAGCCGCCGCGAGTGGAAGGCCACGTCCGCCTCCAGCAGCGCCCGCAGCCGGGGCCACTCCGGCTCGACCAGCACCCGCCAGGCCTCCTGCGTCGCATCCGCCAGCTCCCGCACCATCCGCGCCGGATCCGCGAGCCAGGCCCGGCCCCGGTCCGACTCCAGGGCCCCCGGGGTGCAGGCGAGCGCGCGGGCGGTGTCGTCCCGGGCCGCCTCCGGATCGGCGCCGCGCACGGCCGCGATCTCCTCCTCGAAGGTGGCGGCGGGGGAGATCGGCGGCGGGCCGAGCCAGTCGGGGGAGTGCCCCCGGCGGGGCATGAGCAGCCACAGCGGTGCCAGGTCGAGACCCGCCGCGGCCGCGCGGATCCGGCGCAGCCAGGGCGCGTGATAGCCGTGCCGGTCGGGCCGCTTCAGCGTCCGTACCGCCTCCTGCGTCTCCCACAGCGGCGACACGGCGAACCGGCAGCGGAGAAAGTCGTCCTCGCGGAAGTGCAGACGTGAGGCCACTGCGATCCCCTCGGTCGGTCGTATGCGCCCTCGGGCGGAGCATCCCAGGGCGGAGCGTCCCAGGGCGGAGCCTCCTCGGACGGAGTGTCCTCAGGCGGAGCTTCCCCGGACGGAGCCTCCCCGGCCTGGAACATCCGGCCTGGAGCGCTCGCCCTGGGGCACTCGGCCCGGAGCGCTCCCCCTGGAGTACTCGGCCCGGAGCGCTCGCCTCCTGGAACATTCGGCCCGGAACATTCAGCCCGGAACATTCAGCCCGGAGCGCTCGGGCCGGAGCGGCGGGCCGGAGCGGTGGGGCCGGAACATTCGGGCTGGGCCGAAACTCTACGCCGACGGGGGCGGGCGTGGGCACGCTGCGCGGCATGTCCGCATCCTCCGAGGCCGTGGCGCCCGCGCGCGCCGGCTACGGCCGCGTCCTCGCCGTACCCGAGTTCCGGGCGGTCTTCGCCGCCCACGTCCTGTCCATGCTCGGCGTGATCGTCAGCGAGATCGCGCTGTCCGTCCTCGTCTACGACCTCACCCGCTCGCCCCTGATGAGCGCGCTCACCTTCGCGGTCGGCTTCCTGCCCCACGCGGTCGGCGGCACCCTGCTCGCCTCGGTCGCCGACCGCCTCCCGGCCCGGCGGGTGCTGGTGACCTGCGACCTGGTGTGCGCGGGATGCGTCGCGCTGATGGTGGCCCCGGGCGCGGACATCGCCGTCCTGCTCGCACTGCGCTGCTGCCTCGCCGTCGTCGCGCCGGTGTTCGCCGGCACCCGGATGGCGACCCTCGCGGACGTCCTCGGCGGCGGCGAGCCGTTCGTGCTCGGCCGCTCCCTGCTGCGGATCGTCGCCCAGAGCGCGCTGCTGGTCGGATACGGCCTCGGCGGTCTGCTCCTCACGGTCGTCGGTCCGCGGCACGCGCTGCTGATCACCGTCGGTACCTTCCTCGCCTCGGCCGCGCTGCTGCGCCTCGGCACCCGCCACCGGCCCGCCCGCGCCCGGCAGCCGGGGGAGCCCGGGCCCGGCGCCCGCCGCCTCTTCGCCGACCGGCGCGTCCGCGTGCTGCTCCTGCTGTTCTGGATGCCCGCGATGTTCTCCGTCGTCCCCGAGGCGCTGGCCGCGCCCTACGCCGACGCGCTCGGCGCCGGATCCGCCGGCCTCGGCCTGCTGATGTGCGCCCTGCCCGTCGGCACGGTGGCCGGCGAGCTGTACGCCGGGGCGCGGCTCGGTCCCGCGGCCCGGGAGCGGATCGCGCTGCCGCTGCTCTGCCTGACCCTGCTGCCCTACCTCGGCTACGCGCTGCACCCCGGCCTCGTGCCCTCCCTGCTCCTCCTGCTCCTGTCCGGGGCGGGATCGGCGTACACGCTGGGCCTGGACCAGTGGTTCGTCCGGGCGGTGCCCGAGGAGCTGCGCGGGCGGGCCATGACCGTGCTCAGCGCCGGGCTGATGACGATCCAGGGCGTCGGGATGGCGCTGGCGGGGGCAGCGGCCCAGGTCATGGGGGTGCGGGCGGCCGTCGTGGGGGCCGGGGCGCTCGGTGTGCTGTGCTGCGGCGCCCTCGCCCTGGCCTGCCGGGCGACCGAAAGCCGAGACGGGGCTGACCGGCATATGACCAGCCGGTAGGGTCTGATGGCGTGCCCAAGCCTCTCAGCCTTCCCTTCGACCCCATCGCCCGTGCCGACGAGCTCTGGAAACAGCGCTGGGGAAACGTGCCCGCGATGGCCGCGATCACCTCGATCATGCGGGCGCAGCAGATCCTGCTGGCCGAGGTCGACGCGGTGGTCAAGCCGTACGGTCTGACCTTCGCGCGCTACGAGGCGCTGGTGCTGCTCACCTTCTCCAAGGCCGGCGAGCTGCCGATGTCCAAGATCGGCGAGCGGCTCATGGTGCACCCCACCTCCGTGACGAACACCGTCGACCGGCTGGTGAAGTCCGGTCTGGTGGCCAAGCGCCCCAACCCCAACGACGGCCGCGGCACCCTCGCGGTCATCACCGACAAGGGCCGCGAGGTGGTCGACGCGGCCACCCGCGACCTGATGGCGATGGATTTCGGCCTCGGAGCCTACGACGCCGAGGAGTGCGGGGAGATCTTCGCGTTGCTCCGTCCGCTGCGGATCGCGGCACACGATTTCGACGAGGAGTGACCCGGGGCAAGATCTCCCGGAACGGGTGGTTACGCTCGTCGGCATGAAGAAGAGCGTGCTGACCCGCTACCGCGTCCTGGCCTATGTCACCGGTGTGCTGCTGGTCCTGCTGTGCCTGAGCATGATCGCGAAGTACGGGCTGGACGTCGACGGTGCCGCCGACGTCACCCGGGTCGTCGCCATCGCCCACGGCTGGCTGTATGTCGTCTACCTGGTCTTCGCCTTCGACCTGGGCTCCAAGGCGAAGTGGCCGGTCGGCAAGCAGCTGTGGGTGCTGCTGGCGGGGACGATCCCGACCGCCGCCTTCTTCGTCGAGCGGAAGATCAGCCGCGAGCTGGAGGCCAAGGCGGCCACCCCGGCTCCGGCCGTCGCCAAGGCCTAGAAACCCGCTCCGGTCGCCGCCGGGCCCCCGGTCCGCTCCGGGCCGTCACCGCCGTACGGCACCCGTGCGGCGGTTGCCCATCGACATTTACTTGGACGTCCTAGTAAATTCGGGGGTATGGACGCTCACGCCATCGAGGAGGGCCGCCGTCGCTGGCAGGCCCGATACGACGCCGCGCGCAAGCGCGACGCAGACTTCACCACGCTCTCCGGCGACCCCGTGGAGCCGGTGTACGGGCCCCGACCGGGCGACACGTACGAGGGATTCGAGCGGATCGGCTGGCCCGGGGAGTACCCCTTCACGCGCGGGCTCCATCCGACCGGCTACCGCGGGCGCACCTGGACGATCCGGCAGTTCGCCGGGTTCGGCAACGCCGAGCAGACCAACGAGCGCTACAAGATGATCCTCGCCGCGGGCGGCGGGGGTCTGTCCGTGGCCTTCGACATGCCGACTCTCATGGGCCGCGATTCCGACGACCCGCGCTCGCTCGGCGAGGTCGGGCACTGCGGGGTGGCCATCGACTCCGCCGCCGACATGGAGGTCCTGTTCAAGGACATCCCGCTCGGCGACGTCACGACCTCCATGACCATCAGCGGGCCCGCCGTGCCCGTCTTCTGCATGTACCTGGTCGCCGCCGAGCGGCAGGGTGTGGACCCGGCGGTGCTCAACGGCACGCTGCAGACCGACATCTTCAAGGAGTACATCGCCCAGAAGGAGTGGCTCTTCCAGCCGGAGCCGCACCTGCGCCTCATCGGCGACCTCATGGAGCACTGCGCGGCCGGCATCCCCGCCTACAAGCCGCTGTCCGTCTCCGGCTACCACATCCGCGAGGCCGGGGCGACGGCCGCCCAGGAACTGGCCTACACGCTCGCGGACGGGTTCGGGTACGTCGAGCTGGGCCTCTCGCGCGGGCTCGACGTCGACGTGTTCGCGCCCGGCCTGTCCTTCTTCTTCGACGCGCACCTCGACTTCTTCGAGGAGATCGCCAAGTTCCGCGCGGCGCGGCGCATCTGGGCGCGCTGGATGCGGGACGTGTACGGCGCCAAGAGCGAGAAGGCGCAGTGGCTGCGCTTCCACACCCAGACCGCGGGTGTCTCGCTGACGGCCCAGCAGCCGTACAACAACGTGGTGCGTACGGCCGTGGAGGCGCTGGCCGCGGTGCTCGGCGGGACCAACTCGCTGCACACCAACGCCCTGGACGAGACCCTCGCACTGCCGAGCGAGCAGGCGGCGGAGATCGCGCTGCGCACGCAGCAGGTGCTGATGGAGGAGACCGGCGTCGCCAACGTGGCCGACCCGCTGGGCGGTTCCTGGTTCATCGAGCAGCTGACGGACCGCATCGAGGCGGACGCGGAGAAGATCTTCGAGCAGATAAGGGAGCGGGGACTGCGGGCACACCCCGACGGGCAGCACCCGATCGGGCCGATCACCTCGGGCATCCTGCGCGGGATCGAGGACGGCTGGTTCACCGGGGAGATCGCCGAGTCCGCCTTCCGCTACCAGCAGTCGCTGGAGAAGGGTGAGAAGCGGGTCGTGGGCGTCAACGTCCACACCGGGTCGGTCACCGGGGACCTGGAGATCCTGCGGGTCAGCCACGAGGTGGAGCGGGAGCAGGTGCGGATGCTCGCCGGGCGCAAGGCCGGGCGGGACGAGGGCGCGGTGCGGGCGGCGCTGGACAGCATGCTGGCCGCTGCGCGCGACGGCTCCAACATGATCGGTCCTATGCTGGACGCCGTCCGTGCGGAGGCCACGCTGGGCGAGATCTGCGGGGTGCTGCGGGACGAGTGGGGGGTGTACACGGAGCCGGCCGGCTTCTGAGCCCGGCGGGCACAGGGGGGGATCGTGACCGACGAGACGGTGCTGGCCTCCCGCTGGGGAGGCAGACCGGAGTCCGCGTCCCGGTGTGCCGAGCGGCTGGCCCTGTTCCTGACCGGGCTGGGCGCTCTGCACCCCGGTCTGCGGGACTGGGACGGCCTGGTCGGCGACGATGAGAGCGTCCCCCCGGAGTCCTGGCCGCTGCGCCCGGAGCCGGCGGAGCTGGAGCCGTTCGTACGGGCCTGCGACGAAGGCGGACGGGGCTTCCGGCTGGTCCTCATGTCCCCGTCCCAGGACAAGTCGCTCTCCGTCGACAGCGGCCGCGACGGAATGTCGGGCATCGACAACTCCGCCTTCCTGTGGTTCAGGGAGCCTGCCGGGACCGTGCTGCAGGACCTGGGCCCCGAGGTGGTCGAGGGCCTGCTGGAGGCGGTGGCCGGCGCGTGGGAGCCGGAGTGGGCCACCTTCATCGGTCTCTCGGCGTGGGAGGCCGAGAGCGGGTGGCGGCGGAGCCGGCCCACCGGCCTCGCCACCTACGTGGCCGGGTCTCCGGCGGAGATCCTGGCGGAGGTTCCCGGCCTCGCCGTACGAAAGCTCGGGCGCGGAACGCTGCTGACCCGCCCGTGGGCGGGGTGATCCGGCTCAGCCCTCCGCGGCGCCCGTGAGCCCGAGCAGCAGTACCCGTGTGAAGTCGTGCACCCACTCCGCGTCCGCCGGCTTGCCGCTCACCAGCGTGCGGTGGACGACCGCTCCCGCCACCATGTCGAAGATCAGGTCCCCCGTGCGGGCGGCCTCCACCTGGTCCGGTTCCGGCGGGAGTTCGCCACGGCACTGGGCCCGCGAGCGGCCCTCCAGGACCAGGCCCATCTGGCGTTCCACGATGGACGCGCGGATGCGCTCGCGCAGCGCGTCGTCGCGGGTCGACTCGGCGACGACCGCCATCAGGCCGCTCTTGGCCTCCGGACGCGCCAGGATCGCCGCGAACTGCAGGACCACGCCCTCGATGTCGGCGGCCAGGCTGCCGCGGTCGGGCAGTTCCAGCTCGTCGAAGAGTTCGGCGACCGCGTCCACCACCAGCTCGTGCTTGCCGGCCCAGCGGCGATAGAGCGTCGTCTTTGCAACCCCGGCCCGCGTCGCCACGTCTCCGAGGGTGAGCCTGGACCAGCCCAGCTCCACCAGCGCCTGGCGCGTGGCCGCAAGGATCGCGGCATCCGCGGCGGCGCTGCGCGGGCGTCCGGGTCGGCTGGCGGGGGTGCGGCTCTGCATCCCACGACCATAACCGGCCGTTCTCCCGGCGTCGTGAGAGAGATCACCGGGGCGTGGTGTCGCGGGGGCCCCGCATGGCATTACGCTACGGGTCGTAGCGAAAGCTCGTGAGGGACGTACACGAGCGACGACCACCGGCGCCGGGTGGGGACCCCGCGCCACCCACACCACTTTTTCCTTCATGCACCGGATCGGGGGAGGATAGACGCATGCAGCCACGGAACATGTCCATGAGCGGTGTCGTCGACCTCGCCGCGGTGAAGGCGGCCCAGGACGCCAAGACCAAGGCCGAGCAGGTGCGCGCCGAAACCGCCCGGCAGGGCGGGGCGGGGGCAGTCTCCCCCGCCGATCTCGTCATCGACGTCGATGAGGCGGGATTCGAACGCGAAGTCCTGCAGCGCTCCGCCGAAGTACCCGTCGTCATCGACTTCTGGGCCGAGTGGTGTCAGCCCTGCAAGCAGCTGAGCCCGGTCCTGGAGCGACTGGCCGTCGAGTACGGCGGGCGCTTCCTGCTCGCCAAGATCGACGTCGACGCCAACCAGATGCTGATGCAGCAGTTCGGGGTCCAGGGGATCCCGGCCGTCTTCGCCGTGGTGGCGGGGCAGGCGCTGCCGCTCTTCCAGGGAGCCGTCGACGAGCAGCAGATCCGCCAGACCCTGGACCAGCTGGTGCAGGTCGCCGAGGAGCGCTTCGGCCTGACCGGCCTGACCGTCGACCCCGACGCACAGCCCGGCGGCGTCCCGCAGCAGGCGGCGCCCGTCGGACCGTACGACGCCCTGCTGGAGGCCGCCGTCCAGGCGCTGGACGCGGGGGACCTGGGCGGTGCCGTCCAGGCCTACCAGAACGTGCTGAGCGACGACCCGGCCAACACGGAGGCCAAACTGGGTCTCGCTCAGGCGGAGTTGCTCCAGCGTGTGCAGGGCATGGACCCGCAGCAGGTGCGCAAGGAGGGGGCCGAGAAGCCGGCCGACGTCGCCGCGCAGATCGCCGCCGCCGACCTCGACCTGGTGGGCGGTCATGTGGAGGACGCCTTCGGGCGGCTCATCGAGACCGTGCGGCGCACGGTGGGTGACGAGCGGGACACGGTGCGCCGTCGCCTTCTGGAGCTGTTCGAGGTCGTGGGCCCCGAGGACCCGCGGGTGGTCGGGGCGCGCAGGGCGCTGGCGCGGGCGCTGTTCTGACCAGTTACTAAACGCCACGGCTTGTGACGCCGAGGTGAAAGATTTGCCGACGAGGTGTCAGGGCGGCTCCGCTTTACCGAATCTTGGTAATCGGGGCCGCTGTTACTCGGAGTAAATCAGAGCCGTTGATCTGTCTGGTTTCGTCCAGGGATCAACGGCTTTGCTCTGCCCTCTGATGCCACCGAGGGTGGTACTCCGAGACCTCTGGGTCGTTGTTCGGTTATCCGGCCGTTACTAGCCAGTAACGAACCCCCTTGTGCCCGGCGCGAGAATGCACCACGATCGGCGACGCTCGGTCCATTCCCGCACCCCGGCAACCGGTCGGGTCACGGGAGACTCTGGGTCCCCACCGAGCAGAGTCGGCGGCAGTGGCGCCGGCTCTAGGACAGGGGGGTCTTCGCCGTACGGCGAAGCCTGTCCAGAAGGTTGTGCGTGATGCGTGTCAGGCGCGACCAGTGGTTGTCGCTCGGGGGTGATCGCCGGTTATTCGGGCGCGGTTCGTGCCTCCGAGTGCAGGCGCTCTCCTTCCCGAGGACGTAGCACTTCTCCCATCCCTGCCTGGCTGAGCCGCCGACTGGGGCGAGTCCGGGCCAGGAGATGTACGTCCGAGAAGGAGGAAATATGGAGTCCCAGGTGCGTGGCGGGACCAGATGGAAGCGCTTCGCTGTGGTCATGGTGCCCAGCGTGGCCGCGACGGCCGCGATAGGTGTCGCCCTCGCGCAGGGCGCTCTCGCCGCTTCGTTCAGCGTTTCCGGACAGTCGTTCAAGGTGTCGGCCGATGAGCTGGTGGGTACCGGCTTCTCGCAGTACGGCGCCATCGACAGCGGTTACTCGATGGACGGCAAGAAGACGGCCCACCCGGTGGCCGTCTCGGCCTTCAAGCACGCCGACATCACCAACCTGTGCCAGTCCGTGGTCACCCCGGACGTGCCGATCTTCGGATCCGTCAGCCTGATCCTGAGGGCCGGCGGCGCGGGTGCCGACAAGGTCCAGGCCGACAACATCTACATCGATGTTGCCGACCTCAACGCCGATGCGACGTTCGACAACATCGACATCGGTGTGGCCGCCAAGGACGCCGGCAAGGGTCCGGGCATGAAGGGCGGGGGCGAGCAGGCCAACCCGTACGGCTTCGCGCAGCAGGCCGACAAGGCCACGCTGGAGCACGTGAAGCAGACGGCGTGGGCCACCACCGCCGGAACCTTCAAGCTGAGCGGCCTGAAGATGTCCGTGTCGACGGGTTCGCACGAGTGCTACTGAGCACTCGCTGATGGGCGGGGGAGCCGGTGGCGCCCCCGCCCGTCCACACTCCGGCCGCGTCTTCACGCGCGGCACACATCACCACCACAGCAACGCCGCACCAGGGAGCTGTTTTCCATGAGCGCAGAGACTCCTGCCGCAACCGGCCAGTTCACCGCCCGGAGGCTGCAGTTCCGCGCCTGGCGGGGCACCCGTCCGTTCTGGGCCGGCCTGTACGTCCTGCTCAGCGGCATTCCGATCATGTACTTCCCGTACTTCCATCTCCAGCTCGGTCATCTGACGCTGGCCATGGCGACCACCGCCGGAGCGGGATCCCTGATCATCGGCGTGCTGCTCATCGTCCTGGGCATCAGCCTCTGGTTCCAGAAGCACGTACGAACCTTCGCCGGCGTCGCCGCGATCCTGCTGGCGCTGGTGTCCCTGCCCGTGTCCAACTTCGGCGGCTTCGTCATGGGCTTCGTGCTCGCCCTCATCGGCGGAGCGATGGCCGTGGCCTGGGCGCCGGGCGCGCCGCCGCAGCCGGAGCCGCCGGCCGAAGCCGCACCGGGCGAGGGCGGTTCCCCCGAGGCCGCACCGCTGCCCTTTCAGGGAGCGGACGGGGTGAACGCGATGAGTGACCTGTCAGGAACGAGCCCGGCCAACGGGGCGAACGGGAGGCACAGTGCCGGCTGACGAGGTGGCCCACGGGACCGATGTGGACGGGTCCCGTGAGAGAACCGGGCCCCGCCACGCGGCACCCAGGAAGCCGCTGTTCACCAGGTTCCACATGCCGGCCGGCAAGGCGATCGCCTCCGTGGCGATGCCCACCGCCGTCCTGATGGGGATGGGCTTCACGTCGAGTCTCGCCCTCGCCGACAACGGCGGCACGTCCACCTCCAACAGCCAGAAGGCCGCGGAGTACAAGGACTGCGTCAAGGCGCTGGACGGCTCCAAGGACGCGTCGGCCTCGCCCTCGCCGTCGGCGAGCGAGTCCACCGGCACGCCCACGCCGACCCCGACGGCCTCCGCCGACGGCAAGGACGCCAAGGGCGCGAAGGACACCACGGGCTCGGGCCCGACCTCTTCGTCGGATTCAGGTTCCGGCGAGAAGGCCACGCCCAAGCCGACGCCGTCCTCCGGCTCCGGTGCGGGGTCGGGCTCCTCGGACTCCGGCAGCGGTGACACGGCCACGCCCGCTCCGTCGGCGAGCCAGAGCAGCGGTGGCGGTCTGCTGGACACCATCGGCACCACCATCGGTGACATCGGCAACGTCCTCACCGGTGGCGGCAAGGACTCCGGCACGTCCGCGAGTCCGACGCCGTCCGCGTCGTCCTCGTCGGCCGACTCGGCGAAGACCGACTCCGGCAGGACCGGCTCCGCCGGAACGGCCGGGGACACGGTGACCAAGGTCGCCGACAAGGCCGCGGACACCGTGAAGGACACCACCGACACGGCCTCCAAGACGGTCAAGGACACGACCGACGCGGTCAAGGACACGACCACGGCGGCCACGGACGCGACCAAGGCGGCCGGTGACGCGGCCGCGTCGGCCACGCCCAGCCCGTCCGCGAGCTCCACGACGTCCGCGGACGACTGCAAGGCGGCCACCGACGACCAGAGCGGCGTCGACAACAAGGTGCCGGTGGCGGACGACCCCTGGTACCTGAACGCCAGTTCGCTGCTGCTCAAGGGTGCCGACTACCAGGGCATCGTCGAGGTGAAGACGGCCGGCGGCACCACGAAGAAGGTGCTGAAGTACGTCATCTCCGGCGGTACGGACATCGGCGACCTGCACCAGACCGTGAACGACAAGCAGTCGGGCAAGACCTACCACGTGCAGGCCTCCGCCGGCTCGACGTCCACGATCCGCAACGGCGACACCGTGATGTACACCGAGAGCATCTCGGGCAACCTGTTCGGCCTGATCCCCGTGACGTTCAGCCCGGACAGCCCGCCCCCGCTCAACATCCCGCTGATCTACTTCACCCATGTGAAGGTGGTCCAGGCGGCCCAGTTCGGCGGCTCCCTGCACGTGCCCGGCATGCACGTGTACACCACCGACTGAGCGCCCGCACAAGCCCGTTCGGGAGCCGCACGCCGTGGCCCGGTCCCCCATCCGTGGGGGACCGGGCCACGTCACGTTCCGCGGGAGGCGGGCCGAGGCCCGAGCCCTCGCGGACCCGGACGACCGAGGGCGCCCCCTGGTCCCAGGGGGCGCCCTCGGCGCCGTACAGAGCCCTTGCGGGCGGGGCGTCAGCCGGTCTGGCCGCCCACGTGGTGCACACGGACCATGTTGGTGGTGCCGGGGACGCCGGGGGGCGAGCCGGCGGTGATGATCACCGTGTCACCGGGGTTGAAGCGGCCCAGCCCGGCCAGCTCCTGGTCGACCATGTCGACCATCTCGTCGGTGCTGTTGACGAACGGGACGATGTGGGGCTCCACGCCCCAGCTGAGGGTCAGCTGGTTGCGGGTGCCCTCGTCGGTGGTGAAGGCGAGGATCGGCTGGGCCGCGCGGTAGCGGGACAGCCGGCGGGCGGTGTCACCGGACTGGGTGAAGGCGATCAGCCCCTTGCCGCCGAGGAAGTCGGCGATCTCGCAGGCCGCGCGGGCGACCGAACCGCCCTGTGTACGCGGCTTCTTGCCGGGGACGAGGGGCTGCAGGCCCTTGGAGAGCAGCTCCCCCTCCGCCGCGACGACGATCTTCGACATCGTCTTGACGGTCTCGACCGGGTAGGCGCCCACGCTCGACTCGGCCGAGAGCATGACCGCGTCCGCGCCGTCCAGGATCGCGTTGGCCACGTCGGAGGCCTCGGCGCGGGTCGGCCGCGAGTTGGTGATCATCGACTCCATCATCTGGGTCGCCACGATCACCGGCTTGGCGTTGCGCCGGCACATCTCCACCAGGCGCTTCTGCACCATCGGGACCTTCTCCAGCGGGTACTCGACGGCGAGGTCGCCACGGGCGACCATCACGCCGTCGAACGCCATGACGACGTCCTCCATGTTCTCGACCGCCTGCGGCTTCTCGACCTTGGCGATCACCGGGACACGGCGGCCCTCCTCGTCCATCACGCGGTGGACGTCCTGCACGTCCTTGGCGTCGCGGACGAAGGACAGCGCGACCATGTCGCAGCCCATGCGGAGCGCGAAGCGCAGGTCCTCGATGTCCTTCTCGGACAGCGCCGGGACGTTGACCGCCGCGCCGGGCAGGTTGATGCCCTTGTGGTCGGAGACGACACCGCCCTCGATGACGATCGTCTTCACCCGCGGGCCGTCGACGTCCACGACCTTCAGCTCGACGTTGCCGTCGTTGATCAGGACCTGGTCGCCGCGCGAGACGTCGCCCGGCAGCCCCTTGTACGTCGTACCGCAGATGTGCTTGTCGCCCGGCACGTCGTCGGTCGTGATGACGAACTCGTCACCGCGCTCCAGCTCGACCGGACCCTCGGCGAAGGTCTCCAGACGGATCTTGGGGCCCTGCAGGTCGGCGAGGACACCGATGGCCCGGCCGGTCTCCTTCGACGCGGCCCGGACGCGGTCGTACCGCGCCTGGTGCTCGGCGTGGGTGCCGTGGCTGAAGTTGAACCGGGCCACATTCATGCCGGCCTCGATCATCGAGACGAGCATCTCGTGGGAGTCGACCGCGGGGCCGAGAGTACAGACGATTTTCGAACGGCGCATGGGGCGATCCTATCGGTTTGTTTCGCTGCGGAATATTCCGTCTGGCGGAAGATACAAATGGGCGGACATGCGCTCAGGCGTGTTACTCCGGTGTATTGCTCAGCTCCCACGCGGCGGAGCCGCATATTGTTACCGCCCGACCAGCGCGTAGGTCTGTGTGGCGATCTCCAGTTCCTCGTCGGTCGGCACCACGGCGACCGCCACCCGCGCGGACCCGGGCGAGATCAGCCGCGGCTCACCGCTGCGTACGGCGTTCAGCCCGCTGTCGACCGCCAGGCCGAGCGTCTCCAGGCCCGCGATCGCAGCCTCCCGCACCGGGGCGGCGTTCTCACCGACCCCCGCCGTGAACGCGACCGCGTCCACCCGGCCGAGTACCGCGTAATAGGCGCCGATGTACTTCTTGAGCCGGTGAATGTAAATGTCGAAGGCGAGCCGCGCCTCTTCGTCGCCCTCGTCGACGCGGCGGCGGATCTCCCGCATGTCATTGTCCCCGCACAGCCCGAACAGACCGCTCCTCTTGTTGAGAAGAGTGTCGATCTCGTCCGTGGACATTCCGCCAACGCGCTCCAAATGGAAGATGACGGCGGGATCCAGGTCACCGGACCGCGTACCCATCACGAGACCCTCCAGCGGCGTCAGCCCCATGGAGGTGTCCACGCACCGGCCCTCCCGGACCGCCGACGCCGAGGCGCCGTTGCCCAGGTGCAGCACGATCACGTTCACCTCGGAGGGGTCCTTGCCCAGCAGGCGCGCGGTCTCCCGGGAGACGTACGCGTGCGAGGTGCCGTGGAAGCCGTAGCGGCGGATGCGGTGCCGGTCCGCGATCTTCGGGTCGATCGCGTAACGCGCCGCGGACTGCGGCATCGTCGTGTGGAACGCCGTGTCGAAGACGGCGACCTGCGGCAGGTCGGGGCGCAGCGCCTGCGCGGTGCGGATGCCGGTCAGGTTGGCCGGGTTGTGCAGCGGCGCCACGGGGATCAGCCGCTCGATCTCGGTGAGCACCTCGTCGTCGATGACGGTGGGCTCGGTGAAGAACAGGCCGCCGTGCACCACCCGGTGCCCGATCGCGGCCAGCTGCGGCGAGTCCAGGCCCAGGCCGTCGCGGGCCAGCTCCTCGGCGACCGCCTTGAGCGCCGCGTCGTGGTCGGCGATCGGGCCGGTGTGCTCACGGGTGGCGCCCGTGGCCGCGCAGGTGTGCTTGAGCCGCGAGGTCTGCTCGCCGATGCGCTCGACCAGACCTACCGCCAGCCGGCTGCTGTCCCGCATGTCCAGCAGCTGGTACTTCACCGACGAGGAGCCGGAGTTGAGGACGAGGACACGGGTGGGGGAGGTCACTGCTCGGACGCCTTCTGGTCGAGGTGCTGGGCCTGGATCGCCGTGATGGCGACGGTGGTGACGATGTCCTGGACGAGCGCGCCCCGGGACAGGTCGTTGACCGGCTTGCGCAGGCCCTGCAGGACCGGGCCGACGGCGATCGCGCCGGCCGAGCGCTGCACGGCCTTGTAGGTGTTGTTGCCGGTGTTGAGGTCGGGGAAGATCAGCACGCTGGCCTGCCCGGCGACCTCGGACCCGGGAAGCTTGGTCGCGGCGACGGACGGCTCCACGGCCGCGTCGTACTGGATCGGCCCCTCGATCTTCAGGTCCGGCCGCCGCGAGCGCGCCAGCTCGGTCGCCTCGCGCACCTTGTCGACATCGGCGCCCGAGCCCGACGTGCCGGTGGAGTACGACAGCATCGCGATCCGCGGCTCCACGCCGAACTGGGCCGCGGTGCCCGCCGACTGGACGGCGATGTCCGCCAGCTGCTCGGCGTTCGGGTGCGGGTTGACCGCGCAGTCGCCGTAGACCAGCACCTTGTCCGCCAGGCACATGAAGAAGACCGAGGAGACGATCGAGGACTCCGGCTGCGCCCGCCCGTCCCCTGCCGCGCCGGGCGCGGCCCCCTTCGTCTTGATGATCTCGAAGGCGGGCCGGATGGTGGCCGCGGTCGAGTGCACCGAGCCGGACACCATGCCGTCGGCCAGGCCCTCCTGGACCATCAGCGTGCCGAAGTAGTTCACGTCGGAGACGACGTCGTAGGCCAGCTCCACCGTCGCCCCCTTGTGGGCGCGCAGCCGGGCGTACTGCTCGGCGAAGGAGTCGCGCAGCTCGCTGGTGGCCGGGTCGATCAGCTGGCAGTCGCCGAGGTCGATGCCCAGGTCGGCGGCCTTCTTGCGGATCTGGTCGACGGGTCCGAGCAGGGTCAGGTCGCACACCCCGCGGCGCAACAGCACCTCGGCCGCGCGCAGCACCCGCTCCTCGGTGCCCTCCGGGAGGACGACCCTGCGCTTGTCCGAGCGGGCCTGTTCGAGCAGCTGGTGCTCGAACATCATCGGGGTGACCCGGTCGGTGCTCGGCGCCGAGACCCGGCGGGCCAGGTCCGTGGTGTCGGCGTACCGCTCGAACAGGCCGAGCGCGGTCTCCGCCTTGCGCGGGGTGGCCGCCGTCATCTTCCCCTCCATGGCGAAGAGGTGCTCGGCGGTGGGGAAACTGGTGCCGGGGACCGAGAGCACCGGGGTGCCCGGGGCGAGCCGGGCGGCCAGCGTGAGGATCTCCTCGCGCGGCACCTCGTTCAGGGTCAGCAGCACGCCGGCTATCGGCGGGGTGCCGGCGCTGTGCGCGGCCAGCGAGCCGACGACCAGGTCGGCGCGGTCGCCCGGGGTCACGACCAGGCAGCCCGGGGTCAGGGCGCTCAGGAAGTTCGGCAGCATCGCCCCGCCGAAGACGAAGCCGAGCGCGTCCCGGGCGAGCCCGGAGTCGTCGCCGAGCAGCACCTTGGCGTCGAGGGCATGGGCGATCTGCGCGACGGTCGGCGCGGACAGCGCGGGCTCGTCGGGCAGCACGTACGTGGGCACCGGCAGGCGGTTCGTGAGCCGCTCGGCGATCTCGTCGCGGTCCTCGCGGGCCACCCGGTTGGCGACCATGGCGAGCACGTCGCAGCCGAGCCCGTCGTACGCCCGGTAGGCGTTGCGCGTCTCGGCCAGCACGGACTCGGCCGTCTGCCTGCGGCCGCCGACCACGGGGATCACGGAGGCGCCGAACTCGTTGGCGAGGCGGGCGTTCAGGGACAGCTCGTCGGGCAGCTGGGTGTCGGCGAAGTCGGTGCCGAGGACGAGGACGACGTCGTAGTCCCGGGCCACCAGGTGGAAGCGGTCGACCAGCGTGGAGACCAGCTCGTCCGTGCCCTGCTCGGCCTGGAGCGCGGACGCCTCGTGGTAGTCCATGCCGTAGACGGTCGCCGGATCCTGGGAGAGGCGGTACCGCGCCCGCAGCAGTTCGAACAGGCGATCGGGACTGTGGTGCACGAGCGGACGGAACACTCCCACCCGGTCGACCTGCCGGGTCAGCAGCTCCATGACCCCCAGCTCGACTACCTGGCGGCCGTCGCCGCGGTCGATCCCGGTCACGTACACGCTGCGCGTCACGTGTGCACTCCGTTTCCTGTGTCTCGGTGGTGGTGCCTCGGCGGTGGTGGTGCGGTGGTGGCGCCTCGGCGGTGGTGGCCCGGTGAAGGCCCGGTCGTGGTGCCTGGGCGGTGCTGTCTCGTCTGCGGCATAAAAATCGCCCACCACGGTGAGCAGGACCCTCTTGACAATACCTCCGGTGCCGGATAAGGCGCCCGTCAGGACCTCGCTGCCCCGGCGGACGTGAAAGAATCGCATTGGCTCACCGGTACCGACAGCGAGCAGGAGATACAGCACGATGCGCATCGGAGTTCTCACCGCAGGTGGCGACTGCCCCGGCCTGAACGCCGTGATCCGGTCGGTCGTGCACCGGGCGGTGGCGCAGTACGGCGACGAGGTCATCGGCTTCGAGGACGGCTACCGGGGTCTGCTCGACCGCCACTACCGCTCACTCGACCTGGACGCGGTCAGCGGCATCCTGGCCCGCGGCGGCACCATCCTCGGCTCCTCCCGCCTGGAGCGCGACCGGCTGCGCGAGGCCTGCGAGGGTGCCGCCGACATGGTCGAGGAGTTCGGCATCGACGCGCTGATCCCGATCGGCGGCGAGGGCACCCTGACCGCGGCCCGCATGCTCTCCGACGCCGGCCTGCCGGTCGTCGGCGTCCCGAAGACCATCGACAACGACATCTCCGCCACCGACCGCACCTTCGGCTTCGACACCGCGGTCGGTGTCGCCGCCGAGGCCATGGACCGCCTGAAGACCACGGCCGAGTCCCACCAGCGCGTGATGGTCGTCGAGGTCATGGGCCGGCACGCGGGCTGGATCGCCCTGGAGTCCGGCATGTCCGCCGGCGCCCACGGCATCTGCCTGCCCGAGCGCCCCTTCGACCCCGCCGACCTGGTCAAGATGGTCGAGGAGCGCTTCGCCCGCGGCAAGAAGTTCGCGGTCGTCTGCGTCGCCGAGGGTGCCCACCCCGTCGAGGGCACCATGGACTACGGCAAGGGCGAGATCGACCAGTACGGCCACGAGCGCTTCCAGGGCATCGGCACCGCGCTCGCCTACGAGCTGGAGCGGCGCCTGGGCAAGGAGGCCAAGCCGGTCATCCTCGGCCACGTCCAGCGCGGCGGCGTCCCGACCGCCTACGACCGCGTCCTCGCCACCCGCTTCGGCTGGCACGCCGTCGAGGCCGCGCACCGCGGCGACTTCGGCAGGATGACCGCGCTGCGCGGCACCGACGTCGTGATGGTCCCGCTCGCCGAGGCGGTCACCGAGCTGAAGACGGTGCCGAAGGACCGGATGGACGAGGCGGAGTCCGTCTTCTAGGACGGTTCCCGCACTAGGGCGACTCCGGGGAGCCGGGCCGGTGCAGGCCGTTCCGGTTCTCGACCGCCGTCCAGAAGGTGTCGACGATCCGGTCGAGGAACTCCCGGCCGGACTCACTGGCACTGCTGCTGCCGCCGCCCCAGCTGAGGGTGGCGGTCATGTGCCCCTGGTAGTCCTCGTGCAACTCTTGCAGCACGCCCTCCAGGACCCCCCGGTCCAGGGGCGCGACCTTCGCCACCGGGCGCACATAGGCCTGCCAGCGGGTGGTCACCGCGCTGTGCAGCATCTCGGCGAGTTTCGCCTCGCGGCCCGTCACGGTCACGAAGTCGGGCAGGGCCAGCCGGAGCGCCTGCGCGAGCGCGGCCGACTGGCGCTCGTTGCCCCGCCACGCCCCGCTCTCCTCCATCCGCAGATACCCGGGCAGGTCCAGGCCGACGGCCCGGGCGACGTCCTCGGGTGCGATCCCCCGCGCGACCCGGTGCTCGCGCAGGGTCCGGGGCCTGCCGATCAGCTCGCCCGCAGAGCACCACAACACCCCGGCGAGGGCGGTGAGTTCGGGATTGCCGGGGGAGGCGATCCCGCGCTCCCAGGCCGTCACCAGATCGGGCGTGACGTACGACAGCCCGTACGAGGCCCTCATGCCGAAGGCGACGTGCTCGGGCCCCATGCCGAGGGCGGCGCGGAGCCTGCGGGCGGCCGGGGCGTTGAACGGGGGAGCCGACGGGCTCGGCTGGGCTGGGGGTTGGCGCACCCCGCACAAGCTAGGGGTGTGCCGCCGCGGTGACTACGGGCCGTTCTGCCAGGATCACTAATTGTAGGAACGTACGGTTCCGGCCGTTCGGTACGTTCCGGCCGTTCGGTACGTTCCGGCCGTTCGGTACGTTCCGGCCGTTCGGTAGGTAACGGGCGGATCACCTCCGTCCGTCATCCCTTGACCGCGCCGCCCAGCGCGAAACCGCCCCCCAGCCGCCGCGCCACCAGGACGTACAGCAGGATCACCGGCGTCGAGTAGATCACGGAGAACGCGGCGAGCTGCCCGTACGCCACCATGCCCCGGTTGCCGAAGAACTCGTTGATGCTGACCGAGGCCGGCATCTGGTCCGGCGTGAGCAGGAGCATGAAGGGGACGAAGAAGTTCCCCCACATCATCACGAACGAGAAGACGGTGACGACGGCGACGCCGGGCCCCATCAGCGGCAGCACGATCCGCACGAGGGACTGCAGCGACGACGCCCCGTCCGTCCAGGCCGCCTCTTCCAGCTCCTTGGGCACCGAGTCCATGAAGTTCTTCATCAGCCAGATGGCGAACGGGAGTTGGGAGGCGGCGAAGAAGAAGATCGTCCCCTGCAGGGTGTCGATCAGGTTCACCCGCACGAACAGCGCGTACACCGGCACCATGATCGCGGTGATCGGCAGACTCGTTGCGAACAGGACCGTCAGCAGGAACGGCCGGTTGAGCCGGGACCGGAAGCGGGACAGGGGATAGGCGGCGAGGGCCGCGCAGACGACGGTCAGCGCGGTCGCTCCCCCGCACAGGATCAGGCTGTTGAGGAGCGGGGTGTAGACGACGTCCGGGGTGAGGATCGCGTCGAAGTTGGCGAACGTGACCCCGTCGGGCAGCTTCACCTTCAGGTCGGCGTGCGCGTCCACACAGGACAGCAGCACCCAGGCGAGGGGCAGCGCGAAGCCGGCGGCCACGGTGATCAGCCCGGCGTCGGCGGCGAGCCGGCGCGAGCGGCGGTATCGGGGCATGGCCGGTCCTACACCTCCGTGCGCAGCAGGCGCAGATAGACGACGGAGAACAGGGAGCCGACGAGCAGCAGGAGCAGGGCGACGGCGGTGCCGTACCCGATCATGCTGTTCTGGAAGGCCTGTTCGTACATGAACAGCGGCAGGGTCTGGCTCCGGTCGCCGGGCCCGCCCCTGGTCATCACCCAGATCAGCCCGAACACGGAGAGCGTCTGCAGGGTGTTGAGCATGAGGTTGGTGCCGATGGAGCGGCGGATCATCGGCAGGGTGATGTGCCACATCCGCCGCCAGCCGCCCGCCCCGTCCACCTCGGCGGCCTCCGTGATCTCGCTCGGTATCCCGTCGAGCGCGGCGGAGTAGACGAGCATCGAGAACGCCGTGCCGCGCCAGACGTTGGCGAAGGAGACGGCGAGGATGGGCAGGGTGAACAGCCAGTTCTGGCGCGGGAGATGCAGCCAGTCCAGGATGGCGTTCAGGGTCCCCTCGCGGCGGAAGAAGGCGTAGAGCAGGAATCCCGCCACCACCTCCGGCAGCACCCAGGCGGTGATGACGACCCCACCGGTGAGGGTGCGCACGGGCCTGGACGCGCGCTTCATCAGCGCCGCGAGGGCCAGCCCCAGGGTGTTCTGCCCGACGAGCGAGGACAGCACCGTGAACACCAGGGTCAGCCACACGGCGTTGAGGAAGGCGTCGTCGTGGAAGGCCCTGCGGAAGTTGGCGAGGCCGACGAAGGAGGAGTGCGCCTGGCCGGTGAGCTGGAGGTCGGTGAAGGCGATGTAGACGCAGTAGGCGATGGGGCCGGCGAGGAAGAGGAGCAGCAGGACGAGGGCGGGGGTGAGGGGGAGGGCGCGGGTGATCCGCCGGTGCAGCCTCACCTGCGGACCACTTGGCCGTCGGTGACGTCCTTGAGGGTGGCGTCGTAGCCGCTCGCCGCCTTCTCGGCGGACCGGTCACCGGTGGTCACCCCCTCCATGGCCTCCTGGACGGCGGTCGACACCTTCGGGTACGCGGGGTAGGCGGGCCGGTAGTGCGTGCTCGCGACGAGATCGGTGAAGAACCTGATGCCGGGCTGGGCGGTGGCGTACGCCGGGTCGGCGGCGACGTCCTTGCGCACCGCGATGCCGGAGTTGGCGATGTACCACGCACGGGCGTTGTCCTTCGTCTGCATCTCCCGGATGAAGTCGAAGGCGAGGTCGGGGTGGGCCGCCTTGGCCGGGACCGCCCAGGTCCAGCCGCCGGACATGCTCACCCTGCCGGGCGCCTGCCCGTGCTGGGTCGGCATGTACGCCAGACCCAGCTGCCGGGACCAGTCCTTCCACTCGTGCCCGCTGCCCGGCAGCCAGGCCTGCGGGAGCCAGGAGCCGTCGAGGTCGATGCCCAGCCTGCCCTGGGGGAGGAGTTCGCCGTTGACGGTGGTGGCGTAGTTGGGGTCGAGGGCGTCGGAGACATCGGGGCCGAGCTTCTCCTTGTACACGGTCCCGACGAACTTCAGCGCGTCCTTGAACCCCTGGCTCCCGGCGATCCACTTCTTGGTGCCGCTGTCGTACAGGGGGTCGGCCGTCCCGTCGCCGGTGCCGTACAGGAGCATCTCGAAGCCCTGCATGGTGGCCCGCTCACCCGCCGGCTTGCCGGTGTAGACGTTGAGGGGGGTGACGCCGGGGACCTTCTGCCTGATGGTCCGGGCGGCGGCGAGGACGTCGTCCCAGGTCTTCGGCTGCCAGGTGGTGGGCAGGCCGGCCTTCCTGAAGACGCGCTTGTCGAACCACAGGCCCCGGGTGTCGGTGCCGTCCGGCACGCCGTACGTCTTCCCGTCCTCGCCTCTCGCGGCGTTCCTGGCGGTGTCGATGAACTGCTGCCAGTCCGGCCACTTGGCGAGGTACGGGTCGAGGGGCTTCAAGTACCCGCTGGTGATGTCCGAGTTGATGAGAAAGGTGTCCTCGTAGACCAGGTCGGGAGCGGTCCTGGGGGAGCGGAGCATCTGCTGGAGCTTGGTGTAGTACTCCGAGTCCGGGGCCTTGACGGGGACGAACTCCACCTTCTTTCCGGGGTACTTCTTCTCGAACTGCTTCCTGATCCCGGCGAGGTAGGTGTCCATCACCTTGATGGAGTTGTCGGTGGACTGCTTGTACGAGACCTTGAGGGTGTTCGGACTGCTGCCGGAGCCGCTGCCGCAGGCGGTGAGGGCGGTGGCGGCGAGGGCGGCGGCGAGGAGGGTGGTGAGGGCGGCGGTGGGGCGCACGGGCATGACCTCCTGCGGACTCACTTCGGGGTGACGCGGGAACGGCTGCCGTGTGAACGTAGGAGGAGTGGTCTAGTCAGGTCAATGCGTCTGCGTGGGATTGGGCCTTCGCGGCTTTGCCGGGGGCATCGGCACGGGCGAACGCCCCGGCCGCCCCGGGGCAGCCCGGCGGCAGGCCCCGCGTCGCCGGTCCCTCACACCCAGCGGTACTGCAGCTCCGGGCGTCCCACCGTCCCGTACTGCGGGCTGCGTACCGCCCGCCCGGCGGTCACCAGGTGCTCCAGATAGCGGCGGGCCGTGATGCGCGAGATGCCCACCGCCTCGGCGACGCCGGTCGCGGTGAGACCGTCCGTGCTGCCTCGCAGGGCCACGGTGACCCGCTCCAGCGTCGGCGCGCTCAGCCCCTTCGGAAGCGCCGCGGGCGACGGCGCCCGGAGCACCGCCAGCGCCCGGTCCACCTCGTCCTGTCCGCTCGCCTCGCCCACCGCCGCCTGGAACTCGGCGTACCGCACCAGCCGGTCCCGCAGCGTGGCGAAGGTGAACGGCTTCAGGACGTACTGGACGACCCCGAGGGAGACCCCTTCGCGGACCACGGCCAGGTCCCGTGCCGACGTCACCGCTATCACGTCCGCGTGGTGCCCGGCCGCCCGCAGCGAGCGGGCGAACTGCAGGCCGTGCACGTCCGGCAGGTGGAGGTCCAGCAACAGGAGATCCACCGGCGTCCGGTCCAGGATCCGGCGGGCCTCCGCGCCCGTGTGCGCCTTGCCGACCGCGACGAACCCCGGCACCCGGCCCACGTAGAGCACGTGCGCGTCGGCGGCCACGGGATCGTCCTCGACCACGAGGACCCGGATGGGCTGCGTGCCCGTCATTTCTCGCCTCCCGGCGCCGGGGAGGGGTCGACGGCCGTGCGCAACGGCAACCGCACCTCGAACACCGCTCCACCCTCCTCCTCGTCGTCGGACTCCGCCACCGTCAGTGTCCCGTCGAGCCGCGCGACCGCCTGCCGCACCAGGGCCAGCCCCAGGCCGCGGCCGCCGGGTCCGGACGGCTTCGTCGAGAACCCCCGCTGGAATACCAGGTCCGCATGGGCGGGGTCGACACCCGGCCCGGTGTCCGAGACGCGCAGCACCAGTTCGGAGTCCGGGGCGTACGCCGTCACGGTGACCCGCGCCCCCGCACTGCCCTGCGCCGCGTCCACCGCGTTGTCGATCAGATTGCCGAGGACCGTGACGAGGTCCCGCGCCGACAGCTCGGGCGGGAGCACGCCGTCGTCGAGGCGGCTGTCGGCCGACACCACCAGCTCCACGCCCCGCTCGTTGGCCTGTGCCGTCTTGCCCAGCAGCAGCGCGGCCAGCACCGGTTCGCTCACCGCCGCCACCACCTGGTCGGTCAGCGCCTGGGCCAGCTCCAGTTCCGCCGTCGCGAACTCCACCGCCTCCTCGGCCCGGCCCAGCTCGATCAGCGAGACCACCGTGTGCAGGCGGTTGGCGGCCTCGTGCGCCTGGGAACGCAGAGCCTGGGTGAAACCCCGCTCCGAGTCCAGCTCGCCCATCAGGGACTGGAGTTCGGTGACATCACGCAGGGTGACCACGGTGCCCCTGCGCTCTCCTCCCGACACCGGCGAGGTGTTCACCACCAGGACCCGGGACGCCGTCAGATGCACCTCGTCCACCCGGGGCTCGGACGACAGCAGCGCCCCGGTCAGCGGGGCCGGCAGGCCGAGGTCCGCGACCGACGCGCCGATCACGTCCCCCTCCTCGCCCACCCCCAGCAGCTCCCGGCCGCCGTCGTTGATCAGCGCCACCCTGTACTGCCCGTCCAGCATCAGCAGCCCCTCGCGGACGGCGTGCAGCGCCGCCTGGTGGTAGTCGTGCATCCGGCTCAGCTCGGTCGCGTTCATGCCGTGGGTGTGACGGCGCAGGCGGGCGTTGATCACGTAGGTGCCGACCGCGCCCAGCAGCAGGGCTCCGCCCGCGACCGCGAACAGCGCCGTGACCTGGTCCTGCACCCGCTCGCTGATCGCCTCGACCTTGATCCCGGCGCTGACCAGACCGATGATCCGGCCGTTGTCCGTCACCGGGGTGACCGCCCGGACCGAGGGGCCGAGCGTGCCCGTGTACGTCTCGGTGAAGGTGTGGCCGTGCTGGGCGGGGCCGATGCGGCCGAGGAAGCGTCTGCCGATCTGCTGACGGTCGGGGTGGGTCCAGCGGATGCCGTCCGGGGTCATGATCGTGACGAAGTCGACGTTCGTGTCCCGCATGACCTGGAGCGCGTACGGCTCCAGGGCCCCGGTGGGCTCCGGCGTGCGGATCGCCGAGCGGACCGAGGGGGAGTCCGCGACCGAACGGGCCACCGCCGTCACCTGGCGGACCGCGGCGTCCTCGGCCTGCCGCTGGTCGCTGACGTAGGTGAACAGCGCGTACCCGGCCACGACCACCGCTATCAGCACGGCCTGCATGGCGAAGAGCTGGCCGGCCAGGCTGCGGGGACGGGGGAGGGACGGGACGCGCATGCCAAGAGTGTGCCTGCCGCGTCAAGCATGAACTCAATGAACGGAAGGGTGACCGCCCTCACAGACCGGGAGATAGTCACGGCATCCCCCACAACCCCCGGACGTGAGCCGCACGCCGGTGATGCCGACGAAGACGTCAAGGAGGGCAGCCGTGGCCGCCAGTTCCCCCGATCCGGCACCTGCCGCACCCCGTGTGAAGCGGGACCGTACTCATTACCTGTACATCGCCGTCATCATCGCGGTGGTGCTCGGTATCGCCGTGGGGCTCATCTGGCCCGATGCGGGCGTGGAGCTGAAGCCGCTGGGCACCGGCTTCGTGAATCTGATCAAGATGATGATCTCGCCGATCATCTTCTGCACCATCGTGCTCGGGATCGGCTCGGTGCGGAAGGCGGCCAAGGTCGGCGCCGTCGGCGGTATCGCCCTCGCCTACTTCCTCGTGATGTCGCTCGTCGCCCTCGCCATCGGGCTCGTCGTCGGCAACGTGCTGCACCCGGGCGAGGGGCTGCACCTGACCGCGGCGCTCAAGCAGACCGGACACGCCCAGGTGTCCGGCGACGCGCTGCCGCCCGTCGACTTCGTGCTGTCGATCATCCCGACCTCGTTCGTGTCGGCCTTCACCGAGGGGCAGGTGCTGCAGACGCTGCTGGTCGCCCTGCTCGCCGGGTTCGCGCTCCAGGCCATGGGGCCCCTCGGGCAGCCGGTGCTGCGCGGCGTCGAGCACATCCAGCGGCTGGTCTTCCGCATCCTGGCCATGGTCATGTGGGCCGCGCCGGTCGGTGCCTTCGGCGCGATCGCGGCCGTCACCGGCTCGGCGGGCCTGGACGCGCTGAAGAGCCTCGCCGTGCTGATGGCCGGCTTCTACGTGACCTGCTTCCTGTTCGTCTTCGTCGTGCTCGGCGCGGTGCTGCGGATCGTCTCCGGACTGAACGTCTTCTCGCTGTTCAAGTACCTCGCCCGGGAGTTCCTGCTGATCCTGTCCACCTCCTCCTCGGAGTCCGCGCTGCCGCGGCTCATCGCGAAGATGGAGCACCTGGGCGTCAGCAAGCCCGTCGTCGGTATCACCGTGCCGACCGGTTACTCCTTCAACCTCGACGGCACCATGATCTACATGACCATGGCCTCGCTCTACATCGCGGA
This sequence comes from Streptomyces sp. NPDC007971, assembly GCF_042958635.1. Taxonomy (NCBI): domain Bacteria; kingdom Bacillati; phylum Actinomycetota; class Actinomycetes; order Kitasatosporales; family Streptomycetaceae; genus Streptomyces; species Streptomyces sp. NPDC007971. The sequence continues at coordinate 788,287 of NZ_JBIBJK010000001.1, forward strand.
CGCCCTCGGCACACCGATGTCCGTCGGCGAGCAGATCCCGCTGCTGCTCTTCCTGCTGCTGGCCTCCAAGGGCGCGGCGGGCGTCAGCGGCGCGGGTCTGGCCACGCTGGCCGGCGGCCTGCAGTCGCACAAGCCCGCGCTCGTCGACGGTGTCGGCCTGATCGTCGGTATCGACCGCTTCATGAGCGAGGCGCGTGCGCTGACGAACTTCGCGGGCAACGCGGTGGCCACCGTGCTGATCGGCACCTGGACGAAGGAGATCGACACGCAGCGGGTGCGCAGGGTGCTGGCCGGGGAGCTGCCGTTCGACGAGACGACGCTGCTCGACGAGGATGCCGCTCCGGCCGGCGTTCCGGAGAAGGAGCTGGCCAAGGCGTAGCCGGTCGTCCGGGGATGCGTGGGGCCGCTCGCGCTCCGCGGGCCGGCTGTGGCTGCTCGCGCCGTTCCCCGCGCCCCTTGCGCAGGGGCGCTGCGCACCCCGCACCCCGCGCCCCATGCTCCGGATGTCCGGCCCGGCCTGAACCCGGGCCGGGCGTCCGGCCCCACCGCCGGGCGGCTGAGCCTCTCCCCGCTTGTGCTCAGCCGCCCGGCTTTCCGCTAGCCCCTTCCGCTCGGCCGCCCGGCTCCTCGCTCACCTCGGCCACCAGTGCGGCGGCGGTGGAGGCGGGTACGCCCGCCGCGGTCAGGACCGTGACCGTGGCCGAGCGGCCCGCCTCCTTTGCCGACACCAGCCCGTCGTTCACGGCCTCCATCACCGCGAACAGCATCTGCTCGTGCACGTAGGCGAGGGCCGGTGCGGGCAGCGGGGAGCTGAAGACGCCCTCGTCCAAGCCGTGTTGCAGCAGCCGCACCTTGGTCTCGCGCAGGGGGGCGAGGCGTTCGCGGATGCCCTGCACGGTCACCGTGCGCTGCGCCAGGGCGACCAGCAGCCGGTAGCGGTCGGCGATCTCCCAGATCGCGAGCACCGACCGGGCCACCGCCCGAGCCGGGTCCGTGATCTCCTCACGGGCTCCCGCGTCCGCTTGTGCCAGCGCGGCCACCGCCTCGTCGACGAGCGTGCTGATCAGTGCCTCGCGGCTCGGGAAGTGTCCGTACACCGTCCGCCGTACGACCCCCGCGGCGCGCGCGATCTGGTCCATGGAGGCGTCGGGGTCGCGCAGCAGCTCGGCGAGGGCTACGTCGAGGATGCGGCGCCGGTTGGCGTCGGCGCGGCTGGTGCCCACCGTGGTCCTGGCGTCGGCGCGGCTGTTACCCGTGGTCATGACCGTCATTCTGCACGCCCTCTCCGCACGCCTCTCGATTTGCACACTAGCGTGCAACGGCGTACATTGCACAGTGCTGTGCAATTGCACGGTGCTGTGCAAGTCCTGGTCGCGCACCGAGGAAGGCGATCCCTGCCATGCGACTCGTCATGAACCAACCGGTCGAAAGGATGGACCGCCCCTACGCCCGGCGTTGGTGGGCGCTCCTCGTGCTCTGTCTGAGCCTGCTCGTCATCGTGATGGCCAACACCGCCCTCACGGTCGCGGCGCCCGACATGACCCGGGACCTCGGGCTGTCCAGCGCCGACCTGCAGTGGGTGATCGACGGCTACACCGTCCCGTACGCGGCGCTGATGCTGCTGCTCGGCGCGATCGGCGACAAGTACAGCCGGCGCGGGGCCCTCGTCCTGGGTCTGGTGGTCTTCGGCGGCGGGGCCGTCTCCGGATACCTCGCCGACAGCTCCACCGCGGTCATCGCGGCCCGGGCCGTCATGGGTGTCGGTGCCGCGCTGATCATGCCCGCCACGCTCTCGCTGCTCGCCGCGACCTTCCCGCGCGCCGAACGCGCCAAGGCCATCACCCTGTGGACCGCCACCGCGGGCCTCGCCATCGCCGCCGGGCCGGTCGTCGCCGGCGCCCTGCTGCGCGACCACGGCTGGTCCTCGACCTTCCTGATCAACGTGCCCATCGCCGCCGTCGCGATCGTCGCCGCCCTGGTCCTCGTACCGCCGTCCAAGGCCGGGCACCACGACCGGATCGACTACGTCGGCGGCCTGCTGTCCGTCGTGTGGACCGGCTCGCTCGTCTACATGATCATCGAGGGCCCGCACTTCGGCTGGGGCGTCAAGGCCGTCACCGCCGCCGTCGTCGCGGGCGCCGGCCTGGTCGCCTTCGTCGTCTGGGAGCTGCGCCACCCGCGCCCGATCCTGGACGTGCGCCGCTTCGCCGACCGCCGGTTCGCGGGATCCAACCTCGCCGTCGCCCTGTTCTTCCTCGCCGTCTTCGGCGCCTTCTACTACCTGACCCAGCACCTGCAGTTCGTCCTCGGCTACGACGCCCTGGAGACCGGCGTACGGATGCTGCCGCTGGCCGGTGCGGTCTTCGTCGGCTCGGCCCTCACCGGCTGGCTCACCCCGCGCGTGGGCATGAAGCTCACGGTGACCGCGGGCATGGTCGGCGGCACGACCGCGCTCGCCCTGCTGACGCGGGTGGACGCGGGCTCGACGTACGGCGACTTCGTGGCGCCCCTCGTCATCCTCGGCCTCGCCATCGGCCTCGCCCTCTCGCCCTGCACCGACGCGATCATGGGCGCCTTCCCGGAGTCCGAACTGGGCGTCGGCGGCGCGGTCAACGACACCTCGCTGGAACTGGGCGGCTCGCTCGGCATCGCGATCCTCGGCTCGCTGCTCGCCACGTCGTACGGCAACCACCTCACCGACGCCACCGCGGGCAGCAGGCTCCCGGCGAGCGCCCTGGAGACGGCCCAGGACTCGGTCGGCGCCGGATACGCAGTCGCGCAGGGCATCGGCGACAAGGCCCACCAGGTGGCCGCACAGGCCGCGCAGGCGAGCGACCCGCAGCAGGCCGCCCAGCTCAGGCAGCAGGCCGCCCAGCTCGCCTCCGGCGCCCGGCAGATGGCGGACGCGGTAGGCTCCGCCTTCTCCGACGCGGTGGCCCACACCAGCCTGGTCGGCGCGGTGATCCTGGGCGTCGGCACGGTCCTGGTGGCCGTCCTGCTGCCGCGGCGCGAGGCGGCGGCCGTGCAGGAGGCGACGGCCGAGGAGGAGCCGGCCGTACAGGAGGCGACGGCCGAGGAGAAGAAGTCGGCGGACAGCGCCGCCCGCTGACCCCCGACGGTCTCTTCCCGCCCGCATCCACTAACGTGCCGCTCCGGAACCGGAACGGCACGTTCGTGCGTGTTCCCGAACGAACTTGGAGGCACGGGGGATGAAGATCGACTGGGACCGGCGGACCTGCGCGCGCAAGGGACACGTGACCTACGCGCCCGACGATCCCCGGCTGCGGGTACGGCTGCACGCCGAGACCGCGCTCGGGGAGGTGTGGCGCTGCCTGCGCTGCGGCGACTTCGTCCTGGGCGAGCCGCACGGCTCGGGCCCCGCGTCCGACGCGCCGCTGGTGCCGCGCGGAAAGGTGCTGCGGGATCTGTTCATCCTGCGCTTCCTGGCGATCGAGCGGGCCGTGCGCGGGGTGTTCATCGTGCTGGTCGCCGTCGCGGTGTGGAAGTTCAGCAACAGCCAGGACGCGGTGCGCAGGCTGTTCAACGAGAACATCGACGTCTTCCGCCCGGTCTTCAAGCACTTCCACTACGACCTCGACCACTCGCCGGTCGTCGGCTCCATCCAGAAGGCCTTCGGCTACAAGCACTCCACGCTGATGCTGGTGGCCGCCCTGCTGCTGGCCTACGCGCTCATCGAGCTGATCGAGGCGGGCGGCCTCTGGTACGCCAAGCGCTGGGCGGAGTACCTGACGGTGGTCGCCACCGCCGCCTTCCTCCCGCTGGAGATCTACGAACTCACCGAGAAGATCAGCTACCTCAAGATCGCCACCCTGGTCCTCAACATCCTCGCCGTCCTCTACATCGCCGTCGCCAAACGGCTGTTCGGGCTGCGCGGCGGACGCAGGGCCTTCGAGGAGGAACGGCACAGCGCCTCGCTGTTGGAGGTCGAGGAGTCGGCGGGGATCACCGTCTAGAACGCGCCCCGGCCCCGGCCCCGGCCTCGGCCCCGGCACTCAATCCCTTTGACCCGCCCCTGCGTTCGCCCCAGGCTGGGAGCCGCGACGTGACCGGTCGAACGCAGGGAGGCGCACATGGGGGAGCACGGCATGGCGAAGGCGCGACTGGACGTACCGGACGTGGGCGCGCCGGACCCGGGGGAGCCGGACACGGGGGAGCCGGACGGGGTGGAGATCATGAGCTCGTCCGAGTACGAGCGCAGGTACGGGGCACAGCGGGATCCCTCGCCGCTGTCGATCGAGCAGATCAACGAGCTGTTCCAGCAGTTCCTCATGGCGGTCGCCCGGCCCCGGCGCGCGGAGCGGGACGGCAGCCGTGACCTCACCCAGCGGCTCCGGGCCCACCTGGGCTCGGCCCCCACGGACCGCCCCGTGGTGAAGGCCGCGTACCCGCCCTACGACCTGCCCAACGTCCACCTCGCGCTGGAACGCTGGTTCGCAGCCGAGGGCCGCTCCTACGAGCTGGTCGGCATGCGCGGCGCCCAGCACCACGGCGACCTCACCCTCGGCGACATCCTCGAGTCCGCCGACCGCTACGACCGCTTCGTGATCGGCGCGGTCGACTACGCCCACCTGCCGGTCTCCCCGGACGAGGAACTGGCCTGCGTGTCCTGCGGGTTCTACCTCGGCGCGGACGGCGACGAACGGTTCGCGCTGCTGCTGCGCGGCCCGGCCGACGCATACGGACGCAACAAGGTCGAGATCGAGGTCCTCGCCCAGGAGAAGCAGTTCGCGGACCGGCTGCTCGCCGACATCGACGCGCTCGTGCGCGAGCACAACATCTTCCGCGGCCAGGTGCTCTCCTTCGAGGGCTCGCAGTTCAGGGACGGCCTCGGCCCGTTCAGCTTCCACCGCCGCCCCGGCATCACCCGCGAGGACATCGTGCTTCCGGCGGGCCTGCTGGAGCGGGTGGAGCGCCAGGTCGTCGGCGTGGCCAGGCGCCGCGAGCAGCTGCGCGCGGCCGGCCAGCACCTGCGCCGCGGCCTCCTCCTCTACGGACCCCCCGGCACCGGCAAGACCCACACCATCCGCTATCTCCTCTCCCACCTCCCCGAGTTCACCGCCGTCATCCTCTCCGGCACCGGTATCGACGCCATCGGCCCCGCCTGCGCGCTCGCCCGGATGCTCCAGCCGGCGCTGGTCGTCCTGGAGGACTGCGACCTGATCGCCGAGGCCCGGGACCACGGCGGCGGCGAGCAGCCACTGCTCTTCCAGGTGCTGAACGAGATGGACGGTCTCGGTGACGACGCCGACGTGGCCTTCCTGCTCACCACCAACCGCGCCGATCTCCTCGAACCGGCCCTCGCCCAGCGCCCCGGCCGCGTCGACCTGGCCGTGGAGATCCCGCTGCCGGACACGGGGGGCCGTGCCCGTCTCCTCTCCCTCTACGGCTCCGGCCTCGGTCTCGGCAAGGAGATCACCGACGAGGTGGTGACCCGCACCGAGGGCACGACGGCGTCCTTCACCAAGGAACTCGTCCGCCGCTCCGTGCTGATCGCGGCGGAACGCGAGTCCCCGCGCACGGAGCCGGAGGACGTCCGGGCGGCCCTGGACGAGCTCCTCTCCGACCGGGATCAGCTGACCCGGCGGCTGCTCGGCGTGCGTGACGAGGAGGAAGGGGCGGCGGGTGGGGCCGGGGCGGACGAGGAGGAAGGAGAGGACGGTGCGGGGGCGGACGAGCAGGACTCATGACGAAGATCGCCGAAGATCGCCGAGGTGTCGCCGCCGAGCGGGCCGGACGATCACCGGAAGGCACCGGGGAAGCCCTGCACACGCCTCGGTGATCCGTTGACGGGTCGCCGAGCTGTGCTACGGTCTTGGGGTTGCAGTTGTGGTACCCATGAACCTATGTGCGCCTGACGGGAATGTTTCTCCTTCAGGCGCATTTGTTTGTTCCGGCATCTCCGGATGGGGCCTCTGCCTACAGAAGGAGAAAAGTCATGACGCAGGGAACCGTGAAGTGGTTCAACGCCGAAAAGGGTTTCGGCTTCATCCAGCAGGACGGCGGCGGCCCCGACGTCTTCGCCCACTACTCGAACATCGCGACCCAGGGCTTCCGTGAGCTCCAGGAGGGCCAGCGGGTCTCCTTCGACGTCACGCAGGGCCAGAAGGGCCCGCAGGCGGAGAACATCGTCCCCGCCTGATCGCCGGACGCGTATCCGCTCACCGGGGTCCGCACCGTCATGGTGCGGATCCCGGTTTGTGCTGTTTCCAGGAAGGCAGATCACCGCATGTCCCGCAGGCCCCAGAAACCCAACCGCCGCGCCTCGTCACCCCCTCCGTCCGCGCCGTCGTCCATGGAATTCCGGCTGCCGGAAAGCACGACGCCGGCACTTCCCGCCGTCGAGGACTTCGCCGCGCTGGACATGCCCGCGGGGCTCCTGAAGACCCTCACCGCGCAAGGCGTGATCTCCCCCTTCCCCATCCAGGCCGCCACGCTGCCCAACTCGATCGCCGGCCGTGACCTGCTCGGACGGGGACGCACCGGTTCCGGCAAGACCCTCGCGTTCGGGCTGGCGCTCCTGGCCCGCACTGCCGGACTGCGCGCAGAGCCCAAGGCCCCCCTCGCCCTCGTGCTGGTGCCCACCCGTGAACTCGCCCAGCAGGTGACGGACGCGCTGACCCCCTACGCGACGGCCGTGAACCTCCGGCTGGCCACGGTGGTCGGCGGACTGTCCATCACCAAGCAGGCGGCAGTGCTCCGGCGCGGCGCCGAGGTGGTCGTGGCGAGTCCCGGCAGGCTCAACGACCTCGTGGAGCGCGGGGACTGCGTGCTCGACGACGTACGCATCACAGTGCTGGACGAAGCCGACCAGATGACCGACATGGGCTTCCTGCCGCAGATCACCAAGCTGATCCAGCGGGTGCGGCCCGACGGGCAGCGCATGCTCTTCTCGGCCACCCTGGACCGCAACATCGACCGTCTGGTGCAGCGGTTCCTGACCGACCCCGTGGTGCACTCCGTGGACCCGTCCGCGGGAGCGGTGACCACCATGGAGCACCACGTGCTCCACGTCCAGGACGAGACCGACAAGAAGGCCGTCACCACGCGCATCGCCGCCCGTGACGGCCGGGTCATCCTCTTCCTCGACACCAAGAGGTCCGCCGACCGGCTCACCAAGCGGCTCCTGGCCGTCGGTGTCCGCGCGGCGGCGCTGCACGGAGGACGCTCCCAGCCGCAGCGCAACCGCACCCTGGAACAGTTCAAGAACGGCCAGGTCACCGCGCTGGTGGCGACGAACGTCGCGGCCCGGGGCATACACGTCGACGATCTCGACCTCGTGGTGAACGTCGATCCCCCCGCCGACCACAAGGACTACCTCCACCGGGGCGGCCGCACGGCCCGTGCCGGCGGCTCCGGCAGCGTGGTCACCCTGGTCCTGCCCGACCAGAAGCGGGACGTGACCCGGCTCATGTCGGACGCGGGCATCCGCCCCCGGACGGCCCGCGTCACGTCCGGCGACACGGAACTGGCCACCATCACCGGCGCCCGCGAGCCTTCCGGCGTGCCCGTCACCATCGAGGTCCCGCAGCCCGCGACTGCGGCGGTGACCCGCCCGGACCGCAAGACCGGCACCGCGTCCGGCAGGCGGTCCGGCCGCCGGCCGCGAGGCGGCGACGGCACCCAGGCCGCGACAGCCGCCGGCGCCGGGACGGGAGGCCGGGGCCAGGACCGCCGGCCCGGGACCGGGACGGCAGCGTCCGGCGGGACTTCCGCGGCAAGGGGCGCGGCGTCCGGCGGTACTGCCGCGGGCGCGGCGGCAGCATCCGGCGGCACGTCCACGCCCGGCGGCCGCGGCTCTGCCCGCCGGTCGGGATCCGGTGGGGGCACGGGCGGTGCTGCCGGCGCCGGCAGCCGTGGCTCCGGCCGCCGGTCCGGAGCCGGCACGGCGACCGGTGCCGCCTCCGGCAAGGGCGCCCGGGGATCCGGCCGACGGACGGCGTCCGACGGAGCCACGGGGAGCGCTGCCGGGTCCGGCGGCCGAGGCTCGGACCGCCGGGGCGGCGGCCGCAGCTCCGACCGCGGCCCGGACCGCGGCCCGGACCGCGGCCCCGACCGCGGCTCGGACCGAGGCTCGGACCGAGGCTCGGACCGCCGAGGCGGCCGCCGCACCTCCGCGACCTGAGCCGCACCTGGCGGCACCGCCCCGGCGCCGCCATGCCGCCGGCGCTCGCTCTGGGCGTGCTGGTTCCGCCGAGGATGCGGCATGGCGGCGGAACAGGCTTCCACTTCCCTGATCCGTGCGGCTGGTGCGGCTGGTGCGGCAGCTGATGTGGTGATGCCAGGTGCAGGTGCAGGTGCAGGTGCAGGTGCAGGTGCGGTTGATGTCGCCGGCATGGCCGGTGTGGCCGGCGCGCACCGGGCGGCGCGGTTCAGCGGCACAGGGCCGTATCCACGACAGCGGCCATGTGCTCCTGGGCCGCCGGGCTCGGCTGCGTGGTCACCGCGACATCGGCGGCGCGACCGTCCTCGGTGACGCCGCCTCGGGTCTCGTATCCCGTCATGCTGCCGCCGTGGCCCCAGTACACACCGCCGCACGACAGCGGCGTGCTCACGAGTCCCAGCCCGTAACGGGCACCGGCGGGAAAGGGGTGACCGGCGGGGACGGTGGTGCGCATCTGGTCGAGCTGAGCCTTCGGGAGAAGCCGGCCGGCCAGCAGCGCGCCGAAGAACCGGTTCAGGTCGGAGTTGGTGGACACCATCTGGCCCGCGGCCCAGGCCCAGGACGGGTCCCATTCGGTGGCGTCGACCAGAGGCGCGCCTGCCGAATCCTGGTAGTAACCCCTGGGATGGCGCTCCCGGATCGTCACCTCGCCCGGGGCGGGGAAGTAGGTGTGGCGTAGTCCGACGCGTCCGATGACGCGCCGGTCGATCTCCTCGGCGAGGGGGTGGCCGGTGACCTTCTGGACGAGCAGGCCTGCCACCAGGTAGTTGGTGTTGCTGTAGGCCCACTGTGTGCCGGGAGCGAAGTCGGCCTTGTGCCGCAGAGCGACGTCGAGGAGTTCGCGAGGGTCGTAGTAGCGGATGTCGTCGCTGAGGTACTTGCTGTAGTCGGGAAGCCCGCTGGTGTGCTGGAGCAGCTGGCGGACGGTGATGCGGCGTCCGTCGATCCCGTCCCCGCGGACGAGACCGGGCAGGTAGGTGCCGACCGGGGCGTCAAGGCCGATCCTGCCTTCACCGACCAGTTGCAGCACGACCACCGCGGTGAACGTCTTGGTGTTGCTGCCGATGCGCACCTGACCGTCCCGGGGCACCTTCGCGCCGGTGGCAAGGTCGCCCACCCCTGTGGTGTAGGTGCGCGTGCGGCCGTCACGATCTTCGACGCTCGCCAGCGCCGCGGGTACGCCGTCGGTGTGCACCAGCGTGTTCAGGCCCTTGCGGAGGGTGTCCGGCCCGGCTGCGGCGGACGCCGCCGGCGGGGCCAGGGCGCCCATCGTCATGATGCCGACGGCCACTGCGGCCGCGGCCGGCACGGTTCTGCGCCGGCCGCTCCGCCGCCCGGACGGACGAAACGCCTGCCTTGCCTGCTCACCCACGAGTCAACTCCTGCGGTGCTGTTGGGAATCCAGCGGTTTGCGTCCCCAGCTTCTCCGGATGCGGCCGGGCGGGACGATCGTGCTACCCGCCCGGCTACAGGTGGGGCTAACCCCCGGTGCCCTCCGTGGCACCGTCGCCGAGCGCCCGTTGGGCCAAAAGGTCCGAGCGTGATTGGATCTTGGGAACGCTGAAAATGGCCCCCTGCGTGATCAAGGTCGACGGCAAACAGGTCGCAGACAACAACGGGGGCAAGGACTCCAAGCCCTGCGAGTACAAGGTCAAATAGCGGTCGCTCGCACGACGCGCTGGCGCCCGGCGCGAGGGGCAGAGCCGGAGGCAGTCACCGGGCGGAAGCCGACCTGGGCCCGATGGCCATGGTCCGGGCAGCTCACGCGGGTCACCAGGGCAGGCGCGCTGTTGCCAGAGCACTGAACAGGGCGTACCGGGCTGCCCCTTGGCCCCCCCGCGGCGTGACCATGTCACCGGTCTGTGACAGCGGTGTCGTGGAACGACGATGTCGGGATCCCCGTGGTTCACAGCCCCTTCCTAGTCATCAAGCAAGTACCGGGTAGCCGAAGACCGCTTCGGCTTCAACCACTGCATACCCAGGGGTCTTTCATGTACGGCAACCGTCGCAAGGCATTACTCGTCTCCGCAGCCCTCGTCGGCGGCGCCCTGCTGATGACGGCGTGCCAGGACACGGACTCGGGGGCCGCGCACAGCTCTTCGTCCGCCGCTTCGGCAGGCAAGGACGCCACCTCCTCCGGGTCGTCGACCACGGGCAGCAACCAGGACGGCGGCAAGGACTCGTCCGGGACGGGCTCGTCCGGTACAGGCTCGTCCGGGTCGGGCGCCGCCGGGAAGGGGTCCGGCGGGCAGGGCACGGCCGCCGGAGCCGGCTCCGACGAGAGCGCCAAGGTCGGCAAGTGCCGCACCGACGAGCTGAAGATCACCGCGGTGGACAGCACCATCACCGGCGACCCCGACGGCACCGTCGCGGTGGAGCTGAAGAACAAGGGCAGCCGGTCCTGTGCGATGTCCGGGTACGCGGGCGTCGACCTGAAGACCAGCGCGGGGTCGCTGTCCGCGAAGCGCACCGGTGAGAAGCCCACCCCGATCGTGCTCAAGAGCGGGCAGGCGGTGGCCTTCGGCATCAGCTACCCGGTCAACAAGTCGGGCGGCTCCGGCGTCCGTGTCACGGGGCTGCTGGTGACCCCTCCGAACGAGACGAAGACGGTCGCCCTCCCCTGGCCGGGCGCCGCCACGCTGCCCGTCACGGACGGCGCCGGCTCCCCGGTGAAGGTCGGCCCGCTCGGAAGCGCCGGTCAGGGCGGCTGAGCCCGCACACTCCGGAAGACGACCACGGTTCCCGGACGGCCCGCCGGCCGTCCGAAGGATTCCCCCGCCCCACACCGAGATCCTCGCGGCACGAGCCGAGGCGGTGTGCAGGAGCCACTTCCACAACACCGCCGCCCGGCTCCCGGGTGTGACCCCTCGTCAGAGGGCTGTCGCGTCCAGCCGTGCCACCTCTTCCTCGCTCAGCACCAGATCCGCCGCCCCCGCCGAGTCCCTGATCGTCTCCGGGCGGCTGGCTCCCGGGATCGGGATCAGCGCCCGGGACCTCGTCAGCAGCCAGGCCAGGCAGACCTGTTGCGGACTCACCCCGCGTTCCCGCGCCACGGTGTGGAACGCGGCGAACCGCCGCGTGCCGTCCGCGAGCCGCGAGGGCCCGTCCAGCGAGCTGCGCGAGATCCCGCCCAGCGGGCTCCACGGCAGGAACGCCAGCCCCAGGCGCTCGCACAGCCGCAGCTCGGGCTCGCTGTCGCGGACCTCGGGGGAGTAGCGGTTCTGGACCGACACGAGGCGGTCGCCGAGGATCGCGTGGGCCTGCCGGATCTGCTCCGTGTCCACGTTGGAGAGGCCGGCCAGCCGCACGGTGCCCTCGTCCAGCAGCTCGCGCAGTGCGCCGACGGACTCCTCGAACGGCACCTCCGGGTCGGGCTTGTGCAGCTGGTACAGGCCGATCGCCTCGACGCCCAGCCGCTTGCGGGAGGCCTCGGCGGCCGCCTTGAGGTGCCGGGGCGAGCCCGTCACCGTCCAGCTGCCGTCGGCCGGACGGCCCCGGCCGCCCTTGGTGGTCACCAGCACGTCGCCGGTGTCCCCGCCGTAGGTCGCGAGGGCGCGGGCGAGGAGGAGTTCGTTGTGGCCGGGGTCCTGCCCGGGCAGGTGGTAGGAGTCGGCCGTGTCCAGCAGGGTCACGCCCGCGTCCAGGGCCGCGTGCACCGTGGCCAGGGCGCGCTCCTCGTCCGGGCGGCCCTCGATCGACAGCGGCATGGCCCCGAGTCCGACGGCGCTCACCGTCAGGCCGCCGAGGGTGCGGTGGTGCATGTCACCGGTCCTTTCCGAGGGTCTCGGCGACGGCCCGCGGCAGCCACTGCCGTACGTCGCCGAAGGTGAAACCGAGCCGTGTGGCCCGGGAGTTGTCCATGCCGTAGCGGCGGCGGAAGGCGAAGGGGGAGACCTCGGCCCCGGCCGGCCCGGCCGTCTCCCATGCCGTCCCGCCTTCGGTCGTCTCGAACACCGTCCCGCCCTCGGACGTCTCGAACACGGTCCTGCCCTCCGGGAGCCGTGCGGCCACCGCCGCGCACAGCTCCTCCAGCGTCAGCAGGCCGTGGGAGGCGGCGTTCACCGGGCCCGTGAAGTCCTCGCCCGCCGCCCAGAAGAGGAAGTCGGCGATCTCCTCGACGTGGATGTACGTCGCCGGGTGCGTGACGGGCGGTACGGCTATGGGCGCGCCGGTGCGGATGCGGTCGGCGTAGTGGCCGAGGCGGCCGGTGAAGTCGTCGTCGCCGCCCAGGACGTGGGCCACCCGGACGGAGACGAAGGGGAGCTGCGGGCCGGCCGCGGTGAACACCGCCTCCGCCTGCCGCTTGCCCTCGCCGTAGTGCGATTCGAGGAACTCCGTTTCCCCCCACGGTAGTTGCCGGTCCACGGCGACCGTGGCCGGGTCCACCGCGCTCTCCGGGACCGGCACCTCGCTGTCCTCGTGCTCGTAGACCTCCACGGTCGAGGTCATCACATAGCGGGCGGTGCGCCCGGCCAGGACACGGCATGCGATCTCCGCCTGGCGCGGGGTGTAGCAGACCTGGTCCAGGACGACGTCGAAGACGCGGGTGCCGATCGCGCGGGACAGGGCCTGCTCGTCGTCGCGGTCCGCCACCAGATGCACCACACCCGGCGGGGGCGCCGACGAACCCCGGTTCAGGACCGTGACCCGGTCACCGGCCGCCAGCAGCCGCTCGATCAGCCGCTTGCCGAAATAGCGGTTGCCGCCGATCACCAATACCTCTCGCGTCGTTCTCATGACCATAATTCTCCGGGCGTCACATCCGTTCCTGAAGGGGGAGTCATGGGAGATACGGTCGCCACGCCGAAAGAACAACGGCATCTGCGAGCCGTCGCCGACGAAACACCAGTGGCCTTCGACGCGGTCGACCGGCAGATCCTCCAGCTGCTCCAGACCGACGGGCGGATCAAGCTCAGCGAGCTGGGGCGGCGGGTCAGCCTGAGCCCGGCCGCCGTCGCGGAGCGGGTGCGCCGGCTGGAGGCGGCGGGCGTGGTCGAGGGGTACGGCGCCCAGGTCGCGCCCGCCCGCCTCGGGTACGGCATCCAGGCCTTCATCCGGGTGAACCCGCACGGCGGCTACACCCTCAAGCATCCGCGGACCCTGGAGCTGCTGGACCGGCCGGAGATCGCCGAGGTGCACCACGTGGTCGGCGAGGACTGCTGGATCCTCAAGGTGGCCGTCACCGACACCGTGCACCTGGAGGAGATCCTGGAGCAGACCTCGGCGCTGGGCCGCACGACGACCTCGATCGTGCTGTCCTCGCCGGTGCGCCGAAAGCCCCTCCTGCCTCCGGTCGTGCCCTGACCCGCCTCCGGTCATGCCCTGACCGGCCTCCCGGCGGTCCTCGGCCTGCCTCCGGTTCCACCTCTCGTCGTGCCTCGTCCTGCTCCCGTCCTGCTCCCGTCCTGCTCCCGTCCTGCCTCTCCTCGTGCCTCGTCGTACCTCGGCCCGCCTCCCGTCTTGCCTTGACGCCGACGTCAACGCCTACGGTCGTGGGCATGCGAATCGGCGAGCTGGCCGCACGGGCCGGGACCACCACCCGCACCCTGCGCTACTACGAGGCACGGGGGCTGCTGCCCGCACGGCGCGACGACAAGGGACACCGCACGTACGACGAGGACGACGTCAGGCTGCTCCGGCAGATCCGGACGCTGCAGGACTTCGGGTTCGACCTGGAGGAGACGCGGCCGTTCGTGGAGTGCCTGCGCGCCGGGCACCCGGAGGGTGACTCCTGCCCGGCCTCGCTCGCCGTCTACCGGCGCAAGCTGGACGAGCTGGACGCGCTCGTCGGGCAGCTCCGGGCGGTGCGGGAGAGCGTCGCGGAGCAGCTGCGGCGGGCCGAGCGGGCCCGGGACGAGCTGGCCGTCGAGGCGCAGGTTCCGGGGGGTCCGGAACCCGCATGCGAGCTGGGAGGGGCGACGCGATGAGTTTGGGTGAGCGGGCTGGGAGGGGCGACGCGATGAGTTTGGTGAGCGGGATGGGAGGGCTGACGCGATGAGTCTGGTGAGCGGGCTGGCCGAGGTGACGGACGCGGACTTCGCGAAGGAGGTGATCGGCTCGGACCTTCCGGTCCTGGTGCAGTTCACGGCCGACTGGTGCGGGCCGTGCCGGCAGCTGGCGCCGGTGCTGAAGGACATCGCCTTCGAGGAGGGCGACCGGCTGAAGGTCGTCCAGCTGGACGTGGACCGCAATCCGGAGACGACGGTCTCCTACGGGGTGCTGTCGACGCCGACCCTCATGGTCTTCCGGGACGGTGAACCGGTGAGGTCGATGGTGGGCGCGCGGCCCAAGCGGCGGCTGCTGGAGGAGCTCGCCGACGTGCTGTAGCCGCGTGCCGCATAGGCCCGTGAACGCGGGGCCGCCCACGGAAAAATCCCCCGGTCAATTGCGCCCGGGGGATTTCTGTGCGTATATTCAGTGGTTCGCGACTTCTATTTGAACAGGTCGCGAAGAAGTTCAGTGAGCACAGTATATCCGGGCGGGAGCGGAATTGTCAAACACCGAATTTCCGGACGATGAATTGCGCCACGAGCAGGAATTCATCGACGGACTGTATGCGCGCGTGGACGTGCTGCGCGGCGAGACCGAGACCTCGGTCGCGGACGCGCTCGCCCAGGGCGACAAGCCCATGCAGGCCCGGCTGGAGCGGGACATCCTGGTCGCCGAGCGATCGGGGCTGCTGGCCGCGCTGAACGCCGTCGACGGCTCGCTCTGCTTCGGCCGGATCGACCTCGCCGACGGCGCCGTCCACCACATCGGCCGGATCGGGCTGCGCGAGGACGACGCCCGGCGCACCCCGGTCCTCATCGACTGGCGTGCCGACGTGGCCCGTCCCTTCTACCTGGCCACCGGTCACACCCCGATGGGCCTGCGCCGCCGCCGGCACATCTCCACCGAGGGGCGGACCGTCACCTCCCTGCACGACGAGATCCTCGACCTCGGCGACGCCACCCGCACCGGCCACGAGGACCACAACGGTGACGCCGTCCTGCTGGCCGCGCTCAACGCGGCGCGCACCGGCCGGATGAGCGACATCGTGCAGACCATCCAGGCCGACCAGGACCGCATCATCCGGGCGCCGCACCGCGGGGTGCTGGTCGTCGAGGGCGGCCCCGGCACCGGCAAGACCGCGGTGGCCCTGCACCGAGCCGCCTATCTCCTGTACGAGCACCGGGAGCTGCTGGCCCGCCGGGCCGTGCTGATCGTCGGCCCCAACCCGGCCTTCCTCGGCTACATCGGCGAGGTGCTGCCCTCCCTCGGCGAGACCGGGGTGCTGCTGGCCACGGTCGGTGAGCTGTTCCCCGGCGTGAAGGCGACGGCGGCCGACAGCCGGGAGGCTGCCGCGGTGAAGGGCCGTGCCGCCATGGCGGACGTCCTCGCCGACGTCGTACGCGACTGGCAGTCGCTGCCCGATCCGGTGCTCGCGATCGGGCACGACCGCGAGATCCTGATGCTCGACGACGGGCTGGTCAAGGTGGCCCGCGAGCGCACCCGCGCCACCCGGCTGCCGCACAACGCGGCCCGCGAGTACTTCGAGGGGCACATCCTCAACACCCTCACCGACCTGTATGCCGAGCGCGTGGGCACCGACCCGTACGACGGCAGCAGCCTGCTGGACGCCTCGGACGTCACCCAGATCCGCGACGAGCTCGCCGAGAACCCCGAGGTCTGGGCCGCCATCGACCAGCTGTGGCCGCGGCTGACGCCCCAGCGCCTGGTCGCGGACTTCCTCGCCGACCCCGTGGGCTACGTGTCCGACGACGACGCGGACGCCATCCGCCGCCCGGTGACGCGGGCCTGGACCGTGGCGGACGTACCGCTGCTGGACGAGGCGGCCGAACTGCTCGGCGTGGACGAGCGGGTGGCCCGGGCGCGGGCCGAACGGGAACGGGAGACGCAGGTGGCCTACGCGCAGGGCGTCCTCGACGTCTCCTACGCCTCCCGCACCTACGAGTTCGACGACAAGGAGGACGAGGATTCCGAAGTCCTGTCCGCGCACGACATCATCGACGCCGAGCGTTTCGCCGAGCGGCAGGAGGAAGCCGACCACCGCAGTGCCGCCGAGCGGGCCGCGGCCGACCGGACCTGGGCGTTCGGCCACATCATCGTCGACGAGGCGCAGGAACTGTCGCCGATGGCCTGGCGGCTGCTGATGCGGCGCAGCCCGACCCGCTCGATGACCCTGGTCGGCGACCCCGCCCAGACCGCCGAGGCGGCCGGCGTCGGCTCCTGGTCGAAGATCCTCCAGCCGTACGTCGAGGACCGCTGGGAGCACACGCGCCTCGGCGTCAACTACCGCACCCCGGCCGAGATCATGGAGCTGGCGGCGGCCGTCGTGCGCGCCGAGAACCCCGCCTTCGAACCGCCCAGCTCGGTCCGCTCGACGGGGGTACGGCCCTGGGTGCGCGCCACCGACGACCTGCCCGGCGCCGTCGCCGAGGCGGTCGGGGAACTGACCCCCGCCGAGGGACGGCTCGCGGTCATCGCCCCGCGCCATCTGCACCGCAGGCTGGCCGCACGGCTGGACGGCGTGAGGGCCGGCGCGGAGCCGGACCTGTCGCGGTCCGTCGTGCTCCTCGACCCCCGCCAGTCGAAGGGCCTGGAGTTCGACTCGGTGCTGGTGGTCGAGCCCGGCCTGTACGGCACCAGCGACCTCTACGTGGCCCTGACCCGGGCCACGCAGAGGCTGGGCGTGCTGCACACCGGTGCGCTGCCCGACGCGCTCAGGCGGGCCGCAACCACACCGTAGCCAGGGGCGGCAGCGTCAGCCGGATGCTCGCGGGGCGGCCATGGGCCCCCTGCGGCTCCGGCTTGACCGGGTCGGGCCGGACGACGTCGCTGCCGCCGTAGCGGGCCGCGTCGGTGTTCAGCACCTCCAGCCAGGCCGGGACGTCCTCCGGCACGCCGATGCGGTAGTCCCGGCGGACCACCGGGGACAGGTGGGAGACGGCGAGCAGCGGGTTGCCGCCGGCGTCGTGGCGCAGGAACGCGAAGACGTTGTCGTCCGCCGCGTCGCCCACGATCCACTCGAAGCCCGACGGATCGGTGTCGCGCTGCCACAGGGCCGGCGTGCCGCGGTAACGGGCGTTGAGGTCCCGGACCAGGTCGCGCACGCCCCGGTGGTCGGCCTCGGCGCCGTAGGACGGGTCGAGCAGCCACCAGTCCGGGCCGTGCGCCTCGGACCACTCGGCGCCCTGGGCGAACTCCTGCCCCATGAAGAGGAGTTGCTTGCCGGGGTGGGCCCACATGAAGCCGAGGTAGGCGCGGTGGTTCGCCCGCTGCTGCCACCAGTCGCCGGGCATTTTCGAGACGAGGGCCCGTTTGCCGTGCACGACCTCGTCGTGGGAGATGGGCAGGACGTAGTTCTCGCTGTAGGCGTACACCATCGAGAAGGTCATCTCGTGGTGGTGGTACCTGCGGTGGACCGGTTCGTGCCGGACGTACTCCAGCGAGTCGTGCATCCAGCCCATGTTCCACTTCAGCCCGAAGCCCAGGCCGCCGAAGCCGCCGGGGCCCCTGTGGTGGGTGGGCCGTGTGACGCCGTCCCAGGCGGTGGACTCCTCGGCGATCGTCACCACGCCCGGGCAGCGCCGGTAGACGGTGGCGTTCATCTCCTGCAGGAAGGCCACCGCGTCCAGGTTCTCCCGTCCGCCGTGCTCGTTCGGCGACCACTGCCCGGGCTCGCGCGAGTAGTCGAGGTAGAGCATGGACGCGACGGCGTCCACGCGCAGGCCGTCGATGTGGAACTCCTCGCACCAGTACACGGCGTTCGCCACCAGGAAGTTGCGCACCTCGCGTCGGCCGAAGTCGAACTCCAGCGTGCCCCAGTCGGGATGGGCGGCCCGCAGCGGATCGTGGTGCTCGTACAGCGGGCGCCCGTCGAACTCGGCCAGCGCCCACTCGTCGCGCGGGAAGTGCGCGGGGACCCAGTCCATCAGGACGCCGATGCCGGCCTGGTGCAGCCGGTCCACCAGGTACTTGAAGTCGTCCGGGGTGCCCAGGCGCGCGGTCGGGGCGTAGAAGCCGGTGACCTGGTAGCCCCAGGAGCCGCCGAAGGGGTGCTCGGCGACCGGCATCAGCTCCACATGGGTGAAGCCCATCTCCTCGACGTACGCGGGGAGCTGCTCGGCCAGCTGCCGGTAGGTCAGGCCGGGCCGCCAGGACGGCAGGTGGACCTCGTACACCGACAAGGGCGCCTCGTGCACGGGGGTGTCGCCGCGGTGGGCCATCCAGTGCGCGTCGCCCCACTCGTGGTGCGTGGCGTGCACGATCGAGGAGGTGGCGGGCGGGACCTCCGTACGGCGGGCGAGCGGATCGGCGCGCAGGGTGCGCGTGCCGTCGGGGCGGGTGATCTCGAACTTGTACAGCTCGCCCTCGCCGATGCCCGGCACGAACAGCTCCCACACACCCGAGGAGCCGAGCGAACGCATCGGGTACCCGGTCGCGTCCCAGAAGTTGAAGCCCCCCGCGACCCGCACCCCCCGTGCGTTCGGCGCCCACACCGCGAAACGGGTGCCGGTCACTCCTTGGTGGGTCAGGACGTGCGCGCCGAGCACCCGCCACAGCTGCTCGTGGCGGCCCTCGCCGATCAGGTGCAGGTCCAGCTCGCCGAGCGTGGGCAGGAAGCGGTAGGCGTCCTCGGTGTCGTGGACGGTGCTGTCGTAGGTCACGAGCAGCCGGTGGGCGGGGACCTCGGTGAGCGGGAGGAGCCCGGAGAAGAAGCCGTCGCCGTCGTCGTGCAGTTCGGCCCTGAGGTCCGCGCAGACCACGGTGACCGCCTGCGCGTACGGGCGGAAGGCCCGCAGGGCGATGCCGCCGGGGACCGGGTGGGCGCCTAGGACGGAGTGCGGAGCGTGGTGGGTGCCGTGGAGCAGACGCTCACGGTCCGCGGCAGGCACGGCGGGGGAGACGGCGACCCCCTGCCGCGGCAGGGTCCCGCGCGCCTTCCCGGGCGCCGTCGCCTTCGCCGCCCCCTTCGGCGTGGCCCTCGCCCTCGCCTTCGCCTTCGTCCTCCCGGGAACCTCCTGCGCCGGCACCTTCCTGGCGGCGGCCTTCTTCCTGGCCGTGGTCTCCTTCCCTTCCGCGGTTCCCTTCCTGGCCGTGGTCTCCTTCCCGGCCGCGGTGTCCTTCTTGACCGGGGTGTCCTTCTCGGCCGCGGAATCCTTCTTGGCCTTGGGCGTCACGAACGAGCCTCCTGGTCGGGCAGGGAGAGGCGGCGCACCGCACTGAGCGGTACCGGCAGCCAGTCGGGGCGGTGGCGGGCCTCGTAGACCACCTCGTACACCGCCTTGTCGGTTTCATAGGCGCGCAGCAGCACGCGCTCGGTACGCGGGTCGCGGCCGGTGATCTCCGCGTACCCGGAGCAGTAGGCGGCCCGGCAGCCCTGCGCCCACGCGGGCGCGGGCGGGCTCGCCGAGAGGGCGGCGTAGTCGAACGAGCGCAGCATCCCGGCGATGTCGCGCACCGCGGGCTGCGGCATGCGCCGCTCGGCCAGCGGCCGGGCCGGCTCGCCCTCGAAGTCGATCAGGGACCAGCGGCCGGACGGCGAGCGCAGGCACTGGCCGAGGTGCAGATCGCCGTGGATGCGCTGGGCGGTCCAGGTGCGGCCCTCGGCCACCGGGCCGGCCAGCGCGGTGAAGGCGGAGCGCAGCCCGCTCTCGTACGGCCTGAGGGCGGGCACCGCCCGTACGGCCGCCTCCAGCCGGCCGGTCATGCCGTCCACCAGCTGCCGCAGCCGGGCCTGGCCCAGGGTGACCGTGGGCAGGGCGAGGGCGAGGGCGGTGTGCACCTCGGCGGTGGCCCGGCCCAGCGCCCGGGCCTCGGCGGTGAAGTCCTCGCCCTTGGCCAGCTCGCGCAGCGCCAGCTCCCAGCCGTCGCTCGCACCGCTCACGAACGGCTGCAGCACGGCCAGGGTGCACGGCTGCCCGTCCAGGTCGGCCTGGAGCCAGGCCGTCGGCGCGGGTACCCGAGCGCAGCCGGCGCGGGCCAGGGCGAGCGGTATCTCCAGATCGGGGTTGACGCCGGGCACGACCCGGCGCAGCAGCTTCAGGATGAACGTATCGCCGTAGACGACCGACGAGTTGGACTGCTCGGCGGTCATCAGCCGGGCCACGAGCCCGTCCCGGATCTCCTGGCCCGGGGCCCGTTCGAAACGGAGCCCGCCGATGCGCGCCCGGGTGCGCAGGGCTTCCAGGAGCACTTCGGCGGGCCGGGGGTCGTGCAGGGCCTCGTACACCGTGCGTCCGGCGAGCGGTCCCTGGGCCACGTGCCCGATCAGCGCGGGCGCCAGACGGGGCGGCAGCGCCTCGCGCACTCCTATCAGGAGCTGGTAGCAGTCGCCGGGGTGCGGCGGGCCGCCCGGCAGGGGCGGCTGGTGGACGCGCAGGAGCAGGTGGTACAGGCCCAGCCGGCCGGTGCAGGGCAGCAGTTCGGTGGCGGCCAGCGGGGTGAAACCGGTGACCGGACGCCCCTTGCCCGCGAACCAGCGCTGTCTCGGCAGCCAGTCGCGCAACAGGGGTTCGAGCGAAGCGAGGAGCCGGGCGGTCGTACTCGTGCTGTCGGAAGGACTGACCGTGTCCGCCATGGGCGTCACGTCCTTTCCCCGGGTCGTCGGGGTGTGAGTGATGCGTGCCCGGGGCGGGACGGCGAAAACCGCCCCGCCGCCGTGGTGCTACGCCGCGTCCTGGCGCAGCCGGAACCAGTAGAAGCCGTGCCCCGCCAGGGTCAGCAGGTACGGCAGCTCGCCGATCGCGGGGAACCGCACCCCGCCGAACAGCTCGACCGGATGCCGCCCGCTGAACCGCCTCAGGTCCAGCTCCGTGGGCTGTGCGAACCGCGAGAAGTTGTGCACGCACAGCACCAGGTCGTCCTCGTACTCGCGCAGGAACGCGATCGCCGCCGGGTTCGAGGACGGCAGTTCGGTGTAGGACCCCAGTCCGAAGGCAGGATTCTGCTTGCGGATCTCGATCATGCGGCGGGTCCAGTGCAGCAGTGAGGAGGGCGAGGACATCGAGGCCTCGACGTTGGTGACCTGGTAGCCGTA